>DASYEH010000012.1:0-553043 GCA_036499125.1 Gemmatimonadales bacterium
TTCGCGATCCTGATGCGGAGCGTGATGCGCGCCAGCGGCGCCGAGTCGCTCAACGTCGCCGCGAGCATCTTCATGGGCCAGACCGAAGCGCCGCTGACGATCCGGCCGTTCCTGCCGAATATGACGCAGTCGGAGCTGATGACCGTCATGACCGCCGGGATGGCCCACGTCTCGGGCTCGATCATGGCCGCCTACATCGCATTCGGCATCGAGGCGCGGCACCTGCTCACCGCCGTCATCATGACCGCGCCGGGCACGATCATGATGGCGAAGATCCTCGAACCGGAAACCGGGACGCCCGAGACGCTCGGCGGCGTGAAGGTCGACATTCCCCGCACCGACGTGAACGTGCTGGACGCCGCGGCGCGCGGCACGAGTGAGGGTCTGCAGCTGATGCTCAATGTCATCGCGATGCTGATCTCGTTCATCGCGTTGATCGCGCTGCTCAATGGTGGCATGGCGTGGATTCACAGCTGGATGTACTGGTTCCCCGCTGACCTGCAGACCGTCCTGTCGTGGATCGGCCGCCCGGTCGCATGGCTGCTCGGTGTGTCGTGGAAGGACAGCGGGGTGGTCGGCGGTCTGCTCGGCACGCGCGCGGTGCTGAATGAGTTCATCGCCTTCTCCCAGCTTGGTCCGATGAAGGGCACCCTTGATCCGCGGTCGTTCACCATCGCGTCGTTTGCACTGGCCGGCTTTGCGAACTTCTCGTCGGTCGGTATCCAGATCGGCGGCATTGGCGCGCTGGTTCCCAATCGCAAGGCTGACCTTGCGCGCCTCGGCTTTCGGGCGATGCTGGCCGGCACGCTCGCCAACTTCCTCTCGGCCGCGATCGCCGGGATCCTGCTGTGAGCAGCGGCAGCGATGCGATTGCAGCAGCAGCCAACGCGATCCGCCAGCGCATCGGTGACGCATCACCACGGGTTGCGATCGTACTCGGGTCGGGCCTCGGTCGCCTCGCTGATCAGGTCGTCGATGCCATTCGAGTGCCGTACGCCAACATTCCGGGTTTCCATGTTCCGACGGTACAGGGTCATCGTGGCGAAGTTGTCGCTGGCACGCTCGGCGGCGTGCCGGTAATCCTGCAGAGTGGCCGCTTCCACATGTACGAGGGGCACACCGCGCAGGTCTCCGCGTTGCCGACGAGGGTCTTTCGGGAACTCGGGGCCAGTACGCTGATTGTCACCAACGCGGCCGGTGGGATCCGTCGTGCGTTCGGGCCAGGGACGTTGATGCTGATCAGCGATCATCTCAACCTGACGGGACGCAATCCGCTCGAAGGCGAAGCGCTCGCTGGCGAAACGCGCTTTCCGGACATGACGGTCGCCTACGATGCCGGATTGCGCGCCCTGGCGCATCGAGTAGCGCTGACGCAAGGTGTCGCGCTCGCGGAAGGGGTCTACGCCGCGCTGCTCGGTCCGACCTACGAAACGCCGGCTGAGATCCGGATGCTTGAGCGCCTTGGTGCCGATGCCGTGGGCATGTCTACCGTGCCCGAAACGATCGTGGCGCGGGCCGGCGGGATGCGGGTGCTGGGTATTTCGACGATCACCAATCCGGCCGCCGGCATCAGTTTCGGCACGCTCAATCATGCCGAAGTGATGGACGTGGCCAATCAGATTTCAGAGAAGTTGACGCATCTTGTCGCCGGCGTGATCCAGGAGATCTGACCCCGCCGACGGTCGTTGCGGTGCGCCAGTCAGCCGAGCGGCCCGTTTCCCGCGCCAAGGTGTGGCGCATTCCGGATGCCGCGTTGCACATGCTCGATCCCCTTGCGTACCGCGTCGACAATCGGCGCTTCACGTGCGAGCTGTGCCGTGATCGCCGCTGACAGCGTGCAGCCGGTGCCATGGGTGGCGCGCGTGGCGACGCGGCTCCGCGTGAAGCGTTCGATTCGATCGGCGGTGACCAGTACGTCGACCAGGATGTCGCTGGCAAGATGGCCGCCCTTGACCAAGGCCGCGCGCGCGCCGAGGGCGAGGAGTGCCTGGCCCGCGCGAACCATCGCCTCGGGATCGCGCACCGTCAGGCCGGTGAGCGCCTCGGCCTCGTCAAGATTCGGTGTCACGCATGCGGCGAGCGGCAGCAGGTAGTGCCGGAGTGCCATCAGGGCATCATCGTCAACCAGCACATCGCCCGATGATGCGATCATGACCGGATCGCAGACGTAATGCGCCCAGCCGTTGGCGCGGATCGCGGTTGCGACCACCGAGATCACCTCGGCGGAGGTGAGCATGCCAGTCTTGCATGCCGCCGGCGGCAGGTCATTGGCCAGCGCCTGAAGCTGGGCATCGATGATGTCGACCGGGATCGAGTGGATCGCATGCACGCCCAGGGTATTTTGCGCCGTCACAGCGGTGATCACCGAGGTGCCGAAGCACCCGAAGGCGGCGAAGGTTTTCAGGTCGGCTTGCACGCCGGCGCCGCCACCCGAGTCCGACCCTGCGATCGTCAAGGCGATCGATTGTGTTGCCTGGGCCATCCTGCCTCCGAGTGTTCATGCCGCTACTGACCACGATTCGTGACCTGCACCGTCGCAAGGGACGAGAGCGCCGCGGATTGGCGCTCGCCGAGGGCGTGCGACTGGTCGAAGAAATGGTAGCGGCGGGCGCCGCCTGCAAGGGTGCGGTCGCCTCGCCGGGCCTCGATTCGACGCCGCGCGGCAGCCGGTTGCGGGCGGCACTACTGGCGCGAGGCGTGGTAATCGAGGCGTTGACCGACGAGGCGCTGGCCCGTGAAAGCGCCACTGAGCATCCGCAGGGAATCATCGCGGTCTACCAGCCAGGCGCATGGCAGCTGGCGGATTGCCTCCCCAGGCCCGGTGCTCCGCTGGTGATCCTCGATGCCGTGCAGGATCCCGGTAATGTCGGTGCGATTGCCCGGACGGCGGCGGCCTTCGGGGCCTCGGGGCTGGTTGCGCTTCCCGGCAGCGCCGACCTGACCAATCCCAAGGCGGTGCGCGCGGCGATGGGCGCGCTCTTTCACCTGCCGCACTGTCCTGCTGCGGCGGACGACCTGCTGACGGCGCTCTCGCGCAGCGGAGGCGAGGTCTGGGCACTGGAAATGCAAGGCGAAGCGGTGAGCACGCCGATGGCCGGCGTTGCCGTGGCATTGGTGCTCGGTAACGAAGGTGCTGGAGCCCATCCCGAGTTGCTGGCGCGTGCAACGCGGCGGGTCACCATTCCGATCGGCGCCGGCGCGGAGTCGCTCAATGTGGCGGTTGCGGCGGGAATAGCCCTTTATCAGGTGACACGATGAGTCCTGAGGTGATGGTGGTGGGCTTGGCCGGGGCTTTCGGCCTGCTGTTCGGCTCGTTCCTCAACGTCTGCATTGTGCGCTGGCCGGCGCTTGAGTCGGTGGTGCGGCCGCGGTCGCGCTGTCCGCAGTGCAGCAACCTGATCGCCTGGTACGACAACATCCCGGTCGCTTCCTGGCTGGTGCTCCGGGCGCGCTGCCGCCATTGCCGCTTGCCGATTCCTTGGCGCTACCCATTGGTGGAGTTGGCGGTCGGTATCCTGTGGGCGGTGTGCGCCTGGACGTACGGGCCGGAGCTCGAGGCATTGCGGGCGGCCGTGTTTGGTACGCTGCTGATCGGTATCGCGATGACCGATGCGCGGGAATACATCATTCCTGACGAGTTCTCGGTGGGTGGCACAGTCATTGGATTGCTCTTTGCGGTGGCGCTGCTCTGGCTGCAGCCTCCCCATCCACACGCGCTGGCGTGGCTGCCGGCGGTGATCGGTGCGGCGACCGGTTTTGTGCTGCTCTGGGTGATCGCCTTTGCCGGCGAAAAGATTCTCCGGCAGGAAGCGATGGGCGGCGGCGACATCAAGATGATGGCGATGATCGGCGCCTTTCTCGGCTGGCAAGGGGTGCTGCTGACGCTCTTCCTCGGTGCGTTGCTCGGCACGCTGATCTTCTTGCCACTCAAGCTCGCTGGCCGGCAGAAGCTGGTGCCATTCGGCATCTTTCTCGCGATCGGGGCCGCGGCGTGCTGGATTTTCGGGCCTGCGATTCTCGCCTGGTACGGGCATTTTCTCGCCGGCTGAGCCGCCGGTGCTTTCGGGGTGGTCATGACAATGTTTCGCAAGATCGTGCTGCTGAGTCTCTGTGCTCTCGGGGCGTGCCGGGGTGCTTCGCCGTCGGCGCAGACCGTCGATCAGCAACACTTGCAGGAGATGGTGCAGTCGCTGCTCCCAGCGGTGTCGAAGGCGGTTGGGTTGACGTTCAAGTCGACGCCCAAGTCGGCGATTCGCAGCCGCGCCCAGATCCACGACTACCTGATCGCCAAGATGGCGCGCGAGCTTCCGGACGCCCGGGTCCAGGGTGTCACGGACGTCTACCAGCTGCTCGACATGCTGCCTGATTCGATCGATCTGCGCCAGCTCTTTGTTGACCTCTACACGGAACAGATCGCCGGTTTCTACGATCCCGACTCGACCACCTTCTATGCGGTCGAAGGTGGCGACCCGGCGCTCTTGCGGGTGACGCTTGCCCATGAGCTGGTCCACGCGCTGCAGCACCAGTACATGCCGATCGATTCGATCCTCAAGGATGCCTCGGATGGCGACCGACAGGCCGCGGCGCAGGCGATCCTGGAGGGGCAGGCAACACTGGCCTCCCTGGTCGCCGTGGTCCCCGGCATCGACGTGATGTCGGACCAGTTCTGGGAAACGATCCGCCAGAGCCTCAAGGCGCAGCAGACCGGCACCACGGTCTACGCTCGGGCCCCGATGGTGATTCGCGAAAGCCTGACCTTTCCCTACACGGCCGGTGCCGATTTCATGCGCTGGTTCGACAAGAATCACCCGGGCCAGGTCCCGTTCGGCCCGCTGCTGCCGAAATCCACCGAACAGATTCTCCACCCCGACCGCTACGCCCGGGGTGACCAGCCGCTGAGCGTCCGGTTTACGGGTGACAGCACAGGCGTCCTCTTCGAGGACACCTTCGGCGAGTTCGACATTGACCTGCTCCGGGCGGCCCTGACCCATGCCACCGAACCGGTCACCGACCCGGCGCTGGGCTGGGGCGGCGACCGGCTGAGGGTGTACACCACCCCGGCAGGCCCGGCGCTGGTCTGGTATACCGTCTGGGACACCCAGCCCGACGCCGACCGCTTCCGGAACACTATCGCTACCGCACTGGCGGCCCATCCCCATGCTGGGGATCGGACCGCGGTCGAGGCCCTGACCCTGGGGGGACACCTCGCCGTCCGGGTTACGGTCGCCCCGCCGGTCTGGGCCAGCTGGAGCCACCTCCCCGGGGTTGAGGTGCGGTAGGACCGCCCCGCCATTATCCTTCAGGGCTATGTTCGACGAGCTGTCTTCCAAGCTGACGGATACCCTCCGCCGGATTACGGGCAAGGGTGTGCTCTCCGAGGCGGCAGTCCGTGAGGGGCTCCGGGACATTCGTCGCGTGCTGCTGGAGGCCGACGTCTCCTTCGAGCTGACCCGCGAGTTCCTGGAGCACGTGCAGGCGCGCGCGGTTGGCGAAGAGGTGCTGAAGGCCGTTCGTCCGGGGCAGCAGCTGGTCAAGATCGTCTATGATGAGCTGGTGGCGCTGCTGGGGGAAAAGCAGGCGCCACTCGCCTTTGTGTCGGTGCCGCCCACGGTGATCCTGCTGGTCGGGTTGCAGGGCAGCGGCAAGACGACCACTGCCGGCAAGCTCGCCAAGCGGCTCAAGGCGGAGCAGAAGGCGCCGTTCCTGATCGCGGCCGACGTGTATCGACCGGCGGCAGTTGATCAGTTGCAGACGCTCGGACGCCAGGTCGACGTTGGCGTGCATGGCGAGCCCGGCGTGACTGATGTTGCCGGCATCGTGCGGCGCGGCATCGAGGCGGCCTCCAAGGCGCGCGCACGGACGGTGATCGTCGACACGGCCGGTCGGCTACAGATCGACGACGAGATGATGCAGGAGCTGGTGCGGCTCAAGGCCGGGATCAAGCCGCACGAGATCCTGCTGGTGGCCGATGGCATGACCGGTCAGGACGCGGTTCGCACGGCCAAGGGGTTTCACGACGCCCTCGGCGTGACCGGCGTGATCCTGACCAAGATGGATGGCGATGCACGCGGTGGCGCGGCGTTGTCGATTTATGGAGTGACGCACGCGCCGATCAAGTTCATCGGCACGGGCGAAGGGCTCGACGGACTGGAGACCTTTCACCCCGACCGGATGGCGGGTCGCATCCTCCAGCAGGGCGACGTGCTGTCGCTGGTGGAGCGGGCGCAGGAAAATGTCGACGAGGAAGAGGCGAAGAAGCTTGCCCGCAAGGCGGGATCGAAGAAGGGTCTCGATCTCACCGACTTCCTGACGGCGATGCGACAGATGCAGAAGCTCGGACCGCTCAAGAATGTGCTCGGCATGTTGCCGGGTGTGAGTCCGGCGATGGTGAAGGGCGCCAACATCGACGAGAAGCGCCTCAAGCATGTCGAGGCGATTGTCTTGTCGATGACCAAGGCGGAGCGGACCGACCCCGACCTGATGAATGGGTCGCGGCGGGCACGCGTGGCTCGTGGCTCGGGGCGCACGGTGCAGGAAGTCAATCAGTTGCTGGCGCAGTTCAAGCAGATGCAGAAGCTCATGAAGACCGCGGGCAAGCCAGGCGGCATGAAGATGCCGTTTGGTGGACGATCGTTTCCCCCGCGCTGAACCGCAGGACGGAGAGCTCGACATGGCAGTTCGTATTCGTTTGCGTCGCGAAGGTCGCAAGGGTTTGCCGATGTACCGGATCGTGATCGCGGACAAGGAAGCTCCGCGTGACGGCCGCTTCATCGAAAACATCGGTTCGTATCGCCCCAAGCAGGCGAACGACCAGCTGACACTCGACGTAGAGAAGGCCAAGGCGTGGATCGCCAAGGGTGCGACCCCGAGTGAGACGGTCGCCGCGTTGCTCAAGAAGGCCGGCGTCTAACTGTCATGACTGAGGCTGCGCCACCGCCGATCATTGTCGGCCGGGTGCGCAAGCCGCACGGGTTGAAGGGCGAGCTGGCCATCTTTCCGCTCACCGACGACCCCGAACGGGTCTACACAGTGGGACGGGTGTTGCTGCTGGTCGACATTGCCGGCGAACCAGTGGGCGAACTGACCATCACGCAGGCGCGGCTCTACCATCGCGAATGCCTGGTGAAGTTTCGCGATCACGACCGGCGTGAAGATGTCGAACAGTACCGCCAGCTCCTGGTGGCGGTGCCGCGCGATGTGCTGGCTCCGCTTGAAGAGGGCGAGGTCTACCACCAGGAACTCGTGGGGTGGGCTGTCCGCGATGAGGCCGGCGAGCCGTTGGGCATCGTGAGCGAGGTCTACGACCTGCCGCAGGGATTGACGATCGAAGTACAGGGACCAAAGCGTGAGTTCCTGCTGCCGTTTCGCGCCGAGTACGTCAAGGAAGTCGAGCGTGACAGTCGCCGATTGGTGGTGTCGGTGCCCGACGGACTGCTCGGCTAGCGGATGTTGCATGTGCATGTCGTGACGCTCTTTCCGGAAGCGATGGCGCCGATGCTGGCAGCCAGCATTCCGGGACGGGCAGCAGGATCGGGGCGGGTGGCGTTCGACCTGGTGCAGTTGCGCGACTTCGCGCACGACAAGCACCAGACGGTCGACGACTACGCCTTCGGTGGCGGCGCCGGGATGGTGCTGCGCGCCGAACCCTTTCTGGAAGCGGTGGACCGGATTGGCGTGACGGGGCCCGTCGTGGTGATGTCGGCGCGCGGTCGGCGCTTTGGTCACGAGGACGCGGTGCGCTGGTCGCTCGGCGAGCACCTCACGGTGCTGTGCGGGCACTACAAGGATATCGACCAGCGGGTGGTCGACCTCCTCGGTGCCGACGAAGTTTCGCTCGGCGATTTCGTGCTCTCGGGCGGCGAACCGGCAGCACTCTGCGTCATCGACGCGATCGTCCGGCTGTTGCCGGGGGCGCTCGGCGACCATGAGTCGGCCAGTTCTGATTCGCATTACGACGGGCTGTTGAGCCCGCCGAGTTATACGCGACCCGCGCTGGTGCGGGACGCTGCGGTTCCCGAGGTGCTGCTCTCGGGCAATCACGCTGCCATCGCGGCGTGGAAGCAGCAGCAGGCAGAAGAGTGGACCAGGCAGCGTCGCCCCGATCTCTGGGCAGCGCATTTGGCAACGGAGCGCCACGATGGCGGCGCGAAGTCCTGACATCTTGACCGCGCGCAGAGCGCAGGAGCAGTAACATGGGCATGGAAATCGTAGAACAGATCTCGCGCGAGAACCTTCGGACGGATATCCCGAAGTTCGACGCCGGCGACACCGTCAAGGTGATGGTGCGCGTGCGCGAAGGTGACAAGGAACGGTTGCAGGCCTACGAAGGCGTCGTGATTGCTCGCCGCGGTGGCGGCGTCAACGAGACCTTTACGGTCCGCAAGATTTCGGCTGGCGTCGGCGTGGAGCGTGTCTTTCCGCTCCACTCGCCGATGTATGCTGCGATCGAGGTAGTGCGGCGCGGCCGCGTGCGGCGGGCGAAGCTCTACTACCTGCGTGGCCTGAGCGGCAAGAAGTCCCGTATCGCCGAAGATCGCGATCGCGACCGGAAGTAAGTCGCTGCGCCGCATGAAAACGCCGGCCCCCATGATTGGGGGTCGGCGTTTTGGTTTCTGGTCGCTGGGCTATTCCGCTCGGAGCGCCTCCACCGGTTCCAGCCGTGCCGAACGCAGCGCCGGCAGCAATCCGGCGAGCGCTGCGACGCCGAGCATGACCACGAGTGCCACGACGATCGACGCGGCGTCGATCGCGCCGATCCCGAACAGCTGACGTCGCAGCAGCGGTGCCGCCAGGATCACCAGCACCACGCCGGCGCCGACGCCGTAGATCACCAGCCGCAGCGCCTCAGTCACCACGGTAACGATCACGGTTCGTTGCGGCGCGCCGAGCGCCAGGCGGATGCCGAACTCGCGGGTGCGGCGGACGGTCGCGTTGGCAATCACGCCGTAGATGCCGAGCCCGGCGAGAAACAACGCCAGCACCCCGAAAAAGGTGACCACATCTGCCAGCAGCCGGTCCTGCACCATGGTACTTGCGATGACATTCTCGACCGGTTGGTTGCTGAGGATGATCAGTGAAGGGACCTCCGCCAGCAGGGCCCGGCGGACCGGCTCGACGATGTGCTCCGCCGACCCGCGCACCGCGAAGGTGATGTATCCCGGTGGAGAGGTGCGCTGCGCAATCGGCGTGTAGATCCGCCGTGCCACCGGGTCGCGCAGCCGCTGGGACTGGATGTCGGCCACGACGCCGATCACTTCGTACGCATTCGTGCCGAGCTGGAGGTGGCGGCCCACCGCGTTGCCGTTGCCAAAGAAGAAGTGGGCGAAACTCTGATTGACGACCGCCACGCGCGGCGCATTCTGGTCGTCCTGTTCGGTGATGTCGCGGCCGCCAATCAGATGCGCGGCGATCGCGGTGAAGAATCCGGGGCCGACATAATCGCACTGCACCACCGTGTCACTCGCCGAGCGCGCCACGAACCCCTCGGCCTGGAGCGTGGTGTCGGCTTCGGCGCCACTGTACATGCCGTTGACCGAATAACTCGCGGCCAGGACACCGGGCGCGGCGCGGACGTGTTGCAGCAATCGTTGCATGACCGCGGGCCGGTCGGCCAGGGTAATGCCGCTCCGGGCGAGATCCACCGTGGCGACGAGCACTTGCTGGCGATTGAACCCGGCATCCACCGCTTGCACTCGTATCAGGCTCTGGCGCAGCATCGTTGTTGTCGCGATCAGCAGGATCGAGAGCGCGACCTGCAGCGTCACCAGGGCTCGGGCGCCACGGCTCCAACTGCGCACCATGCTGCGACCGCCGCCGCGTAATGCCTGCGCCGGGTTGCTGCGCATCTGGGCTGCAATCGGGACGACCCCGAATGCGAGCACCACGACGATCGAGAGTAGCACAGCAAAGAGGGTCACGCGACTGTTGAGATGGACGTCGAGCAGCAGTGCGTCGCCGACCGGGTCGGCGCGTCGCAACAGGATCGCACTCCCCCATGCGCCGATCGCGAGCCCCAATGCGGCGGCCGCTGCACCGATCACGGCGTGCTCCACCAATCCCTGGCGCATGAGACGGAATGGCGAGGCACCGAGGGCAGTGCGGACCGTGGTATCGGGCGCGTTGGCGATCGAGCGCGCCAGCGAAAGGTTGGCGGCATTGGCAATCGCCAGAAGCAGCAGCGCCACCACGGCGGCGAGGAGGGTGAGCAGCGCCTGGCCATACAGGCCACGCGCTGCCGAGACGCCGCGCGCGCCGTTGCTCACCGGTACCGGGTCACGTGCCGGCTGGGCTGCGTATTCAGCGGCCGTCGCGTGTTCGCGAATGGTTCGATGAATCACGCCGTTGAAGGTCGAGCGAGCCTGCTCGATCGTCGCGCCGGGTGCCAGGCGCGCAATCAGCAAAAGGGAACTGGTGTTGCGGTCGGTCAGCCAGGGTCGCACCGGGATCAGCGACGGCTCCATCATCGTCGGGATCCAGATCGCCGTCGGCTGCCCCACGATTTCTCCGTCGAACCCGCGCGGCATGACACCGACGATGGTGAGCGGAACGTGATTGATGACCAGGGTGTGACCGACGACGGTCGAATCGCTGTGCAACGTGTTCTGCCAGTAGCGATAACTCACCACCACGACCGGGTCATCACCCGGTGCGCCGTCAACCAGGACGGGAAAGGTTCTTCCCAGCCATGCGTTGACGCCGAGGGTCGCGAAGTAGTTGCCCGAAACGAGACGACCCGCCGGATGTTCCGCGACCGGCGTCGTGCCAGCGGTCGGGTCGGGCACGACCACATCAATCCGCCCCACCCGCGATGACGCGGCGATCGACTGCACCGATGGCACGGTGCCCAGCACGTCGTGATAGAGTGGATACGAAATCAGGTCGCCGCGCGGACCGCCGGTCGTCGTGGAGTTGGTCCGCAGCGGGTCGCCAACGATCACCAGCTGGTCGGGCTGGCTCACCGGCAGCGGGCGTAGCAACAGCGCGTCGACCAGCGAGTAGGTCGCGGTCGTCGTGCCGATGCCAAAGCCCAGCACGAGCACCAGCACGACCGCGAGCATCGGCTGCCGCCGGACACCGCGCCCAGCCTGGCGCAGGTCGAGGGCGACATCGGTCCAACGTCCTGCGCCGGAATTAGTCGACATGCGGCGTGGGCCTCTGGCAACGGCTATGGATGATGGTGAGAGCCTTTACATTAGTGCTTATGCCACCGCTTCGCCACGAACGAGCCGCCTGGGCCACCGGTTACCTGTTGATCGGTATCGACGAAGTGGGACGTGGACCGCTCGCCGGGCCGGTCGTTGCAGCGGCCGTGTGTTTCCCAAAGGATCATGCCGGCATTCGCGGCGTGCGCGATTCAAAGGCGGTATCCGACCCGGAAGAACGCGTTCAGCTGGTCGCCAGAATTCGCCGGGATGCGCTCGCCTTCGGGCTCGGCGCAGCCAGTGTCCGCGAGATCGCTCGCATCAACATCCGTCGCGCGACGGCACTTGCCATGCGTCGCGCACTGCTACGCTGCCGGGCGAGCCTTGGTGCGGCAGAGGCGGTCGTGTTGATCGATGGGCTACCAATGCTCGAACTAGGCGAACAACATCAGGCGCTGGTCAAGGGTGACGCCCATTGCCACGCCATCGCGGCTGCGTCCATCATCGCCAAGGTGGCTCGCGATCGGCTGATGCACGCGCTGGCCGCTCGCCGTCCGGGCTATGGCTGGCACACCAACGTCGGCTACGCCACCCGGGAGCACGTGGCGGCCTTGCACGCCCAGGGACTCACGCCGCATCATCGGCAGCTCTTCTGCGATACTGCGCTCGGTCAGCGGGGCCTCTTCGACAAATCCGCTCCGGAGGTCAACGCACCCCATCGCCGGTGATCGGTGGGTTGGCCCGCAACAACTCGACGGCTCGCTCGGCATCGGCATCATCGAGCACGACCAGCCGGAAGGAGTTGTTCCACGCCATGCCGATCATCTCGCCGCGGACCTCCGCGTCGATCCCTTCGCCCTGTAACAGGATCCGCGCGGCCTGGGCGGCAGAATCGGTGGGAAAGCTGGTGATCTCCATCATCGCACAAACTCCGGGGTGGTGGGAAGCGTCGGCCGCCTCGCATCCGATGGCCGGTGCGGCTATTCTGCCCCAATGATCGCACTTCTCCTGGCATTGACGGTATCCCCGGCCGATACGACACCGGCCGAGTCCTGGGCGCCGCATCGGGTCTATGATAGCCACCACAAGCGGTTCAGTGATTTCGTGGCGCTGGCCGACGCAGCTGCCCGGGCAGACGTGGTCTTCCTGGGCGAGCAGCACGACGATGCTGCCACCCACCGGATGGAACTCGCGTTGTTGCAGGCTGTCGCCCGGCGCCGCCAGGATGTCGTCCTGTCGCTCGAGATGTTTGAACGCGACGTCCAGCCGATACTCGATCAGTACCTGGCCGGCACGATCAGTGAAGAGACGTTCCGAAAGGAATCGCGCCCATGGCCCAATTACGGCGCCGACTACCGCCCGCTGATCGAGTTTGCCCGGGCCCATCACTGGCGCGTAGTGGCGGCCGATATCCCGCGGCCGATGGCGAGTGCGGTGGCAATGAAGGGGCTCAGCGCGATCACTGACCGGACCGATTCGACTCGTGCCTGGGCGGCGGCCGATTTTCGGTGCACCGATCACGACGATTACTACACGCGCTTTGGGGTGGCGATGGGTGATCATCCCGCCGGCGCGGGGATGCCATCGGTCGACAACATGTACCAGGCGCAGTGCGTCAAGGATGAGACGATGGCCGAATCCATCGCCCGGGTGCGGGGCGACGGAAACGGTCCGCTGGTCATCCAGTACAATGGCGACTTCCACTCCGATTTTGGCGAGGGCACGGCGGCTCGGGTCCGTCGGCGGCTTCCGCAAGCCAGAGTGATGGTCATTTCGGCGATCCCGGTACCTCGGCTCGACCGGATCGACGCCAAGGCGTCGGCGCATCAGGGGGACTGGCTGCTCTATGTGCTCAAGCAGCAGCCCTGAGGCGGTTACCTCAGGACCCCTCGCAGGTTAGAATGCCCGGGCGTACGCGCCTATAGCTCAGCGGTAGAGCAATCGCCTTTTAAGCGACAGGTCGCTGGTTCGATCCCAGCTGGGCGCATCCTGTCCCCCCGTCCAACCTTTCGACAAATGGAGCCAGCCGATGATCCCTCGATGGCTGCCTGGACTGGTTGTGCTGTGCGCGGCCTGTGGCGGGCGGATGCACGTCGACACGCACCCCGTAACGACGGGCGAGACGCCTGCTGCCGCAGCGCCGGCGGCGCCGGCGATTCCGGCCGCAACTCCAGTTGCCACTCGTCGGCAACTGGACTCGGCAACCTCGCCCCGCGCAGTTGCCCACGATTCCTCGGCCGACAACGCCGCGCTCGACTCGCTCGAAAAAGTCGAACCGGCGGCGTCGCTGCCTGATGTGCCTATCGATGCCCATCCGACCTGGGACCTCAACGTCGCCGACTTTGCCGACCAGCCACGGGTCAAGTACTACCTCGATTACTTCACCGGCCGCGCCCATGACCGCTTTCAGATCTGGCTTGACCGGATGGCGCGCTATGAACCTTACGCCCGGGCGGAGTTCGCGTCGCGCAACCTCCCCGGCGACTTTGTCTATCTGGCGCTGATTGAATCGGGCTTTTCGCCGTCAGCGGTGTCGCGGACAGCGGCAGTGGGAATCTGGCAGTTCATGCCGGCGACCGGCAAACTGTATGGCTTGCAGGTCGACTCCTGGCTGGACGAGCGTCGCGACCCGATCAAATCGACGGACGCAGCGGCGCACCATCTCGATGACCTGACGCAACGCTTCGGCTCGCACTATCTGGCGGCTGCCGCATACAACGCCGGTGCCGGTCGCGTCCAGCGCGGGCTCGGCGCGATGAGCACCGGCGCCAGCGGCGACGACTCGCTCGACATCACCAGCGACGACGCGTTCTTTTCGCTCGCTGACACGCGGATGATCCGCGATGAGACCAAGAACTACGTGCCGCAGTTGATTGCTGCCGCGATCATCGCGAAGGAGCCGGCGCGCTACGGTTTCGAGACCGTGCATGATGTCGCCACTTTTCCCCTGGATTCCGTGATCGTCGATGGTGGCACCGGACTCGACCTGATCGCTCGGCTCGCAGACACCACGCTGGATGCTTTGCGCGACCTCAATCCGCACCTGTTGCGACTGGTCACGCCGCCGACGGAACGATATGCCGTGCGCGTGCCGGCAGGCACGGCAGAGAAGGTCGCCGCGGCCTATGCGGCGCTCGACCCGGCCGCGCGGCGAGAGGTCGTGGCGCACCAGGTGCGTTCCGGTGAAACCGTGGCAACGCTGGCGCGCGAGTTCAGCGCCTCGCCGGCGCTGATCCGGTCGGCTAACCGTGCCGCACGCGGCCGCTCGCTGCCGGCGGGCACGATGCTCTACATCCCGGTGTCGGTGACAGCGGTGACTGCCGCGATGATGCGGGAACCCGATCCGCCGCGGACCACACGCACCGTCACTCACACGCTGATTGTCCGGCGCGGGGAGAGCATTGCGTCGGTGGCGCGGCGCGGCGGTGTGTCGGTCAAGGCGCTGCGCACCCAGAATCACCTGGCCGCGAGCGCGATGCTCCGGAGCGGCGAACGCCTGGTGGTCCATGCGACGGTCCGGTCGGTTGCACAGCGCGCGCCTGCGACGCATGTCGCCGCCACCAAGCCAAAGTCGACAGCGCCGGCCGCCGGATCGCATGGCAAGGCTGCGCCGGCGACACGCCAGCACGCCGCAGTAGTGTCGCGCACGCATGTGGTGAAGCGGGGAGAAACGATTACGGCGATCGCCGGGCAGTTCGGTGTGCGCCCGTCGCAGTTGATCGCCATCAATGGACTCGGCAAGGACGGCCACGTCCAGGCCGGCCAGACGATCAAGATCCCGGGGTAAGCCTGGAGCTTACCCCTTCTTGCGTACTCCGCTCATGACCGCCCGGCTGTAACGCCCCTCGACCGTATTGCCTGCCACCTGCTCGGCCGCAACAAAGGTGGGACCCTTGTTGTAGGCCTCGAGGGCGAGCGGCAGGTTGTCATCGAAGCGATCGAGCAAGTCCTTGAGATACCGGAACCCCAACCGAAGGTTCACGTCGGCATTCATCAGGTCGCTCGGATCAACCATGGCGTCATAGGTGCGCGCGGTCGGCAGTCGCACCTGGGTCAATCCGATCGCAGCGGCTGAACTGGTCGCGCCATTCTGGAAGCCGCTCTCGACCTTCACGAGCTGAAAGCCGACCGCGGCAGGAATCCCTTCAGCAATCGCGATGTCATAGATCCGCGCCGACAGGTCGGCGGGGATGGCGTACTGTCCCGAAAACTCGAGGATCTGGTGCGCCCGCTCCAGCTCGCGCCGCGAGTCGGCGAGCTGCGCCCGGACCCCGGCCAGCGTGGTGCTATCGGCTGCGGGAGTGCGAGCGTCCTGGCGCGTCGCCAGCAACGTTGACACGCCACCCAATCCCACCAGTGCTACGGCACCAACCATGAATACCACCAGCTGCGCAAACAAGCGTCTCATTGTCCATCCTCCTGGAAATCGGCAGCGTGCCAGGTGCCGCGCGCCCCGCCGGTCTTGTGGAGCAACCGAATACCATCGATCCGCATCGCGCGATCGGCGGCCTTGATCATGTCGTACACCGTCAGGCAACCGACGGCGACCGCCGTCAGCGCTTCCATCTCGACGCCGGTGCGCGCGGTTGCCGTCACGGTGGCAATCACCCGGATGCCGGGCCATTCGTTCCGCAGTTCGAGTCCGACCTGCACCTGGTCGATCGACAGCGGGTGGCAGAGCGGAATCAGGGTGCTCGTCTGCTTGGCACCCATCACTCCGGCGAGTGACGCAATCGCGATGACATCACCCTTGGCCACTGCGGCGGTGCGCACCATCTCGAGCGCTTCGGCCGACATCAGCACCCGTCCTTCGGCCACTGCCTTTCGCGCCGTCTCCGGCTTGGCGCCGACATTTACCATGCGGGCCCGGCCATGCTCGTCCAGGTGGGTCAGGCTCACACCGCCTCCAACGTTGCCAGGTCGTCAGCCAGGACCGCCAGCAGCAGCTGCGGGTTGACATTGCCCTGGGCCCGCTCGCGGGCCTCCATCACCCGTTCGATACCCATGACGACCCCGATCGAGTTCCCGCTAGGGACGCGGCCATCGGCGCCGAGCACACGCGCGGCACGGGCCGCGAGGCGGTCGGCCACAGCATCGAGGAAGTCGGTGAACTCGCCGCGCGCCTGGAAGGGCTGCTGGCGGAGGGCACGTTCCGCGGCCTGGGCCGGCCCACCGGCAACTGCCTTGAGAAACTCATCCGCCGCAGTGCGCGCCCTGGCTTGGGCCTGATTGGCACTGGCGAGCGCGTTGCCGATTGAGCCATGTGCGCGGGAAATCGCGACATCGTTCGCCAGCTCGGGCTTGGCCACGGCCAAGAACTGGCGCACCTCGACGTCGGCGATCCGACCCAGCCGTATTGGCGTGGCGCGGGAACGGATGGTCGGTAGCACGCGACCGGGTTCCGACGTAGTGAGGATGAACAGCGACCGTGCCGGGGGCTCCTCGAGCAGCTTGAGCATCGCGTTGGCTGCTTCCTGACTCGACTCCTGAGGCACCAGCCGGTCGGCCTGGCCGATCAGGAAAACCCGCCACCCGCCAGCCACCGAAGTCAACGACGCCTGACGCTGGATCAGTCGCGCCGAGGCAATGCTGTGCGATGCCATACCGTCTGGCGTGGCCCACACCGGCGAGGCGCGCCGTTCGGCCACTGCGGCCTCGATCAGCTCGGCGGCCTCTTCGGCCTGACGTGCGGGATCGCCAGCCTTGGGCCGGGCAACAGGAATGAACCAGTGGAAGTCGGGGTGCGATAATCCGAGGACCTGCATGCAACCGTTGCAGGTGCCGCACGGCTTGGCGTCCAGGGCGGTGCAGAGCAGGCGCTGCGCTAGCCAGAGGCCAACCCGTTGCTTGCCAACACCACGTGGCCCGGTCACCAAGAGGACTTGCGGCAATCGCCCTGCAACGACTGCCGAGTCGAGCTGCCGAACTGCGTCCGGTTGGCCGTAGAGCGGGGCAATCGTCATGGCAGCAAGATAGCCAAAATCCAGGCGAATTGGAAGGGTGCAGAGTGGTCGTAAAGTTTGACATGACAACGAGTTACAATGGTACGACGCGCAGAAAATCGCGCCACTTTGGCGCACGCGATCGCTCATGTGTGAGAGTGTCTGCTCACGTCGGCCGTCAGGACGTGAGCGATTGCTCATTTTGATCGAAAATGGCGGATTTCCGGTCAGGGGTGGCTCCGGTCGGAATCTCAGGTGAGAAGTTTCTATCATCGACCGAGCTTTCCGCGCGGCGCTCTGGTGGACGAACTGAGACCCTCGGGTACTCCGGCGTCGTGACGCAGGTTCGCGTTGTTTCGAGCGAAGGCCGGTGCTACTTTGCCGCCGCACCGCGGTATGGTGCAGATTTTCCCGAGTAGCTCAGTCGGTAGAGCAGCTGACTGTTAATCAGCGGGTCGGGGGTTCGAGTCCCTCCTCGGGAGTGTTGCCGCAACGAGTGTGAGCGCCCGCAGGCAGCTTCGGCTGTCGCGGGCGTTTGTGCTGACCACCGGCCTCGGCCGGGTATCTTTTGCTCATGCGCTACCTCACGCCAACGTTGCTTCTCGCTTCGGTCGTCGCTGCGCCGCTCGCCGCCCAGCAATCGGGTGCGGTGTTACCGACCGCCGCTGCAGTTCCGGCTGAATACGTCGGCAACTGTCCGGCCCGCATTGCGTTCATTGGTCGAGTGACGGTGACGATTCCGGGCACCCGGATCGACTACCGTTGGGTACGGAGTAACGGTGATTCCGGCAAGATCCTGCACGCCCAGATTGGCAAGCCGCGCGCAGCAGGCGACACCGCCACCGGCAACTTCACTGGCGCGCTGCCGGCCGACGTCTGGCACGTCGCACTGCCATTGCAGACCGGCCGCTTCTGGGAAGTCCTCCACATCCTTTCGCCATTCGACATTGCTTCTGGTCGAGCCGTCGTCGCCGTGGACTGCCGCTGAGTGCACGGCCGGGTGCGCAGGATCAGTCTGTGGACCCCGGTGATGCTTTCGGCCGCTCTCACCAGCGGTGCGTTCGGTCAGGCCCCGGCAGCAGTGGAGCGCGCCGCGGCCCGTTCGCCGCTGGTGCAATCCTCGATTGTCTTTCTCACGGCCCAGGCGCGGCTGATCACTGATCGCCAGCTTCGCTTGCAGACGCTCGACGCCATTACGAACCCGGCGACCTGTGTTCAGCACCGGCGCAATCTCGATGCTGACGCGCAACGCGGGATCGTCACCGAACTGACGCGCGACACGCTGCTTGCTGCCATGCCGCTCGACGCGGCACTGGCCGGCGTCTTTCCACCGCTGCGCGACGACCAGGCTGCCTGCCCCAAGCTGCGCCAATCTTTTCGCTCGAGCGCCGGCAGCAGCATGGGCCATCACGATTATCCCGGCGGCTTGCCGGTGCACGAAGCGTACAATCTGCGCGGCGGTCTCGCACTCGCAGGCATCAACACAACGATGTATCTCCGCCCGGGGGGCGAGGCCGGACCGATGCTGGACGTGGACGTGATTCGTGCCGCGATCCTCTGGCACGATTGGGCGAAGGCGATCGTCCTTGGCTGGCAGGACGACGGCACGCTGACGCCAGAAATACAGATTGCCGGGACCGGTGCGCATCACATCATTGGGGTCGCAGAGGCGATGGCGCGTCAGTTGTCGATCGCAGAGGTCCTTGCGCAGGTGAGTTCGCACGCCAGTCCGGGGCTGCGCGCGAACGCCGAGATCGTCCGCTGGCTGCGCGCCGCCGCGATCATTGCCCGGTGCGATCCGGTGGCGAGCGGCTACCTTGTCCGGACACCGGCCGGGCAATGGCAACTGCCGACGTTGTTCGCCGGGCACGGTGACTCGCTCGCCGACGGGAACCCAGTCGCCTTCTCTGCGTTTCCCGAGGCTGCCATCGTCAATGTGTCCGACGAAAACCTCTTCTCGATCGCGGCCAGCGCGCAGGTCGAGCCGCTGCTGGCGATCCTCGCGCCGCTCTGGCATTATGCACCGGCCGACGCCGCTACCTATCGCAACAACTTTCGCAACCCCGTGCTGAGTCACGACGGTGCCGATCGCCTTGCGCTGCTCTTCGCGCGGGGCGGGCGCGGAGCGGTCCGTCGCGAGCTCGACCGCCTGCGCGGCCTTGGAGTCTTTCAAGCAGCCCATTGAATTGCAACGCCCGGCCCAGCACGGAGTGAAATGATGCAGAACTTCGCCCGCATTCTGTGTGTCGATGATGATCCTGACCTGCTTCGGTCGCTGACCGCGCAACTGCATCGCCGGTACGCCGTCGTGTCGGCCGCCAGTGGTGCGGAAGGGCTCGATCGTCTTGCCGAGTATCCCGACATTGTGGTGGTCGTCTCCGACAAGCAGATGCCGGAGATGGACGGCGTCGCGTTCCTCAGTCGTGTCCGGTCCTTGGCGCCCGATATCACCCGGATCCTGTTGACCGGCGAGGCCGATCTCGAGACGGCAATCGACGCCGTCAACGAAGGCCAGATCTTTCGCTTTCTCACCAAGCCGTTGCCGGTGCTGACCCTGCTGACGTCCATTGACGATGCAGTTGCCCAGCACCGGCTGATCACGGCGGAGCGGGTGCTTCTCGAACAGACGTTACGCGGCAGCATTCATGCGTTGACCGAGGCATTGTCGCTGACCAGTCCGATGAGCTTTGGGCGGACCACGCGAACTGGGGAGCTGGTTGCCCGCCTCGTCGCCGAGCTGGGCGACGAACTGCCGTGGGAACTGGAAGTGGCGGCGATGCTCTCGCAGCTCGCGTGCATCACGCTCCCCGCGGAGACAATTGCGTCGATGTATCACGGCCAGTCGCTGACGCCCGACGAGCGCGGCATGGTCGCCCGCATGCCCGCCGTGACCGAACGGTTGCTCGGCAGCATTCCGCGTCTCGAAGTGGTGCGCGAGATCCTGCGCGCCAGCCACTTGCCCGCGCGGCAGCCGGGGCCGCTCGAGAGCCCGGCGGCTCGCCTCGCGGCCTGGGGCGCGGCCATCCTGCGGATCGCGCTGGATTACGACCTGCTGGAATCGCAGGGCTCAGCACCGGCGGTGGCCGTCGACCTGATGCACGGCCGGGAAGGTATCTACGACGAACGCGTGCTCGCGGCGCTGCCTCGCGTGACTGGCGTTGACGGCGAAACGGAGGAGCTCCAGGAGCTGACGCCAGCGGCGCTCCGCGCCGGGATGATCTTCCTCGACGACGTCGCCCTCAACACTGGCCTGTTGCTGGTCTGCCACGGTTCCGTCGTGACACCTGGCTTGATTGAGCGGTTCGCCAATGCGATGCCGGGGACGATTCCGGAACGCATTCGGGTGCGCATCCCCCGGCTGCCCGGTCCGCCGGGCGTGGCGGACATCGACTGACTTATCCGGCCTGACCGACCTCGAATGACCGCAGGCGTTGAATCGAATAGCCCACGCAGAGCACGGCAATCACGCCGCTCATGATCCAGGCGCGATCCGAGGGGAGCGGGGCGGAGAAGACCTTCGTGCTGGCGTGAGAGATCGCTGCCGCCGTACTCAGCATGTATTGCCGAATGCTCAACGTGCGGGTGCCGGAAAAGAGGCCGCTGAGTGTGCCTTCCCACACGACGAGGTAGGTCAGCCCAATCAGCATGCCGCGCCGGGTGAGCAATCCCAAGGTGAGAAAGAGCGCCGCATAGAGCGCGCTGCCCAGTGCCGCTCCCGCCGCAAAACCGATCACCAGATGGGTGGCGTCGAGGCCATTGAGCGCGATCGCGCCGGCCAGCACTACCGAGACGACATTGAGCAACGCCGTCACCCCGGCAATCACCAGGATCTTGGTCGTCACGATCGCGGTGCGCGCAATCGGCTTGGTCAGCAGGTAGACCACGGTGCCATCGTCGACCTCGGCGCCGAGCCCCGCGCTGGCCAGCACCAGTGCGATCACGGGCACGCATACCGTCAGCACCAGATCCGACAGCATGCTGACCACGAATGTCAGCGCGTCGTCGTCGACGTTGTACAGGCGGAACAGCAGCGCCATGATTATCGGCAGTGCCGCGAGCAGCGTCACCATCAGCCACCGCTTGCGGGCCAGCAGCTGGCGGACGGTCAATCCGGCAATCACGCGATTGATCAGCATCGCTCAGCCCTGGATCAGGTAGGAGAAGACACTCTCAAGCGACTCGTCAGTCGGCGTGATCTCGAGCAGCGAGATGCCATGGTCGCGAGCAAGTACCGGCAGGCTGCGCGTGAACACGCCGAGGTCGGCGGTGCGGATGGTCATGCCGCCCGGCACGAACTCGACGCTGCTGGTAGTCGCCTGCGCCACAATTGCCGCGGCCAGGACACGATCATTGTTGCTCCGCACCGTAAATGTGTGGGGGCGATCAGTCATCAGCTGCCGGATCACTCGGCTCGGTCCGGAGGCCGCCAGGCGGCCGCCGATCAGGACCAGCACGGTGTCAGCGATCCGGTCCACCTCTTCGAGGATGTGAGACGACACCAGAATGGTGCGACCGTCAGACGCGAGCTGGCGCAGCATCGCCATCATCTGGACGCGCTGTCGCGGGTCCATGCCATTGAACGGCTCGTCGAGCAGCATCACGCGAGGATCGTGTGCCAGCACGGCTGCGATCTTGGCCCGCTGCCGCATCCCCTTGGAGTAGGTGGCAATCGGCCGATCCTGGGCCGCCGACATCTCCACCTGCGCCAGCGCCCGTCGCGCGGCGCTGTCCGGATCGGCTACCCCTTGCAGCCGCGCATTCAGCTGCACGAACTCGAATCCGGTGAGGAACGGGTAGACCGCTTCGCTCTCGGGCACGAAACCGAGAGTACGATACATCGCAGGGTGATGCCACGCGGCGAGGCCGTCCACCGTGACACTGCCACCAGATGGACGCAGCAAGCCCGCCATCAGGTGCAGCAGCGTGGACTTGCCGGCGCCGTTGGGGCCAAGCAAGCCGGTGATCCCGGGCGCGAGTGTGAACGACACGTCGTTGACGGCGACAATGTTGCCATACCACTTCGACACGTTTCCCAGGTCGACGGTCACGTTTCGATGCTCCGGTAGCGCAAGGTCAGCACCCCACCGGCAACCAGCAGGAGTCCCAGCGTGGTCGCGTAATAGGCGATCGGTGGCAGGTTGGCGACTTCCATGACGCCACGCCGACGGAAGGCGACCCGTCGTCGCCGGCGAGCGGCGACGATCGAGTCCGGTGCCAATCCCGCTCGGGGTGGCGGGACGGTATCGACGATCGCGCCGCGCACTGCATCGGCGCGGAAGATGTGCCCCGTGGTGTCAAAGACTGCCTGCGATGTTCCTTGCGCCACCAGCATCGGCGACGCGAGGACGATGTAACGCATCTTTTCCGGCCGCGTCATCACCAGCGGCACCACGAACGCCGAGGCGAGGAGAAAAATCGCAAGGATCGCCGCCGTTGCGAAGGGCCGCCGACGAATGATGGCCGCGATCGTGAGCGATACGGCGGTTAGTGAAATGGCGATCAGCAGGTTGGCCGCGATGATGCGCGGGATCATCGGCAGCGACGTGTGTATCGCGGCACCGAGATCGGGCGATGCGAACCAGGTGCCCAGCAGCAGTACGATGTGCGGCAGCAGTCCGACACCAAAGAGTGCGGTGAAGAGTGCGCCGAGTCGCGCGAGGACATAGTCATGTCGTAGCAACGCGCGCGAAAAATAGAGCGCGAGGACACGATACTGCTGATCACTCGAGACCAGTTCAGGCGTCTGGAATGCACAGAAGAGGGCGAAAATCCAGACCGTCGACTGGAAGTACGCGGCGTGGGTAAACAGCTGGACCATGTTGCCCACCAGACCGACAACCGCGGTCTGGATGATCGCGGGCACCAGCATGAAGATGATCAGCGCAATCGGCGCGATCTTGGCGCGCGGACCGCGACCCAGGCCAAACAGCGAACGCAGTCCCTGCAGATACAACGCGCGCACTGCCCCCGCTCGGCCGAGGCGCTTGCCGTCGTAATGCTGGTAGCCGAGATCGTAGATCGCGCCGGGTGAATTGTCAGGCGGCATCGGTCACCCCCGGCGCGGTGGCGCTCTCGAACAGGTCTTCCAGCCGATTGCGCCGTCGCGCCATGCGCAGCAGTCCCACGCCGAGCGCGGCGGCGGTGTCGCGCACCGCGTCGACTGGTGCGCCGTCCCTGATCGAGATTACCACGCTGCCGCCAGCGCCTGCCGTGGCGGCCATTCCCTGGCTCACCAGCGCCTCGCGGAAGCGATCGCTGTCGCCAACGACATCGATCACCAGCTGCTCGGTTTCCCGGGTGAAATCACTCATCGGTGCGGCGCGGAGCAATCGACCGCCATCGATCGCGACCAGGAAGGTACAGACCTGTTCGATTTCGCCGAGCAGGTGTGACGCCACGATGACCGAAATGCCGAACTCACGACCGGTCCGGCGAATCAGGTCGAGCATGTCGTTGCGCCCCTCGGGGTCGAGGCCGTTGGTCGGTTCATCGAGCAGCAGGAGCTGGGGATCATGCACCAGCGCCTGCGCCAGCTTGACGCGTTGCTTCATGCCGGTGGAGTAGCCGCCGATTGGCCGGTACCGTTCATCGTAGAGCCCGACATGCCGCAGCATCTCGGCGGCGCGCTCGCGCGCGGCGACGGCCGGCAACCCTGACACGCGGCCCAGGTGGGTGACCAGGTCCGCGGCGGTCTGGTCTGGCGGAAGGCAGTCGAACTCGGGGATGTAGCCCAGGTACTGTCGCAGGGCCGGTCCGTCATGCGCCGCGTTGCGATCGAGTACCGTGAGCGAACCACTGGTGGGCGGCAACAGGCCGAGGATGATCTTGAGAAGGGTACTCTTGCCGGCGCCGTTGGAGCCGACCAGGCCGATGATCCCGGGCTCGATCGAAAGGGTCAGCTGGTCAAGCGCCGTCACGCCGTTGGGATACCGCTTGGTCAGGTCGGTGGTCGCGAGCAGGGGCATCAATCGTCCGGGCGATGGTTACCCAAGCATAACGTCACGAAGCAGAACGATGGGCCGCGTGCCGGGTGGGTCGCCCCTTAGTTTGCGAGCGGGTCGCAGTATCTCTGCGGCACCGTGACCGCTCTCGACATCCGCTGGCGCATCTTCCGGACGGAGTACCACCGGTGAAACGTCGCACCTTCGTTGCCGGCCTCGCGGCGGGCGTGATCCCGCGTTTTCCATTTGCGCGCCCGTCGCAGCGGGACGCCGACTATACGCTGCGCATCGCGCCGACTACCATCGATCTGGCGCCCGGTATCGCCGTTCGCACACTGGCCTACAACGGTACGGTGCCCGGTCCGCTGCTGCGCCTGCGGGAAGGCCGGTCGGTGACAGTCAATGTGATCAATGACACCGAGAATCCGGAGTATGTGCATTGGCATGGGCTGGAGCTTCCCGCTGCAGTGGACGGAGCTCCCGAAGAAGGGACGCCGCCCGTGCCACCGCACGGCAGCCAGTCATACACCTTCACGCCGACGCCGCGGGGGACCCGCTGGTATCACTCGCACGTGATGGCCGGACACGATCTCCATCGCTCACTGTACTCGGGCCAGTTCGGTTTTCTGGTTGTGGACCCCGCAGCCGATCCGGGACGCTACGATCGCGAGCTCTTTGTCGCGATGCACGATTGGAATCCGTACATCTCCGGCGGCGACGACGGCTTCTGGACAGTTGGCTACACGCACGCGTCAATCAACGGCCGCATGCTGGGGCAGGGTGATCCGATTCACGTGCGTGCGGGCGAACGAGTCCTGCTTCGCGTGCTCAACGCCAGCGCTGACATGCCACACTGGCTCGCATTGCCTGGTCATGAGTTCACCGTCATTGCGCTCGATGGCAATCCGGTTCCCGTGCCGCGTGCCACCAATCAGCTGCGCCTCGACCCCGCCGAGCGGGTGGATGCGATTGTCACGATGAACCGGCCGGGCATCTGGATCCTTGGCGAGGTGCGGGATCACCTTCGGCGTGCCGGCCTGGGTGTGGTAGTGGAGTACGCCAATCAGGGAGGCAGTCCCGTGTGGGAGACGCCGGCGCCGATGCATTGGGACTATTTCGATTTTGCGGCGCCCGGCGCAATGAACGAGTCGGCGCCGGCGGAGCCGGTTCCGATCCTGATCACGTCACAGTTTCGCGGCCACGGCACCTTCGAGGGATGGAAACTCAACGGCCATGCCGCACCGGAGATGGATCGCGTGTTCTTGTCGGCGGGGCATCGCTACCGCCTCGAGTTCGACAATCAGAGCACTGAGGATCATCCTGTTCATCTTCACCGGCACACCTTTGAGCTGGTCGGTCCGCAGGGGTTGACCGGGATCAGGAAGGACACGGTCCTTGTCGCGGCAGGCCAGCGGCGCGCCGTCGAGTTCGTGGCCAACAACCCCGGGCCCACGTTGCTTCACTGTCACTTGCAGGACCATATGGACGCCGGGTTCATGATGATGTTTGATTATCGATGAACCGTGACTAGCCGGGCCGAATTCAGCGTCCAACAGCTAAGTAGTTGTGTTGTAACAACTTGGAGATTGATATCCGGGGCTACTTGGCTGCCACCGCTGGCTCGGGCCCCGACCCTACCCAAACGGCCCGTCCCCAGCCATCTTTGTCGGCTGTCTCTTTACGACCTCGGCCCGGAACTACGATGGCGAAAACCAGTTCGATCCAGCGCGGCCTCAAGCGCGACAAGCTTGCCGCCAAGTACGCCGACCAGCGCGCCAAGCTGAAGGCGATCATCAGCAGCCAGACGGCGACGCCGGCCCAGAAGGATATGGCCCAGCGCAAGATGCAGGCGCTGCCGCGTAACTCGTCGCCGGTTCGGCACGTCAACCGCTGCTCGCTTACCGGCCGTTCGCGCGCCTACGTGCGCCGCTTCGGGCTGTCGCGTATCGCGTTCCGTGAAAATGCGCTCCAGGGGAATATTCCTGGCGTGCGCAAAGCGTCCTGGTAAGGGAGCGACTGAGCCATGGCCAAAAAGGGACGCGTCCAGGTGAAGCTCCGCAGCAGCGAGAGCGCCTACGTCTATGTGACGACCAAGAACCCCAAGAAGCATCCGGAGCGGATGGAGCTGCGCAAGTACGATCCGACCCTCAAGCGCCACACCGGGTTCAAGGAAGAGAAGTAACGGCTCCGCGACGCGGAGCGAGCACCCCGAGCGCCGTCCTCCCGCGAGGACGGCGCTGATGTTTTAAGCTTGGGGCATGGATACCAACGAATTCCGACGTCGCGGCCACGAGATCATCGACTGGCTGGCAGAGTACTACGAAGGACTCGAGAGTCAACGCGTCGTGCCTGATATCGCGCCGGGGACGGTCCGAGCCTCGCTTCCCGGCCAGGCACCCGACGCTGGGGAATCGTTCGATGCCATCCTGAAGGATTTTCGCGAACAGATCATGCCGGCGATGACCCACTGGGGCCATCCAGGATGGTTCGCCTATTTCCCCTCCAACAGCTCACCGCCAGCGGTTCTTGGCGACCTGCTTGCGTCAGGCCTGGGCGCGCAGGGGATGAGCTGGGAGACTTCACCAGCCGCCACGGAGCTCGAGCAGGTTGTGATGGACTGGTACCGGCAGCTGCTGGCGCTGCCGGCCGATTTCACCGGCGTGATCCAGGATACGGCATCGTCGTCGACGCTGGTGGCGTTCCTGACCGCCCGCGAGCGTGTCGGTACCGACCGTGATCGGTTCGTGGCGTACTGGTCCTCCCATGCACATTCGTCGGTGGCCAAGGCGGCGCGACTCGCCGGGATTCCAGAAGAGCGTTGCCGTGTGATCGCAGTCGATGCTGACTGGACCATGCGACCCGATGCACTTCGTGACGCGCTCGCAGCTGACGCGGCCGCTGGACTGGTGCCGGGCATCGTGGTGGCAACGATGGGGACCACATCATCGACCGCGTGCGACCCGCTGCGGGCGATTGGCGAAGCCGCTCGCAGGTACGGTGCGTGGTATCACGTTGACGCAGCCTTCGGCGGCTCCGCCGCCATCGTGCCGGAAGTGCGCCCGCTGCTCGACGGCGTCGAACTGGCCGACTCGATGGTGACCAATCCTCACAAATGGCTGCTGACGACCTTCGATTGTTCCGCATATTTCGTGCGCGATGTTGATGCGCTGCTGCGCACCTTTTCGGTGACGCCCGAATATCTGCGTACGCGTCACGATGCCAACAGCGCGGCGGTCAACTTTCGCGACTGGGGGATTCCGCTGGGGCGTCGCTTCCGGGCGCTCAAGTTCTGGTTTGTGCTGCGGAGTTATGGCGTCGACGCAATCCGTGCGATGATTCGCCAGCATATTGCGTGGGGAACCGAGTTGGCAGGCTGGGTCGACGCGACACCGGAGTTTGAACGACTGGCTCCTGCGCCCTTGGCGCTGGTCTGCTTGCGTCATGTGCCGGCCGCGCTCCGCGGCGACGAGGCCGCGCTGACCCGCCACAACGCCGAACTGCTCGCGCGTGTCAATCGACACGGCGCCGTGCACCTCACCCACACTACGCTCGACGGCAAGTATGTCATTCGGGTCGCCATCGGCGGGTTCCGCACCGGGCATCAGCATATCGAACAGGTGTGGCAGCTGATCCGGGCGGCAAGCGCGGTGTAAGTCCTCCTAACGCTCCCGCAGTGCCTCGCGCAGGTACGGTGCCGTGCGTGACTCGGCGACCAGCGCCACATCCTCCGGACGTCCCATCGCGACGACCTGTCCGCCGCGGGGGCCAGCCTCGGGCCCCATGTCAATCACCCAGTCGGCGCGCTTGATGACGTCGACGTGGTGTTCGATCACGACCACGGTATGCCCCGCGTCGACCAGCTTGTCGAGCACGCCAATCAGGACACGTACATCGTCGAGATGCAGCCCGGTGGTCGGTTCATCAAGCAGGTAGAGCTTGCGCCCGCCGCGTTTCTGTGCCGCGATCAGTTCGCGGGCAATCTTCAGGCGCTGCGCTTCGCCGCCCGAGAGCGTCGTCGCGGCCTGCCCGAGGCGCAGGTAGCCCAATCCCACCTGCTGCAGTTGCCAGAGTGCGGCGCCGAGCCGCGCCTGATGACGAAAACGGCGGATCGCTTCGTCCACGCTCCAGTGCAGCACATCGTGAATGCTGAATCCCTGAATGCGGACATCGAGCACTTCGCGCTTGAATCGGGTGCCGCCGCAGACCTCGCACGGCACGAAGACGTCGGCGAGAAAGACCATCTCGACCTTGACCTGCCCGGCGCCTTCACAATGCTCGCAGCGCCCGCCGGCCACGTTGAATGAAAAGGTGGCCGGTGTGTACTTCCGTTGCCTGGAGATCGGATGGCTGGCGAAGAGTTCGCGGATCTCGTCGTACGCCTTGATGTAGGTCACCGGATTCGAGCGTGGCGTGCGGCCGATTGGCGTCTGGTCGATCAGCACCACGTCACTGAGCAGCTGCCATCCCTCCAGTGACGTGACGTCGCCGACCACTTCGCCCAGGTGCACCTTGGCGGAATGCTCGCCCTCGAATCGCCGCTCGAGCTGGCGGTAGATCACGTCATACACCAGCGTGCTCTTGCCGGAGCCCGACACGCCGGTAATGGCGGTCAGCGCGCCGAGCGGAATGTCGACGTCGACGCCCTCGAGATTATGCAGCCGGGCGCCGCGCACTGTCAGGCGCGGGCCATCGACGGCACGTCGCAGGGACGGAATGCCGATGCGCTTGGCGCCGGTGAGATAGTCGGCGGTGAGCGTGGCGCGGGCGTCGTCAGGCGGTCCGGAATAGACCAGCTGGCCCCCATGTTCGCCGGCGCCCGGCCCGAGCTCGATCATCCAGTCAGCGCCCTCGATCGCGGCAAGGTCGTGTTCCACCACCACGACGGTATTGCCGAGATCGCGGAGACGCCGCATCAACGCGAGCAGCCGGTCGGTGTCGCGCGGGTGCAGGCCGATCGACGGCTCGTCCAGCACATACAGCGCATCGACCAGTCGTGCGCCGAGGGCATTGGCGAGCGCGATCCGCTGCGCCTCGCCGCCCGACAGCGTGCGGGTCTGCCGCTCGAGCGTGAGATAGCCCAGTCCGACATCGCGCAGGTACGTCACGCGCGCCGCGGCTTCGTCGAGAATCAGGTCGGCGACCTGCCGGGCGTTGCCTGACAGTTCCAGGCCGCTCAGCCAGGTCCACAGTTCGTCGATTGTTTCGCGGCCGACATCCGCGATGGACCGATCGGCGATGCGCACTGCCAGCGCATCGGGCTTGAGTCGTGCGCCATGGCAGGCGTGACACTCCCGCGCGAGTTGATACTGCCGCAGGAACACACGGATGTACTGCTTGTAGCGCTTCTCCTCAAGCTGCTTGAGGAAGGGAAAGATGCCGAGGTACTTGCCGGTCTTGCCATGCAGCAGTGTTTCCTGGACGGCGGCCGGCAGACTCTGCCACGGGACATCAGGGCTGGCGCCAAGCTTGCGCGCGGTGTTGGCCAGCAGCGTGCGGCGGGCCTCATACCGTGGCTTGGTCCACGGATCAATGGCCCCTTCGTGCAGCGAGCGCGTTGGATCAGGTACGATCAGCGAGAGGTCATACTCGAGCGTCGCACCGAATCCGTTGCACACCGGGCAGGCGCCACGGGGATTGTTGAACGAGAAGAGCGCGGGGCTGACGACCGGGGCCGGTGTGTCGCAGAGACTGCAGGCCGGATATTCGGTGAAACGATGACGCCGATCGTCGCGCAGCACCAGCGCAATCCCTTCGCCTTCACTGAAGGCGGTCGCAATCGATTCGGTGAGACGGCCCGCCTGTTCCGGCGTGGCGTTCAGCCGGTCAACGATCACCAGCACTTCGCCGGCAGCCACCAGGTCGATTCCGGCCGGGAGTTCGTCGAGGTGATGGGCGACACCGTCGACCTGCACACGCACGAATCCCAGCGCGCGCAGGTTCTCCACCGTCCCCGCATGGGTGACCCGCGCGACCGCCGGCAGCGGGAACGCCACCTGCAGCCGGCCGGGACCTGCAGCGAGGACGACATCCGTCGATGCCTGCGGTGTGTCGCGGTGGACCGGGCCGCCGCAGTTGGTGCAGAACTGCTCACCGATGCGGGCCCAGAGCAGACGGAGCCGATCGTAAATTTCGGTCGCCGTACCAACCGTGGAACGCGACGACATCGTCGGGGCCTGCTGTTCAATCGCGACCGCCGGTGCGATCCCTTCCAGACGGTCGACCAGCGGCTTCGGCATCCGCTCCAGGAACTGCTTGGCGTAGGTCGACAACGACTCGATATAGCGGCGTTGCCCCTCGGCATAGAGCGTGTCAAAGGCGAGCGAACTCTTGCCGCTTCCCGATGGCCCAGTCACCACGGTGAGTGTACGGCGGGGGATGTCGACCGAAATGCCCTGCAGGTTGTGCTGGCGGGCGTTGACCACGCGAATGACCGATTTCACCGCTGAAACCTAATCCGCCAGCGACGCGCCCCGGGGTCCGCGCTCTCTTCTCTCCGTCGCGGATTGGCGGTACGTTTGGCGCCGATGTCCGGCCTGCTCACGCCTGCGCGGCTCCGTCAGGGGTTTGCGCTCTTCGTCCTGATCTCGATCGTTGCCTACGCCGCCGTGCTCTTCTATGGGCACGACACGCAGGGCTTCATCGCGTCGCTGTCGCGCATTCGCTGGCGGTGGCTTGTCGTCGGCGCCGCGCTGGCGTCGATGGACTGGATCGGTGGCGGGCTGCGCCTCTGGGTGCTGGTGCGCCAGATCCATCCGCGCCCGCCGTTGCGCGGGATGATCGTCGCTGGCGGCATGGGCGCCTGGGGTTCGTACATCACCCCTTTTCAGGCCGGCGCGTCGCCGATGATGATCTACGCGATGAAGCGCGTCGGCGTGCCGGTGTCCAAGGCCATGACCGCGACGCTGATGTCGTTCATCGCGACCGTGGCGTTCTTCGCCATCGCGGGGCCAACGGCGCTCTTCTTCGGGGCCGGCAAGTCGCTCGCGGCCCAGGGCCATTTCCTCGGGCTGTCGCTCCTCGACCTCTTCAAGTCGAGCATGGCGATCTTCGTGATCCTCGGGCTGCTCCTCGTCCTCGTCATGGTGGCCCCGCGCTGGGTCTCGACCGCCGTGCACCGGCTCGCCACCGCGCTCAGCCACCGAAGCACGCGCGTCTCGGCCCGGCTCGACCACTTGCGTGGCGGCATCGACCAGGCCCACGAAAGCATGCGCGTCTTCAACTCGCCACGCGGCTGGCTGGCGCTCTTCTGGGCAACGGTGCTCTCCGGGCCGAGTCACGCCAACAAGCTGCTCGCGGGCTACGTCGCGTTGCGGGCGATCGGCATTGAAGTGCCGTTCGTCGATGTGCTGCTGTTGCAGACCTTCATCACCTTTCTGCTCTACTTCGCTCCGACACCCGGCGCGTCTGGTTTCGCCGAGGGGCTGTCGACCCTCACCATGACCACGTACGTCACGCCGGTGCTGATCCCGATCTACACGCTGGTCTGGCGTTGCGTCTGGACCTGGTTCACCATTGCGGCGGGTTTCCTGGTCTTCTCAATGTGGGTACGGCGCGGGCTCAAGGGCGTCGATGAGGTCTCGGCGTTGTGACCGGAGGTATCGCGCCCGATGAGGCCCAGGCTGGGGCCGATCCCGAGCTCAGCCGCCGCCTGATGCGCTACGCCCGGCCGTACCGGGCCGCGATTGCTGCGGCGGTGCTTGTCCTCCTCGCTGAGGCAGCCCTGGCCCTGGTCGGACCGGCGCTCACGGAACGCACGCTTGACGTTGCCCTGCCGCACCACGACATCGGGCTGTTGACGACCTTCGGGGTGGTGTATCTCGTCGCGCTGCTGCTGAGCTTTGCCGGCGAGTATGCCCAGACCATGCTGACCACCTGGGTCGGGCAGCGGGTGATGTCCGACCTGCGCCGCGAGATCTTTTCGCACCTGCAGCAGCTCAGCGTGCCGTTCTACGATCGGCAGCCGGTTGGGCGGCTGGTGACCCGCGTCACGTCCGACGTCGAAACCCTGAACGAGCTCTTTTCTTCGGGTGTCGTGACAGTGATCGGTGACGTCGCGACGTTGGTGGCGATCAGCGCGATGATGCTGGCAACCAACTGGCGTCTTGCGCTCGCCGCGTTCGCGGTGCTCCCGTTGATGGCCCTGGCCGTCGCCTTGTTCCGGACCCGGATGCGTTCGGCGTTCAGTGATGCCCGGGCTGCGGTCGCCCATCTCAACACCTACCTGCAGGAGCACCTCTCGGGGGTGCGCGTCGTCCAGCTCTTCAATCGGCGCGTTGCCACCGCCGCGCGATTTGCGACGATCAATCGTGAACTGTATGCAGCCAACCTCCGGTCGATCGTTCTCTATGCGCTGCTCTTCCCGGTGGTCGAGTTCCTGACCTCGGCGTCGATCGCCTTGATCCTCTGGTACGCCGGCTTCCGGGCCGCCGGGCTGGGGCTGACCGTTGGGGTGCTGGCGGCATTCATCCAGCTGGTGCGCCGCTTCTTCCTGCCGCTCCAGGACCTCTCCGAAAAGTTCAATCTGCTGCAGGCCGCGATGGCCAGCGGCGAACGGGTGTTCCGCCTGCTCGATACGCCCGTCGAGATCGCCAGCGCGGCCAACGGGGTCGCCCTCCCGGTCGATACCCCGGGGGAGGTGGTCTTCGAGGATGTCTGGTTCCGCTACGCCGAGTCGGCGCCTTGGGCACTTCGTGGCGTATCGTTTCGGGTGGCTCCAGGCGAAACGGCGGCGCTGGTCGGTCATACGGGTGCCGGGAAAACCACCATCCTCTCCCTGCTGCTGCGTTTTTATGAGCCGACCCGCGGCCGCATCCTCGTGGACGAGGTGGACCTGCGCGAGCTCGATACTCGATCGTTGCGTCACGCGGTGGGCTTCGTGCCGCAGGACCTCTTCCTGTTTCGCGACACGCTGGCCCGCAACCTTCGGCTTGACCGGGAGTTGAGCGACGAGACCCTCTACGACGCGCTCACCGCCGTCGGTGCCGAGCCGCTGATGCGCCGGCTCCATGGCGGCCTCGACCATACCGTCGCCGAGCGGGGTCGTTCGCTTTCGGTGGGGGAGCGGCAGCTCTTTTCATTCGCCCGGGCCCTCGCGGGCAATCCGGCGATTCTGCTGCTCGACGAGGCCACCAGCGCGATCGATCCCGAAACTGAGGGCCGTATCCAGGCGGCGCTGATCCGGCTGCGGGCTGGCCGGACCGCGCTGATCGTGGCCCACCGGCTTGGCACTATTCTCGACGCTGACCGCATCCTGGTCTTCCACCACGGCGAGCTGAGGGAGTCGGGATCACACCGCGAACTGATGGCGAGACAGGGCATCTATGAGCGCCTGGTCCGCCTGCAGCGGGGTGATGACTCGGTTGCCGCTTGAGGTCCGATTGTTGCCACGTCTGGCTGGCGGCGGATAGCTTTGCGAGTTGCCAACGCCGAGGAGCCCGTTCTGGACCGCAGCCGATCAACCAGTGAAGCGGCCGTGGACCGGTCCGCGAGTCCGGCCGAACCGGTCCTGGCGCTGCTGCATGTGCGGGCCGGCGTGGCAGGTGCCCCGCTGGCGATTCGCAGCGCGGAGGCGGTCATTGGGGCCGATCCCGCCAGTGACGTCGTTCTGGCGGGCCCGCAGGTGGCGCGGCGGCACGCTCAGTTCCGGCTTCGGGCCGGGCTCTGGACACTGGTCGACTTCGGGTCGCCCGGCGGGTCGATTGTCGACGGCGACCAGGTTCGTGGTGAGGCCGTGCTGGCCCCCGGGTCGACCGTGCGGCTTGGCGAGTGTCTTTTTGCCTTCGCGCCGCACGACCGCTGGGAGGACTCGCCGCCCGAGCGCCGGACCGGCGACCGGGCGCCGCTCCTGGTCATACCGGCCCGGTCGCGATCGCTCTGGCCGTGGCTCTTTACCGTTGTCGTGGGGTGTGCCGTGATCCTGCTGGTTTTCCTTCTGCTCCGGAGCAGCTGATGCGTTTTACCTGCGCCGCACGCACCGATGTGGGCGTGGTGCGTTCCGGGAATGAAGATTCCTACCTGATGGGCACCGATCGTGGTCTCTTCATCGTGGCCGACGGGATGGGTGGCCACGCTGCCGGCGAAGTCGCGAGCGAGATGGCCACCCAGATCATCGCTGACCAGTTCCGGCCGGTTCGGGGCATGAGTGACGAAGAGCTGATGGCGCAGTTGATCGGGGCGGTCCGGGCGGCCAATGATGCGATCTTCCGCCGCACGCTTGCCGAACATGACAAGCGCGGCATGGGCACCACGTCGACGGTGCTCGGCCTGTTGCCCCGCCGTTACGTGATTGCCCAAGTGGGCGACTCGCGCGCCTACATGTTGCGCGGCGGGGTGTTGACGCAAGTCACCAAAGACCACAGTTACGTCCAGGAGCAAGTCGACGCGGGGCGCCTGACGCCGGAAGAAGCGCGAGTCCACCCGTATGCCAACGTGATCACCCGCTGCGTCGGCTCCAGCAGTGATGTCGTGCCGGACCTCTATTTCGGGACGCTCGAGCCGGGCGACCTGCTGCTGCTGGCGTCCGATGGGCTGACCGGCATGCTGGACGACGAGGACGTGCGCCAGATCCTCCTCGGCGATCAGGAACTGGAACGGATGATCGATGGATTGATTGCGGGCGCCAACCACCGCGGTGGCCTCGACAATGTGACCACCATTCTGGTCCGCATCGACGAGATCACGCCGCCCACCGGTGAAATGCCCTCGGTGCGCGCTTAGCGCGCACCCGCTGCGCGCGTCAAGTCGCTGATCGTCAGCTCGCGCGGGGCACTGGTGAAGACCCGCAGTCGCCGGGCGCTCTCGTACAACTCACTCGAAATCCTCGGCAGCCCCAACGCGCCGACGCGTCCCGCGTCGGTCAGGCGCTCGACTGCACCATGCCTGGTGACCAGCGGCAGGTCGACGCCCAGCATCGATTCCCGGGCCGGAAAATCAATCAGCACGCCATGGTGGGGCAGGTTGAGCTCGGAGCAGAGTCGATCCTCCGCGGCGGCCTGATCGGTCGGGTCATTCCACATGCGATGGGCAGCGAGTTCATCGTCGACGTCACTGGCAGGCAGGTCGAGCGCGCGCTTGTAGAGGTGACGCTCACGCAGTGCCCGCGCCAGCCCGGTGACGTCGTGCGCGCCGAGGCGCCCGTCCAGTTCGCCGTCAGTACACTCCTTCAGGAGCGCCGACTCGAGCGCACCGGCGGCAACGGTTTCGCGCACGGCGCGCTTGAACATGCAGGTGGCCGATCGCACCGCATGATGCCAATAGACATTGCGATACATCTGGTACTTCGCGAAGAGCAGCGATTCGAGCGCCGAGATCCCTTTTTCCTGGACGCCCATCTCGCGACGGCCGTCATCATGTCGCGCGATGGCGAGCGACGCCAGCAGTCGGTCGACGTCGACTACGCCGTACGGGACGCCACACATGTGCGCATCGCGCGAGAGGTAGTCGATCTTGTCCAGATCGAGCGACCCCGAAATCAGGCCGCCCAGTGCGGCAGGCCCACGACCCTGGATCAAGTCCGCGATCCGGCCGATCAGGGCATCACCGCCCGTCGCCCGGAGCAGGTCGCCCAGGTCGCCTTCGGCAAGACGCGCGGCGCCGAGCGCCTCATGATGGGCAAAGCCGGCTTCTTCCAGCGCGTGTGAGTAGGGATAGTGGCCGATGTCATGCAGCAGCGCAGCGAGCCGGACGGCCAGGCATTCGTCGTCGCTGATGCCGTGCAGCTCCCCGCGGTCGGCCAGCGCGGCCAGCGCGCGCCGGGTCAGGTGATAGGCACCCAGCGCGTGTTCGAAGCGCGAGTGCGTCGCGCCCGGGTAGACCAGGAAGGCGTGACCGAGTTGCCGGATATAGCGCAGTCGCTGAAACGCGGGCGAGTCGATCGCCGCGACGGCAATCGACTCGACCCGGATGTTGTCCCAGAGCGGGTCGCGGATGATTTCGTCGGTCATCCGGGATCTTGCGTCACACCTGCTCCGGTTCGAGCCGCCAGTGCGCATCACTCCGCCAGAGCGCCGAGAGCACCAGCTCGCGCATCCACATGAACTCCTGCGGCAACCGATCGTACAGCTTCTCGAACAGTTCGCGGTGTGACAACAGTTCGCCCTTCCACTGCTCGCGGTCGACCGACATCAACGCCAGGAAGGTGGCTTTCGGGAAATCGATGCCCTTCCAGTTGAGGTCTTCGTAGCGCGGCATCCAGCCGATCGGGCTTTCGATCCCGGCGGCGTGTCCGCGCACTCGACCCACGATCCATTCGAGCACTCGCATGTTCTGGCCGAAGCCGGGCCAGATGAACTTTCCGTCGCCATCCTTGCGAAACCAGTTGACGCAGAAAATGCGCGGCGGTTCGCTCAAGCCGCGGCCGATCTGCAGCCAGTGATTGAAATAGTCGCCCATGTGGTAGCCGCAGAACGGCAGCATCGCAAACGGGTCTCGGCGGACATGGCCGACTGCACCTGCGGCGGCGGCAGTCGTCTCCGATCCGATGGTTGCGCCCAGGTAGACGCCGAAGTTCCAGTTGAATGCCTGATACACCAGCGGCACGGTGGTGGCGCGCCGGCCGCCAAAGACGAATGCTGAAATTGTCACGCCAGCCGGGTCTTCCCAGGCCGGATCGATCGACGGGCATTGGGAAGCCGGTGCGGTGAATCGGGCATTGGGATGGGCGGCCGGTGTCGTGCTCGCCGGGGTCCACGGGTTGCCGCGCCAATCGGTGAGATGGGCCGGGACATCCTTCGTCATGCCTTCCCACCACACGTCGTTGTCTGGCGTCAGCGCAACGTTGGTGAAGATGCTGTTTTTCGCCATCGTGTCCATGGCGTTCGGGTTGGTGTCATACGAGGTGCCCGGTGCGACGCCGAAATATCCGGCTTCAGGGTTGATCGCGTGCAATCGCCCATCGGCACCGGGCCGGATCCACGCGATGTCATCACCCACCGTGGTGACTTTCCAGCCATCGTAGCCTGCCGGCGGGATGAGCATCGCGAAATTGGTCTTGCCGCAGGCACTGGGAAATCCGGCAGCGACGTACGTCTTCTCGCCGGCCGGACTTTCAACGCCGAGAATCAGCGTGTGCTCAGCCATCCACCCTTCGTCGCGTCCCATGGTCGACGCGATCCGCAGTGCGAAGCACTTCTTGCCGAGCAGCGCGTTGCCGCCATAGCCCGACCCGTATGACCAGATCTCGCGGTCCTCGGGAAAATGCACGATGTATTTCTGGTCGGCATTGCATGGCCACGACACGTCCTGTTCGCCGGGGGCGAGCGGCTTGCCGACCGAATGCATGCACGGGACAAAATCGCCGTCCCCCAGCGCCGCCAGGACCTGGCGTCCCATCCGCGTCATGATCCGCATGTTGACGACGACGTACGGCGAATCACTGATCTCGACGCCGATATACGACAGCGGTGAACCGACCGGGCCCATCGAGAACGGAATCACGTACATGGTGCGCCCGCGCATGCAGCCGTCAAAGAGGCCGGTCAACGTCTCGCGCATTTCGCGCGGGTCGACCCAGTTGTTGGTCGGGCCAGCGTCCTGCTTGCGTTGCGAACAGATGAAGGTGCGGTCTTCGACCCGGGCCACATCCTTGGGGTCAGACCAGGCCAGATACGAGTTGGGGCGCTTCACCGGGTCGAGTCGCTTGAGCATGCCGGTGCCGACCATGGCGTTGCACAAGGTGTCGTATTCCTCCTGCGACCCATCGCACCAGTGGATGCGATCCGGCCGGGTGAGCTGGGCCATCTGGCGCACCCATTCCACCAGGCGTGGCTGTTGCACCCATTCGGGCGTGGACAGATCCGGGGTCGAAGCAGTCGCGGTCATCGGTTCTCCATTGCGGGTCACAACACCGGGGTGACCGGTGCCGAAATCTCAAGATGGCAGATTAGAACGGTGGCGGCAAACCGTCGCCGCTGAGTGACGTCCTCACGGGCGCGGCCCCAGCGTGACGTTGGCGGGCACATGGTACGCCGTGACGGCCGTTTCACGGTCGTTGGTACTGATGCTGTCGACCAATGGATTGGCAAACATGATGTCGCTGTTGAACGGCGAATGGGCCAGCAAGCCGAGCGAGTGCCCCAGCTCGTGCGTCAGTGTCAGGCTGTAACAGGGAAGCAGCTGCGGATTCGACGTGATGACATTGGCCGAGATGTAGGTGTGGATCGGCAAGGTGTACACATGTGTCGCGAAGCTGGGTGCTTCGGTCAAACCCGTGCACTGGGCCGCGAACGCGGGCAACCCATCGGCGGCGCGCAGCAGCGAGCTGCCATCGACCGCCAGCACGATCACGTCGGCATGGGTGGAATCGGTCACCAGCTGGGCCGAGTATTCACCATAGAGGAAAACCGACTCCCAGCGGCGGACCGCCTGCTCAACGTACGGCTTGAGCACGCTGGTATCCGCCACCCAGATCCGCACCGGCAGGCGGGCTCGCGGCCAATGAAAATAGAGCGTGTCGGTGCCGGCGCCGTTCACCAAGCCGTACTGATAGACACTCACCAGCGCGGGTGACTCGATGCTGCCACACGCTGCCAGCGCCACCAGCGCAAAGAGGGCGATCCACCGCATCAGAAGCTCCTTTCCACGCCGACATGCAGGCCGAACCGCTCGACGGCCTGACTGCGCGCGTAACCGCGGAGTCGCAATTCATCGGTTGAGAACTCGTGACTGTCGACCCGGGCCGCGATCAGGAGGCTCATGCCCGGACTCAGCGGATGGTGCCATGTCAGTCCGGCGGCGAGCAGCCAGCAGCGGGCGCTCCCCGACTGAAAGACCCCGACATCCTCGCTGGGGAGGTAGAACAGGGCGCCGCCGCCAACTTCCCAGCGGATTTCGTCGCGTAGTGCGCCTTCGATCATCAGCGTCGCATCGATCATCGTCACCGTCGTGAGTGTGCCGGTTTCGTTGCTGCTGTTGTCAGTGACGTTGACCGCTCCCCGGCTGACATCCGTCTGCAGGCGCAGGCGGTAGGCGGAACGTCCGCTGAGCGGGAAGGCGATGCCGACTCCAACGCTCGGCGCGATCGCCGGCTGTAGCGTGGTATTGAGGACGCCGTCCTTGATCAGCGCGGAGCTGGCGAAGGCGCCACCAGTGAGTGAGACCGCCAATTGGGCTCCGGCCGGGCGGGCGACCAGCAGGAGTCCGCTCGCGACTGCAAGCAGGGCGCCGCCGCGCACCACGTCAGGCCACCATCGCGCGCAGCAGCGCGAGCATGCGTCGGTCATTGGTCACCTCGTCGTCATCGCCCTTGGGCGTTTCGAGAATCTTGGGAATCGTGGCGAACCGGGCATCGGTCATCAGCCGGCGGAATGGTGCGGGTCCGAGCGAACCCTCGCCGATCAACTCGTGGCGATCCTTATGGGACGCAAACGGTGTCTTGGAGTCATTGAGGTGCAGGCACGCAAGGTGCTCCAGGCCAATGACGCGGTCCCACGCTTGCCAGACGCCGTCAAAATCGTTGACGAGGTCGTAACCGGCGCTGTAGAGATGGCAGGTGTCGGCACAGTACGCCACCCGGTGGCGGACATCGTCAGCTACCTGGTCGCGGATGGTACGCAGTTCCTCGAACGAACGGCCCAGCACCGTGCCGGTGCCCGCGGTGGCTTCCAGGAAGACCCGGACCTGACCGGGCACCTTCCGCAATGCGTCAGTGATTCCTGCGGCGTTGCGTTCGAGCCCGGCGTCGTGATCATCGATGTAGTTGCCCGGGTGCGACACGATCCCGTTCAGTCCCAGGGCCTCGGATCGTTGCAGTTCGCCGCCAAAGGCGTCGATCGACCTGGCCCGCAGGACCGGGTCCGGGGAGGCCAGGTTGATCAGGTATGAATCGTGCGAGACCACAATCTCAACGGGATGCGTATCGCGGGCCCGCCGGAACCCATCGGCGACCTCCGGACCCACGACCGGCTCCCGCCACATGTTGGGCGTCTTGGTAAAAATCTGGATGGCCGTGGCCCCAATGGCCGCCCCGCGAGCCGGGGCCGTCGCTGGTCCGCCCGCCGTGGACACATGCGCACCAAGCAGTTCCGGCGTCACCGCGAAAGCGGCCGCCGCCTTTTCCTGACGAGGTTTCGTGGCAGAAGTGGCCCGCTTCATCGAGTCCTCCGGAACGGCAGCTCGCCCTGGTCCCAAGACCCGGGCGGCCCGTCCGCTGATTGTCCTGTTCGGCGACCATGCGGCGCGTCCCGAAGGGCTGGAGCGTGATCTGCTCCGGGCCGGCTTTCAGGTCGCCGAGGCCGATGATATCGAGAACCTCCCCGGCCGGCCGGCTCTCGTTGTGGCAACTTGCACTACCCTCGCCGGCGACGATACCCAACTGAACGAAGCCTTTTCATCCGCCCGGTCCACCGGCGCCCAGGTCGTGGTCCTGATTCGGGACGGCGAGCCGGAAGACATGATCCGGGCGGCCGAAGCGGGCGCCGACGAGTCGATCCTGCTGCCGATCGAAGGGCCGCTGCTGGTGACCCGCCTTCGGGCCCGTCTTGTCGCCCCACGGATGCTCCTTCATGGCCCTGGCGGGAGCGACCTCAAGCTCTTCGAGATCCTCCAGGAAGTGGCCACTGAGCTCCACCGCGACGAGATGCTCCACGCCCTCGTCCGCTCCCTCGGCGCCGCCCTCGACATCAGTTCCGTGAGCTGCGTGCTCCACTCCACCGGCAGCTCCACCGGTCGTCTGGTGGCCGCCACCGACGCCCCCAAGGTTCGCGACATCGACGTCGACCTCGAGCGGTGGCCCGACGCCGTTGCCGCCCTCGCAAGTGGGGAAACTATCCTCGTTCGCGACGCGATTGCCTCTCCACTCTTTCAAAGTGTGGCGTCGCGAAGTGCAACGGGTGCTCCCGGCGCCGAGCTTGATACCGCTGCTGCGGTTCCCCTCTCGCTGCTCGGTCGACCGATCGGTAGCGTGGTCCTGCGCACCCGTCGTGGCGAGACGCCAATCGGCCCAGGCTCGGTGACCTTCGCTGAACTGGCGGTCAAGGCCACCTCGCGCCTCATGGAAGCGGATGACCGCCGCAATGCGATTTCGCGGCGTCAGGCGCTGGCCGCTCACGTCGATCCGCTCACCGGTTGCGGTACCCTCGACGCGCTCGACCGTCGGATTCGCGAGGAATTCGAACGCGCCCGCCGCTACGACGTGACCTTCGCCCTGGTGCTGCTGGATGTTGACGGCATGCGCCTGATCAACGAACGCCTTGGCCGCGACGGCGGTCACCGCGTGCTCGCCGACCTCGGCCGCCTGCTGCAGCGCGAACTCCGCGCACCAGATTTTGTCGCCCGTTACGGCGGCGAGGAGTTCCTGCTCCTGTTGCCCGAAACTGACGTTGACGGCGCGCGCCTGACGGTCAATCGTATCCGCGAGAAGCTGGGACCAGCCGGACTCGGGGAATTGCACCTCGGCGTTCGCTGCCGGCTGACTGGCGGCGTTGCCACCTATCCGCACCCCGGTGTGCACAAGCCCGAGGACATGTTTGCGATGGTCGAGCAGGCGTTACTGCTTGGCAAGGCGCAGGATGTCGAACGGATCGGCAGCGCGGCCTAGTCCCCGCTGCGCCGCTTCAACCACGCGATCGGATCGAGCGCGATCTGGTTGCTGCCACGAATCTCGAAATAGAGGTGCGGTCCCTGCGGCGTGTTCTGGCCGCCCATTGTACCGACGACGGCATCACGGGCGACTTCCTGGCCGACCTTGACGCTGGCGCTCTGGAGCTGCCAGTACAACGAGAAATATCCATTGCCGTGCTGCAGGATCACGCCGAGGCCATAGGTCGATAGCCGCTGGACAACGACGACCTTACCGGCAGCGACTGCCTTGATCGGCGTACCGACTGCGGCCTTGATCCCGATGCCGGTCCAACGGACCACGCCACCTTCCGGCAACGTATCCGGTCCGAAGTTGAAGATGATCTTGCCGTCGACCGGCCAGTCGAGCTTGCCGATGTCGCTGGTAGAAATGGTTGCCGCATCGCCCGGCGCGTTGACGGTTTCCGGGCGTGCGGCGCGCGCGGCCGCCGCGGCGCGTTCGTTCTTGGCCAGCGTCGCCAGCAACGCGGTGATTGACGCTTCATCTTTTTCTGCGGCCGTCAGTTTCTGCTTGGTCTGCTGCGATGTCGTCTGCAGCTGGGCCAGTCGCGTCTGGCTCTGATCCGCCAGCTTGGCGTAATGATCGACCTCGGCCTGCCGCTCTTCCTTGCGTTGGTCGAGCTGGCTGCGCACGCCGAGCAGAGTGTTGCGCTCGCGCTGAACATTGTCCGTCAGGCTGGTGACGTCGTCCACCAGCCGACGATCCTGTCGCGAGGTGAGGTAGAGATACTTGTAGCGCGTCAGGAGCTCGCCAAACGATTCGGCAGAGAGCAGCACTTGAAAGGTGTAGAGCGGGCCACGTCGGTAGATGTCGGCCAGGCGGCGCTGGAGCACCGCCTTGCGGTCGGCCAGGTTGTCCTGCGCCAGGGTCAGTTCGGCGGCGGAATGATCGAGCTGTGACCCGAGCCCGCTGATCTGTTCTTCAATGATGTTCACCAGCTGATTGGTCGCTTCGCGCTGGCGCTCGAGGTTGCGAAGGGTTGCGCCGACATCGTTGACCTGCCCTTGCAGCCGCAGTTCCTGTCGCTCCAGCGCTTGGCGTTCCTGCCGGATTTCGTCAAGCCGCCGGCGCGATTGTTCCACGTCAGCCGGCTGTTGTGCCTGAAGTCGCCAGGCGCCGCATGCCACCAGGGAGAGCAGGAGAAGGTGCCGGTGTTTCACACCTTCCTCAGGTGCCGCCCGACACTCACCAGCGAGCCGACGAAGCCGAGCGCGACGCCGAACGCCACCAGCAGCACGGCCTCGCCGAAGTTGAAGAAGCCAAGGCCCATGCCGAATCCCATCCCCTGCGCCTTGAACGCAGCGAACACGATGCCGCACAGCCCCAGGGCCAGCGCGCCGCCCAACGCCCCCTTGATCGCACCCTCGACCAGGAACGGGCCGCGGATGAACCAGTCGGTCGCGCCGACCAGTCGCATGATGTGGATTTCGCGCGCGCGCTGCAGCACGGTGATCCGGATCGTCACGCCGGTGATCACGATCGACACCAGCGCAAAGGCAACGCCGATCGCCAAACCGACCAGCCCGGCGATGTCGCGCAGCGAGTCCAGTCGCTTGACCCACTCTTGCCCATACTTGACTTCATCCACGAAATCGAATCCGCGCAACCGTTCGGCAACCGCCGCGGCGTGGGCGCCATCGCGAAACTGCGGCTTGAGGGTGAGCTCGATCGACGGCGGCAGCGGATTGACCTCGAGATCCTTGTAGACATCCTGGAACTCGGTCAACTCGTGCTGGGCGCGCAGCAGGGCCTGCGCTTCCGAGACATACTGCACGTCGAGCACTTCCGGGAACACGGAGATGTCGGCCATCGCCGCCGTGATCTGCTGGCTCGGCGTGTCGCGCTTGATGAATGCCACGACCTGCACCCGCTCGGCGACGTCCCGGATGGCCGTCCGCAGGTTGAGCGCGACCAGGCCGAACAGCCCGAGTACGAAGAGAGCGAAGGCCACCGTCGTCACCGAGAGTGCCGACAGCGTGCTGGTGCGCTTGAAGGAGAGCAGCGCCTCGCGGGTGACGAGATTCACCAGGAGTCCGTGGCGTCGGCCGCCGAGTCAAAAACCAGTCGACCGTCACGCATTTCGAGCGTGCGCTTGCTGGCGTGCCGCACAAGATCGAGGTCATGGGTTGCCATCACCACGACCGTGCCAGCGGTATTGATGTCGCACAGCAGTTGAAAGACACCGCGCGTGGCGCGTTCATCGAGGTTGCCGGTGGGTTCATCCGCGAGCAGTACCGGTGGATCGTTGACCAGCGCGCGTGCGATCGCAACCCGCTGTTGTTCGCCGCCGGAGAGCTCACGCGGAAAGGCATCGGCCTTCATGGCGAGCCCCACCTGGTCGAGCACGCGCGCCACGCGGGCCGGAATCACGTCCGTGCGCGCGCCCGTCACCTCGAGTGCAAAGGCGACATTCTCGGCGGCCGTCCGGTCTTCGAGGAGACGAAAATCCTGGAAGACAATCCCCAGCCGCCGGCGCAATCGCGGCACTTCTTCGCGGGACAGCGCGGCGATGCCGAATCCCGACACGCGGACATCGCCGCTGGTCGGCCGCTCTTCGGCGTACATCATCTTGAGCAGGGTCGTCTTGCCGGCGCCGGAATGGCCGGTCAGGAAGACAAATTCCGCGCGGCCGATATGAAAGGAGACATCGTGCAGTGCCGCATCGGTCCCGGTCGGGTATTGCTTGGTGACGTTCATGAACCGGATCACTGCAGGGCACCCGCCAGGTCACGGATCAGGTCGTCGGCGTCCTCGCAGCCGCAGGAGAGGCGGAGGAACCCGTCCGGCACACCCTGTGCGGCGCGATCCTTGGCCGAGAGCGGCTTGTGCGATGTCAGCCGTGGCTCGGAAATCAGCGATTCGACACCGGCCAGCGACGGCGCGTGAGTGATCAGCTGCAACCGTTCAACGACTCGCTGCGAGGCGGCGGCGCCACCAGCGAGGACCAGGCCGACCATGCCGCCGTAGCCGTCGAGCAGGTCAGTCGCGAGCCGGTGATCCGGGTGCGACGCGAGACCGGGGTAATGCACTGCTGCGAACGCCGGCTGCGCTGCGGCCCACTTGGCCACTGCCATCGCGTTCTCGTTGCTGCGAGCGACGCGGAGCGCCATCGTCTTGAGGCCGCGTTCCGTCAGCCACGCCGCGTGCGGATCGATCGACGGACCCCAGGCGCGCATCAACCGGGTCACCTCATCGATCACACCGCTGCTCCCGGCGACGGCACCAGCAATCACGTCACTGTGGCCATTCAGGTACTTGGTTGCGCTGGTGATCACGAGGTCGGCGCCATGTTCGATCGGCCGGAAGTTGATCGGCGAAGCAAAGGTGGAATCGACCAGCAGCGCGATGCCATGTTCGCGGGCCAGCTTCGCCAGCGACGGAACATTGAGCACCCGCATCACCGGATTGGTCACGGCTTCGACAAAGATCGCGCGAGTCTGCTTGGTGACGGCCTTGCGCCAGTCACGCGGCTTGTCGGGATCGACATACGTGATCGTGATGCCGTGCCGGGCAAACTCGGTATCGAACAGCACGCGGGTGCCGCCGTAAATCCAGAGCGAGGAAACCAGGTGGTCGCCCGGTCGTAACACGGCCAGGTGGGCGAGCGCCGTGGCAGCCATTCCGCTGGCGAGAAAGATCGACGCGCCAGCGCCTTCAAGCAACGCGTATTTCTCGGCGAGCACGACCTGATTCGGGTTGTTGCCGTACCGAGTGTACAGCACTTCCTCCGTGCTGCCGGGCGGGTTGCGAAAGGTCGTCGTCTGGTAGATCGGCGTGACCGCCGGGCTCCAATCCGCGCCGGCGTGTGGGGTGCCGTGGATCGCCAGCGTTGACAGTCCAAGTCGTGGAGTCATGTGACTGCTCCGATGGCAAAGGTCGCGTCGGGAAAGGCCACCACGCAGCGATGCCGTGCCAACTCCTGGAGCGCTTCCGTGGCCCGTACCAGTGGCCACGCAAGCGCGGTGGCGAGTGGCCCGGCCGGTGCCCGGCGCAGCGGTACCAGTGCCTTGAACACGGCCCGGCAGTCATCAGGGGCAGTGCCCAGCAGGCGCGGTTCGGTCGTGCCCGCCAGCAGTGCGACGACAATCAACCCGTAGCGGGCGAGCGCTGATTCAATGGCCTGGGCGTGATCCTCGCTCACGCCACGCAGCACCACGCGGGGCACCAGCGCATCGCCGGTCGCGACCAGCAGCTTCGCGATCACTTCATCGGCGCAGGAGAAGTCCATCAGGCCGACCGACGAAAAATCGAGCGCGGCGTCGTCGTCACCCCGCTCCCGGATCACCGTGATGACCCGGTTGCGGACAGCCGCCCCGGTTGGCCGGGTGAGCAGGTCGCTATACGGCGTGGCGACGGCCTCGCGAAGGACAAGATCGAGCCGGATGGGCGGGTTCACGCTGCCGGTTCCTTGCCCGGAATTACCAGGGTCACCTGCGACCCGGGAAACCAGGGCAACCCGTCGGTGCGGGGGGGCTCGTCGTCCCATGGCGGGACGATCGCGACTCGCGCGGTGCCACTGCGTATCGAAATCTTTCCCTCCCAGCGGGCGAGATATCCCTTGATGCCATTGAGGCCCTGACCACGTCCCGGGTCGCGGAAGCGTGAGATCCCGTGAATCAAAGCCGTTTCGAGCGCTTGTGCATCATTCCATCGGTCGCCGAACCGTTTCCCTTGAGTCGCCTCGAGTGAACGTCGAAAGCCGATCCCCGCATCACTGACGGCAATCACGGCGACTTTCCGCCCCTGCAGGCGACGGCGGTAGACATAGACATGCGCTGCAACCCAGCCGGCCGTGCCCGCATGCTCCACAATGTTCTGGCACGCCTCCGACAGTGACTGCCCGAAGCCGCCCACCACGCCCGACGGCAGCTCAAGCTCGTTCTTGAGAATCTGGGTGGCATGCTCCGTGATCCCGCCGACCACCTGCATCACGTCGCTGGCGTTGCGAATGATCGTCAGGGGGAGGAGGGTATCGCCAGTCTCGGCGACTCGGCGGCGCGGCACTTTCCCATGCAACTGGAAGAGTTGCTCGGCATGGCGGAGCACCCCCACCCGGGCCCAGTATGACGTGACGTGGTCATTGGATGGCAGCGTGAGCTCGGGTGTTGGCGCGCCGAGTTCCGACAGTGCCTGGCCCAGTGTGAGCAACGCGGTAAATCCTGCCGGCGAGGCCCATTCGGTGGCATGGGCATCAATCAGCAGGCGCTCGGTCGGCGGCCATGGGCCGAGGCCCGCGGCAAGCACGTCCAGCGTCTGATCGTCCAGCGACTGCGGTACCGGCACGACCCGCGTCACGCCGCCACCAGTTCGCCGCGCAGGTGGCGGGTGAGGCCGGTCGCGCCATGAAACGAGGCGTTGCGGGCCGCAGCCCGGTTGGCCGCCGTCAGCGACACGGTCACCGTATCACCGGCGAGGAGTCGGGCGCAGCAGGTGGCGCCAAAGACGTCGCCGCAACCGGTCGGGTCAGCCGCCTCGACGAAGGGCGGCGTCAACCGTTCGGTGCGTAGCAGCGCGGGTGACAGAGGCGGGTCTCGCCGCTGGGCCAGCCGTTCGAACCCCGGACGGGCGACATAGACCACACCGCGCGCGCCGACGGTCACATTGAGCAGCGACACGCCGCTCGCGATTGCATCAGCGGCCACGGCGAGCGGATCGGCATCGAGTTGCTGCATTTCGTCCTCATTGAGCTGTACGACATCGTAGAACGAAAACCAGGCCGGCGCATTGGGTAGCGGCCGAAGCGTCCGGATGCCATCGGGATTGGTTCCCAGGAAGAGCGAGTGCAAATCGGCGTAGATCGGTCCGCTGAATCCATGCCGCAACGCTTCTGCTGTTCCCAGGCACATTTCGAAGCCGGAGATGAAGTTGACATAGATCGCGTCCAGGTCTGCCACCATCGGGCCGAGCTCGGACCAGTTCCATGCCGGTACGCCACCCGACATCCGTTCGCATCGCCGCTCGGTCGAATCGTAGCGGAGCGTCACCCGATTGTTGGCTACCGGCACTTCAACACAGCGCGCGGCTGGCATCATCCGGTCGAACTCGCGCAGCAACTCGGCTGCCTGGGGCGCCAGGTCGCGCCCGACCTTGATCAATGGCACGATCTCCCAATCGGCGGGGAGCGCGGCATTCATCGCGGCGAGCGCATACGCAATGCCGCCCCACTCCTCGACTGGCGCCGCCAACGCGGTGCGGCCGTGAATCTCGTCCCAGACCAGCGATCCGATCACCCCGACGCGAGGCATCAGACCTGCCCGCTGGCGCGCTGATCAAGAAACGCCTTGGCCGCGCCATATACACCGGCCAGATGGCCCAGCGCGCCCGGCACGATGGTACAGACATCAACCGCGGACTTGAACGCCCGCGCTGCGACTTCCCGCCGCAGGGGCACGAACAGGGCGTCGCCCGCGTGCGTCACCCCGCCCAGCATGACCACGGTGTTCGGATTGAAGATGTTGACCAGATTGGCCACGCCGATCCCGAGGTAACGCACCGTGTCGTCCACCACCCGCTGGGCGGTGGCGTCGCCTTGGGCCGCCGCATGATACACGCGCTCCGCCGTGATCGCCGCGGGGTCGGCCGCGAGCAAGGGGGAGAGCAGGCTTGGTTCACCGCCGGCCACTGCTTCGCGCGCCCGGCGGGCAATGTTCATCCCGGACGCGAACGCCTCGAGGCAGCCATGGTTGCCGCATCCGCAGAGCGGCCCGCCCGGATCAATGACCATGTGCCCGAACTCACCCGCGGCGTCCGACGCACCGTGGTACAGTACGCCGTCAATCACGATGCCACCGCCAATTCCAGTACCCAGTGTCAGGCCAATCACATACCGGGCCTCGCGCGCTGCACCAACCCAGCATTCGGCCTGCACCGCCGCGTTGGCGTCATTTTCTATCGCGGCCGGAATGCCGAGCCCGTCGGCGAGCAGCTGCCGCAGTGGCACATTGACCCAGCCAAGGTTCGGCGTGAAGAGCACCATCCCCGCCGCGATGTGCAGCGGACCCGGCGCGCCAGCACCGACGCCAAGGATCTCCGCCGATGGATCCGCGCCGCGCACCTGTGCTATGGCATGCTGGCTCATGGTGACCAGGTCGCCAATCACGGCGCCGGCGCCCCGCGTTGCGAGCGTCGGCTGCGCGTGTTCACCGACCACGCGAGACCCGTCTGCTGCCACCGCTCCGACGACGCAGTTTGTCCCGCCGATATCGATGCCAATGACCCACTGCATCAGTGCGTCGTTTCCACAGCGACCTCGGTGGCCAGAGTCCGGGCAGGCAACGGGATGCCCGCCATCACCGCATCGTAGATACTCTCAAGCTGCCTCGCCAACGCCACTTCGTCAAAACACGCCGCATGGGCCCGGCTGAGTGCCTGACGCTGCGCTCGGGCGGCGGGGTCAGCCAGCAGGGCGGCGATCGCCGCCGCCCAGGAAGATGGATGGACTGGATCGGCCACGACTGCGGCCCGACCGGCAGCGTCCCGGAGCGAGGCGACGTCGGCTGCGACCACGGCCCGGCCAGCCGCCATCGCTTCGACGATCGGCATGCCGAACCCTTCGAGGCGAGATGGATAGAGGAAAAGCAGGGCGCCCTGCATCAGCGCCGGCAGGTCACTGGTCGGCACGTTGTCGAGGATGCGCACCCGCCCAGTGAGTCCGAGCCGTTCAATCTCGCGCGCCAGTTTCGCGCGCTGTCCCCCGTCGCGGCCAATCAGCAGCAGGGTCGGTGTGCTCGCGGGCAGCAGTGCGATTGCCGCGAGCAGGACGGCGTGGTTCTTCCGCCGCTCCAAAGTGCCGACCGAGAGCAGGTACTGATCCGGGATTGCCAGGCGTTTCCGTGTCGATGCCGCGTCGGCTAGAGCCACGGGTATGGCGAAGGCGGGGTCACACGCCGGTGGGACCACGGCGATTCTCGAATGATCGATCCCGTACCATTCGACCAGGTCGTCGCGGGTGCTGCTGCTGACGGCCACAATGGCATCGGCGTGCCGCGCGCTCCAGCGATACCGCCAGCGATAGCTCAGGCGATCGGGCGCTGGAAAGAGCTCCGGCGCTCGTTCATAGATCAGGTCGTGGAAGGTGACCACGGATCGCACGCCCGTGCCGGGCAGGTCGCGCGGCAGTTGATGCGACAGCCCGTGGTAGAGGCCAATGCCGTCGTGGGCGGCCTGGCGGCCCGCCCGGAATGTCCGCCACCACGCGCTACCCATCGTTCCCCCGGGGCCGCGTCGTACCTCGGCGCGCACGCTCGCCGCGAAGGTGGCAAACTCGGGCGCCGCCGATCGAGAGCTGTAGAGCAGGAAGGTGTCGTCCGGGGCGGCGGCGCGCAGCCCGCGCAGCACGCCGCGGGCGTAGTTGCCGAGGCCGGTGGAATTGCGAAGCGCTCGCACGGCATCAAAGCCGAGGCGCCGGGCCATCGTGGACTACTCGACCTGCAGGACGGCGAGAAACGCTTCCTGCGGAATCTCCACGCTGCCAACCTGCTTCATCCGCTTCTTCCCCTCTTTCTGCTTCTCGAGGAGCTTCCGCTTGCGGCTGATGTCGCCGCCGTAACACTTGGCCAGCACGTCCTTGCGCATCGCCGATATTGATTCGCGAGCGATGACCTTGTTGCCAATCGCGGCCTGGATCGACACCGCAAACAACTGACGGGGAATCAGCTCCTTGAGCTTTTCCGCGATCTTGCGGCCCCACTCATACGCTTTTTCGCGATGAATGATGACGCTGAAGGCATCGATCGATTCGCCGTTGAGCAGCATGTCCAGGCGAACCAGTGGCGACTCACGAAAGCCGGCCAGCTCGTAGTCGAGCGACGCGTACCCGCGCGAGATCGACTTGAGCTTGTCGTAGAAATCGAGCACGATTTCGCCCAGCGGAAAGTCGAAGGTGAACTCGACTCGCGCCGCATCGAGGTAGGTCATGCCGTGGTACTCACCCCGCCGCTCCTGACCCAGGTGCATGATGCCGCCGATGTATTCGGTCGGGGCCATGATCCGCGTCTTGACGTACGGCTCCTCGATCCGGAGGATATTGGCCGGATCAGGAAGCGTGCTCGGATTTTCGACCAGCACCATCTCGCCGTCGGTCTTGTACACGTGATATTCGACTGTCGGCACCGTGGTGATCAGCGAGAGGTTGAACTCGCGCTCCAGCCGTTCCTGTACGATCTCGAGGTGCAGCAGTCCGAGAAACCCGCAGCGAAAGCCGAAGCCCAGCGCTGTCGAGGACTCCGGTTCGTATTGCAGCGAGGCATCATTGAGCCGCAGCTTTTCGAGCGCGTCGCGGAGGTCTTCATACTGCGCCGCGTCGGTGGGATAGACGCCCGCAAAGACCATCGACTTGACCTCGCGATACCCGGGCAGCAACTCCTGCGCCGGATTGCTGGCATCAAGAATGGTGTCGCCGACCCGGGCGTCGCGCACGTCACGGAGATTGGCGACGAAATAGCCGACCTCGCCCGCCTGCAGCGCCGCTGTCCGTCGCTGCCCGAGCGCCAGCAGCCCGACTTCGGCGACATCGTACACGTCGCCGGGGTGCGCGCCAAAGGCGATCTGCATCCCCGCCTTGAGGGTGCCGTCAACGACGCGCACGCTCGGGATCACGCCCCGGTAGCGATCGTAGTACGAATCAAAGATCAACGCCCGCAGCGGCGCGTCGAGTGTCCCGCGCGGTGCCGGGATGCGCGCGACGATCGCCTCCAGCAGCTCCGCCACACCGGTGCCGTCCTTGGCGGAGACAGCGAGAATCTCCTCGCGCCGCGCACCGATCAGGTCGATGATCTCCTGGGCGCGTCGCTCGGGCTCGGCACCCGGCAGGTCGATCTTGTTGAGTACCGGGATGATCTCGAGCCCCGCATCCAGGGCGAGGAAGAGATTCGACAGCGTCTGGGCCTGGATCCCCTGCGAGGCGTCCACGACGAGAATTGCCCCTTCGCAGGCCGCCAGCGATCGGGAGACTTCATACGTGAAGTCGACATGTCCGGGCGTGTCGATCAGGTTGAGTTCATACTCCTGGCCATCCCGGGCAGCGTAGCTCATCCGGACGGCGTTCAGCTTGATCGTGATGCCGCGCTCCCGCTCCAGGTCCATGGTGTCGAGCAGCTGTTCCTTCATGTCGCGCTTCGCCACCGTGCCGGTAATTTCGATCAGCCGGTCGGCCAGGGTCGACTTGCCGTGGTCGATATGGGCGACGATGCAGAAGTTGCGCACGCGGGACTGGAACATGGCGGCAATATAGGTGGGGCAGATGGGGCGGGCCGCTCCCCTATATTCTGCCTTCCGTGCCGCCAGAATCCGCAACCGCCCGCCACCTGTCGCCCGAGGTGGGACTGCTCCTCGTCGTCCTCTTCTGGGCCGGCAACTTTACCGCGGCCAAGATCGCCTTCACCCAACTCGACCCGCTGGCCTTTACCGCGATCCGGTTTGCCATTGGATCGGTGGCAATCTGGCTGGTGGCGCGGATCGTCGAGGGGCGAGTGCCGCTCCCTCGCGGCGCGTTCTGGCCGCTGGTGTGGACTGGCGTGATCGGCAACACCATCTACCAGTTCTGTTTCGTCGAGGGGCTCGACCGGACCTCCGCCACCAAGAGCTCCCTGATCCTGGCCGGCATGCCTGCGCTGGTGACCTGGTGCGCCGGCATGCTTGGCATCGAGCACGTCACCCACCGCCAGCGGATCGCCGTGCTGATTGCCACCATTGGTGTTGGCGTGGTCGTGCTCGCGCGCGGCGGCGGGATCGACACCAGCGTCGGCGCCGGCGACGCCCTGCTGCTCGGCGCGGTGCTCTTCTGGGCCGCCTATACCCTGATGCTGCGACGCTACGCGCTGCCGATGTCACCGCTGCAAATCACGGCATGGACGGTCTACACCGGCACACCCGGATTGCTCGTGCTCGGCATTCCTGCGCTGCTGCACACGCATTGGCACACGGTGTCGTGGGCGGGGTGGGGTGGGGTGCTCTACTCGGCATTGTTGTCCCTGGTCGTCGCGTACGTGCTCTGGACCCGTGGGATCGGTACGATCGGCGCGGCGCGCACCGCGCTCTACAACACGATCGTCCCACTCTTTGCCACGCTGATTGCGGTGGTGATCCTGCACGAGAAACCGGGCCTGGGCGACTTGCTCGGCGGGTTGCTCATTGTCGCCGGCGTGCTCCTGTCAACCAGCAGCAAGGCGCCGGCGCGCTAGGCCTGCAGCGTCTCCAGCCGGTCCATCGCGCGGCGAAGATGCGGAATCACGATGCTGCCGCCGACGATCAACGCCACGCCAAAGATTTCAAGAAACTCTTCCCGCGTCACGCCTTCTTCGTGGCAGCGTACGACGTGATACGTGATGCAGTCGTCGCAGCGCAGCACCATGCTGGCGACCAGGCCCAGCATCTCCTTGGTCCGCGTGCCGAGCGCGCCCGGTTCATAGGCGCGATGATCCAGCGCAAAAAAGCGATTGAGTGTCAGGTTGCCAGCGCCGAGGATGACGTCGTTCATCCGGGCCCGAAAGGCATTGAACTCGTCGAGCGTCTGCGTCATGGGAAACGGTCTTTCCGGATCGGTGTGGTGGCGGTCAGGGTGCTCGCTGCTCGACGACGATCTGCTGGTAGCTCGCCGGATTCCATTTCGGACGTATCGGCGTGTCCGCAATCGTCACACCGAGATAGAACGCCAGCTGGGCCACGCGGCAGATCTTGCTGGTGTCGATCAGGCTGATTTCATCGTCGGGTTGATGATACTGGGGATGCACACCGTTGAAGAAGAAGAGCACCGGCACACCCATCCGGGCGAAGTTGAAGTGGTCCGACCGGCTGTAGAAGTTCTCGGCGGGCCAGATGTCGTCAGCGGCGGTGAGGTGCAGCTCGGGGTGGCTGGCTTGCACGCCGGCCAGGGTCGCCCCCAGATCGGAATGCTCCTTGCCGATCACCACGATCGAATCGGGATTGTTGCGCCCGATCATGTCCATGTTGATGTCGGCGACAACCTGCGCCAACGGTACTGTCGGGTGCGCCGCAAAATAGGCCGAACCGAGCAGACCCTTTTCCTCACCCGACACATTCAGGATCACGATCGAGCGATGCGTCCGCCCCTTGAGGCGAGCGACCGCCTCGGCGATTGACATCACGCCGGTAGTGCCCGAGCCATCATCATCGGCACCGTTGCAGATGCTGTCTGCGCCTTTCGCGGTGCAACCGCCAACGCCGTCCCCTGCGCGCCCGATGTGGTCCATGTGCGCCGAAAAAATGACGTACTCATGCTTGAGCAGCGAATCGTTGCCCTCGACAACGGCCACCACATTCGGCGCCGACCCGGTGGAAACGACTTCTTCGGTCGCCTGCGCCGTGACCGTGATCGCCGAGGGCACATTCATCACGACCGGATGATGGGCCTCCCGCAATGCCCGGAAATCCGGACGATTGACGTCACCGGCAAAGAGGGTGTCATGCGCCGTGATGACCAGCGGCCCCGTGGCCGCGACGCCTGCCACGATCGGACGTGGATTGCCTTCCCGCATCGCAGTCGCGACCCGCGCCTGGAACGCGGCCGCGTCGGTCGCCACGACGTTGACGATCACGAGCGGATGCTGCTGCGCGATGGCGCGAACGATCTGCGCGTTGATCGTGGCGCGCTCCGGCTGCTGCACGAAGAAGACGATGAAGCCCGCGAGGTTGAGCGCCGCGATATCCGCGGATGTGGCGGTACCGCCAATCAGCTTCGCCGGCGCGCTGATCGGTTGGCCAGTCATCGGTCCGGTCGCGGTCGCCCATTGATCGAATCGCAGGGTCGTCGTCGTGGTACCCTGACGCAGTTGCAGGAACGAGGCGGCCGCTGCCGGCCGCACCCGCTCGATGGTGTAGCGCTGGAACCATGTGCCGCTGTCGCCCGCCGGCTGGAGGCCCCACCGTTGGTAGTTGGCGGCCAGGTAATGCGCCGTCTTTTCCAGCCCCACGCTCGGCGTGTTGCGCCCCTCCATCGAGTCGTCGGCGATCACCGAGAGGCGGGCCAGCACCGCGGCGGGGGTAATCGCGTCGGCGGCAGCCCGGATTTCCAGATCGTCTGCATAGGGGGTCGCAGGCTTCGGTACCGGCGCGGGCGGGGCGTGGCCGCACCCGGCCAACGCCAGCATAGCGACCAAAGCGACGACGGTGCGAGTGGTCATGCACTCTCCAGAGCGGGACAAGTGAACGAAAGATAGGACGACCCTTCGGACCGACGCGTTGCCCGCTCCGGCGGCCGTCGATACGTTCCCCGCGCATGCCCCGATCCAGCCCGAGCGATGCTGCCTTTCGCCCCGACCTGCTGCAGCCCGAGGATGTCGCTCGGCTCGGCGGGATCGAGGTGACCACCGAAGGGGTGGTCGCCGGATTTCTGGCGGGCCTCCATCGTTCCGCGCGCCGGGGCTTTTCGGTCGAGTTCGCGGAGCACCGTCCCTACCAACCGGGCGACGAGCCACGCTACATCGACTGGAAGCTGTTGGCCCGCACCGATCGCCTCTACGTCAAGCAGTTCGAGGAAGAAACCTCCCTCCGCGCCATGCTGGTCGTCGATGCCAGTGCGTCGATGGGCTGGCGCGGTGCCCCTGACCGCCTGACCAAGCTCGACTATGCGGCGCGGTTGGCAGCCGCGCTTGCCCTCGTGCTCGTCCGCCAGCACGACGCCGTTGGCCTGATCACCTTCGACGAACAGGTACGAAGCATGACGCCTGCGCGCGGCACATCGGCACACTGGCTGACGCTGGCGCGTGCGCTCGCTGCTACCGAGGCCGGCCACGCGACCGCCGCCGAGCCGGCGCTTCGCCAGGTCGTCGCGGCGCTCCGCCGGCGCGGGCTGGTGGTGTTCATCTCCGACTTGCTGCTCGACCGCCCACTCGCGCTCAAGGCGCTCCGCTACCTCCGCCACCGTGGGCATCAGGTGCTCGTGCTGCATATTGCTGACCCCGCTGAACTCGAACTTGCGCCCGGCGGAGAGACCCGGTTCCTCGACCCGGAATCCTCGGCCAGCGTGACGCTGGCGCCGGGCGAATGGACTACCGCCTATCGTGAAACGGTGCAGCAGGCCGTGCGCGACTGGCGTCACGCCTGTCGTGCCGCCGGCATGCGCTACGCGCTGGTATCGACGGACCTGCCCTTCGGCACTGCCCTCGGCCAGGCCCTCGCCCGGTGATCGGATTCACGCTGCCGTGGGTGCTGATCGGTCTGGTCGCGGCGGCACTGCCACTGCTGCTGCATCTCGTCCAGCATCACGAGGCGGTCGATCAGCTCTTTCCGGCCGTTCGCTACCTGCAGGACGCCGCGCGCGCGCAACAGCGGCGGCTCCGCTTTCAGCACTGGCTATTGCTGTTGGTCCGCACCCTGTTGATCGTCGCGCTGGTGCTCGCCGCCGCCGGCGCGACCTGGCGTCACAGCGGGATTGGCCCTCACGCGCCGAGCGCGCTGGTGCTCCTGGTCGACAACTCGGCGCCGAGTGGGGCGGTGGTCGATGGTGAACCGGTGCTTGCCGCACTGGTCCGTGCTGCCAACCAGGTGCTCGATCGTGCCACGGCGAGCGATCGCCTCTGGTTGGTGACCGCCGACGGCGTGGTTCGCGCCGGCAGTGCGGCCGACCTCCGCAACACGCTGACCGCGCTTCATGTCGACCCGATACGCTGGGATCTCGGTCACGCCGTCACCGCGGCGCGTCAGGTCGTTCGCGCCAGTGGTCGGCCCGGCGGGGTCGTCGTCGTGACCTCGCTACCGTCGAGCGCGTTGACCGCAATTCAGGGATCTGGATCGCTGCTGGTGCTCCATCCAGAGGCGGCCGCACCGGCCAATCGAGGCATCACGCAGATGTCAGCGGGCGTGCAGCCTTGGGGGCCAGCAGGCGGGCGCATCTCGCTCAATATCGTGTCGAGCGACACGGCAGCCGTGCCGGTGACGTTGGCAATCAATGGCCGCGCCGTGCGCGAGCTGCTGGTCGTGCCGGGCGTCAATACCACGGCGCGAATCGGCCCGCTCGCCATTGGCTGGCTGACGATCACGGCAACGCTGCCGCCCGATGAGTTTCGCCTCGACGACAGTCGTTCGATTCCGGTGCAGATCACACCGCCCGCAGCCGTGACGTGGGATCCCAGCGATCGATTTCTCAATGCGGCGGCCGAAGCCCTCGTCGCCGACGGCCGCATTCGCCGCGGCAGTGGTGTCCATCTTGGCGATCTTGGCCCCGGGCCGAGCATTCTCTTCCCGCCGTCGGATGCTGCGCAAATCCCCGCCGTCAACCGACAGCTGCAACAGCGTGGCGCCACATGGCGTTTCGGTACGCTGGTGACCGGGGCGGAGCGAGTCGACAGTGGGGCGGTCATCGCGTCGCGCGTCGACGTCACCCGCCGCGTGACGCTCGAACCGGTCGGTCACGACGGCGACCTGCTCGCCACCGTCGGCGGCGCCCCGTGGTTGGTCCGGACCGGCAACCTGCTGCTGCTCGGTTCACGTCCCGATCCGGCCTGGACGACGCTGCCGCTCTCCGCCGAGTTCGTCCCGCTGCTCGACGCCATGCTGACTCGCTCGGTACGAGGCGACCTGCTCTCCGCCGATGTCGTCGTCGGCGAGCCGAGTGCCGTGGGTAGCCAGGTGACGACCGCCGTGCACGACAGCACCGCTCTTGCCACGCAACCGGGTCCCTGGACCCCGACCGCACCAGGCGCCTGGTTTCTGCTCACCGGCCATGACACGGTAGGTGCCCTTGCCGCTCATTCTGATCCTCGGGTCTCGAATCTTGTGCACGCTACCAATGCCCAACTCGCCGCTCTCTGGCCCGGTAGTCGCACCGCTCCGCTGGCTGGCGGAGCGCGCGAGGCGTTCGCTTTTGGCGGCCGGGGCGACCTGCGTGGCGTGCTGCTCGGCCTCGCCCTGGCATGTGCACTGGTCGAGATGATATTGACTGGCGCTTTCGCGCGGCGAGCCGCAGCGGTTTGACGCGCCTCGCGGCGTGGCCTACGTTACCGCCTCAGTGACACTCCGTCCCATCCTTGATGCCTTTGCCCGCTGCGCGACGGTGCATGCCCTCGCCGAGCAGCTGCCTCGTCGTGGCCAGGTGCTCGCCTTGGGCGGGGTGCCTGGCTCTGCCGGCGCCGTCCTTGCGACCTGGCTCGCCGAGCGCCTCGGCGCTGGCCGGTTGGTCACCGTCATCGCCACCACCCCCGGCGATGCCGAGCGCTGGTTCACCGACCTGCAGCATCTGGCCAGCGGTGGCGTGGCACTCTATCCGCAACGCGAAGGACTCGGCGAGGACGAACCGCATTTCGAGATCGCTGGCGAGCGGATCGAAACCATCGAGGCCCTCCTCCGCGGTGAAGTCCGCGTCCTCGTCACGACCGCCCGTGCCAGTGCCGAGCGTACCGCCGTGCCGGCCGCGCTCGAAGCGTTGCGTCTGCACGTTGCGGTCAACGGTGAGCAGCCGCTGCGCGACGTGGTCGCCGCACTCGAAGCGATGGGCTACAGTCGCGTCACCTCGGTCGCCGAAGTTGCCGAGTTCTCGGTGCGCGGCGGCATCGTCGACCTGTACGGTTTCGGTATGGCGTTACCTGCCCGGATCGAATGGTGGGGCGACACCGTCAGTTCGATCCGCGCCTTCGACCTGACGACACAACGCTCGGGCGAAGAACTTCCCGACGTCACCGTGCTCCCGATTCGCAGTGCCACAGTGGTCGATCATTCGGGTGGCCTGGTCGCGCGCCGTTCGCTGCTCGACCTGCTGCCGGCGGACACGCTCCTCATCGAAGACAGCGCCCATCCCGATCAGGAAGAGGTCGAGCGGGCGTGGCGCGAAGCGGAGCACCATCTCGACATTGCCCGCCGCCTGGGCGAGGAAGTGCCGTCGCGGAGTGATCTCTTTGTCAGCCCTGATGACTGGAGCACTCGGCGCGAGGCCTTTGCACGCCTGACCCTGCGCGACGAGCCACCGGGACTGCAGCTCGGATTCTTCCCGCCTGACCGGGTTGATCGCGATCTCGGTCGCCTGCGCGCCATGCTGGGCCAGGGCACGCCAACGCTGATTCTCTGCGACAACGAAGGCCAGCGTGAACGCCTCGACGAGCTGCTGGAGGAGAACGGCTTTCGTCCGGCGGGAACCACGCTGGTGGTCGGCGCGCTCGACGGTGGTTTCGTCATGCCGACGCTGCGGGTCCTCACCGATCACGAAATCTTCCGTCGTGCGCGGCGACTGCGCCGCGCCCGTCGCTATCGGCAGGCGGCGCCGTCGACCATCACCGGCGCGCTCTCCCTCGGTGACTATGTCGTGCATCTCGACCACGGCATCGGGATCTACCGCGGCATTGCGGCGATCACCGTCGAGGGCGGTGTCATCGAAGTCGCCGTCCTCGAATACGAAGGCGGCGACCGCCTCAATGTGCCGCTCTATCGCCTCGACCAGCTGGAGCGATACCGCGCGGCCGACAATGATGGCGACGCGCCACCGCCACGATTGCACCGCATTGGGGGCACCCAGTGGCGCAAGGTGCGCGAGAAGACTCGCCAGGCGATTCAGGCCATGGCCGCCGAGCTTCTCGATCTCTACGCCCGCCGCAAATCGGTCGCCGGGTACGGCTTTCCGCCCGACTCCCGCTGGCAGCGCGAACTCGAATCAGCGTTCCTCTACGAAGACACGCCCGACCAGCGCAAGGCGACCGACGACATCAAGCGCGACATGGAGCGCCCCGCACCGATGGATCGATTGCTGGTCGGCGACGTCGGCTACGGCAAGACCGAGGTGGCCGTGCGCGCGGCATTCAAGGCGGTGCAGGGTGGCAAACAGGTCGCCGTGCTGGTGCCGACCACGATCCTGGCGGAGCAACACTTCAAGACCTTCGCCGACCGCCTCGCCGACTATCCGGTCAAGATCGAAGTCCTGTCCCGCTTCCGTACCGCGCGCGAACAGAAGGAGACGGCGCGCAAGTTGGCGGCCGGTGAACTCGATATCGTGATCGGCACCCATCGGATTCTGTCGCGCGACGTGCTCTTCCATGATCTCGGCCTGCTGATTGTCGATGAAGAACATCGCTTTGGCGTCAAGCACAAGGAGCGCCTCAAGCAACTCCGTCTCGCCGTCGATGTGCTTACGCTCACCGCGACACCGATTCCGCGCACCCTGCACATGTCACTCGCCGGTCTGCGTGACATGACCGTGATCGAAACGCCGCCGCGCGATCGCTCGCCGATCCTCACCTTCGTTGAACCGTGGGATGATGGACTCCTCGAGGAGGCGATCGCCCGCGAACTCGATCGCGGCGGTCAGGTCTTCATCGTCCACAACCGGATCGAAACGATCGCGACCATCGTGGCCCGCGCCTGCAGCCTGGCGCCGCGGGCACGCGTCGGCCTTGGACATGGCCAGATGCCGGCTGATGAACTCGAAGCCGTCATGCAGCGTTTCGTCTCCGGCGATCTCGACATTCTCGTGTCGACGATGATCGTGGAATCGGGACTCGACGTTACCAATGCGAACACGATGATCGTCCACGACGCCCACCGGCTCGGTCTGGCCCAGCTCTATCAGCTGCGCGGCCGGGTCGGCCGATCGCACCGGCGGGCCTACTGCTACCTGCTGGTGCCCGATACCATCGACCTGGCGGCCGAGGAACGTTTGAAGGTGCTGGAGCATCATACCGACCTGGGAGCGGGCTATCGCATCGCCCTCAAGGACATGGAGTTGCGTGGTGCCGGCAATCTGCTCGGGTCGGAACAGTCGGGTCACGCCCAGGCGGTCGGCTTCGACCTCTACCTTCGCTGGCTGGAGGAGACCGTCACGGCGATGAAGGGCCAGGTCCAGGGCGAGGCCCCCCAGCCTCCCGATGTGGTCTTCGACACGGCGGCGCACCTCCCGGACAGCTACGTCCCCGATGACGGGATCAAGCTCGACCTCTACCGGCGACTGGCGCGCGCGTCCGCACCGGGCGACATTGATGATCTGCGGGCCGAACTGCGCGAGCGGTTCGGACCCCTCCCGCCCGAGGCTGATGCCCTGCTCGACATGGGCCGCCTGCGCACGATGGGTGCGCGACTGGGCCTCCAGCATGTGCTGGTACGGGGCGACGAAGCCCGCCTGACCTTCCGGGCTGGTGCCGCTCCGCGCATGGCGGGGCTCACGCAGGCGCTCGACGATGTCCAGCTCGCCGCTGAGGTGCGCCGGACGGTTCCACTTTCGCTCCGCCTGTTGCGACTCGGCGGAGAACCGCTGGTGCCCTCGCTGGTCCGGGCGCTGCGGCAGGTAGCAGTGTGAGACCGGCACGACATTCACAAACTCTTGGGGAGTCCGATGCGGCGTAAGATGATGGTGGTGTTGGGCCTGGCGGCGGTATTGGCAGGGTGCGGCATGTTCACCACGCACACCGATGCAGTCGAGTCCGCTGCCGGGCAGCAGCTGCCGGCGCAGCGTCTATCTGACCTGATGACCGCGATTCGCGGTCCGGTGACGTACGACGTGAAGCTCGGCAACTTCATCACGACGCTGTGGACCGACGTGACGCTCTTCTCGCAGGCATTGGCCGAGAACAAGCTCACCCCGGACTCAGCGCTGGTCTCGCAGGCGATGTTCATCCCGATCACCAACGTGACGGCGTCACGCTGGCTCGATACGGTGATCGCTCGACGCACCAAGATCTCCGACGCGGACGTCGAAGCGGCCTACAAGGCCGATCAGGTCCGCGCGGTGCAGCACATCCTGGTGCAGGTGGACTCGCTGGCGCCCAAGGAAGACAAGGACAAGGCGCTCAAGAAGGCCCAGGACCTCCTGGCCCAGATCAAGGGCGGTGCCAACTTCGGCGTGGTCGCGATCGCCAACACCGACGATCCGGGTTCCAGGGCGGATAGCGGCTGGTACGGCCTCAAGCCCCTCAATATCTGGGACAAGCCGTTCGCCGAGGCGCTCAAGAACCTCAAGCCGGGCGAAGTCTCCGGCCTGGTCAAGGGTCACTTTGGCTATCACATCATTCGCCGCCCGAGCGACGACGAGTCTCGCAAGATCTGGCGTGACTCGCTGACTCGCGCCGTGGCCGACACCGCCGCGAAGAGCTACTACGACGACATCGCCAAGCAGTACGAGGTCAAGGTCGACGCCGGCGCCGCGGCGCACATCCGTCAGGCGCTTGACGACGTGCAGGGCAACGAGAACAGCAGCACCGTGCTCGTCAACTACAAGGGCGGCAGCCTGACCATGGGCCGACTGGCGCACTGGGTCAACGCCTATGTCTCGTCCGATCCCGCGCAGGGTCCGCAGCAGCTGGCAGGACTCAAGGGATCGCCCGACTCGATGCTGACCAACTTCGCCCGCATGCTCGGCACCAATGAAGTCGTCCTGCTCGAGGCCAGCAAGAACAACGTCCATCTCACCGCCGCAGAGTGGAAAGAGATGGTCCAGGGCTTCTCGGCGCAGGTCGACAGCATCAAGGCGACGCTCGGGCTGACCGACGCGGTGCTCGATCCCAAGGCCAGCGTCAGCGATCGCAAGAAGGCCGCCGCCGAAAAGGTCGACCAGTACTTCAATGACCTGGTCGCCATGAAGGCGCCGCCGAAGCCATTGCCGGGCAGCCTCGCCGCTGTGCTGCGTGACCGCTACAAGCCGACCTTCAACTCGGTGGCACTGCAGCGCGCTGTCGACATGGCCAAGACCAAGCACGCCGCCGATAGCGCCAAGGCCGCCGGCACGCCGAATGCCATGCCAGGTGGCGACACCGGCGTCGTCAAGCCCGCCGCGGGTGGACCGCCCGTCGGCGGAGCGCAGCCACCGGCCCGGCCGTGATTCAGGCAGGACGTTTCACCCTGCTGGCCGCAGCCCTGTTCGGGGTTGCGGCCAGTCGGGTATCTGCCCAGGGCGCCGGTGACACCTTGTCGGTTGATCGCATCGTGGCAGTGGTTGGCAACACGCCGATTCTCTGGTCGGAAGTCTCCGAGGAGGTTTTCGCGCGCGTCTCCAAGGGCGAAGAACATCTCCCCGACCAGGTCAAGGATCCACTCGAATACGCCAAGGTCTTTCCGCGCGTCGCGCGCCGTTATGTCGATACCCTGATCGCCTTCCAGCTTCTCTACAAGCAGGCGCTGACCGACACCACCATCAAGGTGACCGATCAGGAAGTGAACCAGGCCGTCGACCAGACCATCGAAAGCGCCCGCAAGCAGTTCCCGACCGAGGCGCAGTACCGCGCCGGCGTCAAGGAGATCGGCTTTGCCACGCCAGACGATTGGCGCGCTTCACTGGTCGAGAAGCAACGCAAGGTGCTCGAGGTCAATCGCTACCGTCAGCAACTCAACGACGATGGCAAGCTCAAGCCGATGACGCCGAGCGAGAAGGAGATGCGGGCCTTCTACGACTCCGATCCCACCATGTTCGGCAACTATCCGGCGAGCATTTCGCTCCGCCAGATCATTGTGGCGCCGCGCGCCCAGCCCGCTGAACGGGCCCGCGCCCGCGCGCTGGCTGATTCACTGGTGACGGTATTGCGAGCCGGCGCGAGCTTCGATACCCTCGCGCGAAAGTTCTCGATGGACCCGGAGTCGCGCGCTGATGGCGGCGAGTTGCCCTGGTTTCGGCGCGGCAAGATGGTGCCAGAGTTCGAGGCTGCCGCCTTCGCCCTGCCGATCGGAACGATCTCCGACGTCGTCGAAAGCCCCTATGGGTATCACATCATCCAGGTCGAACGGATTCAGCCGGGCGAGATCAAGGCCCGTCATATCCTGATCAGTCCCGAACCCGACTCGGCGGCTCAGGCTGCGGCGCATGCGCTGGCGAGCCGGATTCGTGACGACCTGGTGCATGGTGCCTTGTTTGACTCGCTGCAGCACCTCTACACCGACCCGTCCGAAGAGAAGGAATCGCAGAACCTGCCGATCGACGCGTTTCTTGCCGACCCCGCCGGCAAGGCATACGGTCCCGGACTCGCCGGGGTCGATAGTGGCCAGTTCAGCCAGCCCTTTCCGCTGCCGTCGTTTGACGGCGACCCGATGCGGACCAAGTGGGCCGTGGTAGAGGTGACCCGTCGTTCGCCGCCGGGCCCGCGCAGTTACGACGACGTCAAGGAGCAGCTGCGCAAGCTGCTCGGCATTCTCCTGGGCGAGCAGGACTACATCTCGCAGCTTCGCAAGCAGACGTACGTCGACGTTCGCGAACCGTGACCGAGCGGGCCCGCGTCGCCATCACCCTCGGTGATCCGCGCGGCATCGGGCCCGAAATCACGGCCAAGGTTCTTGCCACCGGCGTCGATGCCGACATCACCCTGATTGGCGCCCGCGAACAGATTGCGGCGATTCCGGCCCAGCGGCGGATCGCAACCGGCAGCTGGCACGGCACGGCTGCCGGAGCACGAATCTCGGCCGAGGCCGGCCTCATCACCGGGCGTGCCATCCAGCAGGCGGCCGCGCTGGCCCTGGCCGGTGACGTCGACGCCATTGTCACCGCTCCCGCCGACAAGCACGCGCTCCATCTCGCAGGCTTTCCCTATCCCGGCCACACCGAATGGCTCGCTGAGCTGGCTGGTGGCTGCGACGTGGCAATGATGCTGACCAGCGACCGTCTACGGGTCGTGCTGGTCACGACGCATGTGGCGCTGCGCGATGTCCCGCTGTTGCTCACCGCCGATCGGGTCGTGCGCACCGGTGAAGTCACCCGCCGCGCCTTGCAGCGCTGGTTTGGCATTCCGTCGCCGCGCTTGGCGCTCTGCGCCCTCAACCCGCACGCCGGTGAACAGGGTCTCTTCGGCGATGAGGAAGCCCGCATCCTTCTCCCCGCCGCCGAACGACTCGGAGCGGCGGGACCGCTTCCGGCTGACACCGTGTTCGTCCGGGCGATGGGCGGCGAGTTCGATGCGGTGCTGGCGCCCTACCACGATGTCGGCATGACCGCCATCAAGGTCGCCTCGTTCGGATCCGGCGTAAATGTCACCCTCGGGCTACCCTTCGTGCGCACCTCTCCCGATCACGGCACGGCGATGGACATTGCCGGCACGGGGCGTGCAGATCCATCCAGCATGCGCGCCGCCCTCACTCTCGCCCTCGACCTGGCCACGCGGAGCCGTTTGCAATGACCCTGCGCGTTTCGATCCTGATCCCGGTGTACAACGAGGCCCGCACCCTCGAAATGCTGATCGAGCAGGTCCGCGCCGTGCCACTCGACAAGGAGATCGTCTGCGTCGACGATGCATCGTCGGACGGCAGCCTCGCGATTCTGGAGCGGCTCAAGGAAGAAGGGAAGATCGACCAGGCGCTGCGCCACCCGGTCAATCGCGGCAAGGGCGCCGCCATTCGCACGGCGATCGCCGCTGCCACCGGCGACGTCATCGTCGTGCAGGACGCCGACCTGGAATACGACCCCATGGAGATTCCCTCGCTCCTCGGTCCGATCGAATCCGGCCGCGCTGACGCAGTGTTTGGCTCGCGCTTCCTGGGGGGCCCGCACCGGGTACTCTACTTCTGGCACTCGGTCGGCAACTCGCTGCTCACGTTGATGTCGAACATGTTCACCGACCTGAACCTGACCGACATGGAAACCTGCTACAAGCTGGTGCGCGCTCCACTGATGAAAAAGCTGGTCCTCACCACGGATCGGTTCGGTTTCGAGCCTGAGATCACCGCGCGATTGGCGCAGGCGCGCGCCCGCATCTGGGAGCTGCCGATCTCCTATTCGGGGCGAACGTATGAAGAAGGGAAGAAGATCGGCTGGAAAGACGGCGTGGCAGCGTTCTGGCACATCTTCCGCTTCAACGCGTTTCCGCCCCGCAATCCGGTCGTGCGGATGAAGGATCGCGACCAGTTTCAGCCGGGGCCATTCGACAGAAGTTGATCAGCCTCGGCGACTGGTTCAGTCTTCATGAGCACGGTGTCGACGCGGCGACCGGACATCGCCGCGATCTCGAACTGATACCGTCCCACCACCACCTTGTCGCCGACTTGGGGCAACCGGCCCAGCTGCCCGAAGAGGAAGCCGCCCAGCGTGGTGTAGTCCGTGTCATCCAGCTCGGCGTCAAACCGATGATTGAACTCGCTCACCGGTAACGCCCCGTCGAGGCGGACCGCGCCATCCTTCATGCCACGCGTCACCCGCTTGACGCGATCATGTTCATCATAGATTTCGCCGACGATCTCCTCCAGCAGGTCTTCCATTGTCACCAGGCCCGCCGTGCCGCCGTATTCGTCGAGCACCACCGCCAGATGGGTCTTCAGGCGCTTCATGTCGGCCAGCACGTCCTCGACTTCCCGCGTGCCGGGCACGAAGAGCGGCTGCCGCACGATGTCGCGGATCAACGCGTCCGGCTCTGACCGCAGCGCGCGCAAAACGTCCTTGGCATGCACGACGCCAATGATTTCGTCGAGCGAGTCGCGATACACCGGGTAGCGCGACCGACCGGTCGCTGCCACCACATCCGCCGCCGCCGTCATCGGCAGGTCGGCCTCCATGGTGCTCATTTCGGTCCGCGGCGTCATCACCTCCTCGGCCGTCTTTTCGCTGAACTCGAAGACGCCCTCCAGCAGCCGCGCGTCGCTCGCCTCCAGCGATCCTGATTCTCCCGACTGCTCGACCAGGATCCGGATCTCCTCCGGCGAATGCAGCGGCTCGTGCTCCGACAACGGCGTCATGTGGAGGCGGCGCAACAGCCAGTTGGCCGACCCGCGCAGGACGGCGATCGGGTAATGCATCACCCAGGCGAACCCCAGCAGCGGGGCGGCCAGCCACGATGCCACCGCTTCAGCATGCAACAGGGCAATCGCCTTGGGAACCAATTCGCCGAGAATGATGTGCAGGGTGGTAATGATCGTGAATGCGAGGGCCACCGCCAGCCCGTGGGTGGCGATCGCTGCGGCCGCCGCCGGCAGGTTGTGAAAGAGTCCCTCGACCAGCCGCGCCAACGCCGGTTCACCCACGCCGCCCAGGCCGAGGGAGGCCAGGGTGATCCCCAGCTGGGTCGCTGAAATGACCCGGTCGAGGGATTGGACCGCCTTCATGGCGAGCATAGCTTTGCGGTTGCCGTCGCGAGCCATCTCCTCGAGACGACTCTTGCGCGCCGACACGAGCGCGAACTCGGCCGCCACGAAAAAGGCGTTCGCGAAGACCAGGGCAAGGACCCCGATGATTCCCAAGGCGGCGGAAGCTGGCATGACACCGAAGGTTAGCCGGTTGACGGGTGTCCCGCGCAAGCTGGCAATCGTGATGAGCCTCACGGCCCTCTTTACGGCCGTTGAGATCGTTGGCAGCTGGCTGAGCGGCTCCCTCACGTTGATGGCCGAAGGTGGCCACATGCTGACCGACGTCGCGGCCCTCGGTCTGGCGCTCTTCGGCGCGAGCGTCGCCCGGCGCCGCGAGGGCGCTGCCCAGCACTTTGGCAACCTCCGCTGGGAAGTCATGGCCGCGATGGCGAACGGCGTGATGCTCTTCGCCATCGGCGGCTGGATCACCATCGAGGCAATCGACCGCTTCAATCACCCGCACCCGATCGATGCCACCCTCTTCGGTGGCCTCGCCGTGGCGGGCCTGATCGTCAACCTGCTCTCGCTGCGCGTGCTGCACGGCTCGCACCAGCACAACCTCAATGCTCGCGGCGCCTACCTCCATATCATGGGCGACGTGCTCGGCTCGATCGGGGCGATCGTCGGCGCGCTGGTGATCTATTTCACTGGCTGGCTGCGGGTCGATCCGATCATCTCCGTGCTCGTCTCGCTGCTGATCCTGCGCAGCGCCTGGCGCCTGATTGCCGAAAGCGGGCAGATCCTCCTCGATCGTGTGCCGGCACACCTGCACCCCACCGAAGTCGAGCAGCGGCTACTGCTCGTCGACGGTGTCGACAGGGTCCACGATCTGCACGTCTGGACCGTGACCAGCGGCCTCATTGCCATGAGCGCCCACGCGGTCGTTCCCGATCTCGCGACCCACCCCACCGTGCTCCACGACATGGAGGATTGCATGCAGCAAATGGGCATCCGCCACGTCACCATCCAGCTGGAGACACGGGCCGAATGCCGTGGGGAACTCTGTGGCGACGACGAGAGTTTTGCGACCGCCGGGGGCGCCGGCCACCACGACCACGCGCACCATGGGCATTCGCACGCCCATTAGTCGGCTTGCGGCGGTATGGAGGGGCGTCTATATATGCCGCCGGGAGCGGTCGTTGGCTGTTGGCTGATGGCTGGTCCGGGGCACCAACGCCCGTTGCTATCAGCTTTTGACCAGGGACGTCGTTCTGCAGATTCGCAATATCGCCATCATCGCCCACGTCGATCACGGCAAGACCACGCTGGTGGACCAGCTTCTCCGCCAGGCCGGCGCCTTCCGTGCCAACCAGCACGTCGACGAACGGGTGATGGACTCCAATCCGCTCGAACGCGAACGCGGCATCACGATCCTGGCCAAGAACACTTCGGTGGTCTGGAACGGGATCAAGATCAATATCGTCGATACCCCCGGTCACGCCGACTTCGGCGGTGAAGTCGAGCGGATCCTCCGCATGGTCGATGGCGTCCTGATCCTGGTCGACGCCGCCGAGGGGCCGATGCCACAGACCCGCTTCGTGACCCGCAAGGCCCTGGCGCTCGGCCATCAGCCAATTGTCGCGATCAACAAGATCGATCGTCAGGACGCTGAACCATTGCGCGTCCACGACGAAGTGCTCTCGCTCTTCCTCGACCTCGAGGCAACCGAGGCGCAGCTCAACGCTCCGTTCCTCTATACGTCGAGCCGCGCCGGCACTGCGACGCTCGATCTCGACACGCCCGGGACCGACCTGCAGCCCCTCTTCAAGGCGATTGTCGATACCGTGCCGGCCCCGACCGGCGATCCGGACCTCCCCTTCCAGATGCTGGTGTCGACGCTCGACTTCTCATCGTTCCTCGGCCGCATCGCGATCGGTCGCGTCGAACAGGGCCGTATTGCCACTGGCGACCAGGTCGTCCTGTTGCCGATGGGTGAAGCCGGGCTCGTCCCATCCGACGAACCTGGCGTCGAGCGCGGTCGCGTCACCAAGCTCTACACCTTTGACGGGTTGCACCGGGTCGAAGTCGCCGCCGCCGCCGCCGGCGACATCGTCGCGCTAGCTGGCTTCGAGACGCTCGAAATCGGCAAGACCTTCACTGCGCCCGACTCGCCCGCCCGGCTCGAGGGGATCGCAGTGGAAGAACCGACCATCTCGGTCGATTTCATCGTCAACAACTCGCCCTTCGCCGGCCGGGAAGGGAAGTACGTCACGTCGCGCCAGCTGCGCGATCGCCTCTTCAAGGAGCTCGAGCGCAACGTCGCGCTCCGGGTAGAACCGACCGACTCGCCCGACACCCACACCGTTGCCGGTCGCGGCGAGCTGCACCTCGGCATCCTGATGGAGACGATGCGCCGCGAGGGCTACGAGTTCCAGGTCTCACGCCCGAAGGTGATCCTCCGGGAAAGCGATGATGGCGAGCGGCTGGAACCGTACGAAGAGCTGACCATCGATGTCGCCGAGCAATACATGGGCGTCGTGATGGAAAAGCTCGGCCCGCGGCGTTCGGAAATGCTCGAGATGCGTAATCCGGGGATGGGAATGGTTCGTCTCACGTTCAAGATTCCAGCGCGTGGCCTCTTCGGGTACCGGTCGGAGTTCATGACCGACACCCGCGGTACCGGGCTCATCAACCACCGTTTCCTTGAATACGGGCCGTGGGCCGGTCCGCTGGCAGGGCGCAAACGCGGCGTCATGGTCGCCGATCGCGAAGGGTCGGTCATCGCCTTCGCGCTCGGCAACCTGCAGGAACGCGCCCAGATGTTCGTGGCCCCCGGCGAGTCGGTCTACGAGGGAATGATTGTCGGCGAAAGCGCCCGTCCGGGCGACATGGACGTCAACGTCAGCAAGGAAAAGAAGCTGACCAACATGCGCACCACCGCGTCCGACGATCACATCCTGCTCGAGCCGCCGCGGCCGATCACGCTCGAATACGGTCTCGAGTACATCGACGAGGACGAGCTGATCGAAGTGACGCCCGAGAATATCCGCCTCCGCAAGCGTGTCTTGCAGGCGAACGACCGGAAGAAGTCCCAACGGGCGGCGAATCGCGTCGCGGATGCATCCTGATGCAGCAGATTCCTGAAGTGGCGGTTTACCCCAAGGTCGGAACACCGGAGGCTACCATGTCGGCGTGGGAAGCGTCCCTCGAAGAGCCACAGGAGCGCAGCGTGATGCGGCGCGGGTTCGACGAGGACGAAGAGGAGGAGAAGTTTGAAGGCGGCGGCTTCGATTTCGACGAGGATGATGAGGATTCCGCCGAAGACGAGGACGAAGATTTCGACGAGGATGACGAGGACTTCGAGGATGACGAGTTCGAGGAAGAAGCCCCGTTCAGCTTCGACGAGGACACCGACGACGAGTGATCTTGCTCCGGCTCTGATTTCGACCCACTACGACGACGCCCCGCCGGATCACCGGCGGGGCGTTGTACTAGCCATCATGCCCGGCTTCAACCGTTGAGCAGCCCGGGCGTCTCGATCAGGGCATCAGCCAGTCGGTTGACGCTGGCCGGCGTGTTGTAGTCTCCGTTTGCCAGCTTCTGGGTCACCGTCTGCAGCTGGTCGGCGGTCAGCGTCCCGGTCGGCACAGTATCGCCTACCGGCAGCGAGGTCGCCGTCTCGGACAGGTCGAGCTGATCGGAGGCGGCCGCCTTCTTGTGGTGTCCGCCGTGTCCGTGGTGCGCCGCAGGAGCCGCTTCGCTGCGTGCTGCGACTGTTGATGGCTGATTATTGACGGCCCCGGTGCCAGCGCCGTTGAGTGGGTCGATTGCCATGGTCTCACCTCACCGAAGAATGCTCACCGTCCCGGAGAATAGGCCCCTCTGCCTCTGGGCACCACCGAGCGTCTCCTCTATCGGTCGAACTGACCAGAATATGAGCGTCAACCCCGACGATCAAAGAGGCTCGGCACGCTGACTCGCGAGCCGCTGCCATACCCTCCGAAGACGGTCTCCAGCGCCCGCCCGGAACGCTGGATCTGCTCAGCCACACCCTGGGTCGCCCGGCCGATCTCGGCGGCGAGCGTCTGCGCCTCGGTGCCGGCCAGTGCTCGCTCTCGTTGGACCTCAGCGTGGAGGTCGGCCAGCCGTGCCGCCCGTGGACCGGTCGCTGCTGCGGTCTGGGCAGCCACCCGGAACGACAGCAGCTGGTCATCCCGGACCGAAATGTCGGCGACCAGGGCACGCGCCTGGGAGGTGAACCGATCGAGCAGGCCAGCATCCGCCATCCGCACGACGGCACGTTGCGCCTCGAGGATATGCCGGTAGCGCGCCAGGTCGGCCAACTGGGCCGCCAGCAACGCGGCCGCGTCCTCTTTCTCGTCCAGCTTCACGCGGCCGGTGCCTCGGCCAAGCCGCTGAGCTGGTTGGCAGCACCTTCCCAGGCCTCGTGCAGTTCGGCCACGATTTTCGTCGCGGCATCGAGACGCTTCAGGTCAGGCTTGCGATGGATCGCCGAGAACTCCTTGAGCAGCCATTCATAGAGCGATGCCAGCTGTCGCGCCAGGCTGCCACCGGCCTCGTAGTTCAGCGAAATCAGCAACTCGCGCACGATCTCCTCAGCCTTGAGCAACCGTTCGCCGCGCAACTCGATTTCGCCTTGTTCAAGATGCCGGCGCGCCTGGCGCAACTGCACCAGCAGGTGGGTATAGAGCATGACCAGGCGACGCGCTGGCGTCATGGCCATCACGTCCATCTCCCGATAGCGATTGCCCGTCCCGTAACTCATTTAGCTGCTCGAAGAAGAGGTTGTGTCGGAGCCGGTGGTGCCGCCGAGGCTGCCCAGCAGCGATGAAGCGCCCTGCTTGAGGCTTGCAATCGCCGCTTCCATCGCGGCGTACTGCGACACCAGCGATGCCCGCTGGAGCGCCAGGCGTGCGTCGATGTCAGCGACTCGGCTTACCAGCGAATCGTTCTGGGTGACCAGCGCCGCATTGCGCTGATCGAACTGCCCGCTGGCAGTGTCCAGGTAATTGGCGAGAAAGTTGTTCAACGATGCGGCGGCACCCTCGCTGATGGTGACCGATCCGACGTCGCCCGTGTCGCTGCCCGCGTAGCGCACCGTCACGCCGGCGAGCGGCGAACCGGTGTTGGCCACCAGTATCGATCCCGAGCCGGTCGCGACGAAGCCGCCGATGGTACCCTGCACATCGGTACCGTGGCTGGTCGCGGGAATACCCCAGACCGCGCCGGTGCCATCGTCGGTCCCGGTTGCCGTGATTGAAATTCCGGCGGCGCTGCCAGCGTTCTGGTGGGTGAAGACCACGTCGTTGCCGTTGGCGGACACATTGATCGCCAAGCCGGCCGCGGTGGCCGCGGTCTGCATTGCGGTGACGATCTGTGCGGTCGTCATGCCGGAGCTCAGTGTGACGTCCGCGCTCTTGCCGTTCTGGGTGTCGGTCAGCGTGACTACATCAGGCGTGCCGCCGTCGTCATATGTACCGCTGAAACCGGTGGTGCTCAGCGTCGCATAGGTTGCAGGTGCCGTGATGTTGACATCGTAGGTGCCGCTTGCGCCATTGCCGCTCGACACTGCGGTGAGCGCGCTGTTGCTCGACGACAGCTGCTCGTCAAATAGCGCGGTCAGGTCATTGTACCGCGTGCTGAAGGCCGTCGCGAACTTGGTGCTGTCAAAGGTCAGCTTGCCATCGGAGCCGAGCGAGATTCCCACACTCGCCACCGTGGTCATGTCGGCGGCTGCGCCGAATACGCTCTGCAGCAGCGTTGCCGGCAGCTGCGAGCGCACGTCGCGGATCATCGAGTCGCCATACAACGGCGGGGTGGTGGTCGTACCGTCGCTGTTCTGGGTGACCGTCCCCTGCGCCTGCACGAAACTGACCACCGCGTTGTACGCCGTCACGAAGTTCTGGATCGTGGTGGTTGCAGCCGAGCTATCGCGCCCCACGGAGATCGACGTCTTGGCGACGTTGGTCGGGTCGGCCTGGGTCAGCGTCAGCGTCACGCCGGCGATCGCATCGCTCACCGTATTGCTGCTGCGGACCAGCGCGATGCCGTCGAGCGAGAAGTTGGCGTCGGCGCCCTGGACCAGGACTGCCGAAGCCGGAATCGCTTCCGTCGCATTGAGCAGGCCGAGCGATTGCAGTGCTGTGCCGCCTGCCGTGTCGGCGAGGGCGATGCCAGCGCTGCCGCTGGTGTTGCTGGTCAGGATCAGCCGGTTATCGGTCGGCGAAACGCTCAGGATCGACGCGGTCACGTTGAGTGGCGTGGTGCCGCTGTTCAGGGCGTTGATCTTGTCGCGCAGCGTCGACAGCGTATCGCTGGCGGAAAGCGTGACCGTCTGGCCCTGGATCGTGAAGCTGCCGCTCAGGTTGAGCGGCGTGGTGGCGCTGGCCTGGCTCCCCGATCCGAGCTTGGCGGCGGCCGCCAACTGGGTCACCTGCAGGGTGTACGAAGCCGGCGTCGCATCGCTCGTCGACGTGACGGTGGCGAGCGGGCTGCTCCCCGCCAGCACCGACGTGCTGGCCTGAGTCGCGGTAAACGCGGTGCCATCGGCCATCGCACTCACCGACGTCTGCAGCGCGGTCATCAGCGCTTGGTAGCTCGTCAGCGCGGCCTGCTGATTCGAGATGTCGGTTTCCTTCGACTCCATCTGCACGGCCGGTTGCCGTGCCTGTGCAATGATCGCGTCGATCAGGCTCGACGTATCGATTCCGGAGATCAGGCCGCTGATGCTCGAGAGCGGTGTCGTCATCTCACACCAACCATGGTTTGTGGCGTGGGGGCCGCGTGCGCGACCCCCTCACCGGTGAACTGCCGTTTAGCGCAGCAGCGTCAGGACTTCCGACGCCGACTGGTTGGCCTGGGAAATCATGGCCATGCCAGCCTGCTGCAGGATGTTGTACTTCGTGAACTGCGTCGTTTCCGCCGCCATGTCGGCATCCCGAATCGTCGATTCGGCTGCGGTCACGTTCTGGCCAATCGTCGCCACGTTGGTGCTGGCGAAGTTGATCCGGCTTTCCGCGGCGCCGATGGTGCCGATCGCCGTGTTGGTCTTGTCGACCGCTCCGTCGATGGCCGTCAGGGCGGTCTGCGCGTTGGTGGCGCTGTTGAGGTCGAGGCCCGTCAGTCCGAGACCAGCGACCGTCAGGTCAACCGCATTCAGCGTGATCAGGTCGTTGGTGCCGTACGAACCGCTGGAGCTGACCATGAACGACGCACTGTTGCCAGCGACGACGACATTGCCGACGCCGCTGTCAGCGACGTAACCTGTCCCGGTGGTAAGCGTGATGCCGAGCGCGCTGAAGTTCAGCGTCTGCGCGCCCGCGACGTCGGTCAGCGTCTGGCTGATGCCGCCGCTCGTCATCGTGAGGTGACCCGCCGAGCCTGAGGTCAGCGTGTACGTACCAGCCGGCGCGCCTGACGCCGTGGCGCCCGTCACGCCCGTCACGGCAAGCACGGTGGAGTGGCCGCTGCCGCTTGCCGTGTCCACCGTCGCACCGAACGTCCCATTTACCAGCGCACTGCCCTGGTACTTGGTCGTCGCGGCAATCCGGTCGATTTCGGCCGTCAGCTGGGCAAACTCTGCCGTCAGCTTCGGCGCCTGGGTGCCGATCGAGGCCGAGTTGGCTTCGGTCGCCAGTTCCTTGAGCCGGTCGAGGATCGTCGAGACGGTGTTGGTAGCGCCGTCAGCGATCTGGAGCATTGAGCTGGCCTGCGACGCGTTGCGTCCGGCCTGTGCCAGCGAGGCGCCTTCGCCACGCAGCTTGTTGGCGATCGCCAGGCCTGCGGCGTCGTCACCGGCGGAGTTGATGCGGAAGCCTGAGGAGAGCCGGGTGATCTCCTTGTTCAGGTTCATGCCCGACATGCCAACGTTGAGCAGTGCTGAGTTGGCGCCGAGGTTGGTCTGGATACTGGCCATCGTGGTGTTCCTCCCTAAACGGTTGCCCGGAGCATCCATGCTCCGGTAGCTCTGCGAAACCGCGAGCCGTCCGTTCTATCGGTTGGAACCCGATGACTATGAGCCGAAGGCCGCTAGGCGGCCGGCTCCGCCGCCCCGAGCAGGGCGTCGAGATCGAGCGGTTCGGCGGTGCCGTGGCTCGAATCGGTCAGGATCACCTGCTCCCCTGATCCCACGGCGCGGTCGATCAGCACCGGAGCCCGCAGGTTGGCGGTTGTCTGGCGGTCCTGGCCGGGCAGGGTAACGATGGCGTAGGCCTCCTCGCCGGCCGCGATCTCGGTGCCGGTCGCCGTGCCGTAATCCACCAGCAGGAACGCCAGCTCGGGGAGGTCGGCCGACTGCAACCAGCGCAACGCCGGCGCCGGTGTCGTCAGCACCACGAACCGCTCGGCCTGAGGGAAGCCTGGCAACCCGCCGGCAAAGCGCAGAACATCATCAGGGGTAATCTCCAGCGTGCCGAACAGCCGGGTCGCGATGGTCGTGGCGGTGCTGTCCAGCTGAAGCGCGGCGGTCATGTAGTTCCCAGGTAGTTGACGAGGCTGGTACTGAGGATCCTGCTGGTCGCGAGCAAGCCGGCCTGCAGCGAGTTCTGCATGGTGGCCAGGCTGAGCGTGGCTTCTTCGATCGGGATGTCGGCGGCGGCGCTTCGCGTCGCGGCCAGCGACGTCGCCTGGCTCGTCAAGGCGTCGGTCGCTGACGACAACGTGTTGGTGCGCGCTCCGACGCCGGCGAGCGTGGTCTGGGTCTGATCAAAGGCGCTATCCAGACCGCTGATCGTGTTCCGGATCGCCGTCTGGTCGCCGCCCTGCAACGCGGTTTCCAGCGACTGCATCGACGACAGCACCCCGGAGTCCACGAAGATCTGCTGGCCGCTGTCGACCGTCGGCATCATGTTGCCTTGTGAAATCTCCGTCTGGCTCGACACGTTGTTGCCGCTGTAGGTCCCGTCCGCCGCAAACGGCGGGCTGCCGGTGTTGGTGCCGCCAAAGACAAACTGGTCACCGATCTTGAGGTTCCCCATCGAGATCACCTGGTCGATCAGCTGCTGCACCTCGGCGGCCGCGGCGGCCGAGGTTGTCCCGGAGTTCGCGCTCCCCTGCTCGGTGGCGATCTCCTTGACCCGGTTCATGATGTCGGTGACCTGGTCCAGCGTCGATTCCTCGCTGGTCAGCGAGGCCTGTGCTGAGGTAATGTTGCGCCGATACTGGGTATTAGCGCGGGTTGCCGCGTCGGTCTTGAGCACCGTCGCTGCCGCAGCCGGGTCGTCGGAGACGTTGGCGTTCCGCTGGCCGGACGAGACCTGGGTCGAGGCAATGGCGACCTGCTGGTATTGCTGCTGCAGCTGACTGAGCTGTTGCGAGTAGAGCAGGCTATTGGTGATGCGCATGGCGTCGGGCCCCGGACGAGATTGGCGGTCAGCCCTTTATCGGATAAGTTTGAGATGACTTGAGCGTTCTCTTCGCGGAGCCGGCCTCAGGTCAGTACCCCACATCACCTTCGAGCCTCGTGACGACCGTCAAGACGATCCTCTGCGTGGAAGACGATCCGGCGACCGCCGCCCTGTATGAGCATGCGCTCAACAGCCTGGGCTACGGAGTCGTGCTGTCGGCCGACGGCGGCGAGGCGCTCGCCATCGTCGCGTCTCGTCCGATCGACCTGATCCTTGCTGACTGGCGCATGCCAAGCATGACGGCGCTCGACCTCCTCGACGCGCTGGCCGAGGCCGGTCACCGGATTCCGGTCATCATCGCCACCGGCCAGTCGAGCATTGAACACGCGGTGCAGGCGATGCGCCGGGGCGCCGTCGACTATCTCACCAAGCCGGTCCGGTTGCAGACCCTCGAACTCACCGTGCAACATGCGCTCGACTATGCGCGGCTGAGGGAAGAGAACGAAACCTTCCGGGAAGAGATCACCCGGATTGAAACGCGCCGCAAAATTGTCGGCCGCAGCCGGGCGATGCGCGAGCTGCAGGACGCCATCGCCACCGTGGCGCCCACCCGCGCGGCCGTTCTGATCGAGGGGGAATCAGGCACCGGCAAGGAGCTGGTGGCGCGCTCGATCCACGAACAGAGTGGCCGTCGCGAGCGCCCCTTCATCACGGTCAACTGCGCCGCACTTCCCGATGGCCTGGTCGAGAGCGCCCTGTTCGGTCACGAAAAGGGCGCCTTCACCGGAGCCACGTCGCGCTCGGCCGGCGCCTTTGAACGCGCCCACACCGGCACCCTCCTGCTCGATGAAGTCTCCGAAATGCGGCTCGACCTGCAGGCCAAGCTGCTGCGCGCAATTCAGGAGCAGGAGTTCGAGCGGGTCGGCGGCCGCGAGCTGATTCACGTCGACGTGCGTATCGTCGCGACCACCAATCGGCGGCTCCGCGACGAGGTCGATGCCGGTCGCTTTCGCGCCGACCTCTACTATCGCCTGCAGGTGGTGCCGCTGTTCACCCCGTCGCTGCGCGACCGCACCGATGATATCCCCGCGCTGGTCCAGCACTTTCTCCAGCGCGCCACCGAGTCGACCGGCGTTTCCGTTCCGGCCCTCTCGGTCGAGGCGATGGCGTTCCTGCAGGCCTATCCTTGGCCCGGCAACATTCGTGAGCTCGCCAACGCGATCGAGCGTGCCGTGATCCTTTCGCGTGGCCGACCGCTGGCACCCGAGTTCTTTGGACTGCTGGCCCGATCACCAATGCAGACGATGCAGACCGCACCGATGCTCCCGGCCAAGCCAGTCGGTGACGGTGACAGCGCCGATCTCTTGCCGATCAACCTCGCTGATCTCGAACGGATCGCCATCCAGCGTGCGCTCGGCGCGACCGGCGGCAACCGCACCCGCGCCGCTCGCCTTCTCGGTATCAGCGAGCGCACCCTTCGCAACAAGCTGAACGTCCCGCCACTCAACTAGCGCTCGCGGCAACCTTCGCCGCCTGTCTGGAACTTTCTTCCGGCCCTCGGTAGCGCACCGCCGTACCCCAAAAATGCACCTAAGTGGCACTGGCTCAACTGGTTAGCCACCCCGCCTGAGCACGGTATGCGGCTTGCTATCTGCATGGTTTGCAGACTTCCCGGGAGCAAGGTCATGATACCGTCGTTGTTCGGTCAGGGGTCCCTGACCAATACCCTGCGTGGCGGACTCTCTGAGCAGAGTGCGACCCAGAAAACGATTGCCAATCGGGTTGCCGGGGCGCTCGCCGAAAGCGCGACCACCGGCTTCTCCGGGCATATGCAGACCTCCCTGGCGGGCCCGGATCAGGAAATCATGCGGGATATGGCCTCGCTTGCTGACACCGAGCTGCGGTACGAGGCGACGGCCAAGCTGCTGCAGAAGTCGTATGCCGACCTCCGGACCGCGATCACCGGCAATGGCTGATCCGACTGGCGGCATCCCGCCGCTGCCGCGTGCGCTGCGCCAGCTCATGGGGCCGCTCAGTACCAGCGCCAGCGGGATGGCCCGGCAACAGAAGTTCATCGAAGTGATTTCCAACAACATCGCCAACGCCGAGACGACCCGGACAGCCGATGGGACGCCCTACAAGCGAGAGGTGGCCATCGCCGGCACCGATCGCAACGGCGCGCTCACAACCACGGTCCAGCAGGACACGACCGACGGCCGTGTCGTGTACGACCCAGGACACCCGGACCACGACGCGGCCGGATACGTCCATTACCCCAATGTGGACCTTGCCACGGAAACGGTAGACCTCATGGTGGCTCGTCGGATGCATGAAGCCAATGCCACGGTGTTCGATGCAGCGAAGGCGATGTTGCGCCGGGCGCTGGACATTTGAGCCCCCTCGGATCGGTCGGCGGCCCCGGGCAGCCGATCCCCTCTGCGGCGCAGAACCGCGCCAGTCAGGCACGTCCTGCTCCAGCAACGCCCTCCTCGGCGTCGCTCTGGAGCGTGTTGACCGACGAAGAGCAGGCCTACTTCTCGTCCTCTGCGGTGCTCGGCCCACTCAGTTACGGACCGGGCGGCAAGGTCGGCGGGCCAGCGTCGCCGCCGATCGGCCAGCACGTGGACATCACAGGCTGATCACGTGACAACTCCGATTCGTCCCGACGCGCCGATCGCCAGCGTGCTGCAGCAGGCGATCAACAACCCGCTCGGCGAGCCGACCGACGGCGCCAACTTCAGCGACCTGCTGACTCGTGCTGTCGGCAACGTGCAGCAGTCGCAACAGAACAAGGATGACGTCATCGGCGCCTTCCTCGCCGGCAAGCCGGTCGAGTTGCACGATGTGATGGCTGCCGCCGAGGAAGCCTCGTTATCGCTCTCGCTGCTGGTCGAGACACGCAACAAGCTGACTGATGCCTATCGCACCGTCATGAATATCCAGGTCTGAGCGGATGTTCGACGCGTTCATGCGGATGGACAGCAACCGGCGCGTCCTGGCCATCGCGGCGGCGTTTGCGCTTCTCGTCGTTGGCTGGTTCGCGTACAACCGGGCGATGACGCCGGAGTACGTGACGCTCTTTCGCGATCTCGACGTCTCCGGCGTTGGCAACATCACCGATCACCTGACCAAGGCGACGATCCCGTATCGCCTCCAGTCCGAGGGAACCGAAGTGCAGGTACCCAAGGATGACGCCGCACGGGCTCGTGTGCTCCTCGCAGCCGACGGCCTGCCGGCCACCGGGCGCCCGGGTATGGAGCTCTTCGACAAGCCGGCGTGGGGCATGACGGACTTCACCCAGCACATTACCTACCGCCGCGCGCTCGAGGGCGAACTCGCCCGCACCATCGGCACCCTGCGTGGCGTGCAGAATGCCCAGGTGCATCTGGCGCTTCCCGAAGCAACCGCACTGCAAGGGCAGCAGCGTCCGCCCGAGGCGGCTGTCGTGCTCAAGCTTGCGTCGAACGTCGTGCTCACGCCGGAGCAGGTGCAGGGGATCACCCAGCTGGTCAGCGGCAGCGTCGAGCAGTTGACGCCGGATCATGTCACCGTGCTCGACGATACCGGTCGTCCGCTCACCGGCAATGCATCCGACAACGCTGGCCTCACGTCGCGCCAGCTCGATATGCAATCGAAGGTCGAGCAACACCTGGCAAACAAGGTGCAGGAACTCCTCGCCTCGACGGTGGCGCCGGCGGACATGCGGGTGCAGGTGGCGGCCCGGCTCAACTTCGATCAGGTCGAACGTTCGATTGACACCTACGATCCGAACGGCAAGGTGCTCCAGAACGAACAGAAGAGCAGTGGTGGCGACAGCGCGTCAGCCGAAACCGCTGGTACCGTGATCAACAACACCTACGTCAACTCGCGCACGGTCCAGAAGATCGTCGCTGAGACCGGCAACATCACGCGCCTCACCGTTTCCGTCATGCTCAACTCGCGTGCGCTCAAGAGCGACGCCGACGCCCAGCGGGCCTCGCTCACCGAAGTGGTGCGCAACGCGATCGGCATCGATAGCACGCGCGGCGACCAGCTCTCGGTGGTGGCAGTGCCCTTTACCGACATACCGACGGCAAAGACCGCGGTGGACAGCAACGCGACCAAGGAGCCTGGGCCATCGATCGGCGACCTGCTGGCGAAGTTCGGCGGTCTCGCCCTCGCGGTAGTGGCCGTCATCCTCTTTGGGCTGATCGGTTGGCGCGCGGCGAAACCGTCGCTGGCAACCGCCTTGATCTCGTCCGGCAACGACAACGCTGATCCGACCCTGCGCGCCGACGAACGCTACAGCATGGGCGCGGGACGTCGCCCCGGTGTCGAGCACGTCTCCTCACCAGATGCCGCCGCGCAAGTCATTCGCGCCTGGCTGACTGAGTCCTCATGACCGCCGTCGCTCCACGCAAGGCTGGATCTTCCGCGCTCTCCGGGCCGCAAAAAGCGGCCGTTCTCGTCATGGCCCTCGGCGCCGACGCATCCGCCAAGATCCTGGCGCGCCTGGCGCCCGATGAAGTCGAAGCGATCACCAGGACCATCGCCCGTACCCCGATGGCACAGCCCGATATGGTCGATGCCGTGCTCGGCGAATTTCGTGACGCCGCCCGGACGCTGTCGGCGATGACGCCCGGCGGCGAAGACTACGCCCGCGAGGTGCTCGAGTCCGCGATGGGTGTGCAGCGCGCCCGTGGTGTGATGGACCGCATCCGGGAGGCGCCGTCGGCGACGCCCGCCAGTCCGCTCAGCAAGGCGGCTCCCGACGTGCTGCAACTCGCCTTGCGCGGCGAGCAACCCCAGACCCTGGCGTTGGTGCTCGCCCATCTCGAGCCCAAAGTTGCCGCCCAGATGATCACCGGCATGGATCCCGAACTGTCGGCCGACGTGCTCTATCGGGTGGCGACCATGGAGCGAGTGGCGCCTGAAGTGCTGCACATGGTTGAAAAGGCGATTCTCGCGCGCTCTGAAACCAGCGCGCCGCCCGAGATGATCGAAACCGGCGGCCCGGCCACCGTGGCGCGCTTGCTCAACCAGTTGAGCGGCGGCGCTGATACCTCGCTGCTCGCAGCCGTCGGCAGCCGAGGCACCGAAGTCGCCGACGCGATTCGCAACCTGATGTTTGTCTTCGAGGACCTCCTGCTGCTGGGCGATCGGTCGATGCAGCGGTTGCTGCGCGACGTCGACTCGCGCGAGCTCGCGATCGGCCTCAAGGCGGCCAGTGAGGAACTCAAGGCCCACGTGCTCAAGAACATGTCCGAGCGCGCCGGTGCTGCCCTGCGTGAGGAACTCGAGATGCTCGGCTCCGTCAAGGTGAAGGATGTCCAGGCGGCCCACACCAGTATCATCGCCACGGTGCGCGCGCTGCAGGACGCCGAGGAAATCACCATCGAGCGTGGAGGAGACGAAGACGTCATCGGCTGAACCGGCCACTCCTGAACGCTCCGCCAGTCGCGGCGTGGCGGCCTGGCGGCCGCCCGAGCTTGGTCATCTCCCTCAGGGCGAACCGATGCCGACCGGCATTGGCGTCAACGAGGCTGCGCTACAGGAGGCGCACCGCGCCGGCTGGATGGAAGGCCACGCGGCCGCCATGGCCGAGCGCGCTGTTGCTGCCGAGGAAATGGCCGCGGCGTCGCAGGCGGCGGCCCGCGCGCTGACTGACATCGGAGACCGCCTCCGCGGTCAGGTCGCCACGACCGTGCACGCACTCTCGGTTGCCATCGCGCGTCACCTCGTCGAGCGCGAGATGAGTCAGGACCCGACGCTGCTGCACGAGCTGGTCAAGCGCGCGCTGGCGCTGACACCGATGAACGGCTCCGTCACCGTCCGCATGCATCCCGATGACCTCGCGGCACTTACCGCCGCCGGTGGCCTCAAGGATGTTCCCGACTCGGGTATCGAAATCCGCTGGCTCGCCGATCTCGACATCTCTCGCGGTGGGTGTCTGGTGGACGGGCCGCACGGCATTGTCGACGGCCGCATTGATCGCGCCCTGCTCGACATTTACGAGCAGTTGAGTCATGACTGATACCCTGCTTGAGCCGGCCCTCGCGCGGCTGCGCGGTGTCCGTCGTCTCGCCCTGCTCGGTCGCGTCACCCGGGTGGTCGGCTCGGTGATCGAGGCGTCGTCGTTGCCGGTTGCTGTGGGCGAAGTGTGTCGCCTGGCGACCAGCAGTCACAGCGTGCTCGCGCTGGTCGCCGGTTTCCACGAGCGCGGCGTCATGCTCTTGCCCGTCGGCGAACTCGAAGGGATTCACCCCGGCGCTACCGTCACGCCGCTCGGCCGCTCCCTGTATGTCTCCGTTGGCGACGGCCTCGTGGGCCGAGTGCTCGATGGGCTCGGTCGCCCGATCGACGGCAAGGGCCCCGTGGGTCCGACGGTGTCGCGGCCGCTGCTTGGTCAGCCGCCCACCCCGCTCGAACGGACCCGCGTGGATACGCCGTTCAGCACCGGCGTCCGGGCCATCGATGGCCTCGAATCGTTCGGCCGCGGCCAGCGCGTCGGCATCATGGCTGGCAGCGGCGTCGGCAAGAGCGTGCTGCTCGGCATGATCGCCCGCGGTGCGTCGTCGGACGTCAACGTCATCGCCCTGCTCGGCGAACGCGGTCGCGAAGTGCGCGAGTTTGTCGAGCGCGACCTTGGTCCCGAAGGTCTCGCGCGCTCCGTCGTCGTCGTGGCCACCAGCGATCAGTCGGCCGTGCTCCGCGCCACTGGTGCGCTGGTCGCAACGTCGATCGCCGAACACTTCCGTGATCAGGGCAAGCACGCGCTGTTGTTGATGGATTCAGTCACCCGCGTCGCGATGGCCTGGCGCGAGGTGGGCCTTTCGGTCGGCGAGCCGCCGACGACCAAGGGATATCCTCCGTCGGTCTTCGTCGGCCTGCCCAAGCTCCTCGAGCGGGCAGGGACCGGCAAGATCGGCAGTATCACCGGGCTGTATACCGTGCTGGTCGAAGGCGACGACTTCAACGAGCCGGTGGCCGATGCCGCACGCTCGATCCTCGACGGCCACGTCGTGCTGGCCCGTCGACTCGCCGCGGCGCGCCACTTCCCGGCCGTCGATGTGCTCGAAAGTGTCAGTCGCGTGCGCGATGCCGTGATCGATCCCGAGCACCGTCAGGCAGCCAACACCTTGATCCGTCTCGAAGCGGCCCATCGCGCGCACGAAGATCTCATCGCCGTTGGCGCGTACAAACCCGGCGCCGATCGTGCCGTCGACACTGCCATCGCCATCCGTCCGGAAATGATGGCGCTGCTGATGCAGCGCCCCGATGAGCCCGGCGAGTTTCGCGGCACCCGCGCAGCGGTCATTTCGCTGGCGACCCGGGCGCTGCAGATCGAGAAGCAGGGTCACCGATGACCCAGTTTCGTTTCCGGTTGCACTCGTTGCTCGAATTGCGCGAGGCGCTCGAGAAGATGCAGGGGCGCGAGCTTGGCGTGGCCGATGGCAAGGCGCAGGATCGTCGTGATGAATCGGTCGCCAGCGAATCGCAGCTCCTGCAAGTGCAGGCGCAGGCCGGTCACGCCGAAGTCGGCGACACGCATCCCGCTGGAAATTTTCATGCGATGGCGCTGACGGTCGCCGCGGCGCGGCAACGCGCGATCGACGATGCTGCGGCGCTGGCCGAAGCCGAGGCTCGACGCGCCGAGGAGCTGGCGCGATACAACGAAGCGCGCACCGCCCGCCGTGCGCTGGAAAAGCTGCGTGACCGCCGCGAAGCCGATTGGCAAGTCGATGAAGGACGGCGCGAACGCGCAGAAACCGATGAAGTTGCTCGGCGAACCATCGCAGACCGGGGTAAGACACCATGAAGTTGCCTGTTGTCATCGGTGGAGCATTCGTGGTCGGCCTTGCTGGCGGAACCGTGATGGGAATGCGTCACGCTCCCGCTCCCGCCCCTGCGCCGGCCGATTCGCTGGCGGTTGCTCGGGCACCGGCACCGGCCGCAGTGCTCAGTCACGACACCGCAGCAGCCGCAGCCAAGCCCGACACCGCGGCCCCGGCGGCCGCTCCGCCGCCCGCGGCCACCCTCGACACGGCGCGCCTCGCCGCCACCCTCGCGAAGTTGGCGCCGGCCGATGCAGTGGAGCTGACCACTCGCCTGACTGACGACGAACTCGAAGCGGTGCTTCGGCATATGGGGGTCAACAGTGCGTCTGCGGTGATTGCGGCGATGCCGAAAACTCGCGCGCAGCTGATGAGCAAACGGTTGCTTGGCGGGCCGAAGTGAACGTCGCACCCAGCGCGCCGTCCGCCCCCGCTGTGCCGGTTGCCGGGACCGCGGCGGGATCATCGCGCAACAATCCATCGGCTACCACCCGGTCGACCGATTCGGTGAACGCCTTTCTGGTTGCGCTGCAGGCGATCCTCAATGCCAAGCCGCCCGCAGCACCGTCGACCGCTGCTGCGTCGCCGGCGGCCGAGCCTGGCTCGGCCGATCCGTCGCCGGACGATGCAACCAATGGCGGCCAGCAGGCCAAGCCGTCCGATCCATCGACGGGCCTGCCTGACGCGTCGCTGGTCGTTCCGGCGGTCATGCTCGCAGCGCACAGCGCAATGGCCGCCGCAGCGCTACTCGTGCCGGCGCTCCAGACTGGTCCCGCGGCTGCCGGAACTCCGCAGGCCGCGCCGGTCATTCCGGCGAATCCGACCGAACACGGCTCCGCTCAATCATCCGATCCGGGCGCCGCGCCGGGCGGGATCGCTCTCGATGGCGATGCCTGGCAGGCTGTCGTTGATCAGCTGATGCAGACCATCAACGCCGCCCTCGCAGGCGGCACCACCGGGTCGGCGGCGCCGACCGGCATCTCGGATAGCATGCCGGAGAATGGCGTAGCGCCGACCGTCGCTGGAGCGCCGCCAATCGCACCTGGTGGTGCGGGCATCATTCCGGGCATGGCGTTGTCGGCCGCGATGGCGGCGGTCGTCAAGTCGGTCGATGTGGTCGTTGCAGCCGACACCCCGCCGCCACCATCGCATCCGCCTGTCATCGCCACGGTGTCGTCAGCTGCGCCACCGCTCACGGCGGCGATTGTCGCCGCAGTAGCAGGCGGTTCTGGCCGGCCGGACAGCGGTGCCACCGACGATGGCGCGCATCACGACTCTCGCGACGACGATCGACCTGCGACGCCGGACGCCGCCAACCAGGTCAACGCATTGGCCACAACGATTGGTGCGGGCGCTCCGGCAATGACCGTGACCACCGCGGCGCCCCCGGTGGCCGCGGCCCCGGCACCACCTCCTCCGCCGCCAGCACCGCTACCGAGCCCCACGGCTCACGTCACGATGACCCTTGACCAGGCGGCGACTGGCGCGAGCCGGATTCGTATCGCGGTGCAGGGGTCGGCCGTTCGAGCCACCATCCTCACCAGCAGTGATGGTGTCAATCGTATGGATCGTGAACTGCCCACGCTGCGACAGGCACTCGCGGATCAGGGCTTTTCCGATGTCCGCGTCAGCGTGCGCGTTGATGACATCACCACATCTGCGCCGGTCAACATGGTGGCGGCGTCGCCCGTCACCGACCCTGCCGCGATGTCGTCGGCCCGGCCGAACGGGCAACAACAGGATTCCTCGCGACAGTCGTCGCAGCAGCATTCACAGCAGCAGGCTCCAGGCCAGCAGCGTTCACCCCGCCAGGGACGGCAACAGCAACAGGAGGATGATGACGCATGACTATTCCCCCGATTGGTGGCTCGTCCTCCGGCGCAACGGATCCGACCACCCCGCTTGCCACCGCCCCGCCGATTCTCGGGAAGGATGACTTCCTGCAGATGCTCGTGGCGCAGCTCAAGAATCAGGACCCGATGAGTCCCATGGACGGCACCCAGTTTGCCGCCCAGCTCGCGCAGTTCTCCACCGTCGAGCAACTGACCGAGCTGAACACCACTGCCACGACGCAGGCGACCGCCGCGTCGCAGGAAACGCTGACCCAGCAGGCCAGCTTCGGCAACTCGTTGATCGGCCGGGACGTCGTGACCACCGGTGCCACTATCAACGTGGCCGACGGGACGACGTCGCGCATCAGCATCGACACCAGTGGCGCGGCCGAAACGGTCCACATCGATATCCTCGGCGCGGACGGCAAGACGATCGTCGGCTCGCAGGACTACGACAACGTGCCCGCGGGCACCAACACGCTCACGGTCGACACGTCCAAGCTCGATCCCGGCAGCTACACCTACAATGTGTCGGCGATCAGCACGTCTGGCGCTGCCGTTGGTGCCGTCGGTTACACCGTCGGCTCGGTGCAGGGAACCTCGTTCCAGAACGGCCAGGTTGTGCTCACCGTCAATGGCGCGGCAGTTCCGATCACCGACATCGTCGAAATCATCCCGGCGGCTTCCGCCGGGTCCAGCTCGTCAACGTCTTCGAACCCATAGGCAGGAGTTTCCGATTCATGCTACGTGCACTCTTCTCAGGCGTCTCCGGGTTGCGGAACTACCAGACCGGGCTCGACGTCATCGCCAACAACATTGCCAACGTCAATACCACGGCGTTCAAGGCGTCGCGGGTCACCTTCAAGGAAGCGTTCGTGCAGCTCTTGCAGGGCGCCTCGCGTCCGCCGGGTGATCTCGGCGGCGTCAACCCGATCCAGATCGGATCGGGCATGGAAATCGGCAGCATCGACCAGCTCTTTACCCAGGGTACGCCGCTGGCAACTGGCAACAACACTGACCTCGCCATCCAGGGCGACGCGCTCTTTGTCGTGAGCAAAGGTCAGCAGCAGTTCTATACCCGGACCGGCAACTTCCAGCTCGATGCGGCCGGCCACCTGATCTCGGCCGACAATGGCTACATCGTGCAGGGTATCAACGCCAAATCCGATGGTACCTTCGATCCCTCGGCCACGATCGGCAACATCAACCTGCCGTTTGGCAAGAAGAGCCCCGCCAACGCCACGACCACGGCGACGCTCGCCGGCAACCTCGATGCCTCGGCTGCGGTAGGCGACACCCACGAGTTCAGCGCGACGGTCTACGATGCACTCGGCGCCCCGCACCAGCTCGATATGACCTACACCAACACTGCACCGGGTGCCTGGTCGTGGACCGCAACATCGCCCGACGCCACAGTCGACACCGGCAGCGGCACCGCCACCTTCGACGGCACCGGCAAGTTGCTCACCTTCACCTATCCCGCCGGAACATCCCTGACCGTGACGCCAGCCAACGGAGCGGACCCGTTCAACGTCACCTTCAATGCTGGCACCATTGGTGACACTGACGGTCTCTCCGGCTTTTCGAAGGCCTCCAACGCAGTCGTCTCGCAGCAGGATGGTTACGGCTCCGGCGACCTTGAATCGATCGCGGTCGACCAGAACGGCGTGATCACCGGTACCTTCTCCAATGGTGTCAGTCAGGCGTTGGCGCAGGTTGCGCTGGCCCAGTTCACCAATCCATCGGGCCTGCTTGATGAGGGTGACAACGTCTTCGCCCAATCGGCGAACTCTGGCCTGCCGGTACTCGGCTTTGCCGGCTCGACGAACCAGAGCACCATCACGCCGGGCGCTCTCGAAGGGTCAAACGTCGATCTCTCGACCGAGTTCACCGACATGATCATCACCCAGCGTGCATTCCAGGCCAACGCGCGGGTCATCACCACGGCGGACGAAATGCTCAACGAACTGGTCAACCTGCAGCACGGCTGATCGTCCGTTGTAACCCCACGCCGCAGCGCTTCCACCGAGGTGCTGCGGCGCGGTCGTGTTCGTCTCGATCGCAACCGGCAACTCTCGCCGGTCGGGCGGCAGTCTCTTCCCGCCCCGCCCGCATGCGATCACAGCAATGAGCCGCAACCCTATGCTGGACAAGGAGATACCTCCACGCAACGCCGCTGGTACAGGCGTTGCCATAGGAGGGGCTATTGCCACAGGAGATCGCCGAGTGACCGAACCCGTACCAGCTGAATCCGCTGTTGCAGAAGCGCCGCGCAAGAGTCCGATCGTCCCCGCCATCGCGGGGGTTCTGGCGTTGCTTGTCGGCGCGGCTGTTGGCATGAAGGTGCTCGGTCCAAAACTCGGCGGCGGTGCTTCGGCCAAGCCGGCCGTCCACGAACCGGTCAAGGAAGAAGCCCCCCGGTTGGTCAAGCTCGACAACATTATCGTCAATCCGGCAGGCACCCAAGGCCAGCACTTCCTGATCGTCTCGCTCGCCATCCAGGTCTCCTCGGCCGACGTCGAGACCAAGCTCCATACGGCTGAGGTCCCGCTACGCGACGCCATCAATGGCGTGCTCGCGTCGTTGACCCTCGATCAGCTGTCGGCCAACGGCGCGCGCGAGCAGTTGCGAGCTCAGCTCCGGGCCACCGCCCAGCGCTTTGCCGCCGACACCGGCATGCAGGTCTTCCTGCCGCAGTTCCTGATTCAGTAGCATGACGGATACCGCAGTTCTCTTCGATTTCCGGGCTGCGCCGCGCCTCGACGATGCCGTATATCAGCAGGTGCAGCTGATGCAGGCGCGCTTCGCGCCCATGCTCCAGAATCTCTTCAGCTCGCGCCTGCGCCAGTCCTGCGACGTCCAATCCGTCCCCCCCGTCACGTTGGCGCTCCCCGAGTACCTCGCCGGCTGCATTGGCCCCACGGTCCGCTTCGTCTGCACGCTCCAGCAGAGCCAGGGCCGGTCGATGGTGCTGGCCCTCACCCCCAACCTGGCGCTCCATCTGGTGGCGCGTCTCTTTGGCGGCGAGGGTGCCGCGACCGAACCGCATCCGCTCACGCCGTTGGAGCAGAAGGTCCTCTGTGACCTGCTCGACCGCGCCTTGCCCAAGCTCGCCGAGGCCGGCCGTCCCGAACTGCCGCTCGGCGCGACCATCGCGGAGGCTGCGGGCGACGCTGCTCCGGAGATCGCTACCCTGGGCGAATCGCTGGTCGCCGTGACGTGGGCGGTGCAGTGCGGTCCGACCGAGGGGACGCTGACCATCACACTGCCAGCGGCAATCTTCGCAGCGCCGGTCGTTGAGCGCGACGAGCCGCCGGCGCGTGAGTCGCTCGAGAGCCATGTGCGCAGCGTTGCGATCCCGGTCACCGCTCGGCTCCATGTCCGGGTCCCCGCCGCGCAACTCAGTCAGCTGCATGAAGGCTTCCTGCTCGAAACCGGCAAGGCCAGTCACGCAGAAGTCGAAATCGCCTCGCAGGGTCGCCCGCTCTTTGCCGGGGTGCTCGGCCGCCATGCCGGGCATGTCGGTGTCCAGATCACTCGCGTCATCATGCGCGAACCCGATGCCACGACCACCAAGAGAAGGACACCATCCTGATGACTGACGGAGCTCCGTTTCCGCCGAGCGACGGCACTGCCACGCTCGCCGAGTTGAGCGCGGACGCCCCTCGCGCCGGCGCCGGCACCCTCGATACGCTGCTCGATATGACGCTGCCAGTCAGCGTCGAGTTTGGCCGTGCCTCGCTATCGATCCAGCAAGTGCTCGATCTCGGACCGGGCTCGGTGATCCAGCTTGAGCGCCTCGTGGGCGAACCGATCGACATCTTTGTCGGCGATCGTCGTCTGGCCGAAGGCGAAGTTGTCGTCATCGGCGACACCTTTGGCGTCCGGATCACCCGGGTCTCGCCGCCGCCGCGCGAAGCCGCCCGACCGGGTCCGCGCTGACGTGTGGGTTCCCCTCGCTGCGCTGCTGATCACGATTGGTGTCATGGTCGTCCTGCTCCGGCTGCTCTCCCGGCTGCAGTCCGGCACGCCGATCCTGACCGGTCAGCGCACGATGCAGGTGATCGAACGTGTCAGCACTGGTCCGCGGCAGGGCGTCGTGCTCTTGCGCGTCGGCGAACGGGTCCTGATCGTCGGCGTGGGTGAGGACCATGCGTTGCTCGGCGAACTGGCCCCAGTAGAGCGTGACGCTGCGCTCCAGGCCGGCCGCCGCGGCGTGCCGCGTGATGTGGCGCCAGGGTGGCGCGGGATGCTCGGCCGCTTCGGGCTGCTGGTCGGATTGGTGCTGCTGCCGATCGCGGCCCGGGCACAGGTAATCACGGCGCCCAAGCCGGCACCAACCGCCGGTGTCGCCGCGAGTCGCCCCTCCGTTCCGCGACCTGTCGTCAAGGGACCGGTCGCGCCGACCGTGAACGTCAGCGTCGGTTCTCCCGGTGATGAGCTCAAGCTCAGCGGTGCCGTCGGCATCGTGGTGTTCATGGGCGCGCTCACGCTGCTGCCAGCGATGTTCATGCTGATGACCGGATTCACCCGGATCCTGATCGTCCTCTCGTTTCTCCGCTCCGCCATCGGGACCCAGACCGCGCCACCCACCACGCTGCTGGTCGCGATCGCCGTCATTCTCACCGGCGTCGTGATGAATCCTGTCATGACCCAGATCAATGACCAGGCGCTGCAGCCCTATCTCAAGGGCGATAGCACCCAGGTCGGTGCCTATCACGCCGCGGTCATTCCGTTGCGGAAGTTCATGCTGGCCAACACGCGCACGCGTGATCTCGCCACCTTCACCGCGATGACCCATAGCGATACCGTCGCGACCATCGACGATGTGCCCACCATGACCGTGGTCGCCGCATTCGTGACTGGCGAGCTTCGCACCGCATTCCAGATGGGCTTCATCATCTATATCCCGTTCCTGATCATCGACCTGATCGTCGCATCGGTGTTGATGAGCATGGGCATGTTCATGCTGCCGCCCATCATGGTGTCGCTGCCATTCAAGCTGCTGCTCTTTGTCCTCGCGGATGGCTGGATGCTGGTGGTCCAGAACCTTGTCGCGTCGTTCCGGGTCGCCACATGACCCCGGAAATGGCGACCGACCTGATCCAGCGCGCACTCTCGATGATCCTCACGGTGGCCGGCCCGATGCTGCTTGCAGCGCTCGTGGTCGGCATTGGCGCCTCGTTGCTCCAGGCCGTCACGCAGGTGCAGGAACAGAGCCTGACGTTCATTCCGAAGCTGGTCGTGATCGGCGTCGTCTTCCTCTTCACCCTGCCATGGATCATGCACATGCTGGTCGACTTTACCGTCGGCATGCTGCAGACGCTCCCCATGGTCGCACGATGAATCCGCTCTCCTTTCTCAACGCGCTGCAGCCGGTCAACTGGCCGATCCTCGTGCTCGTCACGGCTCGCGTGTCGGGACTGATGCTGACCGCTCCGCTCTGGTCGCTGACCACCATTCCGGCGACCCTCCGCGGATCGATCGCCATCGTGCTCTCCCTGGCACTGCTCCCGGCGGTACCGACCGTGACGGTCCCGGTCGACGGCATCGCGATCATGGTGCCGCTTTTCACCGAGCTGCTGGTCGGGATCGCGATCGGCATCTCGGCAAATGTCTTCCTTGCCGCCGTCGCCATGGCCTCCGAGGTCATTGCCTTGCAGATGGGCCTTTCGCTCGGGGCCGCCCTCGGCGGCATGGCTGATCTGGGAGGCGCCGGGGTGGGCCAGCTGCAGGGTCAGTTCGCGCTGACCATGTACGTCGTCGTCGGTGGCCCGCTGGCGCTGGTGGCGGCACTCGATCGTTCGTTCCAGGCCATTCCGCCGGGCCACGAGATTGCCATGGCAAATGGCGGCCGCGCGCTGCTCGGCGTCATCGGCCAGGTCTTTCCGCTCGCCATGCAGGTCGTCGCACCAGTGATGGTCGCTTTGCTGCTGGCCAACGTCGGCATGGCGATTCTCAATCGAGCGGTGCCGCAGCTCAACACCATGATGGTGGCCGTTCCGCTGACAGTCGGCGTCGGTTTCATTGCGCTCGGCCTCACCTTGCCGTTCACCGCAACCTTCATTGAGCAGTGGGCGATGACGGTGGGACCCCACGCCGATGATGTGGTCCGCGCCCTTACTCCGGTGCTGGTGCACTGATGGCCGAGCAGAGCGATGCGGAAAAGACCGAACAACCTACCGCCAAGCGCCTGCAGCAGGCGCACGACGAAGGCCAGGTTGCCCGGACCCCCGACCTCTCGGCGGCGGCGACGCTCGTGGCGGGGTCGGCCGCACTCGCCTGGTTTGGCGGCAGTCACGTCGCGACCGGTGTCGCGGCGGTGTTGCAGCGCTCCTATGCCGATCTGGCCAAGGGGCCAATGACCGCCGGCGACGCGACGGTGCTGGTGCGCGATGTGTCGCGCTCCGCGGCGCTCGGCACCCTGCCGTTCTTTGCTGCCGTGCTCCTGGCCGCGCTGGCGGTCAATCTCGTGCAGGCGCGCGGCGTGCTGTCGCTCAAGCCGATCGCCCCTGACTTGAGCCGCATCAATCCGTTGGCGGGCATGAAGAGGATCTTCGGCGTACAATCGGTGCTCACCCTCGGCAAATCGCTGCTCAAGCTGGTGGTGCTCGGCTTCGTGGTCTACATGGCCCTGCACGACGCCCGGCAGCGAATCGAATCATTGAGTGGTGCGGCTCCCGTGCTGGTGCTCGACACCATGCGGAGTCTCGCCGTGCGCCTGGTGCTCACCGCCGGCGCCGGTTTCCTCGCCATCTCGTTGCTCGATTATGGCATCGCGGTCATTCGCCACCAGCGCAAGCTGCGGATGACTCGCACCGAAATCGTGCAGGAGTTCCGCGAGAGTGAGGGCGATCCGGTGCGCAAGGGCAAGCGCCGGCAGATGGCGCAGGCCCTCGTGCGCCGCCGCATGCTGCATCAGGTCAAGCACGCCGACGTGATCATCGTCAATCCGACCAGCATTGCTGTCGCCATCCGCTACGACAGTGCCGCGGTTGCTCCCGTCGTGGTCGCCATGGGCCGGCGCAAGCTCGCCGAACGAATTCTTGTCCTTGCCCGGCAGGCCAACGTGCCGATCGTCCGCAACATTCCGGTGGCCCGTGCGCTCATCGCGACGGCCCGCCTTGGACAGCCGATTCCGCCGGCACTCTACGCGGCCGTCGCCGAAGTGCTCGCCTTTGTCTATCGCCAGAGCGGCCGGTTGCCGCGCGCGCTGGCTGATCTGAGGGCCGCCTGACCGCGATCGGCGGGACCGACGCGATTCGTCCGCCCGATGCCAACGGTCGGGGCAACGTGCGCCGCGATGCACCGGCGCGCGCGTCAACCAATGCCTCGCGCGCAATGGGTCGCTTCGCCACCGGCCTGCGCATGTCCGCCGGCGCCGAGACCTATCTCGCCATTGGCGTGGTGGTGATCGTGGCGCTCCTGGTCGTGCCGCTGCCGCCGGTCATGCTGGACGCCCTGCTCACCTTGAGCCTCGGTCTCTCGATCATCGTCCTGCTCGTCACCCTCAGTACCGTCGATCCGATCGACTTCTCGTCGTTCCCGACGCTGCTGCTCCTCCTCACACTGCTGCGCCTCGGTCTCAACGTCAGCACCACCCGGCTGATTCTGGGACGCGGCTACGCCGGTCAGGTCATCAACGCATTCGGCCACTTCCTCATCGGTGGCAACTTCGTTGTTGGCATCGTGATCTTCCTGATCCTGATCGTGATCAACTTCATGGTGATCACCAAGGGCGCAGGACGGATCGCCGAAGTGGCGGCGCGCTTTACCCTCGACGCGATGCCGGGCCGTCAGATGGCGATCGACGCCGATCTCGGCGCCGGCCTGATTGACGAGGTCGAGGCGCGTCGCCGCCGTGCCGAAGTGGCGCGCTACGCCGACTTTTACGGCGCCATGGATGGTGCTGCCAAGTTCGTCCGCGGCGATGCGGTCGCCTGCCTGGTGATTACCGCGATCAACATGGTCGGTGGCTTCATCATCGGCATGGCGCAGCAGGGGCTCAGCGCGACCGAAGCCCTCTCGACCTATACCACGCTAACCATCGGCGACGGATTGGTCTCGCAGATCCCGGCGTTGATCGTCAGCACCGCTGCCGGCATCATCGTCACCTACGGCGCGTCGTCCTCCAGTGCCGGTCTCGCAGTAGCCGGGCAGTTGACCCGGCAGCCGCGCGCCCTGGCCATGGCGGCGATGATCCTCGGCGGACTCGCGTTGTTGCCAGGTCTGCCAGCGCTGCCGTTCCTCGCGATGGGCGCCGGGGTCGGTGCTCTCGCATACAAGCGCAGCAACGCCGCCGTCACGGTCCCGGCAACAGCGCGGAACGCCGTCGGCGCAATCGCCATTCCGAAGAAGGAGTCGACCGCGCCGGCGCAGATGCGAGAGCTGCTTCAGGTCGAGCCGCTCGAAGTGGAAATCGGCTACGCGCTGATTCCGCTGGTTGATGAGTCGCAACAGGGCGACCTGCTGCACCGGATCGGCATCGTGCGCCGCCAGATGGCGATCGACCTCGGCATCATCGTGCCGCCCGCCCGGATTCGCGATAACATCCAGCTCGCGCCGACCGAGTACGCCATCAAGTTGCGCGGCGTGCGTGTCGCTGGCGGCGAGATCATGCCGCGCTACGTGCTGGCCCTCGATTCCAGTGGCAAGGCCGCGCCGATCGAAGGGATTCGCACCAGCGATCCGACTTTCGGTATTCCGGCGGTCTGGATTTCGCCGGACCGCCGAGTCGACGCCGAAGCCGATGGCTACAACGTCGTTGAGGCACCCACCGTCCTCTCCACCCATTTGATGGAGACGATTCGGACCCACGCCGGCGAAATCCTTGGCCGTCAGGACGTGCGCGAACTGGTGGACGGCCTGCGCGAGACCCATCCCGCCCTGGTCGACGATCTCATTCCGAATCGCCTGCCGCTCGGCACGCTGCATCGCGTCCTGCAGCGGTTGCTGCGCGAGGGGATTCCGGTCCGTGACCTTGTCACCATCATGGAAACGCTGGCCGACGTCGCCGAGACGTCCAAGGACCCGGAAGTCCTCACCGAACATGTCCGCCGCGCGCTGTCGACGGTGATCGCGCAGCAGTTTGCCGACGCCGATGGCTGCGTTCGCGGCATCACGATCGGCGCGCGCCTCGAGGCGGCATTGATGCAGCTCTTCACGCCGCGGCAGACCCGCGAGGGCGCTGCTCCGCTTGAGCCCGATCAGCTGACCGGGCTGCTCCGCAACCTCAACGAGCTCGTCAACGCGTCGCGGCGGGATGGACGCCCGCGGCCACTCATCACGCCGCCGGCTCTGCGCGTCGGTGTCCGGCGCCTCGTCGAACCGATCCTGCCCAACCTTGCCGTCGTCTCGCTCGGTGAACTGCCGCCGCAGATGCCGGTCCAAAGCATTGCTATCTGGGAGATGACTCGTGGCGCTTGAAATCTTCACGGGAACCCACCTGCCGACGCTGCTGTCGACGATCCGCACCGCCCTCGGCCCCGACGCCTGCGTCGTGCAACTCCGCCGCAAGGGTGCGACCTATGAGTTGATCGCGTCCGACGTGCCCGGCCAGTCGCCGTTTGGCAGCGGCACGCCGGTGTCGCCACCGACGGTCGAAGAGCCGCGGCGGCCCGACCCGCGGCCGACGACCGTTCGCAGTGCGCCGCCGCCGGCGCAATCGGCCGAACGCGCTGAATGGGGACCGCCTGCTCGCAGCGCGGCAATGCCGCCCGCGCCAACTCCGGCGCAATCGCCGCGTCCGTCAGCCCACGCGGCCCCGGAGTTTCACGAGGTCTTTGCGCAGGAGCTGCGCGACCCGGCTCGCCCACGTGACGAAGAACTTCCCGCGCGTCCCGAGTTCATGCCACGGCCATGGTTCGTTGCACTGGTCGGTCCGACTGGCGCGGGCAAGACCACGACAATCGCCAAGCTCGCTACCAGCGCGCAGGGTTTTGCTGGCTGCCGGGTGGGCCTCCTCGGTCTCGATACCTATCGCGTCGGCGCGGCGGAGCAGCTCGGCACCTACGCCGAGCTCGGCGACCTGCCATGCGAAATCGTCTATTCCGATGCCGATCTTCCCGGCGCGCTCAAGCGCCTGGCGAGCTGCGAGGTTGTGCTCATCGACACGCCGGGCCGCGGGCCGCGGAACATCGACGACGCCGAGATCGTGCGGAACTGGCTCACGGCAATCGCCCCGGACGAGGTGCACCTGACGCTGCCTGCGGGCCAGCTTGCGGCGGTGAGCCGGCGCCTGTTGCGGGCGTTTGCGTCGTTTCGCTGCACCCATCTGTTGGCCACCAAGCTCGACGAATATCCGATCGAGCACGGCATCTTCGATCTCGCCATCGAGCACGCCCATCCGATGCGCTGGATCACTGACGGGCAGGAAGTCCCGGCTGACCTCCGCCCCGCGGGCGACCTGCTTGGCGCCGCGCGCGAACGGCGGCGCGCCATGACCCGCGACCTCGAGCCGGTCACATGAACGATCAGGCCAGTCAGCTCCGCGCGATGGCGGCAGCTCGCGCACCGGACATCGCTGCCAGCGACGCGTCCGGTCCGCCAGCGTTGGTGATTGGTAGCGGCAAGGGTGGCGTCGGCAAGTCGCTGGTCGCCGTCAGCACAGCGATGGCTCTCGCGACGACCGGTTTCCGCGTCCTCCTCGTCGACGGCGACCAGAATCTCGGCAACCTCCATGTGCTGCTCGGGGTGCGACCGCCACTGACCCCCGAAGCGCTATTGAGCGAGCCGGTTGCCGCGACGGACCTGCTCATCGAGGTCGCACCGGGGTGCTCGTTGTTGCCCGCCGATTCTGGTGCCGAAGCCGTGCACCGGCTCGGACCCACCGATCGCGCCCGGCTTCATCGCCGCATGACATCGCTCTACGCCAGCTTCGATGTCGTCATCATCGACGCCGCCGCAGGGCTCGACTGCGCGCTGCGTTGCGTCACCCTGCATGCCACCCGCTTGGTGGTCGTCACCGTGCCGGAACCGACGTCGCTCACCGATGCCTACGCCCTGATGAAAATCGTCCACGCACGCCAGCCAAACATGCCGTTCGACGTCATCGTCAACCGCGTCTTCGATGCCGACGAGGGCACCGCTGCCTTCTCGCGACTGGCCACTGCCGCGCAACGCTTCCTGGCGCGCGAGATCAACTATCTCGGCGCGGTGCCCGAAGACATGGCGTTGCGAGCTGCGGTTCGCGATCCGCGCACGCTGCTGACCCCGGCGCTGGGCACCGCCGCCCAGCGCGCCATGTTCGACATTGCGACGACCGGGCTCGGTCTCGTCTCACCGGCGGTCGCCCGCGCGTCGTGAAGCGCAATCCCTCTGCCTCCGAGGCGCTCTGGCGCAGTTACCGCGAAACCGGTGATCCGGAAGCGCGCGCCGAGCTGCTCGGTCAGTATATCGGCCTGGTGCACCATACCGTGCGCCAGATCGCGGCTCGGGTCGGCGACGCCGTCGAGTTCGATGACCTCGTCGGTGCCGGGTCGCTCGGTCTGGTGCGCGCCTTCGAAGGATTCGATCCCGACCGCGGCATTGCATTTACCACTTACGCAACCCAGCGCGTTCGCGGCGCGGTGCTCGATGAGCTGCGCGCCGCGGATCGGCTGCCGCGCGGAGCCAGGGCCCAGGCGCGCGCTGTCACGCAGATGCGAGCAACGCTGGCCCAGCGCTTCGGTCGTTCGGCAACGCCGGAAGAGATTGCCCGCGAGCTTGGCATCGACGTCGCCACTTATTGGGAATGGTCCGATCTCGCCCACGGTGGTGGCGTAGTACCGCTCGACGCGTCGATCAACTCCGGTACTGCTGCCGCGCCGCCGATCGCCGAACGTCTCAGCAATCCCGACGCACCGCTTCCGGATGCTGGGCTCGAAACTGACGACCGCCGTCGGGTGCTTCGCGAGGCGATCGCCCGCCTTCCGGAACAACAGCGGACGGTCCTCGCGCTCTGCTACGACGAAGGCCTCACCCTGCGGCAGATTGCCGAAGTCCTGCACGTCACCGAATCACGAATCTCCCAGGTGCGCACCGCCGCCATTCGCGCGTTGCGTGACCAGGTCCAGCCGGAGTTGTCATGAACAAGCGTATCTGGGGCATGCTCCTGATCGTCGTGGCGCTGCTCGCCGTCCTGCCACACCTTCCGACCTGGTATCCGGCCGCCCGCGATGCCGTCAGCGCGTTCCGTGTCGCCGCGCTATTGCCGCCGCTGCTGCTGGCGCTCCAAATGACGCGCAGCTGGGTCACCACCCACCAGCCGGTTGTCGAGATCGCGGGAGGCGCGGCCTTGCTGGTCGGCGCACTGACAGTTGCCGTCGTGCTCACGGCACGCGGCCGTCGCCGGCGCCGTCGCACCGCCGATGCCGCCGTACTGATCATGCCCGATCGACCGATTCGCCGGCCGGGTACCACGCTGGCTGATCGCACCACGCTCCCCGCCGCCGAGCCAGCCGTTGCCGCCACCGTGGAGCCGCGTCGGCCGCCCCGTCCATCGGGCGTCATGCAGCCCTTCGAGCGTGAAAGCCGCCGAGCCATGGTCAGCGAGCTCTTTCGCAACGGGCGCAGCATCTCCGAGATCGCCCGGATCACCGGCATCGGTCAGGACGCCATCCGTGCCGCTGTTCGTGAGCCGCGCTCGGCATGATTTGCCGGTCGGAGTTGCCGCCGCGCCGCGAGCTGTTTTGTAACTCATTGCATATCAGGCAGTTGCAGCAACCGCTCGCGCGGCACATGGCTTGCCTCTGTCGTCTTGTCGGGAGGTATACCCAATGACGCTACCAGCGATCGTCAACACGGCGCGTACCCTGTCGTATTACAACACCCTGCAGGATGTCACGGCCAACAACCTGGCCAACGTGAACAGTGATGCCTTCAAGGGCGACCGGATCACGGCGGTTGCCTCCACCGGCGACATGCACCCGGTCGCCTCCGAATCCACCGACCTCCGCCAGGGTGACCTGCGCGACACCGGGCGTCCGCTCGACGTTGCGCTGCAGGGCCCCGGCTTCATGGTCGTGTCAACGCCGGCCGGCGAACGGCTCACCCGGTCGGGCAGTCTCGTGGCGGGACCGGGCGGGATTCTCTCCGACAAACGCGGCAACGCCGTCCTTGGCACCGATGGACCGATCAACGTCACCGGCAACAAGGTCGTCATCAACCCCGACGGCACCATCGTCGTCGACGGCACCACGGTCGGGCAGCTGCGACTCGAAACCGTACCGAACCTGCAGGCGATGACTCGTCAGGGCGAGGGGCTCTTCGTTCCCAACCAGAAAACCATTGCCGTCGCCCCCGACGATATCGGCGTGCACCAGGGTGCCATCGAGGACAGCAACGTCAACCCGCTCAGCGGTTCGGTTGACATGATCATGATCCAGCGCGCCTATGCGTCCAGCGTCGAGGCGCTGCGTACCATGGACAGCGTGCTGGGCACCGTCACCGGGGATATCGCGAAAATCTGAACGCGCACATGCGACAGGGGGAATAGATGGATCCAGGAATGCGTACTTCGGCGAGCGGCATGATCGCCCAGCAGAAAATGGTCGACGTCATTGCCAACAACCTCGCCAACGTCAACACGACGGCGTTCAAGCGCAGTCGCGCCTCATTCGAGGACGTCCTCTACGAAACGGTGCAGGGCCCGCGGACCGTCGACGGGCAGCAGAGCATCGGGCCGCTGCAGATCGGCCATGGCGTCCGTCTCAACGCCGTCACGCCGATCCAGACGCAGGGCGCGCCCGAGGTGACCGGCCGGCCGCTCGACGTCGTCATCAACGGCGAGGGCTTCTTTCAGGTGCAGCAGCCCGATGGGTCGATTGCTTACACGCGCGACGGGTCGTTCTCGCTCTCTGATACCGGCCAACTCGTCACCAGCGATGGCAACGCAGTGATCCCGAACATCGTGATCCCCGCGGACACCACCAACATCACCATCGGCGCCGACGGCACCGTCTCGGTCACCGGCGGCAAGACCAACGCGACGGTTGAAGTCGGTCGTCTCGATCTGGCCCGCTTTGCCAACCCGACCGGTCTCCTCTCGCTCGGTGGCAACCTCTATGGCGAGACGACGGCCTCCGGTGCGCCGACCGTCGGTGCCGCACAGCAGGACGGCTACGGCAGCATTCTGCAGGGCAGCCTGGAATCGAGCAACGTCGAGGTCGTCCAGGAAATGACCGACATGATCGCCGCTCAGCGTGCCTACGAAATCAACTCGCGCGCCATCAGCACCGCCGAGACGATGTCGAAGGATCTGGATGATCTGCTCCGCTAGTCTCGCGCTGGTGGTGGCTTCGCTCTCCGGGTCCGTGGCCGATACCGTGCCCACGGCGCTGGTCGTGCGCGTCCGCGCCGAAATTGCCGCGCGCTGGCAAGTCGACACCGCCGCCGTTCAGCTGGAGTGGGGGCAGTGGGTTGCCGATTCCAACGCCGCCGCGGCGCCATTCCGGTTAACCGGCGGCCTCAACGAGGGCTGGTTCGCGGTGACCATTCTGCCCGCACATGCCTCGCCGCGCGCGGTGCGCGTGCACGCCGGCACCCACCGCAACGTGCCCACGGCCAGTCACGCCTTGGCCATTGGTCATCGCCTGGATTCGTTGGACATCAACATGGCCCCGGCGATTGCCTGGGGAGCGCCGGTGCAGAACCCGGCCCGCGACATTGTCGGCTGGGAAGTCCGTCGTCCGCTGCGCGAAGGCGATCAGCTCCTTGGCCCCGGGATCGCGCCGCCGGTGGTCATCAGCACGGGCGATTCGGTCGTGCTGACCTGGGCCCACGGCGGCGTGCACGTCGAGCGACAGGGCGTTGCGTTGCAGCCCGCTCGCCAGGGCGACCAGCTCCGCGTCCGGAGTGGCGCGCTCGCCGTCACGGCGTTTGCTGTCGCCCCCGACACCGCCCGCGTCGGGAGAGAGCCATGACCACTCGCAATGCCTGGCTTGCCATTGCGCTGCTGCTGACCATCGCGCCGGCGGCGCACGCCCAGAAAAAGGGGAAGACCCCCGCCAAGGCCGATTCCACCCCACCGGCGCCCATCGTCGACATGGGGCGCCTGTCGTGGACCACCGATCGCCGGCCGGTCCGGGTCGGAGATCTCCTCACGATCGTGGTCGATGAGCAGACCGCCGCCAGCGAAACCAACAACACCACCGCGCATCTCAACCGCAGCCAGCAGGGAACCCTCAACACCCAGTTGGCACCGGCCAAGTTGCAGTCGGTCGGTATCGGGTATGACGCCGCTTCCGACGCTGGTAGCCAGGCGGGCCGCAGCGGCAACCTCACCGCCGTGCTCTCGGTGCGCGTCACCGCGATCGAACCCAACGGCATCGCCCGCATCCAGGGGCAGAAGCATGTGTTCGTTGACGGCCGCAGTCAGGATGTCACCCTCGAAGGGGTCGTCCGTTCCGAGGATGTCGCGCCCGACAATTCGATTCGCTCCGATCGCGTCGCCAACGCGGTGATCACCTACAAGGGCAAGAAGCTCGCGCCCACCACCGGCATCTTCGGCAAGATCCTGGCGATCCTGTGGCCGTGAAATCTTCCATCGTCGCATTGGCCCTGCTGGTCCTCGTTGCGGGCCACGCTACCGCCCAGACCCGCGTCTCCGACTACACCACCCACGGCGGCGATGTGCCCGTCCGCCTGGTCGGGTATGGACTGGTCGTCGGCCTCAACGGCACCGGCGATCGCTCCTTTGGCACCACCTCGGGCGCCGTGCAGACCGTCCGCTCGGTCACCAACCTGTTGCGCGGCTTTCATATCGAAGTACCGTCTGACCGGCTCCTCCTGCGTAACGTCGCCGCCGTGCTGGTTACGGCCGAAGTCTCGCCCTACATGCGGCCCGGCGGTCGCTTTGAAGTCCAGGTCGCGTCCCTCGGCGACGCCAGCTCGTTGCGCGGTGGTGTCCTCTGGATCACACCGCTCACCATGGGCCCCGAGTCAGCCGCCATCGCTTCCGCCCAGGGGCCGCTGCCGGTCACCGTCGATGAGCGTGTCCGCTTCAGCTCCCGCGGGCTGGGCAGCGCCCGGATCACCGACGCTGGCATCCTCGAGATGCCATTGCCGGTCATGCCACCCCCCAGCCCGATCCTGCTGCTCAAGTCCCCCGACCTGGGCGCTGCCGCACGGATCGTGGCCGCCATCAACGCCGCCCGCGGCCCCGGCACCGCCGTCCTCTCCGACGCCGGAGCGGTCACGCTCAAGCTTCCGGCCGGCGCAGCCGATAGTGCCTCGACCTTTCTTGCGGCGATCGACACCATTGCGGTTGTGGTGCCGGTCGAGCCGAAGATCGTGATCGATGCACGGAGCGGGATCGTGGTAGCCGGCGGCGATATCCACGTCGGCAACTCGGTCGTCTCGATCAAGGGAATCACGGTGCGAGTCGGCGATAGTGTCCCGCCGCCGCCCGCAACCGGAGTACCGGCAACACCGGGGAGCAGCGCCGTGACCGTGGCCGCACCGTTCGGAGCCGCGCCGTCAGGAATGCTGGCGCTCGGCCCGGGCAGCACCGTCCGCGACATTGCGGCGGGATTGCAGGCCCTCGGTGCGCTACCGTCGGAAGTGGCCGCTGTCTTCGACGGACTCAGGGCGGCCGGTGCGATCGTCGCTCCGGTGACGGTCCGATGACGATTGATGCGAGTGGTGGGGCCCTGCCCGCGCAACTGACGCCGGCGCAGACCAAGCTGATGCAGGCGGCCCACGATCTCGAGGCAGTCTTTTACGGCCAGCTCTTGCAGGCCATGCGCGCTACGGTGCCGGAGGGCGGCATCTTCCAGCAATCGACCGGGGAAAAGATGTTCACTTCGATGTTGGATGATGAAGTCTCCAAGATGGCCAGCAACCAGACCGACCGCGGCCTGGCGACCGCGCTCTATCATCAGCTCGCCCGTCAGTTGCCAGCGACGACGCCGGCCGTTACCGCCGTCACTGCGCCGGTCGACCCGACGTCATGACTGCCCCTGCTGAGGCGCCGGTGCTCGACGCGACCGAACGCCTGGTCGCCGCATTCGAGACCGAACGGCGTCTGCTCGAAGGCCTCTGTGACGCGCTTGCCATGCAGCGAGCCGGCATCGCCGCCGACGACGCGGACGCGATCGAGTCGGCCAATCAGGGTGTCGCCCGCGCCATTCTTACGCTCGAGGAAGCCCGCCGCCGCCGCGAACAGCTCGTCCAGGTGACGCCGCTGCCGCGCCTTCGGCTGGTCGGCGGCACGCCCGGGTATGACGATTCGCCCAGTGAAGTACAGGTCGCCCGCGCCGCCTTGCGCGCGGCCGCGCGCGTGACCGTGCAGACCCTGACGATCAATCAGGCGATCCTTCGCGGTGCGCTCCGCGCCGGCGATCGCTACGTCCAGGCACTCTTCGCCTCGGCGACCGAACCGTTGCCGGCCTACGGCGATCCCCACGGTGTGCCACCAACCGCGCCGCGCGGCGTCGTCGTCAACCGGAGCGCCTGAGCATGTCGGGCCTGACCGACGTCCTCAACATTGCCAAGACCGCACTGCTGACCCAGCAGCGCGCCATGACCGTCACCGGCAACAACATCGCCAACGCCAACACGCCCGGTTACGTGCGCGAGACCCTCAACGAGCTCGAAGAGACGCCGGAACGCACGCCCAAGGGTACCGTTGGGCGCGGCGTCATGGATACGGGTGTCTACGCCGAGCGCGATACCTTTCTGGACGCGTCGTATCGCAACGAGAACAGCGCCTACAATCAGTCCAACACCCTGCAGAATCTCCTTGATCAGCTGCAGAGCGTCACCTCGCAGGACCAGAACAGCGGACTCGCCAACTCGCTCGATACGCTCTGGGGCTCGTTCAGCGATCTCGCCAACGATCCCAGTAACGGGGCCGCCAAGGTCACGGTGCAGGCCGATGCGAACCAGGTCATCCAGCAGTTGCACTCGCTGCAGTCCGGCCTCGATGATGTGGTCTCGTCAGCCAAGCAGCAGTTCAGCAGTGACGTCGATGAGGTCAACAGCCTCACCAGCCAGATCGCGGCACTGAACACCCAGATCGTCGCACAGGGCGGACCGAATCACCAGGCGCCCGATCTCGAAAACCAGCGCGGCGTCCTGATCGATCAACTGTCGAATCTCGTGGACGTGCGCACCCTGAACCGGACCGATGGCTCGGTCGGTGTCATTGCCGGTGGGACCCTGCTGGTCGATGCCGGAACGGCCCAGCAGGTGGACATGCGAACCAGTCCGTCCGGCGGCCTGTCCGTTGGCGTGGTCGGGAGCCCCGCCAGCATGACCATCAGCTCGGGGTCACTCGCTGGCCTCAATGACTTGCTCACCGATGCGGCCCCCGCCGCCCAGAGCGCGCTCGACACCTTCACGTCGGCGCTGGTCACCAGCGTCAATGCGATTCACTCGACTGGCCCGGCCGGCATCAATTTCTTCGATCCGTCGGGCACCACGGCGCGCTCCATTGCGCTTTCGAGCCAGGTTGCTGCATCGGCCGCGAACATCCAGACCGGCACCACCACATCGCCCGGCGACAACACCATCGCGCTGCAGCTCTCACAGCTGCGTGATGCGTCCAACGCGTCGCTGGGCGGCAACACGCTCGATCAGTACTTCGCTGGTGTCGTGACCGACATCGGCACCCGCGCAGCCAATGCCCAGACCGCAGCGACCGCGGCGAACACCGTCTCATCGGCGCTCTCGCAGCAGCGGCAATCGGAAACCGGCGTCAATACCGATGAGGAGCTGATCAAGTTGATGCAGCAGCAGCAGGCATACTCTGCGGCCGCCCACCTGGTGACGGTGGCCAATCAGATGATGCAAAGCCTGCTTGATATGGTCTGACGAATGCTGGTGCTGAATCGCCGAGTGGGTGAGGCCATCGTACTCGACGGGGATATTCGCGTGGTGGTCGTCTCGGTGGACAAGCGAGGCGTGCGTCTCGGTATCGAGGCGCCGGCCACTACCACGATCCTGCGGGAAGAACTTGTCAAGGCGGTGGCGGCGGAAAACCAGCGGGCCCGCGCCGACGACGAGGCACTCAGTGCCGTGTCCCGCCTACTGCAGCGGCCGCCGGACCCCGACCGACCGGCCTGAACGCCAGGCCCGCATCGTCAGCACAAAGCGCGCGCCCTTGGCCCGCGCATCATACTGCAGTTCACCACCGTGATCCCGCGCCAGCTGCCGTGCCACTGCCAGTCCGATTCCCAGATGCGTCTTGCCGTTGTGCCCCGGGGCAAATGGCCCGAACACTTTCTTCCGCAACGCCGCCGACAATCCCGGACCGTCATCTTCCACCGACAGCTGCACCACTCCCTCGCTGGCGACGGCACCGATCCTGATCGTCGTCACGGCATCGCCGCGATCGCTTTCGCGCGCATTGACCAGCAACGCAAAGAGAATCTCCTGCAAGTCGGACGCGTCGAGTGTGACGGCCGGCAGGCGGCGCGGCAAGTCGACCAGAAACTGCGCGTCGCGACGACCGGCGACGTGCGCACACCACGTCACCGCACGGTCAACCGACTCGGCGAGGTCTGACGGACCATCACTCGTGGGTTGCGCGAATTGCTCCAGCGCGTCGATCTGCGCCAGCAAGGAACTGTCAGCTGCGTGCATTGCCTTGATCACCGTCGCTGGCAGGTGCTTTCCCCGGCCGGTCGTATCGTTGGTCAACCCGACCACCTGCGCGATTTCCCGCAACCGGTCAGCGGTCGCCCCGGCAAGGACTGCCCCCATGCGGCCCCGATGTGCCGCGCGCAACAGGGCAAAATTGCCGGTCGTTGCCTTCCGCTCCGCCGGCGCGGCGTGACCGGTTGCAACCTTGGTCCCCTTGCGCGGGTATTTGGCGGGTGCCTTGCTGTCTCGTCCCAATCGCTTCCGACGCACACCACTCACATCAACCGCCGCTGTGTGGGAATTCCATGCGCAATCGGGTCGGCCGCGTGCCGCTCCCGGATCATTCGCAACGAGGCCGACGTCAGCACCGCCCCCGCCGACAATAGCTTAACTCCAGATGCACTACAGAGGTCGACGGCAAGGACCAGGCCCGGCTCAAGACGATCGATAGCGACCGTTTCGGTGCGGAACGTCTGCGCCCGCGGATCACGCGCAAGGACAACGCCCCGGAGGGCGCTCACCACAGCCGGGTCATACAAGGTGCCGCTGTACAGGGAAATCTTGTCCATTGCTATGGACGGGTGATCGGCCCGGTTTCGCACAAAGTCAGCGGTGGCTCGAAGGATCCGCGACCGCATCGGAATCCGTCCCCGCTCCATATGGGAGGGGATACCTGACCCGTCCCAGTGGGCCGCCATTCCGGCAATCAGCTCGGCCGCCGTCCCGAGCGACGGAATCTCCGTGACCAGGCGCGCCGACGACGCCACCAGTCGCGAGAAGGTCGGCGGGTCAGGCAGCTCCCACGGCGTGCCGGGTTCGATCAGGCGGGCCAGCTGGTGCAGCCGGGCAGCGTGGTGCAGGTCGCCGAGCAACCCGCCCGCGATATCGAACTCGGCCGCCAGCGCCTGCGCGACCGCGACGATCTCCTCTGTCATGCTGAGCAGGCCCGGCGCTGCAGCGTCGGTGAGTGTCGCCAGCAGCAGGGATGTCTGGTGTGCCGCCAGGTGATCGTCGGCCGGCTTGCCCACTTCCCAGGCTCGCGCCTGCCGCCGGGCCCGTGAGTGCCGGACGCACGCCACCAGCTCCGCCATGTCGAGCGGATAGTTCAGGATCGCATCGACCCCGTGGGTCCACGCGGCGGCACGTCCCCAGCCCGCGGCGCAATCGCCAGTGAGCACGAACGAGATGTGGTTGCATCGCGGCGAGTTCCGCACCTCGCGCAGCAGGTCGTAGTTGTTCTGTGCGTCGGAGCGCGCATCGCACACGATCGCGGCCACATCGATCACGCCGAGATACGGCCGGGCCGCTTCGGGCGACGCGACCTCTTCGACCCGGAAGTTGGTGTGAGCTTCGAGCGCAAACGCCAGCGATTCCCGCCGTCCCCGATCCGGGTCGGCGATCACGACGATTCCCTCGCTCATGGGACGGTCGGTGGTGCCGGCGGGCGGACCGCTGTGTTGGCATGATCGCCAATACGGATCGGCCCCATCTTCGGCTGCACACTATCCGCCGTCACCGGCGTCGCGGGCGTGCTCACCAGGATCGTCACTCGGCGATTGCGCGGATCCTTCGGGTCGTCGATGATGCGCGGATCACGGTCAGCCAGACCGCGCACCGCCAGCACCTGCGGATCGGCAACGCCACCCTCGCGCAGCAGCCGTCGCGCGGCGTTCGCCCGGTCGGCGCTCAGCTCCCAGTTGCCATAGGTCGAATCGTTGGGATACTTGTGCGCGTCGGTATGACCTTCCACCACGATCGGATATGCCGCACTGCCGAGCACCGTACCGATCGCGCGGATCAGCGCTTCGGCGCGGGGCAGGGGGCGAGCGCTCCCGCTGGCGAAGAAGACGTCGCTGGAATCTTCGAGCAGCGAGATCCGCAATCCATCCGGCGTCACTTCGATCGCGACATGTCCGCTCAACCCCTTGAGGTCGGCGTTCTTGGCAAGTTCGTCCTTGACGCGCTGGCTCAGGTCGAGCATCGCATTGCGCTTGCCATCGGCTGGCTGGATCTGCACATCGGGCCGCGCGGCCACCAGGGACGACTGCCCCTGGCCGGGAATCACCGAGGTGCCAAACTCATTGGCACGACCGAGCGGGTCCTGGAAGTACCCCGCGATCGCCGAGCGGACTTCCGAGCTCTGCGTGATCAGCCAGAGCACCAGGAAGAGCGCCATCATCGACGTCATGAAGTCCGCGAACGCCACCTTCCAGGCGCCGCCGTGGTGCCCCTTGTGCGCGCGCTTTTTTCGGACGATGCGAATGGTGACTTCGCGATCGCTCTTCACGCCGCCTTCTCGAGCTTGGTCGCCTTCACGGCCGTTTCCATGTCGACGAAGGTTGGCCGGTCATGTGACACGATCGCCTTGCGCGCAAACTCGACCGCCACCATCGGCGGCAGGTTCTTGGCAAATGCAATCACGCCCGACTTGAACACGAAATAGAGGCGCGCCTCTTCGCCGTTGCGTGCTTCGATGTTCGACGCGATCGGGCCGAGGAAGCCGTACGACAGCAGGATGCCGAGGAACGTGCCTACCAGCGCGGACGCGACGTGGTGGCCGATCTGCTCGATCGGACCGCCGAGGCTCTGCATCGTCACCACGATACCGAGCACGGCGGCGACGATCCCGATTCCGGGCAACGAGTCCGCGACGCGATTGACTGCCGCGACCGCCTTCTCGTCCTGCTCATGATGGACTTCCATCTCGAGCTCCAGCATCGCTTCGAGATCGTAGGCGGGCACCGACCCGACCAGCACGGTCCGCAGCGCGTCGCAGAGAAACTCGACCGCGTGATGGTGATGCAGCACTTTCGGGTACCGCTTGAACACGAGCGAGTCGTCCGGATTCTCCACGTGCGACTCGATCGCGATCAGGCCATCGCGACGGGCGATCTGGAACAGTTCGAAGAGGAGCTTGAGGACATCAACGTAGAACGCCTTCTGCGAGCCGCCCTTGCTGAAGACCTTCGGCAGCTTGATGGTGAGATCCTTGAGCACCGCTGGCGGGGTCGAAATGATCATTGTGCCCAGGCCGGTGCCGCAGATCACCACCCACTCCGACCAGGCCATGAGGACGGCAAAGGGGCCATGCGACATGGCGAAACCGCCCAGCACAGCGCTGAGGACAATGAACAGGCCAACAATTGCGGTCACACCCGCTCCGAGAGAGGAGAATCGGGCTTGTTATCGGCGATTGGCGAGAAAGTGTTACCGGGCCGCCGGGGGCGGTCGGCGGCGCTCATCGGGCCCCGGGCGCGGTGGCAACGGCCATGCGACGCTACCTTTCCTGTACAGCTGATCACCTGCCGACCTCTGCCAGGAATACTCCGATGCGAACCCGCTCCCGTTTGACCACCGCTGTGGCCGCGCTATGCACGCTCGCACTCCCGCTTGCCGGCCAGGCCACCCACCCCGACTTCACCGGGACCTGGGTCCTTGATGCCACCAAGTCCGTGGCCGACGGGCCGATGGCAGCCCCCACCTCCGGCACCGTCGTCATCGCCATGCACGGCGACTCGATCACCATGGACCAGCACTCGGTCTCGGACATGGGCGAGACCAACAGCAAGAAGTTGTATGCAACCGACGGCTACCAGTGGAAGAACACGCTGGACTATCAGGGGACTCCCCTGGCACTGAGCAGCATGGCCAGCTGGAAGGACAAAGTCCTCAACATCCAGACCACGACCGACTTCCAGGGCACTCCGGTGGACCAGGCTGAGCGCTGGACGCTGAGCGCGGATGGCAAGACCCTGACGCAGGTCATTGATACCGGCTCGAATGGCCAGAGTTACGGGTCGATGACGATGGTGTTCAACAAGAAATAGCGGTTCTGTCGGGGATGGCGGCCCCCGGCACGTCGAAACGGCCCGATCCGGCGGCAGTTGGCTCACCGTGCGGGGTTCGTTACCTTTTCGCCGTGTCGGGGCCTGTAGCTCAGGTGGTTAGAGCGCACGCCTGATAAGCGTGAGGTCGGAGGTTCAACTCCTCCCAGGCCCACTCCCCAACAGACCCGCCCCGCCGACGCTCAGGTCGGTGGGGCGATTCTTTTCGACCCCCGTCGAACGGACCTGCCATGCTCCATGCTATCTGGAAAGGTGCCTCCCTCCGGACCTGGATCGGCTTCGGTATGGCCATCGCCATCCTCCCCCTCGGCGCCTCCGCTTTGGCTGGCTACCTGGTGCTCGATCACGGCGTGATCGCCTCGTTCCAGGATGTCGCCCAGCGCCAGCGAGAGCAGATTGACCCCACCCAGCGCCTGCGTCTCCTCCTGATCGGTGCTACCACCCCGCTCGACGACTTCATGGACGAAGGCGACGCCGCTGAACCGCCGGCCTACCGGGTCAAGCGGGGCCAGATCGAGGCGACCTTCGCCGAAGTGCATGAGCACCTGGAGAGCACGCCGGAACTCCGGACCCTGGTCGAGCGGGCGCGCGATGACTGGACCGCTGCCGACAAACTTGCTGGCGAAGCGCTCTCCGTCCGCCGCGCACCAGGCGACCCGCGCGGCGCCGTACTGATGGACGAGTTTCATGGTGACATCAACGCTGCCGTCGACAAGCTCGGCGCGGTCTACGACGGGCTGGCCACCGATCTGCACCACGATCACGATGATGCGATGCGCGATGTCGAACGGACCGAATGGCTTGCGGTCCTGGCGGCAATCGTCTCGGTGATTGCCGTGCTGGTTGGCGTCACGATCATTGGTCGCGTCATGTCGGCGAGCGTTGAACGATTGGTGAGTGGTGCTGAGCTCTTTGCGTCGGGGGATCGCGATCATCGCATCGACATCTCCCTGCCGCCCGAGTTGCATCGTGTCGCGGCCGAGTTCAACAAGATGATCGGCCGGATCCATGAATCCGAAGGCGCCCTCACCGAACTCGCCCGTCGTGATCCGCTCACCCATCTACTCAATCGTCGCGCCTTCGATGATGAACTCGCCGAGCGATTTGCGCGGCAGCAGCGCTTCAATGAGGCGTTTGCGCTCCTCGTCCTCGACCTCGACCATTTCAAGCGTGTCAACGACCAGCACGGTCATGCTGCAGGCGACGAAGTGCTGCGGACGGCAACCCGCGCGCTGTCGGCGGAGCTCCGGTCATTCGATCCGCTCTTCCGTATCGGTGGCGAGGAGTTCGCCGTGATCCTCACTGGTAGTGACGCTTCGTCGGCACAGCTGGCCGCCGAACGGCTCCGCCGCGCCGTGGCCCATCATCCGGTCACCGTGGACGGCACGGCCATCACCGTCACGGTGAGCATCGGGATGGCCATCGCCACGGCCGCTGCTGCGCCGGACACCTTGATTCGCGCGGCCGACGCCGCACTCTATCGCGCCAAGGCCGATGGTCGCAACCAGGTCGTCATGTCAGCACCCCTCGATTTGCAGTGACAATTCGTAACGTCACACATCGCTGCAGATCGCTAGATTAGCACGGTACCGTTCACACTCGGAGCCCCGCCATGACCCGCATCCTGCGGCCGCTTTGCACGGCTGCCATCCTCTCGGTTGCCCTCGCCGCCACAGCCCAGGCCCAGGCCCAGGCCCAGGCCCAGGCCCAGGCCCAGGCATCTCCCACTGCCGCGCCAGTCTTCGTCAACGGCCAGGCGCAGGTCGTGCCGGCCTTCGAAGACACGACCCGATGGATTCATCAGGAGCTCTGGGTCGAGACCGACTTCGATACCGACCACGACGGCAAGAAGGACCGGATGCATGTCGACGTCACCCGGCCTGCGCAGACGGACGCTGGTCTCAAGGTGCCGATCGTGATGGGGTCGAGTCCGTATTACGCCGGCACCGGCAGGCCGCAGGTCAACTGGGATGTCCAGGTGGAAGTTGGCGCCACACCGCCGCCGCGCGGCAAGATGAACAACCCGCCATTTCAGGCGGTGCGGCCGCGTATCTCCACCGCGTTGGTGCGCGAGTGGGTGCCGCGCGGATTCGCGGTGGTCCATTCCGAAGCGCCGGGGACCGGCTTGTCATCCGGCTGCCCGACCGTCGGCGATTATCCGGAGCGTGAGGCGCCGGCGGCCGTGATCGATTGGCTCAACGGCCGCGCCAAGGGGTTCACCACCAAGACCGGCAACGTCGAGGTGAAGGCCACATCGTGGTCGACCGGCAAGGTCGGCATGATCGGGACCTCATATGAAGGAACGCTGCCGCTCGCGGCCGCCACGACCGGCGTCAAGGGTCTCGAGGTGGTCGTACCGGTCTCACCGAACACATCCTATTACCACTACTACCGCACCAACGGCCTGGTCCGCTCGCCCGGCGGCTACCTCGGCGAAGACGTCGACGTGCTCTACGACTTCATCGCCAGCGGCGACACCGCCAACCGCGCCAACTGTGATCGCATCTGGAAGAACGGCATCTTCGCCGGGCCGAACGGTCAGGATCGCGCCAGCGGCGACATGAACAAGTTCTGGACCGACCGCGACCTGCTGTTGCACGTCAAGAGCATCAAGGCCGCGGTCCTCCTTGCCCATGGCTTCAACGACTACAACGTCGTCTCCGAGCACAGCGTCCGTATCTACAATGCGATGAAGGCCGATCACCTCCCCGTTTCGATCTATCTGCATCAGGGCGGCCATGGTGGCAACCCGCCTGCCGAGATGGTCAACCGCTGGTTCTCGCACTACCTGTATGGCATCAACAACGGGGTCGAGAAGGATCCGCCGGTCTGGATCGTTCAGGACGCCGCGATGCAGTCGCCGCATGGTGAAGCGGTCGCCAAGGCATTCGAGGATTCCATTGCGGCGCATCCGGCCCCGCCGCCGCCGCCGGCAGTCGCTGGTCGCGGCGGACGTGGTGGCCGCGGCCGCGGCGGTCCGCGGATGCCGACGATGCTCCCGACGCCGTTTGCCTCGTTCCCGGTGCCCGGTTCAGTGCCAGTCGTGCTGCACCCCATGGCAGGTGGTGCAGGCATCGGTTCATTGAGCAGCAGTGCCGCGGCATCCGGAGCGGAGAAGTTCGTCGATGACGCGGCGGCGAGCGGCAGCGTATACGCTGCTGATGCGCACTCGACCCATCGCCTGCTCTACGCGACGCGCCCGTTCACCGACACGGTGCACATCTCCGGCACGGCTCGTGTTACGCTGCGCATTGCATCGAGCAAGCCTGCAGCGAACCTTTCGGTCTGGCTCGTCATGCTGCCGTATGATTCGACCGAGGCCGGCTCGTCCAGTCACAAGGGCGTCATCACCCGCGGCTGGGCCGACATTCGCAACTACAAGGCGCTCACCAAGGGCGGCAACTACGAATCGACCGACAAGGGGAAGGATCTGGTCCCTGGCAAGTTCTACGATCTCACCTTCGACCTCGAGCCCGATGACGAGTTCGTCCCGGCGGGCAAGCAGCTCGCCGTGATGATCATGTCAAGCGATCGCGAGTTCACCCTCTGGCCCAAGGCCGGGACCGAGCTCACTGTCGATCTGGCCCATTCGTCCTTCATGATCCCGATCGTCGGCGGGGCAGCGACGGTGCAGCGGGCAGGTGGGATGTAGGCATCGGTCATCCTGAGCGTCGCGAAGGATCGTTTACCGGCGCGACAGGCGTATATACAAATCAACGAGGCGACCTTCGACAGGTCGCCTCGTTCATTTTGCAGCGCGAGCAGTGGACGCCGCGTTACCGCACCATGATCGTGTCCGCTATGTCAGCGGGCGTATATGGATAGGTATCGCCCTGACTGTGATGGAAGACCACCACCATGTTCCCCGCCTGTACCGCCGTGAACCGGAACTGCTGCTGCGGCCCTGAGGGGATGTACGGGGGCACCACCGCTGAACCAAGAAACTGCACCGGGCCGTTGGCCACTGAAGGATCATTGAACTGGCCAGGTCCCACTGTGCCCAGCGTGATGTCGACTTCCTGCCCAACCGACGCGACGACCGACGTGTCACGATTGGTCTGGATGGCGACCGGTCCGGCGACGTCCCCGCCGACCGTGCGGTGCGAGCTATCGCCCGAGTTGCCGGCCGCATCACACCCCGCCGCGGCACCGGCGACCACCACCAGCGCGGCGATCGCGTGCCACCTTGAGTGTTGTGTTCGCATCTGGCCTCGAGGGAAGGGCCGGAAATCCGGCGTTCCCCTGACAATGCCCCTCCGTACCGGCCCCGTCAAGACCTTGGCGCGCTGCGGCACCGCGCTGCGCTCTTGGGTGCCATGCCCCGCCGAGCGTACCTTCTAATGTCACAGCCCAACCTCGGAGCTGTGATGCCGGTGACTGCTCGGCTGTCCAAACTCTTCTACGATCGATTCGGCGACGCCCTCGTCGGCGAACTGGTCGACTGGTTCAATCAGGTGGACGCGACCTACCGCAGCGACCTGCGTGAGCTCAATGAGCTCAACTTTGCGCGATTCGACGCCAGGCTCGAGCAGCGTATCGCTGAGCTGCGCGCCGAACTGGTGCAGCGCATGGTCGCGCTCGAAGCTCGGATCGATCAGCGGATGGCCGATCTTGAGGCCCGGATGGACCAGCGCATGACGGCGCTTGAGGCAAAGGTGGAGCGCGAGTTCGCTCAGCTTCGCGCCGAGCTGGATGTGCGGCTCGCCCAGTTCGAAACCCGACTCGAACGTCGCCTGGGCGAACAGTCACGCTGGTTGGTTGCCATCTGGATCAGCGTCGTCGTCGCGGCCGTGGGGCTCTGGTTGAAGCCGTAGCGAACGACGGCAGGTCCTTCACTTCGTTCAGGACGAGGGGCTTCCCCTATCCCCAGCGAAGCTCCTTCCCGTCATTCCGAGCGCAGCCTTTGTTTGTCATCCCGAGCGCAGCGAGGGAGATCCGAGGCGCCGAACGCCCCGACGCCCACCGGCTGCGGTCCGCCGTCACGACCTCGGCTCTCCCTCGCTGCGCTCGGGATGACAAAGGGGTCCGCTGTTTACCCCGGCGCCCCGGATGACAACGGCCGCTCGCTTATCGCACAGAGTCACCCGCACCATCCCGCCGCCGCACCGCAACCTCCAGCTGCGCCTCTGATTCGTCACTCACCGCGAGGTCGTCAGCAATCTTGGCCACCCGGTCGGCGTCTCGCCATTGACGCTCAAGCAGCGCGAGCTGCCCGGCCAGCGCTTCCCGCTCAGTCTCTTCATGGGCAAGCATCTCCAGCGCCAGGCGCCCCGACGCCGGGATCCGGCTGATCGGTTGCCACGACGTGTCATACAGGCTCCCGTCGGCTTTCGTGGCAGGTGCAAGAGCCGGGGCGGGGGCCCAGATCCTCTGCATGACAGACCCCGGTAGCCGCTCGGCCAGCTTGTCCCGGTAACTGAAGCGCGGTGTGCGATGCACCACACCGGCCATGCCGCGATCATCCCCGATCAGGTCGACAGCGTTTCGTATCGTGGACCGCGATCCGGATAAGGCATTGATATACGGCAGCACGCGCGCCAGCGCTGGCACGACCTGCTCGTCATTCAATGCGCCATATGCCGATGAACCCGACGCGAAGCCACCGCGTGCAGACGGGTATCCCTGAAGCTCGACAGCAAGCTTGCCCGCCTCGATGCGATATCTCGCCGTGGCAACCTGGGCCTTCGTCATGACCAGAGGTCCCGCTGAATCCACAACCGTCACCGCGACTCGGCGGCCACGGTAGAGGCCCCTCATGACGTCACGGCCGATGATCCGGACACCCTGAAAACCGATCGATCCAGAGATGCCGATCAACGGCGCCGCCAGGTGACCAAGCGTCGAAGCGGCGGCGACTACGACAACGCCGCCTCCGACAACAGTCACCCACCGCCGCCGCGCCCGCCGCCCGAACTGATCACCATAGCGCCACGCTGCAAACTCGTGCCGCTCGGCCGGCCCTATGCGCACCAGCTCCAGCCCCTCAGCGAGGCGCGCGATCCCGATATTGTCGGTGGAGAACTTGAGCCGCGCGTCGCGAAAGAGCTGCTCGCACGCGTCGATCGTTTCCAGTCGGCTGTCGAACGGAACGAGGTTCCATTTCTGGCAGCGACGGCACACCACCCAGAGCCGACCGGTTGGCGCGTTGAACGCGACCCGCCGCCCGATCGGCAGCGTCTCGAGCACGTCGTTGGCGCCAAGATCGTGACTGCAGTACAGGCATGTGGAGTACATGGGAGTGATCGGAAGGTAGTCTGCGACCGGCTCAGCAGGTCCTTCACTTCGTTCAGGACGAGGAACCCGACGTCAAAGGATGTAGTGCTTCAGCACTTGTGTGCCGAGCCGCGGCTTAAGCCGCGAGCTCCCCCGTGCGCTCCCCCCTCGCTCCCTGTCGCCCACCCTCCGGCGGCAGTATTTTGAGGCCTACTTCCATCCGGATCCCCGTGCAAGAATTCCGCGAACGGCTCCAGGCAGTGCTCGGCGATCGCTACCAGATCGAGCGCGAGCTCGGCGGCGGTGGCATGAGCCGGGTCTTTCTGGCCCAGGAGACTCGCCTCTCCCGTCAGGTCGTCATCAAGGTCCTCCCGCCGGCCACCTCGGCCGGGATCGAAGCCGGCCGTTTCGAACGGGAAATCCAGGTCGCCGCGTCGCTCCACCACCCGCACATCGTCCAGCTCCTCGCCACCGGTGAGGGCGACGGCGTCCTCTGGTACGCGATGCCCTTTGTGGAGGGCGAATCGCTCTCTGAACGGTTGCAGCGGGGAACCGTCCCGGTCCTCGAAACGGTCCGCCTGCTCCGCGAAGTCGCCGATGCACTCGCCTACGCCCACAAGCGTGGCATTGTGCACCGCGACATCAAGCCCGCCAACATCATGCTCGCCGGCCGCCACGCCATGGTCACCGATTTTGGCGTCGCCAAGGCACTCGCTGAAGGGAAGCGCTCAGACGGCGCTGACCGCCAGGCCGACCTCACCGCCCTGACATCCGTCGGCATGGCGCTCGGCACGCCGGCCTATATGGCGCCCGAACAGGCCGTCGCCGACCCCAACGTCGATCACCGCGCCGACATCTACTCCCTCGGCGTGGTCGCCTACGAAATGCTGGCCGGCGGATCGCCGTACCACGCGACCACCCCGCAAGCGATGCTCGCGGCCCACGTGACTCAGGATGCCCAGCCGATCGCCGCACGTCGGAGTGACGTACCGGTCGATCTCGCCAACATCATCATGCGCTGCCTCGCCAAGGCGCCAGCTGATCGCTACGAAAACGCCAGCGAACTGGTTGACGCGCTTGAACTGGTGGGTACGCCGTCGGGCGGCAGCACCCCGTTCGACGCCAAGACCCGCGCCCAGAGCCTCTTCCGTAACTGGCACCCGGCGCGCGTCGTCGTCATCGACCTGATCGCGACCGTCTGTGTTACGGCAGTTGTGTTCGGAGTGACGCGGATCGCTGGTCTCCCCGACTGGATCTGGTGGGCTGTCGCGCTGGTGATGCTCGCCGGCATTCCGCCGCTGATGATTGCCAGCCGCAACGAACGGCGACGCGCGCACGCGACGATGACCGGCATTCACGCTGCCGTGCGCCAGGGTGAACTCACCGGGCGCAAGGCGATCCAGGGTGGCATGGCGGCGACCGGTGTCGTCGTCGTGCTCGCCGCGCTGCTCGTGGTTGCCGGTCTCTTCGGTGTCGGTCCCGGCGCCACGCTCCTCTCGCGCGGTCGTTTGGGCACCCATGCCGGGCTGGTGCTCGCGGATTTCCAGGTGAGCGGCTCCGACAGTACCATTGGCGGCGCGATCCTCGAGGCGCTCCGCGTTGATCTCAGTCAGTCGTCCGCAGTGCATGTGCTGCAGAGTTCGGAAATCGGTGACGCACTGCAGCGGATGGGTCGGCCCACCAACACGCGCCTGACCGACAGCGTCGCGCGCGAAGTGGCGCAACGGGCAAATGCCCGCGCGATGGTCACCGGCGAAGTGCATTCGCTGGGGGCCGGGTTCGTGCTCACCTCCAGTGTCGTCGATGCCGGCACCGGTCAGGCGCTGGCTGAGGTTCGCGAAACGGCTGCCAACGATCAGGAACTGATCCCAGCGGTCAACCGGCTCTCCAAGGCGCTGCGCGAGAAGATTGGTGAATCGCTCAAGTCGATTCGGGCCAGTGAACCGCTGGAACAGGTTACCACTGCATCATTGCCGGCATTGCGCGTCTACTCGACCGCTGAGCGAGCGTTCGAGGCCTCCGACTTTGCGCGGGCGCGCGATCTGCTCGTCCAGGCCGTCGCGATTGACAGCACCTTTGCCATGGCGTGGCGCAAACTTTCTGCGGTCTACAGCAACCTTGGCGTGACTGCCAAGGGAACGGACGCGCTGCAACGGGCCTACGCGCTGCGCCAGCACCTGCCACCGCTCGAGCGCTTCCTGACCGAGGGGAGCTACAACAACGATGTCACCTCCGATTTTGCCGCGAGCATCCGGGCATTTCGTGAGGCGCTTGCCATCGACCCCAATAACCTGGTTGCGCTCAATAACGGCATGATTGCACTGGAGTGGCTCGGTCGTTTTGCCGAGGCAGAAGATCTTGGCCGCCGCTGCCTGGCGGTGGCGCCGCAGATCATGACCTGTTACGTCAATCTTGGGGACGCTCTCGCTGGGCAGCACAAGGATGCTGCTGCCGATTCACTGCCGGGCTTCTGGCTTCGGCACGGCGGCGATTCGGCACGTGCAATTGTCGAACAGGTCCGTGTGGCGGGGACCGCTCGCAACGACATGTTGCTCGATTCGTCGCGTGTTCGCTTGCTCAGGGATGGCCCCCAGAGGGGGGCCGGCCGGACCGCGATGCTCGGCATTCTTGGCAGCGCCGCCGAACGCCGCGGTCAGCTGCAGCGGGCAGTGCACGAATACGGCGACTACGTCGCGAGCGCCCTGAGCGATGGTGCCGTGGACGCGCCGCTGCTAGGGGACCTGAAGGCGGCACTGATGACGGTCATGCAACGCGGGCTTCCTGACTCCGGCTGGGCGATGACCAGGGAGGCGTTGGCGCGTCATCCGGTCGGCGCGCTGCAAGGAGGCGATCGTCCCTACACAATGCTGGCCGAGATTGCCGCACTCACCCGGCACCCGGAAGCGGTCCGCGCATATCGTGCGGGTTGGGACTCAGTCACACCGCCGCCCGCCCGCGACTCGATCTCGCTCAACTACTGGGCTGGCTTCGACGCGCTGGCCGGTGGCCAGTGGGACGCTGCCGCCACCGCCTTTGGCCGGGTCTACACACCTGGTGGCTGCTCCCCCTGCGGCGGGTATCAGCTGGCGTACGCACTCGATCAGGGCGGCAAGCACGACTCTGCCGCTGTCGTCTATGCCACAGTCGTCAACGCGGAGATGACCGATCCAACCGGCCGCTACGACGACCAGGGCTGGTACCCGCTGGCCCTGCAACGGATCGGCGAGCAGCGTCAGGCGCGTGGCGACACCAAGGGCGCGCTCGACTACCTGACCCGATTCACTACCCTCTGGAACGATGCCGACCCCGACCTGCAGCCGCGCGTCAAGGACGCCCGCGCGCGCATCGCCGAGCTCACTGGAGAGAAGAAGCCGTAGCGCGGGGGAGCACGGGGTGGGGCAGCCAAGCGCAGGGGAGCTCGCGGCTGAAGCCGCGGCTCGGCACACAAGTGCTGAAGCACTACACCCTGTGGGGTCAAGCGCTGGCGATCGTCCCTCATACTCCATGCAGTCATCATTGACGCGTATGGTTGTTTTGTGTCTTGGCGCCCCTCGCTCCGCTCGGCATGCCTGAACAATGGCCTGGAGATTCGCGCGGGAGCCTGACTGCGCAGGATTTAGTGCTTCAGCACTTGTGTGCCGAGCCGCGGCTTTAGCCGCGAGCTCATCCGATCTCACGCGAGCTCACCCGATCTCTCCCGTGCTCGAACACCACTATCATCCACCATGCCGCCGCCCGCCGCCACCCTCGCCATCTGGGCCATTGCCGCCGCCACGACCACCCTGATCCTCGTCCGCCCGTTCCGGCTCCACGAATCGGTCTGGGCCGTCGCGGCCGCAACGCTGCTCGCCATCACCGGGCTGCTGCCATTGCCCGCCCTCTGGAACGCGGTCCTTCGCGGCCAGGATGTCTATCTCTTCCTCCTCGGCATGATGCTGCTCTCCGAGGTCGCTCGTCGCGAAGGACTCTTTGACTGGGTCGCCGCCGTCGCGGTGCACGCTGCACGCGGTTCGGGGCGCCGGCTCTTTCTCCTCATCTATATAATTGGCGTCGCTGTTACCACCGTCCTCTCCAACGACGCCACCGCTGTGGTACTGACCCCGGCGGTGATCGCCGTGACCCGCCGAGCCCGGGTCGACGCGCTGCCATTTCTCCTGATCTGCGCTTTCACGGCCAACGCGGCCAGCTTCGTCCTGCCGATTTCCAACCCCGCCAACCTCGTCCTCTTCGATGGCCGGATGCCGCCGCTGCTCAACTGGCTCCACTTCTTCCTGTTGCCAGCGGTCGTCGCGATCGTCGCCACCTTCATCGCTCTCCGCTGGCTGATGCGGCGGCGCATTCCGCTGCAGTTCGATGCCGGCATGCCAGCCCCCGCGCTCGGTCGCTCCGGGCTCTTCGCCCTCGCCTGCATCGCGACCACCGCTGTCGCGCTGCTGGCAGCCTCAGCGCGTGGACTGCCGCTCGGCCCGCCCACCCTGATTGTCGCAGCGGTATCGGTCGCGGTCCTCCTTGCGGCGACCCGGAAATCGCCGGCGCCGGTGTTGCGTGGCGTGTCGTGGTCGATCCTCCCGCTCGTTGCCGGTCTCTTCGTTGTCGTTGAGGCTGTCACCCGCACCGGTGTCGTCGCGAACCTCGCCCGCCTGCTGCAGCACGCCACCATCACGTCGCCCGCGCACGCGGCCATGGTCGCAAGCGGTTCGGTCGCCCTGGCCAGCAACCTGATCAACAACCTGCCGGCCGGGCTGATCGCCAGCAGCACCCTGATGCAGGCACACGCTCCGCCGCTCGTGACGAGCGCCGCGATGATTGGTGTCGACCTGGGCACCAACCTTTCGATTACCGGCTCCCTCGCCACGATTCTCTGGTTGACGGCGCTGCGGCGGGAAGGGGAGGACCTCACCTTCGGCACCTTTCTCCGGATCGGCCTCATCGTCATGCCGCCCGCCCTCATTCTGGCCGTCGCCGCCCGGCTGCTGATCGGCTGACGCGCCGTTCAACTCGATTCCCGCCGCGTTCGCCTCGCGCCCCGGACGGTCACTGTCAGTCCCAGTGGACATCGCCAGCTGACACTCGGCGTTCGGTTGATACCCCGGGACAGCCAAGTCGTCGTCACCACCCGCAACCAGGCGTCCGTCGTCGTCGAACTCGTTCCGCGCGGCGTTGCGCACGTGCCGCGCCCCATTCATCTCGCGCCGCGCCACGTGCGGGAGATGCCGCGGGTCGCGCAACTCGCGTCGCGCCTCGTCGAACTCGAATGACGCCACGTTCACCACGCGACGCGCCTCGTCAGGCCCGCGACACAGGGCGTTGAAAACTTTTCGCGCCGCGTTCGGCGCACGCCGCGCTTCGTTGAAGAGGCGTCGCGCCTCGATCAACTGCCACTACATCGCGTCGAGCTCGATTCCCAGGGCGTTGAACCGACGCCCCGCCTCGATGAACTCGTGCCCCGGTCCGTCAGCCTCACGCTACATGGCGTCCAGCTCGCGACACATGGCGTCACGTTGCCGCCCCGGTGCCGAAATGTTCCTCCCGGGGGACAAAGTGTCAGGATGAGTGGAATCACCCGATCGTCCGGCTCTCGAATTCTTGCCAGACCCGGCTGGCCCCGGCAAGGCACGACCCGCCGCCACCGGCAACGTAATGCCGCTACACACCACATATTTACTGGCTTTGCGGTCGAGCGCTTCCAGTCACGCATGCTGCCCGGGGCCGCTCTCGCGCCCTGATTGGGCTCTGGCACGACCTTCGCCTCAAGCGTCCCGCATCGGTCGACCACTGTCCGTCACCCGATTTCCATCCCGCAATCGAAACGACCCAGTTGTCTGACCATCGAGCCGCCGCTGCGGCTCACATCAAGGAGTGTGTACCATGCAGGCATTGATTCGCAGGAAGATGTCGATGGCCGCTCGTGCTCGTGACTTCATCCAGGCGCACCCGGTCGACGACCCGAGTTTTGCGACCGTGGCCGCCCGCCTCTCCGACGCCGTCGGTCGAGCCGACGTCCTGGTGCGCCAGGAGCTTGACGGCCACACCACCGAGCGCGCCGCCGCCTCGCGACGCGACACCTTGCGGCGCACCATCCGGCATACCGCGTTGCGCCGCCTGGTCCGCATCGCCGGCCTGGCCGCCGAAACCCATCCGGAACTGGTGGGCCAGTTCTCGATGCCGCCGCGCGACGGGCCGAAGAAGATCTTCATCCTCGCCGCGCAGGCGATGCTCGACGCCGCACTGCCCATCAAGGACGTCCTGATCCCGCTCGGTCTCGGTGCGACCTTCTTCGACGACCTGGCGGCATCGATCGCCAGCTACGATGCGGCGACGGCCAGTTCCCATGCCGGCCGCGGCGACCACATCGGCGCCCGGGCCGAGCTCAATGCGGTCGCACTGGAATGCATGCGCGATGTCGCCGTGCTCGACACCTTCGTGCGAACCGCCTACGCGGACGATGCGGAGCTGCTCGCCATCTGGACCGCCGCAAGCAACGTCGTCGGACCGTACCACCGCGCGCCGGCTGATCCTGCTCCGGTGCCTGCGCCGGTCATCACACCTGTTGTCGATCCCGTGAGCCAGGCTGCGTGATCCGCTCGGGCCGCCGGACGCTGGCGCCAGGCCGGCATCCGGTCGCTCGGCGGCGGCGTACTTCATCAACTCATCTCTGTCACTGACGCGGCCTGACCGCCGCTGGAGGATGTCATGCAGCACGAACGCTATCAACTCGGCAAGAACGTTCCGGTCACCGACCTGCGCACCCTGCGCTTCGAGCGCTACCTCGGCGCCACGTTGCCGCCACCGCCGGCAGCGGTGAGCTGGTCGACCGGTGTCCGCCGCTGGCCGATGTATCTCAATGATCGCTATGGCGATTGTACCTGTGCGGCGGTCGGCCACATGGTCGAGGCGTGGACGGCCAGCGTGCACCAGCCGCACACGCCGACCGACGCCGCGGTGCTCCAGATGTACGAACACTTCACCCCGCCGGGGCCGGAGAACGGTTGCAACATGCTGGACGTGCTGAAATACTGGCGCACGGTCGGCATCGACCGCGACCGGATCAACGCGTTCGCGCTGCTGGGGCGGGGCAGTGTCGCGCAGGCGCGGCAGGCCGTGGCACTCTTCGGTGGCTGCTATATCGGCCTGGCGTTGCCGCAATACGTGGTCGATGTGCCCGACCTGCTGCAGGCCGAGTGGACGATGGCTTCGTTTGGTACCCGCGGGGCAGGGGCGCCCGATCCGGAGAACGGCCACTGTGTCAACGCCGTCGGCTATGACGCGGAGTCGTTGTACGTCGTCACCTGGGGAACTATCAAGGCGATGAGCTGGGCCTTCTATCACGCCTATTCTGATGAATCATACGCCGTGCTCAGCGCCGACTTCCTCGCCCGGGGCCTCACGCCGGCGGGCTTCAACCTCGCCCAGCTCAATACCGACCTCGCAGCAATCGGCAGCGCGCGGGCAGCGTGAGCGAAGTGGGACGCCCGCCGCCGGGGAGTCAGCTGGCGGCGGGGCGGTGGGATCGAATCAAACTGGGCCAACTATTGCAACAACTTCCTCAGCCCGCCTGCACCTGCGCTCCCTTCCACTGATCCGGCTGCTCCGTCTCTTTGTACATCACGTTGAGGTCCACTACCACACTGTTCCCCTGTCGGGTGATCCCCATCCGATCCATCGCCCCGGTCGCTCGGCCGGAGATGTAGGTGCCGTCGGGCGTGTACTTGGAATGATGCTTCGGGCACTCAAACCGGCTGTCCTCCGCGTTCCAGCGCAACGGCGCCTGCTGATGCGGACAGGCAAGGTTGAAGGCGATCACCACGCCCTGCCACCGCGCCAGGATGATCTCGTTGCCGCGGTCGATCTGCACACCATCGGCCGACGGAATCGGATAGGTGACCGTACTCGCATCGCGCCGATCGGCCGTCAGCGTCCCGGGGCGCATGGCAGCAAGTGCGCGTCGCGGCACGCCCAGGTCGAGCAGCAGTGCTGCCGCCACCAGCGCCGCGCGTTCCACAAAGACCCGGCGGTCGGAAACGACCTCGCACGCCGTGCATTTCTCGTTCGTGCCAGAAGAGTCGTTCATACCATGTTCGCCAAGGCTACGCCGACCAGAACTGTTGCAGTCCAGAGGACCATCGACGTGCGCGCCGAGAGCTGCAGCCGGCCCCACAACCTTGTCGCGCGCCCTGCTTCGAGTCCAAACTCGCGCAGCCGCGTTTCGGTCACGGTGAGGAAGGCGCCATTGATCACCAGCAGGAAGACCAGCGCCAGTTTAATCGCAAAAATCGGGGAAGCCAGGAAGGTGTCGAGATCGGCCGCCGCGAGTGCCACTCCGCTGACCAGCGATAGCGTCAGGGCGATGATCACGAGCCGGTGCGACGCACTCAGGTCCTGCAATGTCCGGCGGGCTTCGTCACCGCCAAACTCGCGGACGCGAATGGTGGCGCGGTCGGCCACCACGGCGGCGCCGCCGCCAAAGAGGAGTGCGACCACATGCACAAAGACCGTGGCGGTGTCGACCCCCTTCGAGTTGGAATAGAGCTCTTTCCACGGGGCGACCAGGTGCAGCAGGGCATCGGGTGCGTGCATGTCAATCCTTCCAGAGCCACATCATCAGGGTGGCAGCAGTCGCGACGCTGAACGAGGCGATCGCGGCGCGCTTATGGTTGTCGGCGCCGGTCAACGTCGTGCTGGTGATGCCCGACCGGCGCAGCTTGGCTCCGCCGCCGAGCGACGCGGTATAGGCAAAGCCGCCATCGGCCAGGAGCATCAGGATCGAATGAATGGTGCGGCGCGCGCGACCCTGTGATTGGTGCCGCGCTTCATAGAGGTTCATCACCCCGGTGATGGTGTTGAGTCCGAACAATGCCGAGAGCGCCACGGCGGTACCCACATGGGCACCAACCAGCGAGCCCGAAGGGTGAATCCCCTGGCGCTCCTCCGACAGCAGCTTCTCGCCCAGGAAATATTCCGCGCCCATGATCGGCAGCGCGGCGTAGCTGGCGATCAGGTGGATATGGAGGCGGGCGTAATAGGCGTCGCTGAGCTCCGCGACTCGCGGGCGCCCTTGACCAGTGTCGGCCAGCAAGGCGGCAGCCACCTCGGGCGGCGGCAGTTGGGGGAGCGATATTCCGCGCTCGGGAGACGGTCCGGCCACCTGGGCGGTGAGTGGCGTCGCTGCGAGGACCACACCAAGCGCCAGTGGCCACGTCAGATGCGACTGCTGCAAACGGCCGAACCGATTCCGTCTGGCGATCATTCATGCTCCGGGCGCAACGGGACCGCGGAACCTATCGGGAGCAAGCTGTCTGCCGGATGACAGCGGTCGGCGTGCGCTGCGATCTGGAGTTGTGCAGGACCATCCCCGTCGCACGTCGAGCCACAATGTTGCGCTCGACCACCTGATCCAGGATACGTCATGGCCACCCGCAAGACGTCCGCGAAAAAAGCCGCCGCGAAAAAGACGCCGGCGCAGAAGACGGCCGTGAAGAAGCGCGCCGCCAAGAAGACGGCCGCCAAGAAATCCGCCGTGAAGCCCGCGGCACTCGCCGAATACCGCCGCAAGCGCGACTTCAACAAGACCCGTGAACCCGAGGGCGCCGCCACCAAGGCGCGCATCCGGCGGCTCCGCTTTGTGGTCCAGAAGCATGCCGCGTCGCACCTGCACTACGATCTGCGGCTCGAACTCGATGGCGTGATGAAGAGCTGGGCGGTGCCGAAAGGACCGTCGATGGACCCGGCCGTGAAGCGGCTCGCGATGCAGGTGGAAGATCATCCGATCGAATACAACAGCTTCGAGGGGATCATCCCGGAGGGAGAGTACGGCGGCGGCACTGTCATGCTCTGGGATCGCGGCGTCTACAGCTGGTGGCAGCCCGATGCCGATCCGGTGGCGCGACTGCGCGAGGGCTATAAGAAGGGCGATTTCAAGTTCGTCCTGCTGGGTGACCGGCTGAAAGGATCGTTCGTGCTGGTGCGGCTCCGCCGCGGCAACCCGGACAAGCCGCAATGGCTCCTGATCAAGCACCGCGATGAGTTCGCCGAACCGGGGTCCGATATCGCGGCGGAGGAAGAGGACTCAGTCACGACTGGTCGCAGCATGGACGCGATCCGCACCGGTCGGTCGCGCGTCTGGCGCTGACCGCTCCGGTTTGCCGTCAGGTCGACGCTGGGTACACCCCGGTCGGCATTACTCCCGTCGGCGTCATCCGGTCGACCGCCGTCGGCAGCGCCTGCGCCAGCTTCGCCGCCAGGTCGTCGGGGTTCATGCCCAGCTTGGTGGCGATCTCGTTCACGGTATCGCGCCCCAGCACCTGGTGGATCTGATCAGTTGAAATCGGCTGGTTGGTTCCGGTACCGATCCATGAGCGAACCGTCGGCCCCAGACCCTGTGACTCGAACTGCTGGGCGATCCCCTGCACGCCGCCATGCTTTTCAATCAGGCCGGCGACCACGGTCGCCATCTCCGCGCCCACCACCCCGCCGATGATCCCATCAAACATCCCCATGACCCCTCCCGGAACCCGGTACACCTCAAAGCTACTGCCCCGGCCAGCCAGCGCTACACTTCACCATGCCCAATCTCATGCTGCTCTTCAGCGCCCTCCTCGGCCTGGCCGGGTTGCCGGGCCGGCGAGTTCCCGTCCGGATCCCGGCCTTCACGGCCTACATCTCACCGGATCCCAGCGGCGCGGACGTCTCGGAGGCGCATGGTGTCACCAACTGGCATCCGGGGCAGGCCGTGGTCTGGTACGGGCAGTTCTCGCACGCGGGCCCGATGACGATCTCCGCCTCGTTCCTGCTGCCGCGCGGCGATTCGCTCCTGTTTCACATGGGTGTCCGCGAGAACGGCGCCGGCGCGCGGATTTACACCGGCGTCGCGCATGGCACCGGCGCCGAGACGACCGTCATCCTCGGCACCTACATCGTGCAGAACCCGGGCACCGTCGATTTCAACCTGCTCCCGGCCGACACCGCCGCCCTCGGTCGAGCCATCACCGCGCTCATCCTCGATGGCCCGGCCGCCGACGCGGCGCATTTCAATCTCAAGCCGCGCCGCAACGCCGCCTCGGTGCATCTCCGTTTTCCCACCGACTCCGGCTTGCCGATCACCGGCTTCTACACCGAAGTCACCGCGGTGACCGATCCGACCACGACCTACTATATGGCGACCGGTTTTGCGCGCGGCTATTTCGGCATGCAGGTCAACTCGCCCACCGAACGGCGGATCATTTTTTCAGTATGGGATGCTGCCGAAGGGCGATCGGCGGTCGATCGCAGCACTGTCGCGGCCGACAACCAGACCCACCTCCTCGCCAAGGGCGCCGGGGTCGAGGCAAGCGTCTTTGGAAACGAGGGAACCGGCGGCCACTCGCACCTGGTCTACAACTGGAAGACCGGCTCGACCCAGCGCTTCTACGTCACCGCCAAGCCGGAAGGAACTGCCACCATCTACACTGGCTACTGGTTTCAACCCGACCAGCAGAAGTGGCTGCTGATCGCGTCATTCCGCGCGCCCAAGGATGGCGGCTGGCTGCGCTCACTCTACTCCTTCAGTGAAGACTTCGGCGACGAGACCGGCAACCTCGTGCGCAAGGCGTTGTACGGCCCACAGTGGATCAAGCTCGCCGACGGCAGCTGGCGCGAACTGACGACGGCGACCTTCAGCACCGACGCCACCGGCAAGGCCGACCGCCTCGATCGCTTCATGGGCGTCGAAGGCAATCGCTTCTTCCTGAGCCACGGCGGCTTCGGTCCCGGCTTCACCGCGTACGGAACAGCGTTCACGCGTCCGGCAACCGGCACACCGCCGGTGATCGAGTTGCCCTAGGCTGCTATTCCACCCCCCACTTGGTCACCAGCCGCCGCGCCATGGCCACGCCATCACCCTTCGGTTGCGTCGGGAACGCTCCCGTTTCGTTTGACCACCGCTGTTCCCACTGGCACATCGCCTCGGCGTACGGCTTCCGGTCGAACGGTACGCCCTTGTCGAGCGCGCCATTCAGCGCCGCAAAGAACGCTTGCCACCGCGGCAGGAAATAGCTGCTGAACATTCCCTCCCACTCCTTGAAGGCATACAGGTTCAAGTCATCGTTCTGTCCCTCGGTGCACTTGGTGCCCCAGAGCGTGATGATGTTCCGCGCGTTCCACTGATAGAGCCTCCGTTCGGCGTCAGTCGTCCCCCACTGGCGAGCGTCCGCAATCCAGCGACCCAGCAGGAACTCCGGTCGCGTGCCAACCAATGCATCGAGGTCGCGCAGCAGCGCGATCACCTCTCCCTCGGCGGCCAGCAGCGCCACTCGATCCTTGCGGTTGTAGGCACTCTCCACCGCGTTCACCAGCGGCAGACCGCGCTGTCCCAGGACCTGCCGCGCAAGGTTGACCACATCGTAGCGGTATGCGTCGTTGCCGGAAAGCGCTGGTGCCGCCGCCAACAACGAATCAAGTGCCCGCGCCAGCACCGCGTTGTCGTACGGCGGGATCGGTTCGCTCCGGTATGCCACGCCCTTGCGGTAGAACTGCGGCCGCTCCGCCAGGAAGTCGCCGGTCTGGCTCGATGACTTGAACGCAGTCGCGAGCAACAGCTGCCACGCACTCCATGCATGGTCATTGAATGACCCATAGCGTCGGCTGATATAGTCGTGAGTCCAGTCTGTCACGGCCGGCACGCTGTCGCGCCAGACCTGGTCCATCACAAAGTCGGGGACAATCGGATTGGTGCCCAATCCTTCCATCATCATTCCGAGGCCAGTGAGACGTCCCTTGGCTGGGCTCCGCAGCGCGGCGTCCAGGTTCTTCGCGATGGCAGGCAAGTCGCCATTGACCGTCACCTTGCCGCCGAAGTTGTAGAGCACGTTCCAGATCCACGGCTTGCCATAGAACGCCTGCCGCGCCTGCCACGCCGGGTGCAGGTCGCCCCACAGGTCGAGCACCAGCATGTGATCATCGGGCACCGCGCCGAGGAACGCGCGTGCCTGTGGCTCCTTCCAGAACTTCGTCTGGTAATAGAGGAACCACGCTTGCAGCACCCATGTCGCGCTGCTGTCGGCGGTATGCATCGCGCCGTAGATCGCATGCGACATGCTGGCGAGAAAGGTGGTGTCATTGGACGGCGGATCGATCTCGTTGAACGGATCGGCGGCGTAGAGGTGATCGGTGCCGTAGAGTTCCCGTTGGCGCGCAATGAATCGGGTGCCGAACTGTTGGAAGAGCGGATCGAGTGGATCAAGAAACCAGGTGCCATGGAAGCCGGCCGACCAATCACCGGTCTGCTGCACGTGTGCTGCGGGCAGCACGCTCTTGATCGACTCCGGCACGTGACCAGTGAAGCCCTGCAGGATCGGCGTCATCCCGAGGGCCCGTTCACGGGCGAGGATCTGGCGCTCGAGTGTTACATGACTGTCGATCCAGTGGTCAGGAAGCGGCCCGCCAAGGCTGTCGATGTTGCCCATCCAGCCCCACGGGAGGTACGCCGGGCCGACCAGGAACGCGCCGATCTGGCTCTTGCTGAACCCCATGTCGGTGAGCACTGCGCGCCACACCGCTTCCTGACCCGTCACGGCCAGCGGGGCGTTGATCCCCTTCAGGGCCATCCAGTCGATCATCCGCTGCCAATCGGTCCAGGTCCACCACGCCATCGAATAGGAGAAGGTGCAGTAGTTGAAGAAATAGCGAATCGTGTACGGTGTCGTGACGTGCGCTGGTGCAGTAACGGGCGGGAGGGGGGACGCGAGGTGAATCGGCTGCAGCGGGAGCGACACATTGGTATGAGCGACGTGGATCAGGTACCAGTTGAGTGCCGACGCGATCGCCACACCCGACGAACCGCGCAGCAAGATGTGGCCGTTGCCACCGGCGACCTCGAATACGTCGTGACCCTGTTCGAGAGGGATCGCTGCAACAACGATGTCACGATCGTGCCCGGGAATCACCCGGTTGACGAGCGCCCTGGCTGCAGCGAGGTCGGGTGTGGTGGGCGCCTGCGCGGCGAGGGTGACGGCAACGACGCAGCTCGCGCCAGCGGCGGTGATCAGTCGGCGGATGATGGGCATGGTTCCAATCTGGGCGGCGAGCGCGGTCCCGTCCAGAGCGCCGCCGCCGGGAGATGCGATATTTGATGGCAACTCCGCGTACGATGCGGCGTACCACCCGTCCTACCGGGTTGTGGCGCTACCATTGCTCCCCGCGCTCCTGGCGGGGCTGCGGCGTTGACCGGGGCGATCGCCGGATGTGTCCCGATCTCTTCGGGCGGCGTCACCCCTGACAGGCCCGCGTCCATTGTTGCGGGCGTCTGTTCGATCCCAATCAGGAGACACCATGCGACGCGAACAACACGACAGCCACGCGGCTCACAAGGACGAGCAGCACAAGGAAACCCACGTCCACGCCGACAGCGAGCCGCGCAGTCGAGCTTTTGAACGGAACGTCGAGGGCGTCAGCAAGTTTTCGGACGACGCGACTGTTGATCCTGCCGATGCCGATCTCGCGATGCCCCCCGCGACCCGTGATCCGACGCCAGTGCGTGAGGCGATCGAGACCCAGGAAGGTGCCGACCGGGAAGTCGACCAGGAGCTGGCCTGGGTCAGTGGGTCGTCGGAGGCCAAGTACAACTCGCTCAAGAAGGAAGACACCAACAGCGGCAGTCACGCCCCGAAGAAGGCGAAGCCGTAGTCCGCCGGCACCGCTTGGCATGAATGGTGTGCGCACCGGGATAAGGCGTTAACATTCCGGTGTCACCCCATCCATCCCCTCGTTGAGGGTCCGCCATGCAGAAGCGTGAGTTCGTTCAGACCGTCGGCGCGGCCTCGCTCGCTGCTGTCTTTGGCGAAGCCCACTGGCCACGGTACGCCCACGCCACTCCGGCCGAGCTCGCGCCGGATGATGCCTTCTGGGCGGCCATTCGCCGCCGCTTCCTGCTGACACCCGATTACATCAATCTGGAAAATGGCTACTACCTGATGCAGCCCGAGTCGGTGCTCGCGGCCTTCATCGGGCACGTGCGCGACGTCAACCGTCAGGCGTCGCGCTACATGCGGACCCGCCAGGCGCCGGACAAGCTCGCCGCTCGCAGGGCCGTTGCAGTGCTTGCGGGCTGTTCGCCGGATGAACTGATCATCACCCGCAATACCACCGAATCGCTCGACACCGTGATCGCCGGGATCGACTGGAAGCCGGGTGACGAGGCCGTCATGGCCGAGCAGGATTACGGCGCAATGCTCGACATGTTCCGATTGCAGGCTCGGCGACGGGGCATGGTCAACCGCGTCGTGTCGTTGCCGTTGCATCCGCAGTCCGACGACGAGATTGTGCAGCTCTACGCCAACGCCATCACGCCGCGCACCAGGTTGCTGATGGTCTGTCACATGGTCAACATTACTGGGCAGATCCTGCCGGTCGCGCGCATCTGCGCGATGGCGCATGCGCACGATATTCCGGTGATGGTCGACGGCGCGCACGCCTTTGCGCAAATCCAGTTTGCGATTCCCGACCTCAAGTGCGACTACTACGGGTCGTCGTTGCACAAGTGGCTCGGCACGCCGCTGGGTGCCGGCCTGCTTTATGTCCGCCGCGACCGGATTCCGGCGCTCTGGCCGATCTTCAGCGACATGAGTGTCGCCGATGACGACATCGCCAAGCTCAACCACACCGGCACGCACCCGGTGCATACCGACCTGACCATCACCGACGCGATCGGCTTCCACCAGATGATTGGCGCCGAACGGAAAGAAGCGCGGCTCCGGTATATCCAGCGCTACTGGACCGACAAGGTACGCGGCAAGCCGAAGATCATCGTCAATACGCCGGAAGATCCGGCGCGCTCCTGCGCCATTGCGAATGTCGGCGTCGAAGGAATCAAGCCGGCGGACCTGGCCGCAACGCTTTTCGACAAATACCGGATCTGGACCGTTGCCATTGACGGAGCTGGCGTGCACGGCGTGCGGATCACTCCGCATCTCTTTACCGACACGACTGAACTCGATCATCTGGTCAAGGCGCTCACTGATATTGCCGCCGCGTAGTCTGCACTCAACTCTGCCCCCGAGGTTGCGATGCTCATGACGACTTGCTGGCGGCGTCACCTGCCCTGGATAGCGATCAGTATCTCCATCGCCGTCGTAGCCTGCCACAGCGAGCCGTACGACACGCCGCCTGAGGCCGCACTGGGGCCGCGCACGACTGGTGACGAAATCCAGCTTACCTATAGCGATGAGCAGGATTACTGGCCCGCGTGGACCGAGGATGGTCAGGGCATCCTCTACGCGTTCGTCGATCCGTCGCACCCTCGTCATCGCTGCATCGGCATGCTGCCGGCCGCCGGCGGCACACGACGCTGGCAGCTCTGCGACAATCGCGGCATCCGCAACGACACGCTCAGCAGCTACGGTGCTTTTGCCCTGGATACGGCTGGCCGGCTACTGGTGGCCGAGGCGACGTCGCCGACCGGCCGCTATGATCCGGTGCCCCGGGTTACGCTCTGGGTCGCTGATACTGCCGATCCCTATCACCGCCAGCAGCTGCTTGTCCTTCCGGTGACCGTCGGCACCATGCCGGTGACCTGGCTCGCTGAACTGCAATGGACCGGTCCCACGACATTCCTGGCCCTCGGGCAGCAGGTGGCGACCGAGACAGAGGAGGGCATCCCGACCGACACCTCGTTCAGCAGTGGCGGGATCGTCGTCGAAGGGACGATTGCCGATGGCCATGCCACGCTGCGGCCGATCGCCGGTACCGACAGCGCCACCGGTTACTCGCTTGCCGAAGGCGGCAGCGTGATTGCCTTTTCCCGGCGTCACGACTTGCGCGTTGCCACCGTGCCGCGATCTGGTGGCGTCGCCACGCCGGCACCAATCATCCGGTCTGGCCCGGACAGCGCAGCACTCGTCTTGCAGGAGATCGATGGCCTGTCGTGTGTTGCTACGAGCTGCATTGTCGCGATCGACCGCTTCATTGCCTTCGGCACGTATGTCAGCTCGAATGCGCCTGGCTGCTCCCTGTCGGCTCCGTTGTGTACGGACTTCGGAGCACGCTGGCCAGGCGTGCACTCATTGCACCGGATCTCGCTCACGACCGGCGGCGATGACGTGCTGACAACCGACGGACGGACAATCAGTACGCCATTGCTCTCGCCGGTCAACGGCGATCTGGTTGTCCAGCTCGACGGCCTGTGGGGTCATTTACAGAGTCGACAGAGCGTCAGCGCCGACGGCAACATCTGGTTGATGAAGGGGGTGGGGCAATGACGTCAGCGCGCTGCCTCCTCTTGATGATCCTTACGACAGTCATCGCTTGTCACGCCGAGCCATACGACACGCCGGCCGAGGCAGCATTGGGACCACGCACTACCGGTGACGAGGTGCAGCTCACCTACAGTAGTGAGCAGGATTACTGGCCGGCGTGGACCGAGGATGGTCAGGGGATCCTGTACGCGTTCGTCGATCCGTCACACCCTCGTCATCGCTGCATCGGCCTGCTGCCGGCCGCCGGCGGCACGCGTCGCTGGCAGCTCTGCGACAATCGCGGCATTCGCAACGACACGCTCAGCAGCTACGGGGCGTTTGCATTGGATACTGCTGGCCGACTGCTCGTGGCCGAGGCGACGGCGTCGGTCGGTCTCTACGATCCGATCCCGCGCGTAACGCTCTGGCTGGCTGACAGCGCGGATCCATACCGTCGTCAACAGCTTCTCGTATTGCCGGTGACCGTTGGCGCCACGCCAGTCACCTGGCTTGCCGACCTGCAGTGGACGGGGCCCACGACGTTCCTGGCCCTCGGGCAGCTGGTGGCGACGGAAACCGAAGTTGGCATTCCGACCGATACCTCGTTCAGCAGCGGTGGCATCGTTGTCGAAGGGACGATTGCCAACGGCCAGGCCACGTTGCGGCCGATCGCAGGCACGGACAGCGCCACCGGCTATTCGCTCGCCGAAGGCGGCAGCGTGATCGCCTTTGCCAGGCGGCACGACCTGCGGATCGCCACTGTGCCGCGCGCGGGAGGCGTTGCGACGCCGGCGCCAATCGTGCGAACCGGTCTCGACACGGCAGAAAACGTCACGCAGGAGATTGCGGGCTTGTCCTGTACCCGCTCGATTTGCATTGTTGCGATCGATCGGATTCTCACCATCGGAACGTATTTCGTTTTGGCGCCCGGGGTGCCCGACTGTGGCACGTCGAATCTTCCTTCGGACTGCCAGATCTTTGGTGGCGTCTGGCCTGGGACGCACTCCTTGCATCGCATTTCGCTCAGCACGGGCAGCGACGACATCGTGACCACTGATAGCCTGACCATCAGCACGCCGCTACTCTCTCCGGTCAACGGAGACCTGATTGTCCAGCTCGCGGGGCTTTGGGGCCACTTGCAGAGCCGCCAGAGCGTCAGCGTCGACGGCAACATCTGGTTGATGAAGAACGTCGGGCCGTAACCTTTCAAGAATCCAGGAGAACCCATGAGCACCGCACCCGGAGCGATGACCATCACCGAACATGAAGCGGAGCAGGTGGCCCGCGCCAACGCCACGGGCAAGCAGCCGGTCCTCTTTGTGCATGGACTCTGGCTCCTGCCCAGTAGCTGGGACCGCTGGGCGACGCTCTTTGAAGCGGCAGGATTCACGGCGCTGACGCCCGGCTGGCCCGATGATCCCGACACCACGGCCGAAGCGAATGCCCGTCCTGATATCATGGCAAAAAAGGGCATCGGGGAAGTCGCCGATCACTTCGCCGAAGTTGCCCGGGACCTGACGATCAAACCGGTCATCATTGGCCATTCGTTTGGCGGGATGCTGGCACAGCTGCTCGCCGGTCGCGGACTGTCGGCCGCCACGGTGGCGATCGATCCGGCGCCATTCCGCGGCGTGTTACCGCTCCCCTTCTCGGCCCTCAAGTCGGCGTGGCCCGTCCTCGGCAATCCGGCCAATCGCAATCGCGCCGTGCCGCTCACCTATGAGCAGTTCCGCTATGCCTTTGCCAATGCGGTCAGTGAAGCGGAAGCGCAGGAGTTGTACGACACCTTCGCCGTGCCGGCGTCGGGGAAGCCGCTCTTTCAGGCGGCGGTTGCCAACTTCAATCCCTGGACCGAGGCAAAGGTCGACAGCGACAATGCCGCCCGCGGTCCGCTGCTGATCATCTCCGGCGAGAAGGATCACACCGTGCCGTGGGCCGTCGCCAATGCGTCGTTCAAGCAGCAGCACAGCAATGTCAGCACCACGGAAATCGTCGAGATGAAGGGGCGCGGACACGCGCTCACGATCGATCATGGCTGGCGCGAAGTCGCCGACACGGCGCTGGCGTTCGTCCAGCGATTCGTATGAGCGACGACCACGCAGCGCTCGACATCGGCCGCGACTGGTGCCGCGACATTGCCAATCGCCCGGCCAAGGAGGCGATTGCGAAGGCGGTCGCCGCGCGGGCGCGTTCGGGGGAAGTGATCGGCGCCGGGTCGGGGTCGACCTCGTTCCTCACGGTGGTCGCGTTGGGGCAGCGCGTCCGCACCGAAAAACTGGATCTCTCGGTGGTGCCGACATCGCTCGAGATCCAGTATGCCGCCGAATCCGCAGGGCTGCACGTGCACATCTCAGTCCCCGCACGGATTGACTGGTGCTTCGACGGTGCCGACGAAGTCGATGCCGATCAGCGGATGATCAAGGGGCGCGGTGGTGCGCTCTATCGCGAGCGACAGGTGTTGCTCGCCACGGGACACCGGATCATCGTTGCCGATGCCAGCAAGAGCGTCACCCGTCTCGGCAGCAAGCATCCGGTGCCAGTGGAAGTCGAGGCGCCCTGGGCGCGTCGCGCCGCGCATGCCTTGCGCGATCTGCCACATGTTGAAGGCGTTGCGTTGCGTCAGGCCGTCGCCAAGGATGGTCCGGTGATCACGGAGTCCGGCGGCGTGCTCTTCGACGTGCACTTCTCAGCGATCGATGCCGACGCGCAGGCGCGGATCATGGCGATTCCCGGCGTGCGTGGGACAGGCCTCTTTGTTGGCTTTGCCTTTGAGCGGATCGAGTAGACCCCAGCGGCACGGCGATCCTGGCCGGCCGCCCAGCCGCAGTACTGGCCCGGCGTGTGTGCCTCTCCTCCCTGTCGTTCGTTCTCTGCCGTGCTCATTCAATATCGGAACTCGAGGCAACGCCCGTTCGGCGCCACCGCCGGCCGGCTCAACCCGGAGGCAGCTCTCTCATGTCGCAGCCGTTGACCGACCCGATCACCGGGGCCCGAAGTGCTTTTTCGTATCCGCAGCGCAATGAAGCCGGGGTGTCGGCTGTGTCATGGGCTGCAGTCGCCGCCGGGGCGTTCGTCGCGGCCGCACTGGCGCTGATTCTGCTCGCCCTCGGCGCTGGCGCAGGACTCTCATCGCTGTCACCCTGGTCCACATCAGGCGTGACGCCCGGTGCCGTCGGCACCGGGGCACTCGTTTGGCTGGTGATCGTCGAACTGATCGCGTCGGCCATCGGCGGCTACCTCGCCGGGCGGCTGCGGACCAAGTGGGTCGACGTGCATTCGCACGAAGTCTATTTCCGCGACACCGCGCACGGTTTCCTGTCGTGGGCCGTGGCCTTTGTCGTGACGGCCGGGTTCCTGACCTCTGCAGCATCGACCATGGTCGGCGGTGAAGCGCGTGCGATGAACGCGGGCGGTGGACAGGCCGCAGCGGTGGATCCGAATCGCTACTATATCGATCGCCTCTTTCGCATCGAAGGTACCGCGCCGACGCTGGACCCGACCGTGCGCGCTGAGGCGAGCGGGATCTTCACCCATGCCCTGCGCGAACGCGCCCTCGCGCCCGATGACAAGGCCTACCTCGCGGGCATCCTGACCGCCCGATCGAATATCGCCGCGACCGATGCCGGGCAGCGTGTGGATCAGGCCTTTGGCCAGGAACAGGAGGCGCTTGACGTCGCCCGCAAGGCGGCAGCCCATGCGCTCTACTGGTTGTTCGTGGCACTCCTGGTCGGCGCGTTCGCAGCCAGCTGGTCGGCAACCATTGGTGGCCGTCGTCGTGATCTCGCCCATCTCGCCTAGCTCACACCACTTCCCGGAGAACTGACATGCGTTCAATCCTGCTGCTCGTGCTGGGCGTGCCGATTCCGATCATCATCCTGATCGGGTTGTTCAGTCACTTCTAGTCTGCCACCCGGCATCGCTCCGGCGGACGTATCTTAGGGCTTCACCTCGATCCGCCGGAGCCACCATGCCGCTGAGTCGCTATCGCCTGAGCCTGCTGCTTCTCCCGCTAGCCGCGGCCCCGCTCCGCGCCCAGGATACCCTTCCCAGCGCCATGCGCGCCCACATCGACTCCGCCGCGCACGACGTACTGACCCGCACCGGCGCGCCGAGCGCGTCGATTGCTGTGGTCCGCGACGGCAGGATTGTCTATGCGCAGGCGTATGGCACTGCACGGCTCGCGACTCAGCTCGCGGCGACGCCGGCGATGCGCTACAGCATCGGGTCAGTCAGCAAGCAGTTCACTGCGGCCGCTGTTCTCCTGCTGGCCGAACGCGGCAAGCTCTCGCTCGACGACAAGGCCGGCAAGTATCTCCCCGACCTGACGCGCGCCAACGAAGTGACCATCCGGCAAGTGCTCTCGATGACCTCCGGGTACCAGGATTTCTGGCCCCAGGATTACGTCATGCCGCCGATGCTGCAGCCGACCACGGCGCGCGCGATCATCGACGGCTGGGCGAAGAAGCCGCTCGACTTCGAGCCCGGCAGCAAGTGGCAATACAGCAACACCAACTATGTCATCGCCGGGTTGATTGTCGAGAAGGTTGCCGGGATGCCGTTGGTCGACTTCCTCCGGCAGAACATCCTCAATCCGCTGCACATGACGTCGGTGATCATTACCGACGACGCGGGCCTCGGGCCGACCGATCCGGAGCGCTATCTCCGCTACGGCGCCGGTCCGGTCCGCCCGGCCCCCAAGGAAGGTCGCGGCTGGATGTTTGCCGCCGGCGAACTGGCGATGACGGCGAGCGACCTCGCCCGCTGGGATATTTCGGTGATCGACCAGACGATCATGAAGCCCGCGTCGTATCGCGCCCAGCAGACCGACATGCTGCTCAATGATGGTGTCGGCACCAACTACGGTCTCGGCGTACAGGTCGCCAACCCGAATGGCCATCGCCTCATTTCGCACACCGGCGAGGTCTCGGGCTTTACTGCCGCCAATAACATCTATCCCGATGACAGCATGGCGATCGTCGTGTTGACCAATCTCGACGCCAGCGGTGCGTCCGGTCAGATTGCCGCCCAGATCTCCAACGCACTCTTCGCGGTCTCCGATCACGAAACCGATGTGGCGGTGGCCCAGGCGAAGAGCATCGTGGCCGGGCTGCAGCACGGCACCATCGATCGAACCCTCTTCACCTCCAACGCCAACGCCTACTTCAATGACCAGGCGCTGGCTGATTTCCAGGCGTCGCTCTCAACCTGCAGCAACGCACCAGACGTCTCGGCGGGCGGACGGTCGCTGCGGGGCGGCATGGTCTTTCGCTCATTCCGGATTCGCTGTGGTGTGCGGACGTTGTCGCTGAGCACCTTCACGATGCCCGATGGCAAGCTGGAACAGTTCCAGATCGCGAGCCAGTGATTGGCGCCAATCACGCTATGATTCGTTCACCGGTCGCTGGTCGACCGCAAGATGCGACGGTGGTATCAGTCGCTTCGCCTGAGGACACTCCCGTGGTTGTGGTGACACCGTGCAGCTGAGATGACAGCTTCTTCTCGTCGGGTCGCCGGCCCCGGTGACCCGGGCCGCGTCCCGTCGCGTCCGATCGTCGTTGGCATCGGTGCATCGGCCGGCGGCCTCGCCGCGCTGCAGGCATTGTTTGCCGGCCTCCCGGCTGACACTGGCCTGGCATTCGTCGTGGTCTCGCATCACGACCCCGCGCGACCCACCCTCCTCTCCGATCTGCTGAATAGCCAGTCGCCTTTTTCGGCCCAGCTTGCTGTCGACAACGTGAAGCTCGAAGCCAACCAGATCTACGTGGTGCCGGCCGACAGTCTGGCGCGGCTGGAACACGGGCACCTGCGGCTCACGGTGGCCCCGCGACGCGAGGATCGTCGGGCGCCAATCGACCGGTTCTTTGCCGCGCTGGCCCACGCCCAGGGAGCCGCGACGATCGCGATCGTCCTCTCCGGCCTTGATAGTGACGGGGCGCTCGGCCTGAAAGCCGTCAGTGAAGCGGGCGGGTTGACCATCGCGCAGGAACCCGAGACGGCGGAGTACCCGGGGATGCCCCTGAGCGCGCTTGACTCGGGGGCGGTCGACTACACGCTGGCGCCCGAGCAGATCGGTGGAGAACTGATCGCCTACCTCCGGTATCGTCGCGCGACATCGACGGCGCAGGAAGCGGCGCAGCAGGAAACGATCCGGACCATCCTGCCCGAGGTCTGCGCCGCCCTGCTCGCCAGGAGCGGCCATGACTTCCATCACTACAAGCACAGCACCCTGATCCGGCGGATCCTGCGCCGACTGCACGTACTCCAGATCGCCTCGGCGCGCGAGTACGTGGAACGGATGCAACAGGATCCGTCGGAAGCTGATCAGTTGCTCAAGGAGCTGCTGATCAACGTCACCGCGTTCTTCCGCGACCCGGATGCGTTTGACGCCTTGTCGCGCCGGATCATCCCGAAATTCTTCCAGAACGTGAGCCAGGGACAGGGCGTGCGAATCTGGGTTCCGGGCTGCGCAACCGGTGAGGAGGCGTACACCATCGCCATCCTGCTGATGGAAGAAATGGATGGCCTGGCGGAAGCACCGGAGGTGCAACTCTTTGCCACGGACATTGATGCTGACGCGCTCGACGTAGCTCGGGCCGGCGTCTATCCACTCTCGATCGCCGACCATCTCTCTGCCCAGCGGCTCGAGCGTTTCTTCGTCAAGACCGACCACTCATATCAGGTCAGCAAGGAACTGCGAAACCTGGTCGTATTTTCGGTGCACAATGTCATCAACGACCCGCCGTTTTCACGGCTCGACCTGATTTCCTGTCGCAACCTGCTGATCTATCTTGGCACCTACCTGCAGAAGAAGCTGATCCCGGTTTTCCACTACGCCCTGCGTCCGGGCGGTTACCTGTTTCTTGGACCGTCGGAAAACCTCAACAGCTATCGCGACCTCTTTCGCACGGTCGACCCGAAGCACCGGATTTCGATCCGGGTGCAGGGCGGTAAGGCACCAGCGGGGGTCTTTGCGGGCCGGTCAGCGCCATCCGCGCTGCGACCGGCATCAACGCCGCCGACGACCAACGTCGACACGTTCTTCCTGATGGAGCGGATCACGCTGGAGGATTTCGCGCCGCGGACCGTCGTCGTCGACGAGGAAGGGCGCATCATCTGCTCGTCCGGCAACCTCGACCGCTATGTCACCATGAATCCGGGTGCGTTCCAGAACAATCTCATGCACCTCGCGCGTGAAGGCCTGCGCATGGGGTTGCGTGCGGCGCTCGCCGAGGCGGTGCGCAGCGGAGCACGCGTGACCCATGATGGCCTGTCGCTGCGGACTGCCGACGGGGTCCAGCGCGTCCTGATCACGGTCCAGCCGCTCGCGCCCCGGGGCGGAGAATCCGGACTCTTCCATGTCGTCTTTCAGGACATCGGGGCTCCGATCGCGGCAACGACGACGCAGGCATCGCCGAACGAGGGCGCGGTCTCGCTGATCGAGCAGCTGGAACGCGAGTTGACCGGCACGCGCGAGGACCTTGAGCACACGGTCCAGGATCTCGAAGCCGCGAATGAAGAGCTCAAGTCGGGGAACGAAGAGCTGCTCTCGATGAACGAGGAACTCCAGTCCACCAACGAGGAGCTCCAGGCATCCCGCGATGAGTTGGTGTCATCCAACGACGATCTTGCCCGGGCGAACACCGACCTCGAAAACCTGCTGGCCAGCACCCAGGTCGCCACGATCTTCCTCGGCGCCGACGGCGTGGTGCGCCAGGTGACACCGACCGTGCGGATGATCTACAACATGCAGCCCGGCGATGTCGGCCGTCCGATCGGCGACTTCACCCACAATGCGGTGACAATGCCGCCGATTCCGCCGGCCGAAACGGTCTATCGGGCGTCGAAGCCTGTCGAGGACGAGATCTATCTCACCGACGGTCGCTGGTTCCTGCGGCGCGTGCTGCCATATCGCGGCAAGAACGGCGCGCCGACCGGCATCGTGATGACGTTCACGGACCTGACCGAGCGCAAGCGCGCGGAGGATGCGCTGGCCGCGAGTGCCCGCCGGTTCCAGTTTCTTGCCGAATCACTGCCGCAGAAGATTTTCACTGCCGATCCGAGCGGTGCGCTCGACTACGTCAATCCGCGGTGGACCGAGTTCAGTGGCGACCCGGTCAACGAGTTGCTCGGCACCGCCTGGCGCGCACTGCTCCATCCTGACGACTTCGCGCGTCACGCTGCCCGCTGGCGCGAGGCAATGGAACGCCAGGACCGGTTCGAGGTCGAGCACCGCCTGCGCCAGCGCGATGGCAGCTACCGCTGGCACCTGACCCGCGCGGAATGCCTCCGCGGATCGGACGGCAGTACGATGATGTGGCTCGGATCCAGTACCGATATCGACGACGTGAAGCGCGCCGCCGACGACATGGAAGTCAATCGCGGCCGGCTGCAGATTGCGACCGAGACCGCCGAGTTGGGCGTGTTTGAATGGGACCTCGGCGTGGATGAGCCGACCTGGCAGAACCAGCAGGTGTACGAGATCTTCGGCATGGCGCTCGATGACCGGGCGCCGAGCAAGCAACAGTTCCTCGCCGAGACACTTCACCCTGATGATGCCGAACTCTTTCAACGCCAGCTCCGCCTGGCGATGGAACGACCCCACGAGAAGTTCACCGTCTCCTGCCGGATCCGCCGGCACGACAACGGCGAGTGGCGCTGGCTGGAGTTTGCCGGACGATTCGCGGCTGGCCCGGATGGCCAGCCCGAGCGGCTCGTCGGCGTGATCGCGGACGTCAGCCACCGGCGCAGGCTCGAAGACGACCTGCGCCAGTTTGCCGGCACCCTGTCGGACACCGATCGGCGCAAGGATGAGTTCCTCGCCACGCTGGCCCACGAGTTGCGAAATCCGCTCGCGCCGATGCGCAACGCGCTGGAACTCATGCGCATCGCTGCCGAGCCGGTGATCATCGACCGGGCTCGCGGCATGATGGATCGCCAGTTGCATCAACTGATGCGCATTGTCGACGACCTGCTGGACGTCAGTCGCATCAGCAAGGGAAAGCTACAGCTCCAGCGGGAACGGGTGACGCTTCGCTCGGTCCTCGACAACGCACTGGAAACCAGCCGGCCGGTCGTTGATCAGCACGCGCACCAGGTCGAGCTGTTGCTGCCGGATCAGGACGTGATGGTCGATGCCGACCCCACCCGTCTCGGGCAGGTGTTCACCAACCTGATCAACAACGCTGCGAAATACACGCCGGCCGCCGGCCGCATCACGGTCACCGCGACCCGTCATGAGCAGGGGGTCGCGGTCACCATCAGCGATAACGGCATTGGAATCGGTCCTGAGATGCTGTCGCGCGTCTTTGACATGTTTACCCAGGTCGATCGATCGAACAACGGATCACAGGGTGGCCTCGGAATCGGCCTGACGTTGGTGCGTCGCCTGGTTGAGCTGCACGGCGGGTCGGTCGAGGCCCGCAGCGATGGCCTCGGTCGCGGCGCCGCGTTTACCGTGCGGCTGCCCGTCGTCCACTAGTGCCGCGCGCGGCCGAGCCTCTTGGCGTGCCGTCCGATATACCAGCTCGCGGCAATCGCGACCACGGCCAGAATCGCCAGCGTCTTGGCCACCATCGGATTTTCGTACTCGAAGAGCGCGGCGCCCGCGAGGACGAATGCGAGCCCGCCAATCGCCCCGGCCATCCGTCGAATTGGTGAGCGGGTGCTGTCGTGACCGCGCCGCAACGCGATATAGATCAGGGCGGCGCCCCATGCCATGATCAATACGGCAAACATCTGCAATCCGGGTGCATCCATCGTGGTGGTCCGTGGTCAGGGAAGTGATGCGGTGTCGGGTCCTGCGCTCAACATCTCTGGTGCAGACGGCGTCCGGGCAATCGTGTCGATCGGCTCCAGCAGTTCGATCTCGTCCCCCGTTCCGGCACCCATCGCCTTCAGTTTCCGGACCGTCGGTAGCACTCGGCTCTCCAGCGACGCCACGGCATTGTTGTATCCGCTGACGGCGCTGTCCAGTCCCTTCCGGATTCGCCCCAGATGCTCGGCAACAACGCGCATGCGGCCGTAGAGTTCAATGCCAGCGTCACGGATCTGCTCGGCGTTGCGCGCAATCCGCTCCTGCTGCCAGCCATAAAATACTGCCTTGAGCACGGTAATGAGGGTGGTCGGGCTGGCAGGGATCACGCCGCGACTTACCGCGAACTCGATCAACGAAGGGTCGCGCTGGCAGGCGGCGCTGAAGAACGACTCGCCCGGCAGGAAGAGCACCACGAAATCGGGCGCGGCGGTGAACTGGCCGGCGTAGTCCTTGGCCGAGAGCTGGGTGATGTGGTCGCGGACCTGGCGGGCATGCCGGTCGAGCGATGCATTCCGCTCGGGCTCGTCGCTGGCATCAGCGGCATCGAGATAGGCGGCTAGCGGCGCCTTGGAATCGACCACGATGATCTTGTCGCCGGGGAGGTGGACGATCAGGTCGGGGCGCAGTCGGCCGTCAGGTCCGCTCACCGTCTGCTGTTCGGCAAAATCGCAATGCTCCAGCATCCCGGCGAGCTCGACGACCCGCCGAAGCTGCAGTTCGCCCCATTGGCCACGGACGTGTGGGGCGCGCAGCGCCTGCACCAGCTGGCGTGTCTCGCTGGTCAACTGCAATTGCGCCTGCGCCATCGACTGCAACTGGGCGTGGAGCGCGGCCTGGTTGGCAACCCGCTCGCGGTCGAACGCCTGCAACTGGTTGTCCACCCGTCCCAGCCCCTCGCGCATCGGTTGTACCAGCTGGTCGATCGACTGCTGCCGGGCGTCGAGGTCTGAGCGGGCCAGCTGCTGGAACTCGCCCATCGAGGAGCGTGCCAGCGCGAGAAAGAGGTCGTTGTTCTCGCGGAGCGCCTGCGAGGAGAGAGTCGCGAAGGCATCGCGCACCCGGCCATCGAGTCCCGCATGGCGCCGCGAACCGAGCAGCCAACCTGCCGCCGCGGCCAGGATGGCCACCAAGGCGATCAGGAGAATCCAGCTGAGGGGCGCGATGGTGCCAAGGGCCATGCTGGAAGATACGGCGGCAGCCGGCGCCCCAGAACGAAACACCCGGTCTGGTGGTGCCGTAGGAACCGAACTGGCAGGTTGTACCGACCCGCCACTGCTCCCAGCTGTAGAATTGTCGCCCTTACCCACGGAGGTGACGCCGGTGCCAAGGCGCCTGTTCCTGTTCGCATTCGCAGCGTTGACCGCTGTTGGTACCCAGTCGGCCCAGGCTCAGGGCAACGACCCGATCCCGCCGACCGCTGCTGCCCCGGGGCGGTATCCCTATACGGCGGCCGACGTCGCCTTCATGACGGGAATGATCGGTCACCACGCGCAGGCGATCGTGATGGCCAAGTGGGCGCCGACCCATGGCGCCGACAAGTCGATCAAGATCCTCTGTGAGCGGATCATCAATGCCCAACAGGATGAGATCACCCTGATGCAGCAGTGGCTCCGGGATCGTAACCAGCCGGTGCCCGCCGCCGAGCCGATGCAGATGGCCCCGGGAATGACGATGGCGGGGATGGCCGAGCCGGCGCTGATGCCCGGCATGCTGACGCCGGCGCAGATGACCACGCTCGAAAAGTCGCGGGGCCATACGTTCGATTCGCTCTTCCTGGTCGACATGATCCAGCACCACACCGGTGCGGTCGAGATGGTGACCAGACTCTTCAATACGCCGGGTGCCGGACAGGACGAAGGCATCTTCAAGCTGGCGTCCGATGTAAATGTTGATCAGACCACCGAAATCAATCGCATGACCTTGATGCTCAACTCCCTCCCACGGAAGTGACGATGAGACTCCAAGCCCCGTTGACTGCTGCTGTCGTGCTCGCCCTCTCTGCCTGCGGCTCTGGATCGTCCACCCCTTCGACCGCGCCAACACCGGCGGGCGGAACGGCGATGTCGACGATGGCGCCGCGTCCCGATCCACGTGTCGGCCTGCGCGCTGGCCTCAATGACGCGGGCCAGGCGAGCTGGAACATGCGCCTGCTGTCGACCACACCGCCCTCCGCGCGCTTTGTCGGTGCGACCAACTCCGATCTTGCGTTCACCGGCAAGTACGCGATCCAGGGCAGCTTCAACGGCTATCAGGTCTGGGATATCTCCACCCCGACGGCACCGATCCTGGTTGATGGCTACCTCTGTCCCGCCTCGCAGAGCGATGTCTCGGTCTACCGGAATTTGCTCTTCGTCTCGAGCGAGTCGGGCACCGGTCGGCTTGACTGCGGCACCGAGGGCGTCAAGGACCCAGTCAGCAAGGAGCGGTTGCGCGGGCTGCGGATTTTCGACGCGACCGACATCGCCCATCCGAAGTACATCGCCAATGTGCAGACCTGTCGCGGCTCGCACACCCACACGGTGGTCACCGATCCGAACGACCCGAACAACATCTACATCTATATCTCCGGGTCGGCTGGTGTTCGCTCGCCGGACGAGCTGGCCGGTTGCTCCAATCTTGCCCCCGACAAGGATCCGAACTCGGCGCACTTCCGGATCGAAGTGGTGCGGGTGCCGCTGGCACATCCGGAGCAGGCAGCGTTGGTCAGTTCGCCGCGCATCTTTGATAATCTCGCCGCGCCGCCGACTCACGGAGCGGGAGCCGATGACCTCAAGGCGGTGGCCGATGCCCGCGCCAAGGGTGCCTTCATCGCGACTATCCCGGGGCAGGGGGATGTCGTCGCGCCGGACCAGTTCATCGCCGCACAGCTCGACAGCGTGGTGAAGGCACGCGGCGGCAGCGGCCACCCGACTGGCGCCGACAGCGCGGCGTTCCGCGCCTACCTCCCGACGCTGATCGCCAAGATGGTCGGCAGTGCCGGCGGCAAGCCGACCGGGCCGGATCAGTGTCACGACATCACGGTCTATCCGGCAATCGGGCTCGCGGGCGGCGCCTGTGCCGGCTATGGCCTGCTGCTCGACATTCACGATGCCGCGCACCCGGTGCGCATCGATGCGGTCGACGATTCGAACTTCTCCTATTGGCATTCGGCCACGTTCAATAACGACGGCAGCAAGGTGCTCTTCTCCGACGAATGGGGCGGCGGCAGCGCGCCGAAGTGCCGTGCGACCGACAAGCTCCAGTGGGGTGCCGATGCGATCTTCGCGTTGACGAATCGCAAGATGTCGTTCCGCAGCTATTACAAGATGCCCGCCGCGCAGACCTCCAACGAGAACTGCGTCGCGCACAACGGCTCGCTGATCCCGATTCCTGGCCGTGACGTGATGGTGCAGGCGTGGTACCAGGGCGGCCTGTCGGTATTCGACTGGACCGACGCCGCGCATCCGCGGGAGATCGCCTTCTTCGACCGTGGGCCGATCGACTCGACTCGCCTGGCGATGGGCGGCTCGTGGTCGGCATACTGGTACAACGGCGTGATCGTCAGCTCGGAGATCGCCCGCGGCCTCGACATCTTCGCCCTCACGCCGAGCGGGCTGTTGACCCAGAACGAAATCGATGCGGCGAAGACGGTCCGCCTCGACCAGCTCAACGTCCAGGACCAGCCGCGCTTCGTCTGGCCGGCCACCTTTGTCCTGGCTCGCGCCTACGTCGACCAGCTCGAACGGTCGAAGGGGCTTTCTTCCTCACGCCTGGCCAGCACCCGCGCCGCGTTGTCGCAGGCCGAAGCGGCCAGCGGTGGCGCCCGCACCAGCACCCTGGCGGCCCTCGCCACCCAGTTGAATGGCGACGCGGCCCGTTCGTCTGACCGCCACAAGATCGAGCTGCTTGCGGCAACGGTCACCGCATTGAGCCATTGATCCTGCCTGCTCGTGGATAATGCGAGAGCGAACGCCCTGGCGTTCGCTCTTGTGTTGTTCAGGCCTGCGATAATGGGCGCCCGCCTTGTCCCACGGTGGCTCGGGACGTATCCTATCTGCGGGACCAGCCCGCCTGCATCCCGCGTCTTTTTCCAACCGAGGAACGCCGTGAAATACGTTGCTGCAATGCTGGCGGCCGCCGCCATCGGGGTCACCCACCCTGACGGGGCCCGCGGTCAGACCACTGCGCCCAAGTCCGACGCGCCGCGATCCGCTCCGCTGGCCACCCAGGCACCGCGCATCCCCTTCCAGACCTACAAACTCGCCAACGGGCTGACGGTGATCCTTTCCGTCGATCATTCGGCGCCGGTGGTTGCGGTGGATGTGGAACATCACGTCGGCTCGAAGAATGAGGAGACCGGTCGCACCGGCTTCGCCCACCTCTTTGAGCACGTCATGTTCAACGGGTCAGAGCATGCGCCGTATGGGACGCATGACCGGTTGACCAACGGCGTCGGCGGGTCATACAACGGCTCCACCAACAATGACAAGACCAACTTCTTCGAATACACGCCGTCGAACAATCTCCAGTCACTGCTCTGGCTGGAGAGTGATCGCTTCGGCTTCCTGCTGCCGACCCTCGATGCCACCAAGATGAATGCGCAGCGCGACGTCGTGAAGAGCGAGCGCCGGCAGAGTTACGACAACCAGCCCTTTGGCCGTGTCGGTGAAATCATCGATGCCCACATGTATCCGGAAGGTCATCCGTACCACTGGCCGGTGATCGGGTCGATGGCGGACTTGAGCGCCGCGTCGCTGGATGACGTCAAGCAGTTCTACAACAAATGGTACGGACCCAACAACGCCGTGCTCGTCGTCGTCGGCGATTTCGATGCCGTGCCGACGCGGGCCTGGATCCAGAAATACTTCGGCAGCATCCCGGGCGGGCCGGCGGTCAAGCGCCCGGTCGTGGCGGCAGCGCACCTCGATGCGCCGCAACGCTATGTCTACGAAGACAACGTCAATGCGCCGCAGCTCTATATCACCTGGCCGGGCGTCGGCATGGCATCGGCAGATCGTGCCGCGCTCGGCGTGATGGGGTCGGTGTTGAGCGGTGACCGCACCCAATGGTTGCAGAAGGAGTTCGTCTACGATCGCAAATGGGCGACGCGGATCTCGGTCCGGTCCTCTCCGAACGAGGGCGCCGGCACTATCGGTCTCGTCGTCGTGCCAACGCCGGGAGTTGACCTCACGAAACTTGAATCGGCGATCGATTCGATGATCACCCGGTTCAAGGTCGAAGGCCCGACGGTCGAGCAGATGAAGAAGGCAACGGCCGGGCTGGAATACGGTCAGTATGCGCAGCTCGAGTCGATGATCGGCAAGGCACAGACGCTGGCATCTGGCTGGGTCTACTATGGCGATCCGGGGTGGTACGCACGCAGTGAGGCGCAGACGCTCGCCGTTACCGCGGCCGACGTGAAGCGCGTGGCGGACAAGTATCTCGGCCCCAATCGCATCGTGCTCTCGGCGGTTCCGCGCGGGAAGCGCGATCTGGCTTCGCACGCCTCCGAGTCCACGCCGGTTACGTCCCCGTTTGCGTCCACGCAGGAGGTTGGCCAATGAATCGTTCCCTTCTCGGCGCTATCGTCGCCGCACTCGCTGTCACGACCGCCACGTCGGTTGTGGCGCAGGGGACCGTCCGTCGGACCGCGCCGGCGGCGCCGGTCGACCGTTCGATCATCCCGCCGCCGACCGCCGCGCCTGCTTTCAAGGTGCCCGCCTACACGGTGGACACCCTCTCCAACGGCGCTCGGTTGGTCGTCGTCGAACGGCGCGCGTTGCCGATCGTCACGGTGTCGATCCATTTCGAGGCCGGCACCAACGCGCTGGGAGCGTCGCAGGCCAGCGCGTCGTTCCTGTCATCGATGACGCGGGAAGGGACGACCGATCGAACGGCAGACCAGCTCGCCAACGACCTGGCGATCCTTGGCACCAACATCGGCATCGGCGTTGGAACCGAAAGCGGGACGGCCGGCTTCTCGACGCTGGTGCGCGACGTTCCCAGGGCGATGGACCTCATGATGGACATGATGCTCCATTCGACCTATCCGGCGGCAGCGCTTGAACGCCTGCGGGTGCAGGCGATCTCCTCATACGACCGGGCCCAGGACAATGTCGTCACGGTAGCGAGCCAGGTCGGACCGGGGCTGGTGTATGGTGACCAACCCTACGGTCACGTCGTCAACGCGGATGAACTCAAGTCGGTGTCGCGGGAAGATGTGGCGCATTTGGCGGAGCAGGTCTTTGTGCCGGGCAACGCGACGGTGTACGTCGTGGGTGACATGACTCGCCTGCAGGCGCGCGCGGCCATGGAGCGCGCGTTCAAGGCGTGGCCGGAGCACGGCGCCAAGGTGGATTTCCAGTATCCACCGGCCCCGGCGCTGCCGGCAACCACCGTCTACGTGGTCGACATGCCCAACAAGCCGCAGTCGTATCTCTACCTGACTCGCGCCGTCGCGCCGGCGTTCGGACCCGAGATGGCGCAGATCGACATGGCCAACTACGTCCTGGGCGGCGCGTTGCAGTCGCGCCTCAGCGCCAACATTCGCGAAGCGCATGGCTACAGCTATGGCTTCAACTCGCGGATCAGCTGGGTGAAGGGGCCCGGTCCGTTCGTCGCTGCCGGATCCGTCACCCGTGAGAAGACCGACAGCGCCTTGATCGAAGCCATGAAGGAAATCCGCGGCATGACCGGTGCGCGTCCGGTGACGCCGGAGGAGCTGCAGTCCGCCAAGAATGCGCTGACGCTGTCGCTGCCCGTGCGCCTGCAATCGGATGCTGGGGTGTTGAGCGTCGTGTCGCGCGTCGTTGATGAGAAGCTGCCCAGGAACTGGTGGAGTGATTACATCGCGAAGGTGAACGCGACGACGGCGGGTGATGTTGCCAACACGGCCAGCCAGTATCTCGATCCCAACCATATGGTGCTGCTGGTCGTCGGCGATGGCGCCAAGATCCTGGCCCCACTCAAGGCAGCCGGTCTCGGGCCTGTCGTGCAGCTCGACAAGGCCGGTCACCGGATCCCATGATGCGCACCGGTGGGGCACCCAGCGCGCGGATCCTGGTGCTGGGTGCCGGGGCGACCGGTGGCTATTTCGGCGGGCGGCTCGCCGAAGCCGGCGCCGATGTCACCTTCCTGCTTCGCGATGCGCGCCGGGCTCAGGTTGCCCGCGACGGGTTGCGTATCCTGTCGCCCCTCGGCGACGTGACGCTGCCCGCGCGCACCGTCGGCACCGCCGACCTTCGCGATGACTACGATATTGTGCTGCTGTCCTGCAAGGCCTACGATCTGGAATCAGCCATCGCCGCCATTGCTCCTGCAGTGACGGGCCCATGCACCGTCGTGCCGTTGCTCAACGGCATGGCGCATCTCGACCGACTTGACGCCCAGTTCGGCCCGACGCAGGTCACTGGCGGCACCTGCATGATCGATGGAGTGCTCCGATCCGACGGCGTCGTCGAACACCGGGGCACCTTGCAACGGTTGGTCTTCGGTGCGCGGCATCCGGCGCAGGGCGCCGCGCTCCGAAGTCTCGCGGCGGCGCTGGCAACCACTCGGCTGGATTGGGAGTACGCCGACAACATCAAGCAACGTATGTGGGACAAGCTGTCGTTCCTGTCAGCCCTCGCCGCGACGACGTCACTTTTCCGGGCAAATATCGGCGAGATCATGGCCGCGTCGGGCGGCCGGGCTGCCGTTGAACGGACCTACCGGGCCAACCTCGAGATTGCAGCCCGGGAGGGCTTCCCGGTCAGTGACGATGTCGCGAAAGGCGCGTGGCAGCGCCTCACCGATCCGGCGGGTGACTGGACATCGTCGCTCGCGCGCGATGAGGAAGCGGGGTTCCGAACCGAGGCGGATCATATTGTCGGTTGGATGCTTGACCGGGCACGACGCCACGGCATTGACGACACGATGCTCGACCTGGCATATACCGCCCTCAAGGCCTACGAAGTACGCCGAGCGGCGGGCCGCCTCCCTGCCTAGGGCTTGGTCGCTGGTGCCTCAAGCAGTTCACCTGCCCGCTTCATCAGTGCTGCAAACGACACATCATCGACCGCCTTCGCCGGATTATTCCAGGTGCCGGTCAGCACGAACCAGCGTCCATCTGCGCGCTGCAACAGGTAGTTCAACGACAGCACGCCCGGCTCCGACCCGCCCTTGAACCCAACGTAGCTCCACGCGTCCGGTGCCCAGAGCGTTGCCGGGTTGATCGCCAGGATGCCACGCGCGGTCGCCGGCGCGCCGGACGTGCTCTGATCCCGAAGCCAGAGCAGCGTTCGTCCAAGGTCAGCGGCCGACGCGAACCATTCGATGCTGTCGATCTCGACCGGGCCGCCGGCGTACTCCGGGGCGATCTGCGCGTAGGGTATCGCGTCCACACGCGCGAGCGCGGCACGCCGCACAGCGGTGTTGCCGGTCAGGTAATCAGCGCGGGCATCGGCGCCAGCGGCGCTCTTGAGGCCAAACATCTCGCGGGTTGAAAGGAACGGCATGTTGCGTGACGCATGGCTGTTGCCCGCCGGCGCCATGATCGCTTCGACCTTCTCGCGACCGACCAGATGCAGTAGCCAGTCGGCGGCGGTATTGTCGCTTTGCGAAATCATCATGGAGGCCAGCGCCTGAACGGTCATCGGTGTGCCGGTCGGCCAGGTCTGCAAGACGCCCGATGGCAGGGAACGGATGGCGGGGTCGAGCGTCACGACCTCATTCCAGTGGCGCTTGCCCGCCGCTATCTCGCGCAGCAGTTCGGCGAGCACGTAGAGCTTGAACGCTGAACCGATTCCGAGTGCGGCGCCTGAGTCGACGGCGGCCACCGGAACCAGCTTGTGATCGACAACTTCCGCGGCCAGGAAGGAGACATGCCCCGGCAGCGAATGGAACTCCTTCGCCAGGTCCGCGAATGTTGCTACGCTCCGGGTCGACACGACAAAGAGTTCGACCAGGTTGGACGACGTGGTGTTGACGCCGACCGTCATCTCGCTGCTATGGCCATCGTTCCAGTCCAGCTCGAAGACACCCTGAATCAGCATCCCTGGCGTGGTACGAAGCAGCTTGACCGATTGCAGCCCGTGACCAGCGGTGCTGATCTGCGCCATCACCGTGTGCAGGCGGGCCGCTGGCACTTGCGCCAGAAAGGGTGCGGAAAAAATGGTGTCCACGCCCAACGGTTCGCCCCGGAAGAGGGCGACGATCTGGTCGGCTCGGCGCTGCAGCGCCGTCGTCGCGGCGTCCTGTGCCACGGCAGTCGCCGGGCGCCCGCACCAGAGGGCGACTGCCAGCGCCAGCGGCGCAGCTCGATGGATCCGTCCCTGAGGAAATAGCATGACATTGATCCTTCACAAGGCGGTGCACGGCCGGGCCACGACTGTAAACGGACAGCAGATGGTGATGAGGTGGCGAAGATATCGCGGATCGGGTGGTCGCGCCATTGAGCCGGGACTGGTCGGATTGCGGTGATCGGCCCGACGAACGGTGCAGCCCACGAGCGTCGTGGACGTCTCCGGACCATGACGAAGACCTTTGATGTCGTGGTCGTGGGGGCGGGGTTATCAGGAATCGTGGCGGCCGGGCGACTGTCGGAGGCGGGTCTTTCAGTCGCGCTGATTGAGGCTCGTTCGCGATTCGGTGGCCGCCTGCTGACCGCCCGCCTGCCGGGTCGCGTGCATCCGATCGAGCTCGGACCGGAGTGGTTTGACGCCGATGGCTTGATCCACGACCTGCTTGCGAACGCCGGTGCACCGATCGAAGCCGCAGAAGGGACTCACTGGCGTCGCGTCGGGGCGGACTTGCGGGACATTCAGGATGCCGCAGACGGCGGCCACGAGATTCACCACCGGCTCGCGGCGATTCACGGGCCAGACCAGCCGCTCAATGCTGCGCTGGCCGAGTGCTGCGGTGATCCGCTGCTCGCGCCATCGGTAACCATGTTGCGGCATTATGTCGAAGGGTTTCACGCGGCGGACCCTTCGCACCTGAGTCTGCATTGGTTCAACGAGGTGGAGCGCACCCAACCCGCCAACGCCGCGGAGATGCGTACCAGCACTGGGCTCGACATAGCGGTCGAGGCGCTGTTGCGCGGCCTCGGGCCACGCTGCACTGCGTATCTTGGCACTCGGGTCGACGCGGTTCGATGGCGGACCGGATCGGTCACGGTGGCGTGCTCAAGCCGCGGCACCAGCGGAACACTTCAGGCTCGCGCTGCCGTGATCACCCTGCCACTGGCAGTACTGGCGGGCGGCGGTGTCACCTTCAGTCCGTCCCTGCCGGCAAAGGAGGAGGCGTTCACGCGCCTTGCGACCGGACCGGTGGTCAAGCTGAATCTCGCATTTGATTCGCCGTTCTGGTGGGACTTGCCGGGACTCGGTGACACGCTCTTCGTGCAGGACTTTTCGCAGTCGATCCCGACCTGGTGGACGACGCGTCCGACGCGCGCACCGGTGCTGGTGGGTTGGGCCGCCGGGCCGCAAGTGGCCCGCCTCGCAGACCTGGATGACATTGCGTTACGGCGATCGGCGGTCGAATCACTGAGCCATGCGCTCCATATCCCCGAAGCAACGGTGACCGGCCACCTGCGCTCGATCCACTGGCACGATTGGCAACGCGACCCATTGGCCCTCGGTGCCTATTCATGGGTGCGCTCAGGCGGTATCGATGCGCATCAGCTCCTCGCCGAGCCGATGGCCCGGACCCTCTTCTTCGCCGGCGAGGCTACCTGCGGAAACGGCCGCAATGCCACAATGGATGGTGCTCTCCAATCCGGGCTCCGCGCGGCCGACGAGATCCTTGCCACACGCTGATTCCCAGCAGCGCGTCGGCGCACATTTTGGAACATGGGTCGGCGCTTCGGGGTGAGACTTCTCCGCTGTATGATTCATGTATGTCAAGCTTTCGTTCGGTTGGATCACTCCTGTTCCGCGCCAGGCGAGCGGCCACCGTTTTCGTTGCATTGCTGGTTTGCGGCGGCACCGTCGGGGCCGCCGCCCAGGCGCCGACGGCGCCAGTTGACGATTCCGTTCCAGCTGTCCGGATCGATTCGCTCCTCGACCTGCCTACGGTCATCGCGCGGGCGCTGGCTGTCAGTCCGGATGTCACGGAAACGCGGGTGGACGTTCGCAACGCCGAGTCGGAGCGGCGCGTCGCCAATGCGGAATATTTTCCCACGCTGACAGCGAACTCGGGTCTCCTGAACTCGAATGTGACCTCGGTGCCGACGGACGGCACGTTGCCAGGGAGCGCCTATTCCGTCGGACTGGCGGCGTCGGTTGACCTGTTCACCGGCGGCCGGCGTGGAGCGGATCGCGCCCGGGCGACCTCCGATGTTGGCGCGGCGGAATCACGCGATGTGTCGGCCCGTTATCAGGCCACCTACGACGCGCAGTTCGCCTTCTACGAAACATTGCGCGCGGGTGATCTGGTTGATGTCGCGCGAGCGCGGGTGACGCAGGCCGTCCGCGGCGTACGGTACGCCGAGGATCGGGTCCGCGCCGGTACGACCACCCGATCTGACGAGCTTCGCGCGCAGCTCGAGCTTACCAGTGCGCGCCAGCAACAGCTCGCCGTCACGGACACGCTCCAGGCAGCCGCCTACAACCTCGGCCGCCTCGTCGGTGCGGATGGACCGGTGGCAGGCCGTCGCCCGAACTCGCTCGAGCCGGTACCACTGTCGCTGTCGGACACGGATGTGGTCCGGCTCGCCGTCGAACAGTCACCTGCTGTGCAGGCAGCCGCGGCCACTCAACGCGCGGCGGACGCGGCGATTCGTTCGGTACAGTCGGCCTATGTGCCGGACATCAAGGTCACCGGTGGGTACAACTGGGCCAATCAATCCACGATCGTTTCGGCGGTCCGACCTGGCTGGGCGCTCCTCCTCAGCACCAGCTATCCGCTGTTCAATGGCTACCATCGTGAAGACGACGTTACGCGGGCACAATCGACCGCCGACGTGGCCCATGCACAAGGGCGCGACGTCGAACGTCAGGTGCGGGCCGAAGCAGCGCGGCTGCTCAGCAGCCTGCGCTACGCGGCAGAGAATATTGCTCTTGCCACCGAAGGCGTCCAATCGAGCGCCGAAGATCTCCGGGTCCAGACGGAACGGTACCGGGCCGGGATCTCGACCGAGCTCGATCAGTTGACGTCCGAGCTCGCCAATTCGCAAGCGCAGGCGAGCCTTGTCACGGCCCGATACAACTATCAGTTGATCCGCGCGCAACTCGAGGCGCTGGTGGGTCGTTCGCTTTGATCGCGAAGGAGATGTAACGCGTGTGGCTCGTCCATCTGGCGCTGCGACGCCCCTATACCTTCGTGTGTGTGGCGATCATGGTGCTGATCTTCGGGATCGTCGCCATTGAGAGCATGCCAATCGACATCTTTCCCGCCATCAACATTCCCGTGGTGTCGGTACTCTGGAGTTACGGCGGCCTGTCGCCGTCCGAAATGGAATCGCGGGTCGTGACCCTCGCCGAGCGGGTGTACTCGAGTTACGTCAACGACATCGAGCACATCGAATCGCAATCGCTCAACGGGATGAGCATCATCAAGGTCTATTTCCAGCCCGACGCCGACCTGGCGTCGGCGATGGCGCAACTGGCGGCGGCCTCGCAGGCGGTCACTCATAACATGCCGCCAGGGATTTCACCGCCGTTCATGCTGCGGTTCAACGCGACCGATGTTCCGATCCTGCAACTCAGTCTGGGAAGTGCCACGCGCACCGGCGCAGAACTCAACGATTACGCCACCAACTTCGTCCGGATTCCGCTGGCGACGGTACACGGTGCGACCGTCCCGCCGGCGTACGGCGGGGCGCCGCTGAACGTCAATATCGACATCGACCCGCAGGCGCTCTACGCCAAGGGACTTTCGCCCGCAGATGTCAGCACGGCGCTCGGCGCGCAGAATGTGATCATTCCCGCTGGCGCGGCCCGGATTGGCAACCGGGAGTATTACGTCCACCTCAACTCCGCCTACGATTCGCTGGCCGCCATGCAACGGCTGCCGATCAAGACGGTCAACGGTGCCACCGTGACGCTGGCTGATGTGGCCCAGGTACGGTACGGATCGGGGGTGCAGAACAGCATCGTGCGCCAGAACGGCCAGCGGGGCACCTACCTGACAGTCCTGAAGAACGGCAAGGTCTCGACACTGAACATTGTCGACCAGGTGAAGAAGATGGTGCCGAAGCTGCGCGATCTCATGCCGTCAGACGTGACGCTCACGCTGCTCGGCGATCAGTCGATCTTCGTGCGGGCGACGATCTCGGGCGTGCTGCGCGAGGGGGTTCTTGCCGCGCTCCTCACGGCAGTGATGATCCTCGTCTTTCTTGGCAGCTGGCGGTCGACGGTGATCGTGGCGGTCTCCATCCCGCTCTCGGTCCTCGTATCGGTCATCTGCCTCTGGGCGGCTGGACAGACGCTCAACGTGATGACCCTGGGTGGGCTGGCACTGGCGGTAGGGATCCTGGTGGACGATGCCACCGTGTCGATCGAGAATATTCACCGCAACATGGAGCAGGGAAAGCCACTCCGGGCGGCGATCATTGATGGTGCCGAGCAGATCGCCGTGCCGGCGTTCATTTCCACGCTGTCGATCTGTATCGTCTTCCTGCCGATCTTTGCGCTGTCAGGGTCGGCCGGGGCGTTGTTCCGTCCCCTCGCGATGGCCGTCGTCTTTGCAATGGCCGCATCGTATTTCTTCTCGCGGACGCTGGTGCCGACGATGGCCGACTATATGCTGCCGGTCCATGCTGCGGGACACGCGGGCGGCATCACCCCTCCGGGTCTTTTCCGGCGACTGATCGCGCGATTCGACGCCGCCTTCGAGGCATTCCGGGGCGGCTACCACGCGCTGCTTGCTGGCGCGATGCTGCATCGGCGTGCGGTGTTGCTCGGCGCTGCGGGGTTTGTGGCCGCATCGTTGCTGCTAATCCCCCAGATCGGTGAAGACTTCTTCCCGCAAGTTGACGGTGGACAGTTCCAGCTTCATGTCCGCGGCCCCTCGGGGACCAGGATCGAGCAAACGGAGCTGCTCTTTTCACGGGTCGAACAGACCATACGCCAGGTCATTCCGCCAACCGACCTGCAGCTGATCCTGGACAACATCGGATTGCCGAGCAGCGGGAGCCAGCTGGCGATCGGGGCCAACGCGAGCGTAGGGCCAGCGGACGGCGATCTGACGGTGCAGCTCGCGGCCGACCATCGGGGGTCGACTTGGGACTATGTCCGTACCTTGCGCAAGCGATTGCCCAGGGATTTCCCGGGAGTCACTTTTTTCTTCGAGCCGGCCGATATCGTCAACCAGGTGCTGAACGCCGGGTTGCCGGCTCCGATTGACGTCCAGGTCGTGGGCCATGCCGCTGCCAACTATGACGTGGCGCGCGACCTGGCGCGGCAGATCGCTGCGATTCCCGGTGCAGTCGACGTCCGGGTGCAGCAGGTGATGGACGCGCCTGAGTTGCAGTTCAGCGTCGACCGGGTGCGGGCGCAGCAAATCGGCCTGAGCCAGCGCGACGTGGCGGGCAACCTGCTGATCTCGTTGTCGGCCAGCGCGCAGACGGCGCCCAGCTTCTGGATCAATCCGGCCAACGGAGTGCAATACAACGTGTCGGTCATGACTCCGCAGTACAAGATGGGGACGGTCGCCGCGTTGGAGCACACGCCGATCTCCGTGCCGGGGTCAGTCAACCCGCAACTCTTCGGCAACCTGGCCACTGAGACACGCACCGCCGTGCCGGCCGTGGTCAATCACTACAATGTGGCGCGTGTGTTCGATGTGTACGCGAATGCCGACCGACGTGACCTGGGCAGTGTTGCCAACGATGTCGACCGGATCATTGGCCACGCAACGCCGTCGCTGCCAAAGGGTACGTCGGTCGTGATGCGCGGCCAGGTCCAGAGCATGCGCTCGTCATTCAAGAGCCTGGGCCTCGGCATCGTCTTCGCGATCCTGCTCGTCTACATCATCCTGGTCGTCAACTTCCAGAGCTGGCTCGATCCGCTGATCATCATCATGGCATTGCCTGGTGCGCTCGCCGGGATCGCCTGGATCCTTTACCTGACGCATACCACCTTCACGGTGCCGTCGCTGATGGGTGCGATCATGGCGATGGGCGTCGCGACGGCCAACAGCGTGCTGCTCATCACCTTTGCCGATGACCAGCGCACCGCAGGCCGCACGGCGACCGAGGCTGCGGTCGATGCCGGGTTCGCCCGCCTTCGCCCGGTCTGCATGACCGCCCTGGCGATGATCATCGGTATGATGCCGATGGCGCTCGGACTGGGGGAAGGCGGCGAACAGAACGCGCCGCTTGGCCGGGCGGTCATCGGTGGCCTGCTGGTCGCGACCTTTTTCACGCTGATCGTCGTACCGATCATCTACAGCATCCTGCGAAGCAACGCCCAATCGCCTTCAGCCGTGCGTGCCACATGAATCCATCTGATCCTGAACGCGACGCCGAACCCGGCACCCATGCCGATCCCCACCCGCAGCACGTCGACGTCGGTGCGGCGCCGCCAGTGAGACCGGCGTCCGGCCGCTTGATGCTGGCGATCGGGGTTGGCGTCGTCGCGCTGCTGATCATTCTGTATGTCGCGGTGTTGTTGCCTCGTCGCGCGCTGGCTCGTGAGCTCGTCACCGATGCCAGCCAATCCGGCGCACCACCCACCGTTCAGGTGATGATGGTCCATCGCGGCGCTGCCGGTGGGCGGCTGGAGCTGCCGGGCACCATCGAAGCATTGCACGAAGGTGCCATCTATGCGCGCGTGGCGGGCTATGTGAAGCGATGGACAGCAGATATCGGCTCCACGGTGCACGCCGGCGAGGTGCTGGCCGAAATCGACGCGCCGGAACTGGCGCAGAACGTGGATCAGGCGCGTGCCCAACTCGCCCAGGTTCAGGCCTCGCTTGGTCTTGCCCGCGGCGATCTCGCTCGCTGGAAGGAATTGTCAGCCGACAGCGCGGTCAGTAGCCAGGAACTCGATGAGAAACAGGCAGCCTACGACGCTGCTGTTGCCACTACGGCGGCCGCGAAATCCAACCTGCAGCGGCTGACGGACCTTGAAGGCTACACGCACGTCCGGGCGCCGTTCACCGGGGTGATCACGGCACGCAATGTCGACATCGGTTCGTTGATCACCACGGCTGGCGCAACGAGTGCTGGCGTCGCGGGCGGCGAAGGCGCCGGAACCGGCGGGATGTTTCGCCTGGCCCAGACCGATACGGTTCGCGCCTACCTGCCGGTCCCGGAGAGCTATGCGGTTGCGATACACGCCGGCCTCCAGGCCGACGTCCGTGTGCAAGAGCTGCCGGGGAAAACCTTCGTGGGTCGGACCGTGCGGACGTCGCACGCCATTGACGCCGGATCGCGTACGATGCTGACCGAAGTCGATATCGCCAATCCCGGATTTCGATTGCTTCCCGGCATGTATGCCACCGTCACGATGCAGCTACCCGATGTCACGCCGCCGTTGGTGATACCCGCTACGGCTCTCGTGATTCGTTCGGATGGACCGGAGGTCATGGTCGTGGATCGGACTACGCCGGGGTCGACCGCGACCGTGCATCTTGAGCCAGTTCAGATCGGTCGGGACTACGGCGCTACGGTCGAGATACTGGCAGGGGTCGCTGACGGCGCGACCGTGGTTCTCAGCCCTGGCGCCGAGGTAACCGAGCGGTCACGGGTGATCATCGGATCGGCGCCCAGCGACTCTACCCGGCAGTAATGGCGTAGCCTCGCCGGCTACCGCTCGGCGGGATTGCGCTCCAGTCGGAGCAGATAGAGCGGTCGCAGTTTCGACGGCCGAGTGGCGGCGCGGAGAAAGGGAATGGTCGGCTGGGCCACTTCGAAGTGATGGGCGGTGAGCGCCACCGCGTAGGGCACCATCGCGCGGTCGAGTTCGGCGCGCTGGGCGGTATCAGCCAGCAGATAGAGCGTGTGCTGCGCGATTGCCGCTTGATCGACGGCATCGACATTCTCCAGCACGGGCAGCACCCGCCCGGAATAGAACGCCATCGCATCACCGTGGGTATGAAAAGTTGCCATCTCGCTGGCCGGGATGTCCGCCTGCCGGGCCATCCTGGCAATCGCGGTAGTCCCTTGAAAGCGCAGCGAGACCGGATAGAAGTGAAAGTTCAGCATGAACGCGGTCGTCGTCCCGGCAAGTGCCGTGATGAGCGCGGCACGATTGCCATCGATCGGCAGGGCGCTACGCCAACTGAGCACGGCGACCAGGATGAATCCGCCCGCGATGCCAATCCAGCGGATCGGATCGCTGGTCGGAAAGCCGAGTGTGAGCATCCAGAACGACAGCATGGCGAGGAGCAGAAAGACCACGTACTGACCTCGCCACCAGCTGGCGGTGACCGGGCGTTGTCCGAGCCAGCGGGCAGTGAGCAGTGCCGCCCACGGCAGCGTGATGAAGATGTAATGCGGCAGCTTGTAGTGTGATAACGAGAGCGCGAGGAAGGTCAGCAGGAACCCGCCGATGCTGTATCCCTCGTCAGTGTGCGGAATCGAGAATCGATTGCCCAGAAGTTCACCCAGTCGGCGCCAGAGTGCGGCGACAAACAGGAGCGACCACGGCAGGAATACCCAGAGGTAGGTGTGGACAAAAAAGAACGGTGATGTGTCGTTCTTCCATGCATTCGATCCAGTGATCCGTCCGAAGCTCTGGTCCCAGAAGAAAAAGCGCAGGCCGGAGACGCCAGTACGGCCGTTCACTGTCAATAATGGATGCAGGTCGAACTGCTGATACAGTCCCCAGCACATCGGCAGGAGAACCAGGAGCGCCATTACCGGCAGGAGCAACCATTCCCACCGCCCGAGGGTCCGCCAGTCGCGCCGGAGCGCGAGGTGCGCACCGATGGCAAAGGCGGGCATGACGATGCCGATCGGCCCCTTGGTCATCATGGCAAGGCCGGCGAACACCCCCGCCAGCAGCAGCGCCAGCCACCGCTGGCGTTCGGCCGCGAATGCGATATACCGGTCGGCTTGCCACACTGCGGCAATCGTCCATCCCATCAGCATGGCGTCGGTGCGCACATCGTTGAGCGCCATCACCAGGCCCACCGACGTTGCCAGGATAATGACAGCGTTCCGCGCCACGACGCGTCCGTAATGGCGCGCCGTCAGTTGATACAGCGCCCAGACGCCGATGGCCACCGCGCAGGCCGACGGCAGCTTGTAGCTCCAGTTGTGCAGACCGAACAGGCGGAAGGCTGCGGCCGCCGTCCAGAAGAGCAGCGGGGGCTTGTCGAGATAGGCTGCATGCTGGTGTTGTATTTGCAGCCAGTGCCCGCTGTGCAGGAGCTCCATGGCCATCGCAGCGTATTGTGAGGCGTCGACGTCCATGACGTCGAGAAAGAGGCCCCGTATGTAGACAAGCGCGAGCCCGGCGGCCAGGAGGCACCACAGCGTCCGGGGCGGGACCTGGTCGGTTGGCATCCGCCAAACATATCGACAGCCGCGTCGTCCCGGCGCCTCGCGTGTCAACTTGCCGGGGCGCCTCGTCTTACCTGATCTGGACGCCCGCGAGTCGCGCCGGCCGGGGGACGCGCTACATTTCCCGCTCGGTTGCCGCCTCCCCGGGCGGAGCACCACCGGACCATACCCCACGCAGCAGGAGGTTCAAAATGCCTGGATTCAATCGTGTCGCGGCGATCGCGTCGCTTGGCCTCAGCGCAGTGCTGGCCAGCTGTGGCAGCTCGGACGGTGGCAGCGGAAGTGGGTCACTGACGATCACGTCGTCGTCGGTCGCCAACGCAGGTTTGCGAGCCAATCTCTTGATCCCGAGCAACGGCGGTGGCGGCACCGGGGTCAACGCGACATCGATCAAGGTCGGCATGTACGCGCTCTACGTCGCCAAGAACTCGGACTGCAGTTCGCCGGTCCTCGTGGTGGACTACGGCGCGACCCCCGTTGTCAAGAACTTCGTGGCTGGCGACGATCTTTTTTCCGGTACGCCGGACGCGGGGACCTACAACTGCGCCGCGATCAAGATGTCCGATGTCGTGCAGTTCACCCCGGCAACGGACCTGTCACCGTGTCAGGCGGGTACGGTGACGTCCGAGGACATCTATCAGGCGGGCTCGACTGATTTTCGGGATCTCAACCTCGCGCAGGTCGTTGGCCACGGTGGCAACGGCGCCGGCGTCGACGATCAGATCTACCTGATCTTCACGACCGATCCGGCGTCAGCGGAAGCGCGCGGCTTCAGCGCCAATCAGGTCATCCCGATTCTCACGGCGTTGACGCCCCCGGCCACTGCAACATTTGTGTGGAGCGCCGCCGGGACGGTCGTACCCAGCGGATTTGCCTGTACCCTGCCGACGTCGGCGATCGGGTTTCGCTGAACGATCCCAATGAAACGGGCCCCGCCGATCAGCTGATCGGCGGGGCCCGTTTGGTTCCTGGCATCTGCTCCCGCTAGTGGCACTCGAATCCGGCTCCGTTCGCATTGGAGCCACCCGGGAACACGAAGCTGCACGATTGCACATTCTCGGGGTCGACCGAGTTGACCGCGTTGACCGAGTACCCGGGGCCCTTCAACGTGATCGCCACCGAATCCCCGATCGACGGATTGTACAGATGTGCGGCCCGCAGTTGCTCGACCGACGCGTATCCCTTGAACTGATCGAAGTAGGCATCTTCGGCACGCTGCGCGTTGCGGATGTCGGTGCGCAACTCACCGAGCCGCTCCTTGTCGCGCCGCCCACCGAACTTGGGGATTGCCACGGCCAGCAGAATGCCGATGATCACGATGATGATCAGCAGCTCAATCAGTGTCAGGCCCCGAAACGACTTCGGCATGCCATTGCTCCTGGAGTGTACTTGGCGAGGCAGGGCACCCGGTCGGGTGCCCGGTCATCTGCGGTGGCAAAATAGGGCCAGTCAGGCGGCAATGCACTACTTCTTGAGAATCAGGAGCAGCGGCTCCCGAAGTTGAAACCAGATGAACTGCGGCAGGGTCTCGATATTTACCCACCGGTGCGTGATGCTGCCCTCAATGGGCTGATTCCCGTCCGCCGAGTCGTTGTCGGCCCGAATGCCGAAGGTATTGGCCGCCAGCTTGGTGATCCCTCGCATGACCCCGCCGATCAGGCCGGGATTATCGCGCGAGACGCCGGGGAAGTCTACATGGAGGTTGTGCCAGATCGGCGTAAGGCGCCCCTTGGCGACACCGTCGGTGACCGCTGCGCTCCAGGTTGCACCTTCGAACACGCCATCGGTGAACTTCATCCCGACGGCGTAGGGCAGGAAGGCATTCATCGCCTTGGGATCGATCCGGCCGAGGGAGCCGTGCCACTGCATCGCAAAGTCGCGGGCCAGAAGGGGGACGTCCCATTCGACGTGCATTGCCCCGGCACCCATGAGCCGGGTATCGCCGATCAGGCGGAATGGGGTAGCCGCAGTCATTCGTTTGGGGTCGGTGCTGAAGTTGTAGCCGTGGATCTGGATCGCGCCGAAGGTCAACGTGCCGGCGAGCGGCGAGTTCTCCTCGCGCTCGCGGTAGGTGACCAGCCCTGATGCGGTAATCGTGTCGACCTGGATCTCGGTCGCCGCATCGCGGAGCACCTGCTGGGGAAATCGGCGGACGATATTCGGGGCCGGGTCCTCTGGCTTGTGCTTGTCCTTCATTACGTCGAGCACGAGCCACGCGACCGCCAGCGTCCGAGTCCGCAATGCGCCGCGCCGCACGAAGGCATCGACATCGATCCCATGCATGCGTACCTGATTCATCGCCACGCTCAGGCGCGCCTTGCGATACGGATTGCGTTGCTCGAACGCGGAATCATCGCCCTCGGGAGCCGCGCGCAGGGAATCCATGGCCAGCTCATGGGTCGCCGCGTCGATCGTGAGCGATGCCAGCGCGATATCCATTCGCGCCGTGTGGCGGAACAGGTGATCGACGTGCACCGTCGGCACACCGATGATGTTCGGACGCTTCCACCACGCGCTATCGCCTTGAAAGCCGAACCGCGCCATCTGCAGCATGCGCAGCGTCGTGGTGGTGCTGTCGGCACTGGTCCGGCCCAGTTCGACGATCCGTACCGCCTTGACCGTGAGCGAATCGACCTGGACGGTATGGCCAAACGATTCGAGGAAGTCCGCCAGCCGCGGCGGCGTCTTCGGCGAGTGTGCCGCCGGCGCAACATGCGCCGGCGCGATCCGGATCGTTGTGGTGTCGAGGTTGATTCGCGCCACTGCGACATCACCGCTCAGCAGGAACGACCGCCACCGAACACCCGACATGGAGACATGCTGGGTGCGCAGTGTGCTGTGGGTCGGGGTCTCCATCGCGATGGCGTCCAGCCGGCAGGTGCCGTCTTCGAGATTTGCCAGCAGATGTTCGAGCGAAATATGGGTTCCGGCCTTCGTGCTGCCGTCGAAGCGATCGAGCCGGACCGTGATGTCGCGCGAAAAGAGCGGCCGTCGCTTGGTTACGCCTTCCTGGGGATCGATGTGCATCGAATCGAGTTCCACCGCGACGCTGTCGACCGAGACCGATGTGCGGCGGCCATCGGCTGATAACAGGTCGAATGCGACATGGACGTGCGGAAACGCGACGACGTCGATGCCAATTAATGGCAATATCGATGGCAGGTCCAGCTGGCCCTGGAAACGCAGGAAGTTGCTGCTGTCCGCGTCCGGCGCGCTGGCAGTCGCAGTGGTGTCTGGCGGTGGCGCGACCAGGGTTCGAGCCGATATCGTGACGCTGTCGCACCCGGCGTGCAGGGCGTGCAGGCCCCGTCCGCCCGCCAGCTGGGAGAGGTCGATTCCGGTCAAGGCGCAGCGCCGAAACGTCGCGTTTATCTCAGGGTGTGGACGCGCCAGTCGATTGTTCCGCGCCGTGTCGGTGATCAGGGTGATGCTGTCGATGCCAATGCGGCGGTGGGCGTCGTCCACCACAATCGTACTGGCGGTCAGCCGGTACGCGCTGTCGCTGGCGTCGAGGACCTGATCGGCGGCCCAGGCCCGGACCATCGGGTCGGCGATGGTGACCGCGGTTCGGCTGATCTTCCACCGATATCCCCACAGGACCATCCCGACCACAATCAAGGCGGACACGATTCCGATCGCAACGCGGCGGTGACGCGCACCGACGGGCAGATGAAGTCTGATCAGGAAAATCCTCACATTGGTTGGTGAAACCGACCCGGATTTGCGATAAAAAGGTGTGGCGTCAACGCGGCGAACTCACCATCTCGTGCAGCATCGGACGGTAAGACCGGCCGGATGCATATTTCGCAAATCTATGCACAACAACAGCTTAAGGTCATTCGCCCGCGGCCGGAAAATCGGCCCGTGGCTTGCACTTTGACACAGCATGACACTCGAATGCCTTTTCGGACGACTCGGCGTTGTCGCCCATGGGGCGGGGCCGCGGTGAGCCTGCCCAACATGACGATTGCCGGCGTTCCTGATACACTGTCCGCGGGACTCGGTGAGCTGGCCGACGCGGCGGCGGTGGCAGTCCGGGAACTGCTCGACGACTGTGCACCGGGCGATCCGATGGTTGCGCGCCTTGAAATGGTACGCCGTACGCTGGACCGGCTGGTCAGCGTATCCGGACACCTGCACGCCCTGGCTCGCCGCCATGGGGCGCGCAGTACCGTGATCGATCTCCACGCGGTTGTTCAGGACCTCAATGGTTCGCTCCAGCGGTTGCTGGGCCCCTTCATCGCCCTTGATCTGATCCTCCCGGGTGCCGGCAGCTGGGTGGCCCAGGATCGGGCCGTCCTTGAGCAGGTCGTCCTCGGCCTTCTGCTCAATATTCGCGAAGCGCTCCCTTTGGGTGGCCATGTACGCCTCGCTCCAACCCGCTGGACGCTGACCGAACCGTTTCAGGGGCAGGCCGGCGCCCTGGCTGCGGGTGAGTGGGCGGCGCTCGAAGTGCGCTGTCGCGGTGCCGGCATTGACGGACGAGTGTTGTTGCGGCTGCTTGCTGGCGACGCGGTGGCTGGGAGTGCCAGCGACTCGACCCTCAGTCTCGCCGCGATTGCTGCGGCGGTGCGCTCGGCCGGCGGGGATATCGTCCTTCGCACCGCCGGCGATGGGGAGACCATGCTGGCCGCCTGCTTTCCGGCGGCCCCGGCCCCCAGGCTGCGGCAGCCAGCTACCGGAGTCGCCAATGCGATCCTCGTGGTTGACGACGACGAGTGGGTGCGTCTCTCGTCGGCGCGCGGCCTGCGCCGGGCGGGATACGGCGTGCTCGAGGCGACCGACGCTGCCGACGCGATCGAGCTGCTCGACGACGTGGCCGGGTCCTGCGTGCGGATGGTCATCGCGGATGCGGCGATGGTGGATGGCCGGGCCGGTGCCCTCGGCGAGCTCATCGTTCGCGAACGCCCGGAAATCGAACTGATCGTGCTGACTCCTCCGGGGGCATCGGCGGCCGTGACCCTCGGGCGAACGGTGCTGGCAAAGCCCTTCGCTGCCGAGGGCCTCGTGGCCCTGGTGCGGGCTCGCCTGGACCGGCCGGCAGAGCCCGCCTTGCCCTGAACGCCATCGGGGTCGATTTTTGGCCGCCAAGCCGGACCTCGCCCGGCCGCTTCACGCCGTCCAGAGAGAATCCCATGAAAGCCAACGATATCCGCAAGGGCAATGTCATCTACTACGATGGCAAGCCGCACCTGGTGATGGATTTTACCCACCGTACGCCGGGAAACCTGCGGGCGTTCGTGCAGGTGCGCCTGCGCAACCTTGCCTCCGGTATGTCGACGGATCACCGTTTCAGTGCGACCGAAATGGTCGAGGAAGCGCGGCTCGACACCAAGGCGATGCAGGTCCTCTATGCCGACAGCAACGGCGTCCACGTCATGGACGCTGACACTTACGAGCAGTTCACCCTCGATCCCGAACTGGTCGGTGAAGACGCCGCCTGGATGCAGGCAGAGATGACGTTCGACGCCACCTGGCTTGAGGGACGCCCGATTTCGTTCCAGCTCCCGAGCTCGCTCGAGCTCGAGATCGTGGAAACTGCGCCCGTGATGAAGACGGCCACCAAGTCGGCCAGCAGCAAACCGGCCAAGTTGAGTAACGGCGTGACGATCCAGGTCCCGGACTTTGTCGGTCAGGGCGAACGGGTCCGCGTCAATCCGCGGGAGCGGATCTACATCGAGCGGGTCAAGTAGTCGCCGGCGTCTTCGCGCGCGCGGGGGATAAAAAACGAAGGGGGTTCCGGCGGACCGGAACCCCCTTCGCTGCTACCGTCGCTGCACGTGCATCAGATCCCGCCGCCGCGACCGCCGCCGAATCCACCGCCACCGCCGCCGCGACCGCCGCCGAATCCACCACCACCACCGAAGCCGCCCTGCCCGTTCTGCCCCTGCGGATTGGCAAAGAGATTGAACGGAATGTTCTTGGCCGAATCCGGCAGCAACGCCCACTGCACGTCGGTCAGGATTTTCTGAACCGCATCGCGGGTCCTGGTCTCGATCCCGTAGACGTTGGTGGAGAAGGGACGAATCTTCTGCTGCAGCACATTGATGTCGGCAGCCGAGCCAGCCTTGGTGACCTTGTCGACTTCCGGGCGCAGGCTGTCCACCTGATGCTGCATCTCAATGTTCGACGAATCAATAAGTGCTTGCAGGGCCGTGATCTGGTCCTTGGTCAACACGAGCGTGTCCTTCCGGGCCAGCGCGGCCGCAGCAACGCTGGAGCGCTTGAAGCGGACGATCGCCGTGTCGAGCGCCGTCGACCCATTGGCCGCGCCACCCAGGCCTCGCGCGAGCGCCTGGATCTGCAGCGTCCGCGGGTCATAGCCGATGGCGTAGTTCAAGCCGACCTGCAGCTGGAACGGGTTACGGACCGACGTTGCCGCGGAGCTGGTGTTGCCAAACCGCTGGTTGACCGAGTAGACGAACTGGTTGGTCGTCGAGTTGAATCCCGTCACCGTGAGCAGCGTGGCGTCCGGGCGCGCATTGACGCCCCAGCCCTTGATGTTGTTGTCGCCGTGGATCAGTTCATCGAGGCCGCCGAGCAGGTTGACGGTCTGGAACTTGACTGCCAGCCGGCGCTGGAAGAGCCCGGGGCGCCAGTTCATCGCCAGCGCCAGCGACGGTTGCCACGGACCGCGGCAGGTGTTGCGACCCGCGATCTCGCCAAGCTGGGCCTGAAGGCAGGCCCGCGCGTTGCCGGACGTCGACGACATCAGCCGCGAGATGCCATTGGCGAGTGCCGTGTCTGTCGTGGTGGCCGGGTTGAAGATGAACGCCCGATCGTTGCCGCGCGATCCGTCACCGTTGATGTCGCCGCTGACCACCGGCGTGTACGGCGCGCCCGACAACATGGCGATATTGCTGGTGAGCTCGAACGACGGCGTGATCGGCCAGGAAACGTTGACCTGGAACTGGTTCCGGCGATCGTTGCTCGAGGTTGCCCAGTCATACTCGTTCGGGTTGCCGGCCGTCAGGTTGCCACCGCCAAAGCCGCCACCGCTGCCGCCCTGATCGCGAGCGGCCATCAGGGTGTAGGAGAGGCTCAGCTGTATCTGCTTGCTGGTGGTCCCCTGCACGTTGAACGTCAGCTGCTTGGTCTCGTTCTGCAAAGTGCTGAATACCTGAGTGACGGAGCCGAACGCAATGTCCTTCCGGGAGGCGGTCAGCGGCACCACGCCGTTGGTCGTGACGATCTGCGATGGATCGGCGTACACCGGCCGGTTGCCTTCGTCGGCCAAGGTGAACCGAGCGTTATCGACGAGGTTCAGGTCGCGTGAGGCGCCCTGCCCGACGCCGCGGATGTAGGAGGCGTCGACGTTGAACGAGACGCGCTGGGTGATCCGGCGTGTCAGGCCGAGCGAGAGGCGCTTGGTCTTGGCTGCGCCGTACTTCGGATCGTACGTCGTGATATTCGGCGTGCCATTGATGACCGGGGTATTGGCATTGTCCACGCACTCGGCCGGAATGTCTTCCGGGTGATCGAGGTAGTCGGCAAAATCCGGAATCGGGACGCCGGCACCGGTGCAGAAAAGTTGCTGCTGCGAGCCGGCCAACCCGGACTGCCCCTGCGCCTGAGCCGGGAGGGTGCTGGGCATCGTCGCCCGGAAGATGCCGGCACCACCGCGGATCGTCAGCAGCGGCGGTGCGAAGCCACGCTGCGACTGCCCCTGCTGCTCCGGCGCGGCGATCGAGTACGAGAAGCCCGCGCGTGGGGACAGATACGTCTCGGTCGGCAGGACGTGAGTGTCGACGCCGTACTCATTGTATACCGAGTCGTTGCGGGCTGGCGCGCCCGTGTACGAGCTGTGCTCCAGACGGAGACCATAGTTCAACTGCAGGTTGCCGCCACCGGTGCCGCCGCGGCCGCCCCGTCCGCCACCCCCGGGGCCGCCGCCGGGCCCGCCAAACCCTCCGGGACCACCGCCGCCGGCTGCGTTGGCTGCGGTCGTCGTCGGGGCCTTGCGCGGGCGCCAGGCGTCGCTCAGGTAAATCGCCTCGTTGTACACGCTGCCGGTATGAATGGTCGGCAAGAGCGTGCGAGTGTAGGATGAGGGAATGTTGTTCTCGAAATCAGACAACGAGTTGTACGTGAAGGTACCGAACTGGTTGTTGGTCGAGTTCTGGTCAAAGGACGAGGTGTTGCCGTAGAGACCAAGCGCATATCGATGAGCTCCGCTGCCCGAGAAGAGCGAGAGTTCGTTCGTGAACTCGGCGGTCTTGGTGTGGCTGGCGGTTGGCATGCCGGAGTTGCCGCCAAAGCCCAAGGTGACCGGCGCGACGCCGGAGTCGATTGATGAATAGTTGATCACCCGACCAGCCGGCACATAGAGGTAGGGCGTTGACGTGTTCGCACTGTAGGTATAGCCCAACCGGAACGCGTTGATCATGCCGTTCGAGAAGCGGGAAGCAAGAGCAATGTTGCCCGCGCCGCCGTTGTTGTTGGTCGTCCCACCAACCTGTGGCAACGAGGTGGACCCGATCCGGGCCGGGTCCTGTCCGCCGAGGTTGAGCTGACCAGTGAAGGTCAGCACGTGGACGGCGCCGAGGTTCATGTCGAATCGGGTGATGCCATTGAAGCGGTCAGTCTTCCGGTTGTTATTGACCGCACCGACCCGCTGGGTGTAGCCGGTCTGGCCTACCAGGCCAATGAACTTGGCCACCGAGTCTGGCGAGGCACCGAGCCGTGACAACGTCGAGGCATCGGCGTCGATGAGCGTCGGGATCGGCTGCACCTGACGGTTGACGCTGAATGATCCGAAGATCCACATCTTGTTCCGCTTGATCGGCCCACCGAATCCGGCGCCGACCTGACCCTGCGTCGAGCCGGCACCGAACGCGTTACCGGTATTGCCACCCCACGCCAACGTCTGGTCCTGCAGTTGGCTGCTGACCGACCCACTGACGCGGTTGCTGCCGCCCTTGGTCGTGACCGACACCATACCGCCCGAGAAGTTTCCGCGGGCGACATCGTAGCTGTTGGTAATGACCCGCGTGTTGCGGACGGCGTCCTGGGGCACATTGCTGCTGGTCGTCGTCTGCCCATTGACGACGTAGGTGTTGCCGGCAGCGCTCTGGCCGGCCACTGAGAAGGTGGCCGCGCTTGAGTCGGTACCGGTGGTCATGACGACGCCCGGAGCAAGTGCTGCCAGGGCTGCCAGGTCGCCGGCGTCAATCGGCAGGCGCAGCGCTTGATCACCACTGATCGAGCGGGACTGTTCCGCCGCGGTCACGGTGTTTTCGTTGCCGCTGGCATCAGGACGGCGGTTCGCGGTTGCCACGAGGGCGTCGAGCTTGGCCGCCTGCTCGCCGAGGTTGATGTCGAGTACGATGCGGTCATCGTCGCTCTGGCGGGTGACGTTATAGATCTTCGGCGTCTTGCCGATCGCCTTGACGCTGATCCGGTACGAGCCGGTTCCGTCAGGGAAGAAGATCCGATATTCGCCCTTGTCGTTGGTCGTCGCTGGCCGGGTGACTTCGGTTTCGATGCTGAAGGCCTCGACCCGTGCCCCGACGACTGGCTTACCGCTGGCATCGCGGACGGTTCCCATGATGATGTCAATGCTGCCACCCTGCGCGCGGGCCGGATGGGCCACGAGGGCTACCAGACCAAGAACGAGAACCAAAACACTCGAAAGCCGAGCGAAAACGCGAACCATATTGATGTCCCAGTCGCCAGGGTCATTGGCACGGAGCTGAGCGGAGCGCCCAGTCGCACCTCGGCACTGTTACGTCGGGTCGCCAGAAAAAGTTGAGGGCGGAGCGTCAAGGTCCTGAACAGTGGAAAAGGCAACGCCGCCCTGGTGGGGCGGCGTCTAAACTCTTTACAGCCTTTGGGTTGCGGGTGGGCGACCGGTCAATCGCCGCCGCCACGGCCGCCGCCGCCACCGCCACCACCACGACCGCCACGGCCGCCGCCTGCGCCTCCGCCGGCGCCACCCCGGCCAGCACCAGTCAGGTTGCCAGACGGGTTCCGGACGAGGGCTGGAAGCAGAGCCCACTGGACGTCAGTGAGCACGGCGTGGACCTGGTCACGGACCTTTCCCTGTTCCGTCGCCGCGACGGTATTGAAGGTCCGAATCCGAGTCAGGAGTGGGACCACATCGGCGCTCGTCTTGGCAGCGGCCACCGTCGTGACGGCGGCGGTGAGCGAGTCGATGTGCGGCTGCATGAAGGTGTTTTCTGAATCAGCGATGGCCTGCACCTGGGCCAGCTGCGTCGGTGTCAGCGCCAGTGAATCCTTGCGGGCTATCGCGGCCAGTGCGGCGTTCTGGCGCGTGAAGCGGACCATGAAGGAATCGACCAGCTGTCGCGGCGTCGCTGGCGTCACGTTCCGGCCGAGCGCCTGGATCTGTTGGGTGCGCGGATCGTACCCGATCGAGTAGCGGACGCTCAGGGCGATCTGGAATGGTGGTCGTGTTGCCGTCGCCGAGCCGCTGGTATTGCCAAATCGTTCGTTGACGACGTACTGGAACTGCTGGGTAGTCGGATTGAAGCCCCGGACGGTCAGCAGCGTGTTATCAGGACGCGACGTCCCGCCCCAGCCCTTGAGGTCGTTCTCGCCATTGATCAACTGGTCGAGCCCGCCGAGCAGGTTCACGCTGGAGACCGACAGGGCGAGGCGACGATCAAACCAGTTCGGGCGCCAGTTGAGCTTGAGGTCGAGCCGGGGCGTCCACGGGCCGGTGCAGGTATTGCGATCGGCGATCTCGCCAAGCTGCGCCATCAAGCACTTGCGGGCATTGCCGGAGGTCTCGCCGAGCAGGCGTGACATGCCATTGGCCAGCGCGGTGTCTGCGGTGACCGCCGGGTTGTAGATGAAGGCCCGATCGTTACGCCCCGAGCCGTCACCGTTGATGTCGCCGGAGACGATCGGCGTGTAGTGGGAGCCGGAGGCGATCGATCCGGTGCCGGTGATTTCGAGCGCGGGCGTGACCGGCCACTGCATGCTCAGCTGGAAATTGTGTCGGCGCTCGTTGGACGATGCTGCCCAGTCGTACACGTTCGGGTCACCCGCCGTCTGGTTCCCGCCGCCGAGCCCGCCACCGGATCCGCCTTCATCGCGGGCATACATGAGCGTGTACGCGAGGTTGATCACCATCTGCTTGTTGGTGGTGCCAGAGACGTTGAACGTCATCTGCTTGGTCTGATTCTCAAGCGAGCTGAACACGTTCGTCACGGATCCAAACGCCGAGTTGATTCGCGAAGCCGACAACGGCACCGCGCCGGTGGCGGTGACGATCTGGGACGGATCGGCGTATACCGGCCGATTGCCTTCAGCCGCCAACGTGAATCGGGGGGCCGTATTGAGGTTGAGGTCGCGCGACGCGGCCTGGCCTTCGCCTCGGACGTAGGAGGCGTCGACATTGAAGTTGATGCGTTGGGTCAGCGCGCGCTGCAGGCCGAGTGACGCACGGACGGTGCGCGGGGCGCTATAGCTGGGGTCATAGGTGGTCACCGTCGGCCGACCGGTCAACACGGGAGTCGACGCGTTGTCGATGCACTCGGCCGGGATGTTATCCGGGTTGGCCGCATCGGCGCTCCAGTCCGGAATCGGCACCGCGGAGCCGACGCACACCAACTGTTGTTGTGCGGTGCTCAAGCCCGACTGCGCCTCAGCCGTGCCTGGCAAGGTGGACGGCATGACGCCGCGAAAGATGCCAGCGCCGCCACGGAAGACGACCAGCGGGGCTGCAAATCCGCGCTGACTGGAGCCCTGTTGCTCGGGCCGTGGGATATTCAGCGTGAACCCGAGGCGTGGCGAGAGAAAGGTCTCGCTCGGCAGGCGATCGGTGCGCACCCCAAACTCGTGGTACACCGAGTCGTTGAGTCCGGGCGTGCCGACATATGACGAATGTTCGAGACGCAGGCCGTAAATCAGCTGAAAATTGCTGTTACCGGCGCCACCGAATCCACCGCCACCACGGCCACCGCGTCCGCCACCACGGCCACCGCCACCGCCACCGCCACCGCCACCACCACCGCCGCCCCCGCCCCCGCCGTTGGCTGCGGCTGCGTTGGCTCGTACTGGGCGCGCCGACCGCGGGCGCCACGCGTCACTCAGGTAGATCGCTTCGTTCCAGGCTCCGCCGTCGCGAATGGTCGGCTGCAACGTTCGGGTAAACTGCGACGGCAGGTTGTTCTCGAAATCCGAAAGCGAGTTGTACGTATAGGTGCCGTATCGATTGTTGGTGACGTCCTGGTTGAAGTACTGACCCATGGTATACAAGCCAAGGGCGATCCGATGGGTGGCCGCACCCGGCAGGTAGGACAACTCGTTGGTGAACTCGACATTCTTGTTGGTACTGTGCTGCGGCAAGCCCGCGTTGCCACCAAAGCCGAGCGTCGACGTAATAATGCTGGAGTCGATCGTGGATTCGTTGGTCACTCGACCAACCGGCACGTTCAGGAATGGCGTGGAGGTCGCCGAACTGATCGAGCCGCCACCGCGGAACTGGTTGACATAGCGGCCCATGCGCGAGGCGAGCTGTACCGTGAGGGCGCCGGACTTGGAGTCGGTGTTGCCACCGACCTGCTGGAGCTGCGTTGATCCGATTCGCGACGGGTCCTGGGTGCTCAGGCTGAGGTTGCCGGTCATCGTCAGGATCGAGGACTGTCCCACGTTCCAGTCGAAGCGGTCGAGGCTGTTGTATTGCAGGTTGGTGCGCCCGGAGCTGATCGGCCCGGCGAGCGCAGTCAACCCAAGTTGGTCCACCTGGTTGATGAACTTCGCCGCGGAGTCGGGGGAGACGCCAAGCCGATCGAGCGTGGTGGCATCGGCGAGGTTGAGGGATGGCAGCGGCTGGATGCGGCGGGTGACCTGAAGCGATCCGAACAACGAAGTCTTGTTGCGCTTGATGGGGCCGCCAAAGCCGACGCTGAGCAGCTCACTGGTATTGCCGTTCCCAAAGGGGCTGCTGGTGAATCCGCCCCATGACAGCGCCGGGTTCTGGAAGTTGCTGCTGAAGGATCCTGTGACCCGGTTGCCGCCGCCCTTGGAAGTAACGTTGACCTGGCCGCCGGCAAAGCCACCGCGGGCGACGTCATAGCTGTTCGTGATCACGCGGGTGGTGCGCACGGCGTCCTGCGGTACCGTGGTGCTGGTTGTGGTCTGTCCGTTGATTGTATAACTGTTCGACTCGGCGCTCTGCCCGGCGACGGAGAAGGTCGAGGCGGTCGAGTCCGTGCCGGTGGTGAAGATCACGCCCGGTGCGAGCGCTGCGAGGGCCGACATGTCGGTTGCGTCGATCGGCAGTCGCATTGCATTGTCGCCGCTGATTGACAGCGACGTTTCGCCGGCGGTAGGTCGTTGATCGGCGTCAGCGGACGGACGGCGGGCGGTCGTGGCCACCAGGTCATTGATGCGGACGGGCTGGGAGCCGAGCTGGATGTCGAGCGAGATGCGGTCGTCGTCTGGCTGCCGGGTGACGTTCTGAATGAAGGGGCCGAAGCCGATTGCCCGGGCGGTGATCCGATACTGTCCGCCGCCGTCATTGAAGAAAAGGACATAGCGGCCCTTGACGTCCGTTTGTACCTGGCGTGTCTCGTCGGTCTCGATGCTGAGGCCCTGGATCGTTGCGTGTGCGACCGGCTTGCCATCCTTGTCGGTCACGGTGCCGCTGATGATGTCGACGTTGCCACCCTGGGCTCGGGCGCGGTGGGGATGGCAGGCCAGCAGGATGACTGTTGCAGCGAGCAGGCGCACAACGTAACGAGGCCGACGAAGTGTCATTTTATCTTCCGGGTCGATGGTGTGGCGGTGTCCAGCAAAGGCCGCCTCGCTATTGGAAACTGCTACGCCGGGTCAATCTCAAAGGTTGACCTGTACTTGCGTCCATCGTACGCCGGCGCCATGACGCGCCATGAGGTTTCATGTCGGCACCAGGGAAGCCCAAACTCAGTACCGAAATCGTCTGGCGCGAGGCGCGCGACCTGATCTGGCGGCATCGCCGCAGGTTGTTGTTTGGCCTCGGGCTGATGCTGGTGAATCGAGCGGCGGGCTTTGTCCTGCCGGGGTCGCTCCGCTTCCTCATTGCTACGGTGTTTCCCAGGAAAGACAGCCACTTGCTGCTGGAGGTGGCCATCGCCGTCGCGATCGCGACGATCATCCAGGCCGCCACCTCCTACGGGCTGTCCCAGATCCTCGGCGTGGCGGCGCAGCGGGCAATTACCGACATGCGGCGCACCGTTCAGGCACACCTCATTCGACTGCCGGTGCGCACATTCGATTCAACCCAGACCGGACAATTGGTGTCGCGGGTGATGACCGACGCTGACGGGATCCGCAATCTGGTCGGCACCGGCCTGGTCCAGCTGGTCGGTGGGGCCGTCACCGCGCTTGTGGCGTTCGGGGTCCTGCTGTGGCTGAATTGGAGAATGACGGCAGTGACGGTGGTGTTGTTAAGTGCCTTTGCCGCTGGGATGGCGATCGCGTTTGCCAAGTTGCGCCCAATTTTTCGAATTCGAGGCCAGCTGAATGCGGAAGTGACCGGGCGGCTGGTCGAAAGCATCTCCGGAATCCGCGTCGTCAAGGCATACGCCGCCGAGCGCCGCGAGAAGCTCGTCTTTGGCCGGGGTGCCAACAAGCTGTTCCGGAATGTGGCGGCAACGATGACGGGGATTTCCGCCACCACTGCGCTGTCGACGGTCGTGGTGGGCCTGATCGGTACTGTGGTCATTCTGATGGGTGGGCACGACGTGCTGGCCGGCCGGATGAAGCTGGCGGACCTGCTGGCGTATGCGGCCTTCACGGTCATGATGGGTGCGCCGTTGATCCAGATCGCGTCGATCAGCACCCAGATCACCGAGGCCTTTGCAGGACTCGACCGGATTCGCGAGCTGCGTTCGTGGCTTCCAGAGGATGCCGACGACGCCGACCGGGTTCCAGCGAATGAAATCGTGGGCCATGTCCAGTTCGAGAATGTGACGTTCAGCTACGACCCTGGTGTGGCGGTCCTTCACGATGTCTCCTTTGAGGCCCCCGCCGGGACGACGACTGCGCTGGTAGGCACCAGCGGTTCAGGCAAGAGTACGCTCGTGTCGCTGGTGATGGCGTTCAATCACCCGGACAGTGGCCGAATCCTGATCGACGGTCGCGACCTCGCCGGCTTGCGTCTGCGGGACTACCGCAGTCGCTTGGGCATCGTGCTGCAAGACAACTTTCTCTTTGACGGGACAATACTGGAGAACATCCGGTTCGCCGAACCGAACGCCAGCGATGCGGAGGTGCTTGACGCCGCCCGGGTCGCGCACTGTGATGAGTTCACCCTGCGATTCGACCTCGGTTACCAGACGGTCGTCGGTGAACGGGGCGTCAAGCTCAGTGGTGGCCAGCGGCAACGCGTGGCGATTGCCCGCGCGATTCTGGCGGATCCTGCGATCCTGATCCTCGACGAGGCGACGTCAGCGCTCGATTCTGAGAGTGAGGGAATGATCCAGGAAGGACTGGCGCGGCTGCGCGCTGGACGCACGACGTTCGTGATCGCCCACCGTCTGTCGACGATTACGTCAGCCGATCAGATCCTCGTGCTGGAAAATGGGGCGATTGTGGAACGGGGAAATCATGACGAGCTGCTCGAGGTGGGCGGCAGGTATCGGGCGCTCTATGAACGGCAGTACCGCCAGGCGCTTGACCGGTACGTCAATCCAGGAGAAGAACTGACCGGCGCCGCCAAGCTGCGCCGGTAGTCACATTCAACAGCCACCAACCTCGCGGAGCAGTTGAGCCACGGCTTGGCGCCGGCGCAACGTTTCGTCGAGCCCGCCGGCGGCGGTGACGTCGTCGGACGGGTCATCGTGGAGTGCGAACTCCTCGTCGCTCTGTCCCTGCTCAGATCGGCGCAGCCGATCTTCCTCATCAAACATTGCATCGCCAAACATTGCACCCTCCGGTGACTGCCGCGTCGTTCCGCCACGCGTCCTGCTGACACACCGGACCAGTCGGGTCCGGGCCAAGCCTGCGAGGCCGCGCGAGTACGACGACATACCTCATACTTCGTGCCACACGTCAATGCGGAGATGATTCGGCCGGGCGGCCGCCAAGGTTGGCGGGCCAGGAGATGGTGGGGCGAGGGGCAGTCTGGCGGGAAAGCCAGCGTTGACGCGGCTTTACCTCGGATCGGTGGTTAGGATCCCGGTGGCGCGCCTGTCCGGCTACCGGCGATGGTCCTGGCCGGAGGCGTCAACTTTTCGAGCGCCTGGGGTCTTCAGCAGCCGGAGGATGCGGCGACCGCCCGCTTGATCCGGCCAAGGATGGCGGTCAGACCCTGGGTGCGCATCATCCCGAGCGTCTCGGTGAGCCCAAGCTGGTCCAGCAGGTCATCAGGAACGGCGGCGACGTCGGCCGGCGACGCCTGGTCAAGCCGTTGCTGCAGGAGGCCAACGAATCCCCTGACCGTTGGTGACTCGCGCGGGACATCGGCCGCCAGATTCACAAGGCCCCGATCGACTGAGACCCAGAGGAAGACCGGCGTCTGGCATTCGGAGACTCGCTGGTCCTCACGGTTGCTGGCGGCTTGTAGAGTGGGTGGCAAGTCTCGAAGTTTCCGCGAATAGTCCAGCAGCGTCTCGAGCCGGGTATTCCTGTCCGCTGCCCGGAATCGGGCAATCACTGAATCGAAGAGCATCCCTTGGAATCTACGCCTGCGCCCGCGTTTCCTTCACTTGTCTCGGCGGTCTGGCTCGCATCGGCGCTGTCGCAGCCCGACGTGGTGGTCCTGGACTGCTCGTGGTATCTGCCGTCTTCTGGACGTGATGCCGAGGCCGAGTACCGTCTGGCGCACATTCCGGGGGCGGTGCGGTTCGATCTGGATGAACAGAGCGACCGTACCAGTGACCTGCCGCACATGTTGCCGACCGCTGACCAGTTTGCCGCAGCGCTGGAGCGAATCGGAGTCCGCCCTGATGATCGGGTGATCTGTTACGACGGGAGCGGGGTCAACTTGAGTGCGGCGCGGGTGTGGTGGATGTTCCGCGTGTTTGGTCATCGACAGGTCGCCGTGCTTGACGGCGGCTTTGCCGCATGGACTGACGCGACTCGACCGGTACAGCGCGGCGCCGTGCAGCGGCAGAGCACCGGCTACCCGGTCCCGACGCTTGATGCCGCCTTGGTACGGGCTCGCGCCGATCTGGCCGCAATGGTGGCGGGCCAGGCTCCCGGACAGGTCGTCGATTGCCGACCGGCTCAACGTTTCAACAGTCAAGTGGATGAACCGCGATCCGGGGTCGGGCGCGGCCACATACCCGGGAGCCGCAACGCCCCGTTCACGCTCTTCACGGATCCGGCAACCGGGTTGATGAAGGGCCCGGCGGAGCTCCGGTCATTGCTGGTGGGGCAGGGGCTGGACGCTGACGAACCGTTGGTGGCGCTGTGTGGTTCGGGAACGAGCGCCTGCGTCCTCGCGCTTGCGGTTGAAGTCATTCGCGAACGTGGCGGCAGACCGACGGGGCCGCCGGTCGCGATTTATGATGGCAGCTGGTCAGAATGGGGGCGGTCCGGAGGATAGTCAGCGTGGCAGGCGGACGCCGCAGCGCCGCGCTACCTGAATCGTAGCGGGCCAGGTCGGCGCCATCCGGATGACCGCGACGATGTCGCCGCGCACGCTGGCGCAGGTTCCCCGTTGGGCCAGTGCGATCCGGATCGGGTAGCTGCCCGGATCGATCCGAGACGCCCACCAGAGTCGGCTGAAGGTGCGACCATTTCCCGCTACGACGTACGCTGCGGTCTGCGCGCTGCTGCGAATCGCGCCCACGCCGAGCAGCAGGATCAGCGCCCAGTTTGCCCAGCGGTGCGGGGGTGGCGGAACGGAGTCGGTGGGTGGTTCGCTGCGTTGCATGAGCACCGCGACGGTCATCGCGACGAACAGGAGCGGAACCGGCAGCAGCAGGACGGCGTCGAGATTGCCCTCGATAAAGACGATTGCGAGTGTCGCAAGTAGCGCGGCCCCGGCGATCACCCGGTCGCCATGTCCCCCGATGGCGAGCAGTCCTCGCCACGCCAGGCTGGCGCCGAAGAGCAGCGCGATGAGTGTCGCGGCAAAGCCGGTCTCGCTCACCAGCGCCATCCAGTCGCTGCTCGGCCATGGGTTGATCGGCACCGGGTCGGCATACACCCATGTCGGATCGTTGGGCGGGGCGACGTCGCCATAGCGGACCGGCCAGTTACCCGGCCCAATGCCCAGGACCGGGTGAATCAGCGCGAGGTGCAAGGTGTTGCGGTACTGAAGGAGTCGGCCATGGCCTGATCCTTCGTCATGCTGTGTCAGGCCAGTGAGTGTGTCGCTATATGGAGACGCCGACTTCCACGACAGGCGATTGGGGAGGACCACTGCCGCGATGACGGTGACCACCATTGTGACAGCCAAGCCGGTCGCGCGCTGGCGCAACATTGGCACGGTGCCTCGCCGGCGAGCGAGGAGGCACGCAGCAGCAAGCAACGGCACGGCGACCGCTACGGCAATCCAGGCGGCGCGCGACCGCGAAAGCACGATAGCTGCCACGAATGCCGCTGAGCCGAGGGTTGCGATCCACGCCAATGCCCGGGCGCGAGTGGTGAGGACCGTCATGATGAATAGTGGCAGCGCCAGCGCGCAGAAGTGCGCCATGAAATTCCGGTTGCCGAACGTGCCACCCGGGAGCCGGGTGGTCGCGAAGAGCGGGCTGTCAAATCCGTATGCCTGGGCCAGGCCAGATGCGACTCCGACGACGCCGGCGATGCAGCACCACACCTGCAACGACGCGACCGCTCCAAGCGCCGCCACATGTCGTGCGGTCAGCAACGCGGCACAGCCGGAGATCAGCAACGCCGCCGCGCGCCATGCCAGCCAATGATTGCTGGCTCCGACGGCACTCGCGACGGTAAGTGCCGCGAGTGCGCTCATGGACCAGATGGTGGCGCGACGCAGTCCCACCGCCGGCCAGGGCCGTGCCAGCAGCACCGCCAGCCAGACGGTCAAGTGGACAACGGTTTCCTTGGGAAGCTGATGTCGGTCGAGGTCAGTCGGTGCGACGGGGAGCGCCACGAGCACAGCGAGCACCAGGCCGGCGCCCAACAGATGGGCGGCGGCCCGCAGCGGCCATTTCGCCGCTGCAGTGTAGTCGAGCGACGCGGAGACGGGGTGAGGTGCGGTCACGGCAAGCCAAAGATACCGACTAGCTTTGCATGGGTGTCTCCGCGCGTGTCGCGCGACCGTTGGAGGGCTTGATGACCGACGAGTTTGACCCATTCGAGGAACCAGCGCACGACGACGAGGCGGAGGGCCAGGGTCGTCCGGCGGCTGTGCTCGCGGCGACCGATCGGCCGGTGCCGCTTGTCGTGCGCGCGATCGTCGACGATCGGGTGCCCACTGGCATGGAGTGCATGGGCACCTTCGTCGACGATACCATGGTGGCGCGGTGTGTCGTGCCTCCCGGTGCGCTTGAGTATTTCGACGAGCACGGCGTCTTCGCCGAGGCCCGACAGCTGGTGCTCGCGGCGCGCGAAGAAGAACCGGGACTGCAATGCGAGCTCTACGCCATCGTTCCGATGCCTTCGGCGCCGATGAAGTCGGATGACGATGCGGAGGAGCCGTGGGCGAGTTCAGTCCCGTCGTACGAAGCGGCGGTTGGTGAGGGCGCGGCGGAGACAGATGAACCGAAGCTGGCGGCGATCCTGCTCGGGGCGATTGTCCGGTTCCGCCGCGACCGCAAGCATCCGGAGTCGCTGCCGCTGGAAACGATCGACGTTCTCTCGCGCATCGTCTCCGGGCGCGTCGTTGAGGCGGTCGACAAAGTGCTCGAGGACCTGCTCGGCGGGTCCTGATTGCTTCGCAGCATGTGCTGTCTTCACCCCAGACCTGAACGGATGTCATTTGTGACCACACCAACGTCGATCGCCAGCCGCGGCTACGCTCACCCTGAGGTGCTCGTCGATTGCGCCTGGGTGGCCGCACATCTCGACGATCCATCGGTCGTGTTGCTCGAGTCGGATGAGGACCTGCTCCTGTACGCCACGGGACACATCCCGGGGGCGCGGATGATCGATTGGGTCAACGATCTCAATGACGCGATCGTGCGAGACTACGTTGCGCGCGACCGGATGCAGGAACTGCTGCGGGCGCGCGGCCTCAACAACGACTCCACGATCGTGTTCTATGGTGATCGCAATAACTGGTGGGCGTGCTACGCGTTCTGGGTCTTCCAGCTCTTCGGGATCCGGAACTGCCGGATCCTTGATGGCGGTCGGGCGCGCTGGGCCGACGAGGGGCGTCCGTTGGTGACGGATTTGCCGGCGCCGCGGCGTGGCGATATTGACGTCCCGGTTCGCAATGACGCGCCGGTCCGTGCGTTCAAGGACGAGGTCCTCACGCACGTCGAGGCGCACGGCCAGCTGGTGGACGTCCGCTCGCCGGAAGAGTTCCGGGGCGAGCGCCTCCACATGGCCGATTATCCGAATGAAGGTGCCGTCCGTGGCGGTCATATTCCGGGTGCGCGCAACGTGCCGTGGGCCCGGGCTGTCGACCCCGAAACGCACACGTTTCGGAGCGCTGCGGAGCTGCGCCAGTTGTATCAGGATGAACAAGGTCTCTCGCCGGATCGCGACCTGGTGGTGTATTGCAGGATCGGTGAACGGTCGTCCCATAGCTGGTTTGCGCTGACCTGGCTCCTCGGCTGGAGCGGGGTGCGCAACTATGACGGGTCATGGACCGAATGGGGCAACGCCGTCCGTACGCCGATCGAGCGGCCATAGCCGACGGGGTTCATCGGCCGGGGTCGCGTTCGCTATACTTCCGGCATGTCTAACACACCGCAACCGACCTTCGAACAGCTGATTGCGCCGACCGCCGGCGAGGCAATCACCCTGGCCGGCGGCCACCTCCGGGTGCCCGACCATCCGATCGTACCGTTCATCGAAGGAGACGGTACCGGCCCGGATATCTGGCGCGCCTCGCGCATGGTCCTCGACGGCGCAGTCCGGGTGGCGTACGGCGACGGGCGGCAGATTGCCTGGTTCGAGGTCTTCGCGGGCGAGAAGGCCAAGGCCCAGTTTGACTCGTGGTTGCCTCAGGACACGCTCGATGCGATCCGCCACTATCTCGTCGCGATCAAGGGCCCGCTGACCACACCTGTCGGTGGCGGATTCCGGTCGCTCAACGTCGCGCTTCGCCAGCAGCTTGACCTGTATGCATGCGTGCGACCGGTCCGCTGGTTCACCGGAGTCCCGTCACCGGTCAAGGACCCCGGCGCCGTTGACATGGTCATCTTTCGTGAGAATACCGAGGACATCTACGCCGGCATCGAATACGCGGCACACACGGATGCAGCGCGCAAGGTGATTGCGTTTCTGCAGGATGAAATGGGCGCCAGGAATATCCGCTTTCCCGGTTCGAGTGCGATCGGCATCAAACCGGTATCGGAGGAAGGCTCGAAGCGGTTGATCCGGGCTGCGATCGAGTACGCCATTGCGCAAGGGCGCAAGAGCGTGACGTTGGTGCACAAGGGCAACATCATGAAGTTTACCGAAGGCGCCTTTCGCGATTGGGGCTACCAGCTTGCGCGGGAGGAGTTCGGCGCGGTGGATCATGAGGGCGGTCCGTGGCAGGTGCTCCCGAACGGCATCATCATCAAGGACGTCATCGCTGACGCGATGCTGCAGCAGGTCCTGACCCGGCCCCGTGATTATGACGTCCTTGCGACGCTGAACCTCAACGGCGACTACATCTCGGACGCACTGGCCGCCCAGGTCGGCGGGATCGGCATCGCACCAGGCGCCAATATCAACTACATGACCGGCCACGCGGTGTTCGAAGCAACCCACGGCACGGCGCCCAAATACGCCGACAAGGACATGGTCAATCCCGGCTCCGTCATCCTGTCGGGCGAGATGATGTTGCGCTACATGGGCTGGGGCGAAGCCGCAGACCTGATCGTCCGTTCGCTGGCGGAGACGATTGCCCAGAAGCGAGTGACGTACGACTTCGAACGGTTGATGGACGGCGCCACCAAGCTGTCGACCAGCGCGTTCGGTCGCGCCATGGTCGATAACATGGCGGCGCGCTGATCCACGCGATCCTGCTCTTCGGGAACCGGCCGGGATGACCGCCGCGAATCGTCCCGCCGGGATGCCGGATGGTGTGGATCTGGTGCTTCGCGAGTTTGTCAATGCGTTGAGCAAGGCCGGGATGTATCCGCCGGGTCACCGGTTCATCAGCGACAGTTCTGCGGCCCTCGTTCAGCGCCTGACCACGGTGATGGCGGAGCGGGAGGCGTTGACGCTGGGGATCCTGCCGCGCGGGCTGCTGGTGGATGGCAACGCCGTCGAGCCGCTGAGCGCGGTGCTCCGCGACTTTGCCGCGCGCATGCATCGCCGGAACATCGGAACCATCCAGATTCGCGCGGGTGTTGCACCCGACCAGGTGGCCGCGCTGCTTGCGGCCCTCGCATCACCGCACGCCGATGAAGAAGTCGGTCGCGATGGCCTGCGACTTGAGCACGTCCGGGTCGAGCCGATCAGTTACGACGCGCTCTCGTTTGCCGATGACGAGGCGGACCAGCCGATCGATCAACGTTTCTGGGAAGCATTGGTCGAGAGTGCCTTCGGACGAGCGCTTGCCGGTGACGATGCCTTGGCCACCGGCCGTCAGCTCGCCGAGGCGATTTCGGAACGGGCGGCCAGTGAATCGGATGGCGCCACGCGGGTCTACGACGCGCTCACCAGCTTTGCAACGGCACTTGCATCACGTGGTGAACGGCACGGCTCCGATGGCACCGCCCGATTCAACGACGTCCTCATGGCGCTCTCGCGGAATACGACGGCGCGAGTGCTCGCGGCCGCTCCCTCCGCGGCGTCGCGGCGCCGTTTCCTGCGCGAGTCGTTGGAGCTGGTACCGCCGGCGCTATTGCTGCAGCTGCTCGAAGGCGTGGCCGAGGCCGACGGTGAACCAATTTCGGCGCAACTGCGGATGCTCCTGGGCAAGGTCGCCGGCGACGCTGCCAGCGACGACGCGGTGGCCCGGGACACGTTTACTGCTGGCGTGCTCGGCCTCATTCGACAGTGGGATGGCGGCGGCGACGGCCTCGACGAGCATCGGTATCCACAGCTCGCCGTGTCGGCGGAGGATGTGTTGCGGGTCGGCATGGCGGTTGGATCCGCCTCACCGGCAGTGCTGGCGGCCGCCCGACGGCTCGTGGACGGTGGGCAACTTGCGGCTGTCCTTCGCCTGATCGACGCTCCGGCGGCCGATCGCGCCGCGGCCAACCTGGTCGCCGATGCGGTGCTCGATGTCGAGCTGATGAGCGCGCTTCTTCGGGAAGGCGAGCCCGACTTCGGGATGATCGAGCGGATTGCGCTGCGCACTGGCGCCGGTGGCGTGAGCCTGCTCCTGGATGCGCTTGGCGCGGCCGATGACCGGACGACGAGGCGCCGCATTCTGGACCTGCTGGTGCGCATCGGACCTGCGGCCGAACCGGTCTTGCTCAACCGGATGACGGGGGCGCCGTGGTATCTCCTGCGGAATATCCTCGCTGTGCTGGCGCACTTCGCTTCGATCAGCAATATCGGGCCGGTGCTCGCCGAACTGTCGAACCCGGAGATCCGGGTGCGCCAGGAAGCCCTCAAGGTGCTGATGCGCCAGCCGGCGGCGCGCGAACGCGCCAGCGCGGTGGCGCTCGAGAGTGGCGACGAATCGTTGGCCCGGATTGCCCTCACCGCGTTGGGTACTGAATGTCCGCCTCGGGTGGTGCCCGCCGTGCTCGTGCTGTTACGGGCCTCCGATGATGAGGTCCAGCTGCTGGCATTGCGCACGTTATCCGAGGTGCGCCAGGCGTCGATCGTCGAGCCGTTGCTGGGCATGGTTCGCGCACGGCGCGGCTTGTTCCGGCGGCAGCGCCTGCTCCCTCGGTCACCGATCATGCTGGGCGCGTTGGAGATCCTGGCGCGACGCTGGCGGAGCGATCGCAATGTGGCGCACATGCTGGAGCTCGCGCGGAAGTCCACCGATGCCGACATCCGGACGGCTGCGGGTGCATCATGAGTGACGCGATCGCCTTTCTGCACGCGCTGGCCCAGGCGCTGTCGACCATGGCCCTGTACGCGCCCGGGCACCCCGCAGCGCGGCGCGCCACGCAGAACCTGTGGCAAGCAGCAGCGGCGCTTCTTGCGTCGGATGGCCGGCCAGTCTTCCTCTTTCTCGGTACGGCACCGGTATACAATGGGCGCGCCCTGCAGGAACTGCGCGACTGGCATCACAGTGGTCGGCTGGCGGCGGCCGGGGTACAGCGTCTCGAGTTTGATGCGGCGCTGACCGAGGCCTCGATGGCGCTGTTGATCGAACGGCTGACCCGGCGTCTCGCCGGCGAGCCCGTGCTGTCTGGCGAGTCGCCGATTCCCGGCATTGCATTCGGTCCGGTGGTGGTGGACGAGACCGATGATCCGGCCGCCGCTGCTCCGAGCGCGCTCGATCTCGAAGGCCAGCCGTTGCTGCTTGATTTTGACGACGAGCTCGCAGCGATGCGGCTGGTGCTCGCCGAGGCGGGCGCGGGTCGCTTTGCGCAGTCGGAGGCGGACGCGCTGGTACGGGTCCTGACCGGGCTGGTGGAGCGCTGGCATTTGCCGCAGGTCGCGCACACCGGGCTGATCGAAGACCTTGCCCCGACGCTTGCGCTCAACACCACGTTGCTGACCATTGCGGCGTTGGCGACGGAGGTCAGCGACCCGGTTGGCCTGCATCGGGTCGGCATGGCCGCGCTGGTGCACAACATCGGGTCGGCCGGTGTGGCGAACGAATTGGTCAGCGCCGCGATGGCGGACGGTGCTGGGGCGTCCGCCCGAGCCGGCGCGCGATTGCTGCTTGACCAGGGTGGCCGGAACCTCGAGCTGAGCGCACTGGTGGCGTTTGAGCATTGCGCCCGCGCGGACGGCACGGGGGAGCCCTCTGGCGTCCCGACTCAATGGACTACGGGTCTGGTGCAGGTGGCGGCGGCCTTTGCCCTCGGGCGGGCACCGCGCGACGGACAGCCTGGGGCGTCGGTCGACGCGGCGTGGAACTACGTGGTGGCCGGAGCCGGTTCGGTGTTCGATCCCGCGATGGTCGAGTTGGTATCTCGCGTAGTCCATCCCGCATAGTCGGCAGCGCTCGCGGCCACGAGCCAGACGACCGAGAGCCAGAGGAGATCGGCAAGCACCAGGTGCAGTAGTTGCAACGGCACCGGAACGAGCAGGACCAGCGACAGCAGCCCGACTGTCCACTGTGTGGCAACCGCGATGATGACGCCGCGGGCCGCGCGCGTCACGTCAGCGCTGTCGCGCCACTGTCGCGCCGCGCTCGCCAGGAAAAGCAGGCCGATTCCGGTGGCCACTGCGAGGAGCGGATGCCAGACCCGGATATGCAACAGGACATTGACGGTCGAGCTGCGGTCCTGTGCCAGCCCCTCGCCGAGCGTGCGTGCGGGGAAAAGGGTATCGCCCAGCGACGCTGCCGCGCCAGCCATTCCCACGACGATGAGCGCGATGAACGCGCTGCCCCACGCGATAGCGTGACTCCGGAGTACGCTCCGGTCCAGCGGTTGCCGCCCCGAGGCCCACCAGCCCGTCAGGAAGATCGCAGTCAGTAGAAACTGAGTATTTACCAGGTGGATGCCGAGTGAGGCGGCACGGGCCAGGGACGCATTCTGGGCGACCAGCTCAAACTTCACCAATCCCGCACCGATGGCGGCCTCAACCACGATCAGGAGCATCGCCGCGACCGCGCCCTTGCGGGCAGGGTGCCCGCGGCCGAAGGTGCGCCAACACGACACCAGCAAGGCCACGATGAGCAGGACCGCGATCGCACTGCTCAGGCGATGCGTGAACTCGACCACGGTGTGCAGGCTTGGCGACTGCGGGACGATCACGCCATTACAGGTTGGCCAGTGGTTGCCGCAGCCGGCTCCCGACCCGCTGGCCCGCACCCAGCCGCCCCAGACGATCACGAAGAGGTTGAGGACCAGGGTGCCCCAGGCGAGTCGGGCGGTGGCGCGGGCGGGAGTTGCCATTGGCGGGAAACGTAACGGGCTTATTATCCCGTCGTGTCTCCCCGGCTTCGTATCGCACTCGCGGCGCTTCTCTTTTCGACTGGCGGTGCCGCGATCAAGGCGGCCGATTTCAGCGCGTGGCAGGTCGCGTCATTTCGGTCTGGCGTCGCGGCGATCACGCTGCTGTTGCTGGTGCCGGGCGCCCGCCGTGGCATTGACTGGAAAGCGGCCCTGGTTGGCGTCGCGTACGCTGCCACGCTGGTGCTTTTTGTCCTCGCTAATCGCCTGACGACCAGCGCCAATACCATCTATTTGCAGTCGACTGCACCGCTCTACGTGCTCTTGCTCGCACCGCTGCTGCTGCGCGAACGGATTCGTCGTCGCGACCTGCCGATCATCGCCGCGGTGCTGGTGGGGCTTGCCTGTGTCCTGCTCGGCCGTGACCATCCCAGTGTCACGGCACCGGCGCCGGGGCGTGGCAACATACTCGCGGCGATGAGCGGGCTGACCTACGCCTTGCTGCTGATCGGCCTGCGCTGGCTCGGCCGCGATGCCAGCTCCGACCGAGGGATGTCCGCCGTGTTCCTCGGCAACATCTTCGCCTGCGTCGCTGTCCTGCCGATGGCGCTCCCGCTGCACACCCATGGGGCCGTCGCGTGGGGCGTGATACTGTACCTGGGCATTTTCCAGATCGCGGTGGCGTATTTGATGGTGACCACGGGCCTGCGCCATGTGCCGGCAATCGAGGCGTCCCTCATGCTTCTCGTCGAGACTGCATTCAATCCAGTCTGGTCGTGGCTGATTCTTGGTGAGGTTCCGGCGTTGCTGGCCCTGGTTGGTGGCGGACTGATCATTGGCGCGACGATCGTACAGTCGGTGCGAGCGCCGTCGGTAGCTCCGATGCCGGATCTCGTCTAGATGGTTGAGCGACTGATTGAGTCGGTTCGGATCATCGACGGTCGGGCGCCGCTCTGGCCGTTGCACCAGTGGCGCATCATGAACAGCGCGCTGGCGCTCGGTCTGGCCCTGCCAGACGTCGTTGCGCCGACCGGTGGCCCGGACCGGATGGTTCGCCTGGAGATCGGGGCAGAAGGCGTCGATGTCACCGAACGTGACCTGCCGAGCCTCGATCCGATTCAGCTCAGCATCGCGGCCGCACCGCACCGTGGTTACCCTCACAAGACGACGTCGCGAGCCTGGCTGGAGGCCGCCCGAACCTCCAGCCGGATTGGCGGCGCTGATGACGCGCTGCTCTTTGACGCCGACGGGCGGCTGATCGAGGCCAGTCGATTTGCTATCGGCTGGTGGGATGGCGAGACACTCGTCTTTCCACCGCTCGCCCTGGGCGGCTTGGCAAGTGTGGCACGGGCACGGCTGCGGGAGGTGACCCGGAACGGGATTCAGGAGGCTGTCCTGCACCGAGACGACCTTGCCCGGCGGCCGCTGGTGGCCTGTAATGCCGTCCGTGGGGTAATCGAGGTCGCCATGCTCGACGGCAAGCCGGTTGGCTCCAACTCGCGTACGGCGATGCTCGCGCGGCGCTTCTGGGATCGCCCCGGCGCTTGACCCGCCCGCACCACAGGTCCATTTTAGGCTCCTCGCGGCACCGTGGTGCCTGTAGCTCAATTGGTTAGAGCGCCGCACTGTGGCTGCGGAGGTTGCGGGTTCAATCCCCGTCAGGCACCCTGCCGCGCGAAGGTCCGTAGCTCAATTGGTAGAGCACCGGTCTCCAAAACCGGGGGTTGCAGGTTCGATTCCTGCCGGGCCTGTCTGGCCGCCGCAGCGGACCGTCCGGGTGGGGTTTTGGGCCCGGTGGTATTAGAGTGGTGCGTGGCTCGCGGCGCTATCGTCTAGTGGCCTAGGACACAGCCCTCTCAAGGCTGGTACACGGGTTCGAATCCCGTTAGCGCTATCGATGTGGCAGGGCAGGACCGCGGGAAGTCGGCCCCATCGTCTATCGGTTAGGACGAGACCCTTTCAAGGTCTAGAGACGGGTTCGACTCCCGTTGGGGCTATGCAGAGAAATGAGAATGGGTCACGCTGGCGTTGCGCCTCGATAGCTCAATTGGTAGAGCACGTGACTCTTAATCACTAGGTTGTAGGTTCGAGTCCTACTCGGGGCATTTTGGCCCATTCTCAAACCCCGTCGCTGCCTTGGCAGTGGCGGGGTTTCTGCTGCTACCCGTTTCGTTTGCCAACAATGGTGCCGCGGGATCGGCATCTGCGTATTTTCCATCGGTCGGTCCCCATTGAGCTTTCAGGTCGCCATCGTCTTTCCAGGAGACACCGTGTCACGCGTTTTGGTTGCCGTCGCCCTTACCGTTGGAATGGTTCCCGCCCTGGCCGCCCAGGACAAGCCAACCGCCGCCATGCAGCAGTCAATCGCTGGCAAGTGGACCCTCGATCAGAGTCGGAGCGACACGCTGGGGCCGGCGATGATGCGCGGTGGTTTTCGGTCGGCGATTGCGGGAGGGCGTGGCGGCGGTGGCGGCGGTGGTGGTAGCGGCGGAAAGGGCACCAAGGGCGGCAAGGGCGGCAGTGCGCCGCCGGCTCCGGCAGCGTCGCCTGATAGCGCTGCGGTCCAGGGCCCGGCCGCGCCGCGCGAGCGCGGCGATCCGCGCATGGCCATCATTCTCGCCGAGGCGATCCCTGGTAACACGATCACCTTTACGGTCAACGACTCGTCACTCACCTTCGCAAATGCTGCTGGCGAGGTGACGCCCTGGAAGACCGACGGACGCAAGCGGCAGAAAGCGCAGATGGACGGCAGCGTGATCGAGACCCAGGCGCAGTGGGACGGCAACAGCGTCGAGCTGACTCGCACCATCGCCGGCGTCGCGACGCTCAAGCGTGAGTTCAAGCCCGGCAAGGATGGGTCGCTGGAAGTCAAGGAGACAATCGAGTCACCGACGCAGAAGGTGGAAAAGAAGGTTGTCTTCACGCGTGCGCAGTAATACGTCGCCCGGCATGCTGAGTCACCTGATCGGCGGCACGTTTCACGAATCGGATGGTGTCGGTGTGCACGAGCACCGCAATCCGTCCGATGTGAACGTCGTCGCCGCGCATGCGCCGATCGGGAACAGCGTCGATATCGCCCGCGCGATCGCCGCCGCATCCACTGCATTCGCGCCATGGCGGGCGCTGTCGGGGTCGGCACGGGCCGACGCGCTGTATCGCTGGGGTGAGTGCATCGCCCAGCGCGCCGAGGAGCTGGCGCAGGCGATGGCGCATGACGTGGGCAAGCCGATCGGTGAAGCTCGTGGCGAAGTCGCTCGGGCCACGGTGATTTGTCGGTACTACGCGGGCGAAGCGGTGCGCGACCGGGGCGAGGTGATTCCGGCGCAGGCCGCTGATGCCCTGCAGTTCACGTTCCACGATCCACTCGGCCCGGTGGGCTTGATCACGCCATGGAATTTTCCGCTCGCCATTCCGCTCTGGAAAGCGGCGCCGGCGCTCGCGTTCGGCAATACGGTCGTCCTCAAGCCATCCGAGAACTCCCCCGCGGTGAGTCAGCTGCTCGCCGAGACTTCCCTCGCCGCCGCGCTCCCGCCCGGCGTCTTCAACGTCGTTCATGGCGACGGTACGACGGGCGCCGCGTTGCTCGCCCACGACGGGCTGCGGGCGATCTCGTTTACCGGTTCGCAGGCGGTTGGCGCCCGGGTGGCCGCCGTTGCCGCGGCGCGCAACATTCGCGCACAGATGGAGATGGGCGGCAAGAACGTCGTGCTGGTCGCGCGGGATGCCGACCTTGATCGTGCGGCACTGCTGACTGCGGCCGGTGCGATGCGTTACGCGGGGCAGAAGTGCACTGCGACCAGCCGGGTCATTGTTGACCGCGCCGTCGAATCGGCGTTCCTTGAACGGCTCACCGCTGCAATCGACAAGCTGCCGCTCGGGCCGGTGACCGATCCATCATGTGCGGTCGGGCCAGTGATCACGGCAGCGTCGCGCGACCGGATTCTTCAGGCCCTTAGCGAGCATTCTGCGGACACACTCTGGCAGCAATCGCTGCCCGACACTGCGGAGTTCCGGGCAGGCAACTGGGTGGCGCCGCGCATCGTCCGCTTGGCAACGCCGCACGTTCCGCTGGCGGTCACTGAGTTGTTCGGTCCGGTCCTCGGGGTGCTGACGGCCGACGGGCTCGACGACGCGATCGCGCTCGCCAATGCCACGCCGTTCGGGCTTTCAGCCTCACTGTTCACGCGTGATCTGTCGTCGGCACTGCAATATGTGCGACAGATTGACGTCGGTCTCGTACGCGTCAATGGTGATACCACCGGGGTCGATCCGCATGCGCCGTTTGGCGGCACCAAGGCCTCGTCGTCTGGCCAGCGCGAACAAGGCTCCGCCGCGCGTGAGTTCTACACAGAAATCCGCACGATCCAGATCCATCCTTGAAGGAGTAACTATGGCTTCGATGACCCGCGCGCAGTGGGCTGGCGTGTTTCCCGCGATCACCACGCCGTTCCTGCCGGACGGTCAGGTCGATCACGCGTTCCTTGCCGGTCATGCGCGACGGATGCTGGCGTCGGGCTGTCGCGGCCTCGTGCCGCTCGGCTCGCTGGGTGAGGCTGCGACGCTGTCGCTCGCCGAGAAGGTTGCCATTCTACGGACGTGCGTGCAGGCAGTGGGCGATCGCATACCTGTCGTCGCCGGAGTCGCTGCGCTGTCGACGTCGGAAGCCGTGGCGCTCGCGACAGAGGCGGCGGCAGCAGGTTGTGCGGGCCTGATGGTGCTGCCGCCGTACGTATACCGCGGCGACTGGGCCGAGACTCGCGCACACGTTCACGCGGTACTCACCGCGACGCCGCTCTCCTGCATTCTCTACAACAACCCGATCGCATACGGCACGGATTTTCTTCCGGAGCAGGTCCGCGCACTCTGCGATCATCCGAACCTGCATGCCGTCAAGGAGTCGAGTGGCGACGTGCGCCGGTTCACGGCGTTGCGCGCGTTGCTCGGCGATCGCCTTGCGCTCTTTGTCGGGATGGACGATGCGCTGCTCGAGGGTGTCGCGATGGGGGCGACCGGCTGGATCGCCGGACTCGTCAACGCACTCCCGGATGAATCGGTGCTGCTCTTCGAGCACGCGGTCGCCGGACGTGACGTCGAAGCGCGCGCGCTGTACGAGTGGTTCCTGCCGATGTTGCGCCTCGACACGGTGCCGAAGTTCGTGCAGTTGATCAAGCTGGTCCAGGCGGAGGTTGGCCTGGGTAGCGAACGGGTGCGCGCACCACGAGCAACCCTTGCCGGAGCTGAACGCGAGATGGCCCTGGCGGTGATTCGTGAGGGACTCGCGGCCCGTCCAGCACCGGCGCGATGATCGACGTCGCCAAGGTCGAGGTCGTCGACTCGCACACCGAAGGGGAACCCACCCGGGTCGTGATTGCCGGCTGGCCAGATACCCGGGGTCCAACGGTGACTGCGCGCCGCGACGTAATGCGTCACGAGCACGACGCCCTGCGTGCCGGCGTGGTGCGCGAGCCCCGTGGCCACGACGCCATTGTCGGGGCGCTCCTGGTGCCAGCTGATCGTCCTGAGGCGGCGACTGGAGTCGTCTTTTTCAATGACGTCGGCTATCTCGGCATGTGCGGTCACGGGACAATTGGCGTGGTTCGCACGCTGCAGCATCTGGGACGGATCGGCCCGGGCCACGTGGAGCTCGACACACCGGTCGGACCAGTGTCAGCAGAGCTCGACGCCGATGGCTCCGTGACGATTCGCAATGTCCCGGCACGATTGCATCAATCGAGTGTGACCGTCGATGTACCAGGGTTGGGTCGGATCAGCGGCGATGTCGCGTGGGGTGGCAACTGGTTTTTCCTGGCAACGGTCCCTGGCCTGGCCATCGAGCCAGCCAATCAGAGCGCCTTGCTGCATGCCAGTGAAGCAATTCGTGCCGCGCTGGGCGCCGCCGGCATCACCGGCAGCGACGGCGGACTGATCGATCACGTGGAACTCTTCGGCCCGTCGAGCCGGGCAGATGCTGACAGCCGCAACTTCGTGCTCTGCCCCGGCCGGGCGTGGGATCGGTCGCCATGCGGGACCGGTACGTCGGCGAAGCTCGCCGCGCTGCACGCACATGGCCAGCTCGCCATCGGCCAACGCTGGCGCCAGGAGAGCATGATCGGTTCCGTTTTCACCGGCTGGCTCGAAACCGACGGCACCGATCTCATTCCACATATTCAGGGGCGCGCGTTCATCACGGGTCGTTCGACGTTGTTGTTTGATCCGGACGATCCTTACCGCCAGGGTCTTCCCTGAGCACGGCGGGGGTGGGCACCGTCGTGGTAGTGGGCGCCGGCATGGTCGGCACGATGATCGCCTATCGGTTGGCCGAAGCAGGTGTTCGGGTCACGCTGGTTGAATCGGCGTTCGCCGGCAGCGGTAGTACCGGTGCCGCGATGGGGCATATCGTCGTCATGGATGATTCGCCGGAGCAACTTGCCTTGTGCGCGCACTCCCGCGCTCGCTGGGACGAGCTGGCCGCGACGCTGCCGCCGAGCGGTGAGCATGAGCACGCGGGGACCCTCTGGCTGGCGACCAGTGACGCCGAACTGGCCGGTGCCACGGCACGGGTGGCCGGGTATCAGCGCGCTGGTATCGACGCGTGCGTCGTCAACGATGTGGAGTTGTATCGCCTGGAGCCTTCCGTGCGGCGCGGTCTCGCCGGCGCGTTGCGGGTGCCCGGCGACGCGGTCTGCTATCCACCCGCCATCGCGCGATCTCTGGCCGAGCGGGTCATGGCGCTCGGCGGTGCACTGCTGCGCCGGTCTGTGGCCAGCCTCGCGGCTCACCGCGTGGCGCTCGACGACGGATCGATCGTCACGGCGGATGCAATTGTCGTTGCAGCTGGCGTCTCGTCGCCCTCGCTGGTCGCCGGTCTTCCGATCGTTCCGCGCAAGGGTCACCTGGTCATCACTGACCGCCATCCTGGCTTGGTGCATCATCAGCTTGTCGAGCTCGGATATCTCCACAGCGCGCATACCTTTAGTGGCGCATCGGTGGCCTTCAATGTGCAACCGCGCCGCACCGGCCAACTGCTTATTGGGTCATCGCGTGAACTGGTTGGCTACGACGCCACGTTCAATCATGACCTTGTCGGGCAGATGCTCGACCGCGCCACCCACTTCGTCCCTGCCATCGCCCAGGTGCGGGCGGTCCGAAGCTGGATTGGCTTTCGGCCGGCCACGCCCGACAAGCTGCCATTGATCGGTCGCTGGCCGGCGGAGGAGGGTCTTTGGATTGCTGCTGGCCATGAAGGCCTGGGCATCACAATGGCGACCGGCACAGCCGACTTGATTGTCGCGGGGTTACTTGAGCGCACGCCACCGGTGGACCCGGAACGCTTCCGCCCTGACCGCGTCATGCCAGCGATGGAGCGTGTCGCGTGACCGGCCGGGTTCGACTGGTGATCAACGGCGCCCCGCACGACGTCGCGGACGATCTCTCGGTCGCCGCGGCGCTGTTCAACCTTGGCATCATGGCGTTTCGCGCCGATGGTTCTGGCCACCCGCGGGCGCCGCTCTGCGGCATGGGTACCTGTTTTGAATGTCGGGTCACGATTGATGGTGTGGCGAACAGCCGCGCGTGCCTGGCGCTGGTGCGCAACGGGATGACCGTCGAGACGACCACATGAGCCCGCCGCTCGAGCAGGTGTGCGATGTCGTTGTCGTCGGTGCGGGACCGGCCGGCCTCGCGGCGGCGGCGGCCGCGTCAGGTGCCGGGCGTCGTGTCATCGTCCTCGATCAGGGCATCCGGCCTGGCGGCCAGATCTGGCGCCATCGCGACCGATCCGCATTGCCAACGGCAGCACATCACCTGATGAATGAGGCCAAGCGGTCCGTGATCATCCCGGGCGCTCGAGTGATCGATGGCCGGAGCCCGCACGACCTGCTGGTCGATGTTGGTGGCGTCGCGCATCGCGTGCGCGCGACCGCGTTGGTGATTGCGACCGGGGCGCGCGAGCGGTTTGTACCCTTTCCGGGCTGGACCTTGCCAGGCGTGGTTGGCATCGGCGGATTGCAGGCGCTGATCAAGAGCGGGCTCGACGTAAAGGGCGCCCGAATCGTGATTGCGGGAACCGGGCCGCTGCTGCTCCCCGTTGCGGCCACGGCCGCTCGGGCGGGCGCGAACGTCCGGATCGTCGCAGAGCAGGTGCCGTTCCGGCGGCTGGCGCGGTTCGGACTCAGCATGCTCGGCCGTCCACGTGCGATCGCACAGGCGATCCGGTACCGCATCGCCTTTCGACATTCATCGTTCGCGACCGATAGCTGGATCCTCCGCGCCGAAGGCTCGAGTGCTGTCAATACGGTGCTACTGCGTCGTGGTGGCGCGGTCGAACACGTCGCATGCGACTGGCTCGCCACCAGTGCGGGCCTGATTCCTGACACGGAGCTGGCTCAGCTCTTCGGTTGCGCGATCGGCAATGATGCCATCGTCGTGGACGCAGAGCAGGGAACCTCGGTCGCCGGTGTGTGGGCTGCGGGGGAATGCACCGGTGTCGCGGGAGATGCGGCCGCGATCGTCGAAGGAACGATTGCGGGGGCCGCGGCGGCGGGCAGCAACGCCGTCACGCCGAGGGCGCGGCGACATCAGGAGAGTGGGCGCGCGTTCGCCAGGCGTCTGGAGCTGACGTTCGCGCCGCGACCCGAGTTGTTGGCGCTGGCGGACGCAACCACGGTCCTCTGCCGTTGCGAGGACATTGCGGTGGGAGCGATCGACCCATCGTGGTCGCAGCGGCAGGCGAAGCTCTGGACGCGAGTCGGGATGGGAGAGTGCCAGGGTGCGGTCTGCGGGCCCGCATGCCAGTCACTCTTCGGCTGGACCCTCAATCGGCCGCGGGCGCCGCTCGGCACCCCGCGTTGCGCGACGTGGGCGGATGCGCTGCAGCATGCGAACCCGGACGACGCTCGCTAGCCGGGGTCGCCGAATGTCCCGGCAGCCGACGCGGTCGCGCGCTGCCAGATCGCAGCGTGAACACCCAACGCCGCTTCGAGCTCATCATCGAGCAGCGACCACGTGCGGCGTACGGTGCTCTCGATCAAGCGTGAACGCGCACTGGGAAAGACCAGCATCGCTCGGGCGTCGTCCGGGTCGCGGCGCCGTTCCAGCATCCCGGCCCGCTCAAGACGCTGCACCATCCGGGTGACGGTAGGTCGTTCGACGCCGAGGTGGTCGGCCAGCTGCGATTGCCGCACGCCCGGCGCATCCCACACCGCCAGCAACAGCAACTCCTGCCCAGCGTGCAAGCCGTGCGGCGCGAGCAGCGCCGACAGTCGGCCGCGGTGTGCGCGGGCAAGCGCCTGCAGCGTGCTTCCGAATGAATCGGGTGTCATTGCGCGAAAGCTAAGGTCGACGCCGCCTCCGTAGTACCCCGCCCGTAACACTCCGAATTGTCGCGTGGCGTCTGGACCCGTAAGCTGTTCGCCGTTGGAGCGTACTGCTGCCGGTCGTCCAAATCTCTTCTTCCATTCGGGGTGTCAACCGTGATCCGTTCGGTGTGTGTGCTGTCAGTACTCGCCCTTTCGCCCGCCATGCTCGTTGCCCAGGATACCACTCAGGTTCGCACCATCGACACGTTGGTCGTCACCGCGGAACGCCGTGTGACGCCGACGACGGCTACGCCAGCGGTCGTGCGGGTGATCACCTCCGAGGAATGGCGCGACAAGGGTGCTGGTGACTTGACGACACTGCTCCGGGAGATCCCCGGATTGCAGCTCGATCCGGTGGTCGGCGCGGGTACAGGGATCTCGGTCCAGGGGCTCGGATCGGACCGCGTGCAGGTGTTGATCGATGGCGCGCCAGTCGAAGGCCGTCTCAACAACCAGTTCGACCTTACCCGTCTGGATCCGGCGCAGTTCGATCGCGTGGAGATCGTCGAAGGGCCGCAATCGACGTTGTATGGATCGACGGCGCTCGGAGGCGTAATCAACCTGATCACTCGGGCGCCGGATGGCACCCATCAGCAGATCACGACCCAAGGCGGGACGTACGGTCAGTTTGACGTCAACGGTCGCGCCAGCACCCGGCTCGGCCTGACGGGCATCTCGATCACCGCCGGCCATCGGCACATCGACGTGGCCCCAGGCAATGCTGTTGGCACGCCTGGGTCGGCTGACCGTTGGGATCTGTCGGCCGCGCTCCTGCAGCCGCTGGGATCGTCGTTGCTCGACGTTCGCGCGATGCATTCTGGTGAAACGCAGAAGTATCAGGAATCCTACGGGCCCGGGTTCGATTTCGGTAACGCTGCCACCAACGCGCAGACCGACGTGCTTGCCGCGCTACGAATCAACGGTGACGGCACCGAGGTTCGGCTCCACGCGAGCGTGTACGACCATACCCTCGACGAAACGGACGAGGCGAGCCAGACCACCACGACCGATCCACAGGCGCAGCGCGTCGCCGATGCTGAAATCATCCAGCGGATGGCTTTCGCTGGCGCCAGCTGGGTTGCAGGATTGCGCGGTGAGCACGAATGGCTCACGTCGGCGCGATTGACCGCGGCCGATGTCAGCAGCAACACAGGCGCTGCGTACGCATCCGCCGACTGGGCCCTTGGATCCGCGGTGGACCTGTCGGCCGGGGGGCGGCTCACGGTTGCCCAGCGATGGGGTACCGACCTGTCGCCACGTCTGGGGCTCGTGGTGCACGGTGCCCACGGCCTGTATGCCAAGGTGTCAACAGCCCATGGCTTTCGGGCGCCGTCGTTCACAGAGCAGTTTTCCGATTTCGTCAATGCCGAGGCGTTCTACGCGGTCAACGGCAATCCCGACCTGAAACCGGAAACATCCTGGAATGTGACGGCGGAGGTTGGCACCCACATTCGCCGGGTACAACTGTACGTCCGTGGTTACGACAACCAGTTGCGCAACTTCATCGAGGCTGACTTCACCGGACAGGACGGGCAGATCTCCGAGTTTACCTACCTCAACGTCGTGAAAGCCCACACGGCGGGCGGTGAAGTGGGCGGTTCGATTCGTCGCGGGATGATGACGGTCGAAGGATCCTACGCATATCTCGACGCTCGCGACGAAACCAACGATGCACCATTGCTTGGCCGTGCCAAGCACACGATACGGGGCGCCCTGAGCGTCGCGCACGCTCATTGGAATGCGTCAGTCGAGGGGGTTCGCGCTTCCGCGTTGCCGATCAGCCAGGATATGGGGACCGGGGCACTGATTTATGAAGGCGCGACACCACGCGTGAATGTGCGGGCGGGGATAGCTGTCGTCGATGCATGGCATCTCAACGCTGGCGTCGACAACGTGGGCAATGTGGTGCCGGAGAATGCGCTTGGCGGCTTCGGTCGGCGCTACTACGCCGGGCTGACCTGGTCGCGCTAGCGCGGGACCAGTCCACGAGCAACGGCATCATCCACCGACGACGCGCCGGGCGAGCGGAGTGCGCTACTCGCCCGGCAGTGGTGACACTACCAGCAGTGCCGTCACGGCGAGCATCACGACGCCCAGTGCGAGCTCGATGCGAACGGCGCGACGCAGCCGTGCGGTGGCGCCGCACGACGCCGCTTGCAACTCCGGGGTCACGCGACGCCAGTTGTACCAGCCGAGGCCGAGCACTCCGGTCATCGCGGCAAGCTTGACGAGCAGGAAGTGTCCCCAGGTCGAGTGAATGAAGAGGCCCGGTGACCTGGCATAGACCAACGTCGCTGTCAGGCCAGAAATCACGACCAGCAGTGCGCCCGTCCTGGCATACCACGAAAAGCGATGAATCAGCGCGGCGACGACCGGCACATCGCTGTCATCGCGCAGCTGCGGCATTGCGATCGCCGTCAACATGCCGAGGGTACCGAGCCAGGTGCCGGCGCCGGCCAGATGCAGCCCGTCGAGCAGTCGGCCGGTCGGCCCGGGCCACTGCGACCCGCCCGCATGCCCTGTCCCGGTTTGTGCGGCGATCAGCACGAGCAGGAGCGTGACGACCAGCCACCGCCTCGTGCCGAGATGGGTCGCGAGCACGATGGCAAGCAGCGCTGAGGCGACCAGTGCCGTGAGCCAGGCGATGCCCCAGCCGCTGGTCACCAGGGCGGCCTCCACCAGAGGCCAGGTGATCGGATCGCCTGGGTCGAGAAAGGAAAGGACCTGAAGCAGGCCGCGGGCGAGGATGAAGACGACCATGAGCAGTGCCAAGGGTTGCACCAACGCCTGCAGCGCGCGCCGCATCGGCACGCGCTGCACAGGATTGGACACTTCCGCCATGATCAGCTTGTCCGCCCCCTGCGAGCCGATCAACAGGAGGAGACCAACGTAGAAGACTCCCCGCACCAACGGGTACAACGCCAGCAGGTGAAGCATCAGCGAATCAGGCCGCGGTCGCACACTCGGGGCAGCGGCCGTAAAGGACGAGTTCGTGCGACTCGAGCACGAAACCCTCGGGCACGATCTCGCTCAGCGAGCCAACGCAACCGGGCACCTCGTACACGCGGTCGCACTGGCGACAGCGGAAATGGTGGTGGTGTTCCTTGCCGGCGACTTCATAGCGTGGAACTTCGCCGGGAAGCTCGACAACCGCCAGCCACCCCTCGTCCACGAGCGTGCGGATGTTCCGATAGACGGTCGCGATCCCGAGACCGCCGACTTCGGTTCGAGCGAGCTCGAGCACTTCGCCAGTCCCGAGCGGGCGGTCAGCCCGCTGAAAGGCACGGCGAATCGCGCCGCGCTGCCTGGTGTTTCGCTCCATTCCGGCGGCTCCTTGGCTTTGGCGACCACTCCGCCAGACTTCGACATCATCCGGTCCGCGTGCCCCGGCTTGCTGCCACGGCTCGCGCTTCAATTCCTTCGTCATTGGAGGCTTCCTTTCGGCAACGCCCGCGCTGTGTCGGGCTGCTCGCCCTGGCGCACGTCACGGTAACGGATAAACGCTCTGCCGGGGGCCGGGCCGCGAGGACCAGCCTGCCGGTTGCTGATGGCGCGGGGCGCGCCGGGCAGCCATCCCGAGTACCGTTCCTGCTGGCCGCCGGTTCCCCCAGCGGGTACGGGAACCCATCGGCGCCCATCCGCAAGCACACCGATGCATGACTACGACGATTTGCTCGTCCGGAGACGCACGCACCCCCCAGGGTGTAACCCCGGATACTCCCGTGAGGGCCTACTGGCTTGGGTAGCGACTACGATGGCCCGACGCAGCCGCCTGAAAGGGCGACGTCGGCGGTATCCGGTGCTCTTTGCAGAACCGATCCATCGTGGCTGGAGCGACGCTGACCGGCCGAAGCCGGCGGCGGTGATCTCCTCAGGGTGCTTCGTCAGGTCGAGTGGACTCGCCATTGTCTCGCGCGAAAAAAATGACCCCGAACACCAACACTGCGAGCGTGATGCCGAACCACTGTATGGCGTAGCTCAGGTGCGGGCCGTCGCTGAGCTCCGGCGGCGCAACAACGTCAAGCCCACCAAGGTGTGCGCTGTCAGCCGCAAGGAGCAGATAGACCGGCAGTGCCCCTGGCGCCCGGCGCGCCAACACGTCACGATCCAGGCGTTGGTATGTGACCACACCGCTTCTCGACAGCGGGCGCCCGCTGTCGACCAGCGTGGGTGTCGCGACCGCGACCCCGGTCAACGTCACGATGCCGCTGGCTGGTTGGGGAATGGTGTCCGGTGGCGTCGCGGCGTCGGGTGACCGAACGAATCCACGAAGCACCCAGAGGACCTCGCTGCTGCTGTCGAGCCGGAACGCGGTGGCCACTTGAATACCGGGTGCGTCGTCCTGTTCGCGGCCTCGCAGCAGCAGCTGCGCCAGGGTGTCAAACTGCCCCCGGACTTCGAGTCGGCGGCCGGAGTCGATGGCCAGCGGCTGGAGCGTGGGCAGGTGCAATGGCGTCTCGAGCGCTGCGGCCCGCATGGTGGCGTTCGCGGCTCGACGCTGAGCCAGCCGGCGTAGTTGCCAGCGGCCAAGACTGGCCGTGACGAGCGCGGTCCCCATGATCGCGACCACGAAAATCACCCGCCGCATTCCTGACATCTGTATCCCTCCAATGGACAAACCGGCTCGCCGTTTACCGGTCGAAACCGCGTAAGGCATTGCCCCGTTGGAACATAGTCTCTTGGCACGCGACCTGCCCACGTGAACGATTGCGCGACTCATTCGTCCTTCATGCACTGATACGTACCCAAGGAGAGATCCATGCGTAACATCGCTGCTGTCCTGACCCTGACATCCCTGTTCGCGGGCACCACGGCCCTTCATGCCCAAGGCCGCGATCGCGGTCTGGTCGAAGTCGCACCCAGCGGCCTTCGGCACGGGATCTATTTCACCGCGTCGCTCGGTGCTGGGCGTGAAGAGTGTCGCTTCGCAACCACCGAATGCGCTGTCCTGGACGGCAATGGCGATCCGCTTCCGGACAATGGCAACAAATGGCGTGACCCGCTCACCACGCCAGCTTTTCAGCTGCGGCTGGGCGGCACCGTCAACCAGAACCTGCGGGTCGGTGGCGAGCTGTTCGGCTGGAGCGGGTCCAACGGGCCGGCGACCGAGCGGACCGTCGGTCTGCTCATCAACGCGCAAGTCTATCCGTCGCTGCGAAGCGGATTCTACCTCAAGGGGGGCGCCGGCTATGCGTGGAATTCATTCAACTACAACGATGGGTCGACGACGCCGAGCTACAACGGTTTCATGGTCAATGGCGGGGCGGGGTACGACATTCCGCTGAGCCGGTCCGCGTCGATCGCGCCGGTAGCCGATTTCTACTACGCCACCTACAACAACCTGAGCGATGGCAACGAGTACGAACGGTTCCTTTTCCTGGGGGTGTCGTTCACGTTCCAGTCCGGCCGACGCTGGTAATGCAGGTCGGTTGACCCTGCCGGGTGCGCGGGCTATACTGCCCGCGCCACGCCCTGGTGGTGAAATTGGTAGACACGCTATCTTGAGGGGGTAGTGCCGTAAGGCATCGCGGTTCGAGTCCGCGCCAGGGCATTGGTGGGGCTGCCACTGTAGCTCAGTGGTAGAGCACTCGATTCGTAATCGAGCGGTCGTCGGTTCAAGTCCGACCAGTGGCTCTTCCAGGCACGCATGTGTGACGGCGCCCTCCTCAGGCGCCGTTTGTTTTACCGGTCACCCGTGCGGCCCAGGCCGCGGCATCGCGCAGTTCGGTGTCGTTGATGCTGTGTGCGAGGCCGGGGTAGCTGTGGGCCTCGAGATCGGCGCCCGCCGATTCAAGGCGCGCCCATCCAGCCTCGGCGTTCTCGAACGGCACCGCGCCGTCGAGTGTGCCATGGCCCCAGAAGATCGGCGTATCGCCGATCCGGTCACGGCTGATGACGACCGAGGGATGGTCCGCGACAAATCCCGAAAACACCAGTACCCCCGAGACCGCCCCCGGATTCCTCGCCAGATAGGCGAGCGATGACGTCCCGCCTTGCGAAAAGCCCCCGAGAAGCGTTTGGGAGGTAGATCGACCCAACAGGTCGGGCAAGCTGGTCATGAAGCGGTGCAGTCGCGCCTGGCCCGTTGCGAAGGTCTCGCTATCCGGGGTCGTCCCGCCGAGGAACCGATACCATGCGAATCCAGGTCCGTACCCCCAGGGGCCGGCCTCGAACGGCGCCCGCACCGAAACGGTCGTCGCCATGGGATGGATCATCCGCCCGATAGGAAGGAGGTCGCGCTCATCGCTGCCTCGGCCGTGCAATAAGACAAGCACCGGACCGTCTGGCGGCCCGCGGTCGATGATCGCATGCAACGGTTCGGACACGGTGATGGCGCCCCTTACTGAAGGGTTGGTAACCCGACTATCATTGCGGCGCCGGTGTCCGGGACGTAGCGCAGTCCGGTAGCGCACTGCAATGGGGTTGCAGGGGTCGCGGGTTCAAATCCCGCCGTCCCGATGATTGGTGGTTGCCTGGTGAAGGGAGAAGCGATGGGCGGTCGCCCATTTCTTCTCCCTTTGTCTCGTTCGACGCCAATCAACTGCCGGTGCGCTTCTTGAGTTCCTTGACTGCATCCGGTTGGTTCAGCGTCGCCGCTTTCTTCAGCCAGACCATGCCTGCCGTCTCGTCCTTGGCGGCGCCGTGACCCTTGAAATACATCTGCGCAGCCTGCCATGCCGCATCGGCCCCGCCTTGATCGGCAGCCTTCTTGTACCAGTCGAGCGCCTCGGTTTCGTTCTTGTCGACCCCGCGACCGTGAGCGAGCGCATCGGCCAGCGCTTGCTGGGACACGCCGTCACCTCGCTCGGCCGCTCGGCGGTACCAGATCGCCGCCTCGGTCTCATTCTTCTTCATGCCGCCGCCGGTCGACAGCCGGAACGCGAGGACCTGCTGGGCATGCAGGAAGCCGGCGGTCGCCGCGTCACGGAGCAGCGTGATCGCCCGGTCCTGGTCACGCGGTGTGCCTTGGCCGATTTCGACCAGATGCGACAGGAGGAACTTTGCCTCGGCGTCGGTGCTGGACGCGCGTTGATACCACTTCACAGCTTCCGCCGGATTGGCTGCCGTCCCGGCGCCCTTGTCATACATCTCGCCGACCAGCTTTTGCGAGACGGCGTTGCCTGCGTCTCCCTCGCGGGTGCAGACCGGAAGGGCCTGCGTCCAGTTTGCCGCTGCGGCAAGCTTCGAGCAGGTCAGGCCCGGGGCTGCAGCCGTGCTTGCCGACGGTACCGGGCTTGAGCCCGACGGCGGCGGCGAGGCGGCACCTCCGCCCCGAGGCTTGGCGCCCTTGGACCCGGCCCCGTTTGTGGCGGGAGGCGTGGTGCCCTTGCCTGTGGTCCGCGCCGTGGTTGCCTGAGGCGGTGGGGGCGGCGGAGGCGGAGTGACCGACGCAGCAGGCGGGGCGGCAGGCGGCACGGCCGCCTGAACCACTGGAGGGTGGCTCGTGGTGGGTCGGTTGAGCGCCCAGAGCGCGCCAATCAGGACCAAGGCCGCGATACCGGCCATCACGAACAAGCTGCTGCGGTTCTTTCCTGCCGGCCTTGGCCGGCGGACCGCCGTCACCGGTTTGGCTCCGGCCGGAGCAACCTCCGCATCCAGCGCGGCGGCGAAATCGAGCATCGTGGGATAGCGGTCGTTCGGCTCCTTCGCCATGGCGCGCTGTATCGCGTGGGCGAGCGGCGGCGGCACGTTGGCGACCTTGGTTTCGATTGGCGGCGGCTCGGCAACCAGTTGCTGGTACAGCACGGCGCGAGTCGACTCTCCCTCGAACGGCAGCCCTCCGGCGAGCATCCGGTAGCCCACCACCGCCAGCGAGTACTGATCACTGCGTGCGTCAATCGACTTGTCGCCGCAGGCTTGTTCTGGGCTCATGTACTGCGGTGTGCCGATGATGATGCCGGTCGTGGTGAGCGCCTGACTGGGATCGCCATCGTTGAACGCGCCCACCGCTTTCGCGATGCCGAAATCCATCAACAGGACGCGCTTCTCGCGGCCATCAAGCATGATATTTTCGGGCTTGATGTCGCGGTGCACGACGCCGGCATCATGAGCAGCGGCCAGCCCGATCGCCGCTTCCCGCAGGATGCGACTGACCTCTACCGGGTCCATCGGCCCTTCGCGGTCAAGGACGGCGCGCAGGCTTTCGCCCGAGATCAGCGGCATGATGATGAACGCGAGGCCTTCCGCCTCGCCGATGTCGTAGACCGGCACGATATGGTTGTTGCGGAGGGTCGCGATCGTCTCGGCTTCGCGGCGAAAGCGCTGCACGAGTTCCGGCGAGAGGCCCAGGTCCGGCCGGAGGACTTTCACGGCGAGTTCGCGCTTGAGGCGGAGATCGCGGGCCCGAAAGACTTCGGCAAAACCGCCGGCGCCGATCCGGTCCTGCAACTCATACCCGGGTCCCAATGCGCGCTGCAGCTTGCGCACCAGATCGGCCGGACCGATTCCGGACCGTCCGGTAATCGTGTTGACAACTTCGCCGGTCTTGCGATCGAGGCCAGCCGGAGTGGCGGCGCCACAGACGTAACAAAACGACGCCATGCCAGGCAACGGGGTGTGGCAGCTCGGGCAGGCCCGGGTTGGTTGACTCATTCGGTGTCCGTCCGTCGGGAAGGCTTGAGCATAGCCCCGCCAAACGGAGTGTCAAGGGATTGCGCGCTACTGCAGTCCGACAATCACGAAGCGAGTGTCAATCGCCGACCCGGCAGGGTTCACACAGGTCACTGGAACGGTTGCGCCGCCAAGATCAAAGGTCCAGCCGCCGGTCGCGATGTGACACCGCACCGCTGCCTCGCTCACCGGCGTGATCAGGAAGGATTCCTTGGTGCTGTCGCCGCGGGCGAGGCCGTCAAAGCGCACTGAATAGTTGCCAGCTCCGAAGCGGGTGATGGTGCTGAGGCCGGTCGGCAGGACGGCACTGTTCGCGGGCGTGTAAGTCACTGTGGTTGGTTGCGCTGCGTCGGCGAAAGCCAGGGTGGCTCCGGAACGCGGGGCGCTGACGAGTCCGATCGTAAAGGAGCCATCGGCAGCAACTCCGCCAGCGGTGAAGCAGCGCACCGTCGCGGTCAGGTCGGTTGCTACGGCCGTGGTCCAGTCGGACAGCTGGCAGGCGACCGCAGTGGTGCCCCACGTGCTGACCATGAGCGCTTCGTGAGCCGCAAGGACGGTGCGTCCCTGGCCGGCAAAGGTGATGCTATAGATGCCGAGTGCAGTACGCGTAATCGTGATTGGCTGGCCACTCGAGGAGTACCGGTATCCGCTCGGCGCGTCGTAGGGCACCGAGGGCGTGCCGTCGTTGGCCCAGGCGTAGGCAAAGCGTGCGCCGTACGTGGCAGACCCGACGGCGACCAGATCGAACGGCGTCTGAGACGCACTGCCGGTCCGATCGAAGCATCGCACCTGCGCCGTCGAGTCGGTCCATCCGGCGTTAGTACAGAAGCCTGCGTCGGCGCCGCCGATCTGGGTGAGGAAGAGCGCGTCTGTTTCGGCACCGGCGCGGCTGAAGTTGCCCCACGTCACGTTGTACGTGCCTGACACTGGCGATGCGACCGAGACTACGCTGCTGCCGGCCAGCGGCAGGCCACCAATACCGAAGAAGTAGTTCGAATCGGGTGGCGTGGCGACACCAAGATCACTGAGGTCATTCCACATATAGAAGAGCCGCGGCGCGGCGACGAAGACTTTCGCCACCCCGGCATGTCCTTCGCTGGTCGCCGTAATCTGAGTGGACCCGCGAGCGACACCGGTGAGGAAACCATTATTCCCGACAGCCGCCACGCCGGGTGCGGCACTCGACCACGACACCGGTCGGCTTGCGATGATGCTGCTGTCGGCAGCGGTCAATCGGGTGAGGAGTTGAAAGGTCCCGCCACTCGGAACGACCAGCGAATCGGGCACCACGGCAACAGCGGCGATTGGCAACGTGACGACGGTAATCTGGGTGGTGGCGGTGAGCGTGCCGGCGATCGCCGTGATCGTTACCGGACCGCCAGCCGCGACCGCGGTCAGGGCTCCGTGCTGATCTACTCGGAGCACCGAGTCCGCGCTGGAAGTCCACACCACTTGCAAGCCGCTGCAACTGGTTGCGGTGACTTGCGCCGTCAACGTGTCGCTGTTGCCGACGTTGATTGTCGCGGGAGCGCCAGCGATGCTGACCGTGGAGACGATGCAGGTACCATCATCGTTGTTCCGGCACGCCGAGGCGGCCAATCCGAACAGAACTACCATTGTCGCGATCCGCATGCTGCCCCCGAAATGCCTTGGCTTTCGGGCAAGACCCGGGCCCGATAGATCGGAGTATCGGTCGACGGGCGCCGCGACTGATGCGTTACAGGGTGGTCGCGGATGGCCCGGGGCGCGACAGAAAGAACTCTGCGCGCTGGCGGCGCTGGGGAAAGGCGGCCAGAAAGTCTGCTCGCCATGCCGTTTGAAATTGCGACAGGTCGGCCTCCCGGACCAACGCCCAGACCGAACCACCGAATCCGGCACCGAACGCGGATGCCGCGATTGCGCCGAGGCTGGTGGCGCGATTCGCCAAGTGGATGGTCTCGGGAATCTGGTTGCGCAATGCCTCGATCGCGCCTTGCTGCGAACGTGCGACGAGGGGACCGATGGCTGCGGCCGTGCCCGCTCGGAGCGCTCGGGCAACCGCCGGAATGATCTCCTGCGATTCATCGGCGAACTGGGCCAGACGCCGCCGCAACACCGTCGGCCGATCGCCGTCGAGGTCAGCCAGCGCGCGATCGAGATCGGCCCGGGCAACGGGCGCGCTCTCCAGCGCGGCGAAGAGCGATCGGTCGTGCCGGCCAGTCAGGCTGTTCCAGATAGCGACTAATTCTGACATCTCTGCAGCAAGGGCATTGTACCGGCCTTGTACGGCGGCGCCCTTGGCGGCGTGCACGCCGGACATTGCCACAATGAAGCACCACCCGTCGGGCAGTGGCACCATGTCTTCGGCCGTCACGGGCACGAAATGGTATTGAAGGAGCTGACCGGGTGTGGAGCGGAGAATGGCGGTCTGATCTTCCGATCCGCCTTGGGTACCCACGCCGCGATCGGCCGGAAAGGGTCCGTAGGCCCGGCCATTTTCCATCGCACCGAGATACTCTGCGAGATGGTCGTCGTCGGGAATCGCGCGCCACTCGGGACGCGTGCGGAGACCATTGAACTCTGCCAAGGGAAGAAACGAGGCGATGACGAGCGCACTCGACGATGACAGACCGGACGCCGACGGCAACGAGGAACGCAGGACTGCGCTCATGCCACGGGATGCGCCAGGAAAGTCCCTCGCCAGGCGACGGACGACGGAAATCGGATAGTCAGTCCAATGCGCTGGCCGCGATTCACAATCGCGATCGAGGCGCACGGTCAGCGATGCGCGGGTTGAAGAATCGACCATGTGCACCAGGCCGTCATCGCGCGGCGCGGCGAGCAGATGAAAGCCGCGCTCGACCGCGCACAGCAACGAGCGGCCGCCGCCATAATCGGTGTGCTTGCCCAGCACTTCGATCCGGCCTGGAATCCACCACGCCTGGGCGTTGCGCGTGTCGCCAAAGGTACGAGCGAAATGGCTTTCGACATCGGTGAAATGGCGCGCCGCAAGCGCGGCAGCGTCCGGCGAGAGGCCAATGGCCGTCGTCCGGGATACCCAGGTGGTCACGGCGCAATCTCGCGGTCTGCGAGCCGGCGGGCGACGTCAGCGATGTCACCACGGTGGGACAGGTCGAGCACGCCAGCGGCCATGCGCACCACGTCAAGACGTGCCCCGCGGGCGACGGCCAGCGCAACGGCCAGCGGCAACTCGCGTTCGCCGCGCGGTGAGGGGACGACATCTCGACAGGCATCCAGAATCGTGGTGTCAAAGCGCCAGAGGTTCATGCTGATCCAATGGCTTGCCATTTGTTCGATGTCGCGCGCTGATGGCTTCTCGATGATCGCCATCAGGGTGTCATCGTCGCGCAGCCCAAGGATGGCATACGACGCCATGCGATCGGCGGGAATGTTGCCCTGCCGAACCAGCACTTCACTGTCGAATGCCACGAGCCCTGGTCGCCCGAGTTCAACCAGCGCGCCGATTGCCTGCGACGGGTAGAGGTTGTCGGCATTGAGGACCAGAAAGTCACGACCGGCGGCCCACGGAGCGGCTGCCAGCACGGCGTCCGCGGTGCCGGTCGGCGTCGGTTGCACGGCAAAGCTGACCCGGACGCGGCGGGCTCCGGCTTGCTGGAAATGATCCTTGATGGCGCCGGCTTCAGGGCCGACGACCAGGCACGCTTCCCGCACGCCCCCGTCCGCCAGCGCCGAGAGGACGTGATCAAGAAAGGGACGACCGCGGCCATCCGGAATCATCCCCTTGATGCCGAGTGTGGCCACCGCGCGTTGCGCGTCAGTCAGCGTGGCCGGGGCGCTTGCGTCCCGCATCCGGCTCCCCAGCCCGGCGGCGAGGATTACGGCAACGGGCGCGTGACTCATTGCACCGTGGACGTCGCCCACATTCGCGGGAAGATGCGGATCAGTCCAATGGCGCCGATCACTCCGGTGATCAACCAGAAGATGGCCGTGCCGGTATGGCCATACAGCAGCGCGCCGGTCCCGAAGAGTGCGCCGTAGACGGTGAAGACACCGCAGGTCCAGCCAAGAAACGCCTGCGGCAGCGAATCTGGCGATGGACCGAGTCCGGTCGCGGCGCGGATCGCCTTCCAGCCCGGACCGGCAGGCCGCACCTTGCGGTAGAACGACAGGAGCGTCTCGCGATCTGTTGGCTCGGTGACCAGCGCGGTGACGACCCACACCAGCGTCGTGATGGCGATGGTGATCAACAGCACGACGTGCGACGGAATCGGCACCCCGTTCTTCTCGGCGATGAAGAATCCGAAGGCGACGATAAATGACGACGCCATCGCGGCGATTTCCGACCACGCGTTGATCCGCCACCAGAACCAGCGCAGCAGATAGATCAGGCCGGTCCCGGCGCCGATCGAGAGGATCAGCTGGAACGATTGCGCGGCGTTGTCGAGGATGAATGTCAGCAGTGCCGCGAGGACCATGAGCATTGCGGTGCAGATCCGCCCAGCCATCACATAGTAGCGCTCGCTGGCGTCCTTGCGAACAAAGCGCCGCCAGAAATCGTGAACCAGGTATGACGAGCCCCAGTTCAAGTGAGTCATGATCGTCGAGCGATACGCCGCTTCCATGCCGGCGATCATCAGGCCGAGGATGCCGTGTGGCAGGAACTTGAGCATGGCCGGATACGCCATGTCGTGGCCGACGAGGTGCGGATCGACATGGGGAAATGCGGTGCGAATGGAATCGAGCGTCGGGAAGATCACGATCGATGCCAGCGCGACGATGATCCACGGCCAGGAGCGGAGCGCGTAGTGTGCGACGTTGAACAGCAGCGTGCCGCCCATCGCGTCGGCCTCCGAGCGAGCCGCCAGCATGCGCTGCGCGATGTAACTCCCGCCGCCCGGTTCCGCTCCGGGATACCAGACCGACCACCATTGCAGCGTGAGCGGGATGATGAAGATCGTCAGCGTCAGGCGCCAGTCAGTAAAATCAGGCACCAGACTGAGCGTGTGAGCGGGGAGCTGCGCGATCAGGCCGTGCAACCCACCGACCGCCGGCTGCTTCAGCGCATAGTATGCCGCCGCAAAGGCGCCGGTCATCGCGAAACCGAACTGGATGAAGTCGATCACCAGGACGCCCCATAGCCCGGAGATCGCGGCGAAGCCGGCATTCAGGCAGGCGCAGATCAGCAGCGTCTGCCACATCGGCCAGCCGAGGACGACGTTGGCAATCTTGGCGGCGGCGAGGTTGACGGTCGCCATGATGAAGCAGTTGAAGATCAGCCCAAGGTAGATCGCGCGAAAGCCACGGACCCAGCTCGCCGCGCGACCGCTGTAGCGCAGTTCGTAGAACTCCAGGTCGGTGAGTACGCCACTGCGGCGCCAGAGTCGTGCGAAGAAGAAAACGGTTGCCATGCCGGTCAGCAGGAACGCCCACCATTGCCAGTTGCTTGCCACGCCGCCGGTGCGAACAAAATTCGTCACGAGGTTCGGCGTGTCGGTGCTGAATGTGGTCGCCACCATCGATACGCCGATCAGCCACCACGGTGCGGAGCGGCCGGACGTGAAGAACTCTGCAGTGTTCGCGCTGCCCTTGCGAAGATAGAAGAGGGCGGGGATCAGGCAGATGACGATCGATCCGATGACGATGCTCCAGTCGAGCGTTGTCGGATTCATTGCCAGGTCCGGCGGTCAGGTGAGCGCCCGGTGGTAAGGGTCGGGCCGTGGGCGGCAACAGAATGGGCAAACGGCTGACCGGGTCGTCGTGGCGACATCAGCACTCCGGATGGCAAGATGGGAACTGCAGAATCCCGCGCTGGATTATCGCCGGAAGGAGCGCGTGCCGCCATCCCGCGGGCAGGTCAAAAAAAAAGGCCCCTCAGGACGAGGAGCCGGAAGCCAGGACTGGAGTGGTTGGAGCGGTCAGCGTGTCGTGTGGCGCAGGGGCCGGTGTCGAGTCACCGACAAAGAGGCGTCGGACAGACTTCCACCAGGATGTCGCCGCCTTGCCAGTGGGCAGCTTGCTCTCGACGACGCCTTTACGCCGATTGGCTGCCTGGACGTACTTGCCGTCGCCGATATAGATGCCGACATGGGAGATGCGCGCCCCGCGTCCGAAGAAGAGCAGGTCGCCCGGCAACATCACTGACGAATCGCGGGGAACTTCGACACCGACCTTGGCCTGCTCACGCGAGGTCCGCGGAACTGACAGGTCAAGCTTGCCGAGTATCCATTGCACCAGTCCGCTGCAATCGAACGCCTTGCCCGGTGCCTTGGCCCCGAGCTTGTAACGCACCCCGACTTGCGATTGGGCAAGCGTCACCAGCGAATCCCGCATCGGCGGGTTGAGGAACATCCGGGAAATCGTGGCGAAGGGCTTTTCGCTCGAGCTGAAACCGCCATCCTGCGCCGCCGCAACACTCACCACGCCACTCAAAGCGGCGAGGGTAAGCACAATAAGGCGGTGGCGGCGGAGCAAGGTCACGTCGGCTCGAGGTGCAGAGGAATCGAGGTATGGTAACGGGCACATTCTAGTCTCGGCCCGCCGGATCGGCTAGTGCATTGCCGGTTCGATCTGGAACGAATGTGCAAGTGTCGGCTGATCGTGCCCGCGCGCGGCCAACTCAGAGGATGCGCTGCCCGAAGGCGCTGGCCATCAGCCCGACCGCCAGCTCGGCGGTGTGGTTCACCTCGTCGAGGACGGGGTTCACCTCGACCAGGTCGACCGCGACGACCCGGCCCGTGTCCCAGAGGGTCTCCATCGCGAGGTGCGCTTCACGAAAGGTGGCGCCACCCCGCACCGGCGTACCAACGCCAGGGGCTTCTCGTGGGTCGACAAAGTCGAGATCCAGCGACACGTGAATGCCGTCGGTCCCATTGGAGACTTGTGCAATGGCGTCGCGAAGCACGGCGCGCATGCCGCGCTCATCGATGTCGCGCATGGTGTAGATGGTGACACCGAACGCGCGGGCGTTCGCGCGCTCGGCATCGTCCAGGTCGCGGGCGCCGATGATCGCGACATGCTCGGCACGCACGGCCGGACCAGGCTTCGCCAGTGATGACATCCGCCGGTCACCTTGACCAATGAGGTGTGCCACTGGCATGCCGTGCACGTTGCCGCTGAGCGTGGTCGCTGGCGTGTTGAGGTCGGCATGCGCATCGAGCCAGATCAGGCCGAGTTGTCCGCCGCGTTCTGCGAGCGCGGTCGACACGCCGGCGACCGAACCCGCGGCGAGCGAATGGTCGCCGCCGAGTACCAGTGGAATGCGCCCCTCGCGGACAAGTGCCGCGGTTCGCGTGGCGACTTCCGCGCAGACTTCGGCGATTACCGGGAGGAACTCGATGCCGTGATCGAGCCCAAGCGTTTCGCGGGTCGGGACGCGGACGTCGCCGGTGTCAACCACGTCGTGGCCCAGCTGCTCGAGCCGCGACGCGAGACGGGCGAGGCGCACCGCCGACGGGCCCATTTCCACGCCACGCCGCGAAGCGCCCAGGTCAAGCGGGACACCAAGCAATCCGATGGAAGCCATGCTTCAAGATACCTCGATGTTCTCGCCGGGCCTCGGGGCAAGGACACGGTCGCGCAATGCGGCGGGCAGCAGCGCCCGTAGTGCATCAGGGGTCCCGGTCAGTGCGGGGAAGGTGCCGTAGTGATGCGGGATGATCCAATCCGGTTGGACCAGCTCGCAGGCTCGCGCAGCCTGGCGCGGGCCCATCGTGTAGAAATCGCCGATTGGCAGCATCAACACCTGAGGCCGATAGATCTCCGCCAACAGTTGCATGTCACCAAAGACGCAGGTGTCGCCGGTGTCGTAGATGACCAGGCCGTTGTCGAGCTCGATCATGAGGCCGCATGGATCACCGACCGAGCGGGCGCGTCCATCGGCACCGATCAACGACGAGGAGTGGAAGGCCTGGGTGAGTGTGACCGTCAATCCGCCATGCACGATCGCGCCGCCCTTGTTGGCACCGATGACTTGCGCCGACGGCACACCATCGGCTTCAAGTTCTGCCGTGACTTCGTACGAAGAGAGGACGGTCGCGCCGGTGCGCTTGACCAGCGGTGCCGTGCCGCCGATATGGTCACTGTGACCGTGGGTGATCAGGACGATCGATGCCGAATCGGCCAACGCCATGGCATTGGACGGGGCTTTCGGATTGTCCAGCCACGGATCGACTACGAATCCGGGGCCGCCAGGCACCTGCAAGTGAAATGCGCTGTGGCCGAGCCACGTGATGGCAATGCGGTGAGCGGGCATGCTGACCTCTCGAGTAATGGGGGTCCGGAACTCCACGGGTTACGGCCGATGACATTGCAATGTACTGTCTGGCAATACCTGAACGTTCTCGGCAACATCCCTGAGGTGAAAGTCATGCATATCAGCAGCGCGTGGGTTCTTGGTGCACTCCTTCTCGTGGCAGCAGGTCCGGTCGTCGCGCAGGATGTCTGTTTACCCGGCAAGGACTCCCATGAGGCGAACACCTTTGCGATCCTCTCGGTGCCCGTTGCGTTCACCGGCGCCCGTGTTCCAGTGCACAGCCATGGCACAACGGTGAGCTTCGGCCTGGAGGTCGCATCAATCCCGGATGTTGACGCGGCGGACGCCACGCCGACGACCTGCCGGCCTGGCAAGGGACCAGAGAATGCCCACCCGATCGACGTGCTGGTTCGGCCGCGTGTCGCCGTGAGCTGGCACGAGCTGGTATTCGAAGCGTCGTGGATTCCGCCGGTGACCGTTTCCGGTGTGCGGGCAAACCTCGTCGGGCTGGCGATCGCTCACCCGCATCCGCTCGGTCGCGAACTCGTCCTCGGGTTGCGCATCGAAGCGGTCTTCGGTTCGCTCCATGCGCCGGTGACCTGCAACGATGCTGCTCTCAGGGATCCGGCGAGTGAGTGCTTCGGTGGCACACGATCGAACGACCGCTGGAGTCCCAACATCTTCGGTGCCGAGGCGGCGCTCGGCCGGTCCCACGGTCGGTTGCGGCCGCATGTCGGTGTGGGGTACTCGTTCCTCGATCCGCGCTTCCAGGTGGATTTCACCAATGCGGCGGGTTCCACCGATCGACGCCAGGTCAACGTGAACTTGCAGCGTGCGGCCGTCTTCGGTGGGCTGACCTACGTTGCCGCGCGGGCGAGTGTCACGGCCGAAGCGTACTCGACGCCGGCCGACGCGGTTGCGGCGCGTGTGGTGCTGCGGGCATTGTTGTCACGATGACTACCCGGCGATGGGCCAGGCTTATCCTGGCGGTGCTGCTGACGGGCGGGGCGGTAGCGGTAGATGGTCAGGCCGTTCCGTCGGCCACGCTCAAGAGCGGATCTCTGGCATTTGATGCGCGCGCCACGCTCGGGGCGTTCACCGGAACTACGACGACGCTCACCGGCGCCATCACGGGCGCCGCCGACCTTGGTGGGGTGCGGGGTTGGGTGGAGGCACCTTCGGCATCGTTGTCCACCGCCAATGGTCACCGCGATCGTGACATGGCCGGATCGATGGAGTTCGCCAGATATCCGACGATCCGTTTTGATCTGACTGGTGTCGCGCCTGGTACGGTGGACGGCGACTCGACGGCGGTTGTGCTCCACGGGCGATTCACGATCCACGGGCAGAGCCGCGAAGTTGACGTGCCGGGCTGGCTCTGGCGCCGCGCATCGACAGTTCGTTTTCTCGGCGCGACGCCGCTCGATGTCAAGGAGTACGGTGTCGGCGGCTTGAGCAAGATGCTCGGCATGCTCAAGATGAATGAAAAGATCCTGGTTCGCATCGACGTGACGTTCGAATAGGCGAAAAGAGCGAAGCGAGACCCGACCGCATCTCGCTTCGCTCCTCACGCAATCGGCATGACCGCGCTAACGCTTCGGTGCGTCGCCGTAGAAGGTGTTGAACAGGAACTTGAAGGTTCCCTCCGGCTGTGCCCGGAAGGTCATCTCCGGCGCATAGAAATACGCCGTGCCCAGACCGACCTTTGCCGACGCCATCTCAACGCCGTCCTTGAGATAGGGCTGGCCGATAGCCCAGCCAGAGCGCAGCGGCTCCGGCGCGCTGAACCACGCAATCCTGGTGACACCCTTGGCCGCGGCGTCGGCGCCGAGGCGCAAGACCGGCGAGTTGTCGAAGAAGATGTCAGTAACCGGATGTGCACCGGCCGCCGCGGGCTGCGTGGTATCCACCGCCACCTGCAGCACCGAACCCGGAATGTAGTACTTGTCGGTCGAGATGCCGGTGACCTGGTTATCGATCGGCAGGCCCAGCGATTGCGCCAGGTCGACGGCCGTGCGTCCGATGCCAATGACGCGGCCGCCTTGTTCGAGGAACGCCTTGATCTGCGGCATCGTGGTGTCGGCCGTCATCCGTCCGATCTGGTCCTTGTATTCATCGGGAATATTCGTGTTGGCGCCACCGCGTCCGCCGCCGAACCCGCCGCGACCATTTGCCGCGGAGCTGGGAATGCCGCCGTAGAAAACCAGGACGTCAAAATCCTTGGCCAGGTTGCCGGCGTTGAGCCGCGGTGCGAACACGCGTTCGAACGGCATCTCGTAATGCTCGAGGATCCAGCGTCCCCAGCCTGCTGGCATCGAGCCGCCGTACTGGTCGTACAGGCCGATGCGCAGCGCCTTGATGGGGGTGCCACGTTCAGCCGGGATCGCGTCACGAATCCAGAGCGCGCGATCGTGCGCCAGCTCGCTCAGGATGCGGGCACTTACCGGTGTCGCCGTCACCACAAACTCGCCGTTGGCCAACCGCTCGACATGCTGGTTGGCCTTGAAGAGCCGATTGAGTGCGAGAAACGCATCGTTCGACGCGGGCGTCAGTTTCCATGCCTTGGCGCGGGCGTTGAACGCGGCTGGATCCGGGACGACTTTCTCCTGCGCGACCGGTGCGATCGGTGCCGTGAACGGTTCGAGAATCCGATCGAATTTGAAGCCCATCTGATACGCGAGCGTGTAGCCGGCATCGTCATATGGGCGCTTGGGCGGGCCGCCAGGATACTGGAGATCCATCGGGTACCACTGCGGCTCGAACATGTCGAGCAGGTGCGGTCGGAAGGCCTGATCGGCCTTCAGGACGAAGGAGCCCTTGGGGTAGGTAACGCCGTTGACGGTGAACTCGGCCGTCGCCTTGTTCATCTCGATACCGGCAAACGACAGCGATTGCAGGAAATCGAGCGCCTGGGCGAACTCGGGTTGATCGGCCGAGATGATGTACCCGCGCGGATCGCGGCGCGCGGGATCGCGGAGCACCCCGATACAGATCGCCTGGTTGGCGCCGGTGCAACTCGGACCGCCACGACCACCGCCGCGCCCGCCTCGACCGGCACCGGCCGCGGGTGCCGGCGCCTTTGCCAGTGCCGCGTCGGCCGCGAGAATGGTATTCGGCGTCGTGGTCCAGTTGTCCTTGTCGCCGCGCTTGACCGAGTTGTTGCCCATCCGCCAGAAGTTGAACAACAGGTCTTCGCGGTAGCGCGACGCGAGATCGAGGATCGCGCGGTTTGCGGTCATCGAGTAGTCAATCGACTGGCGGAAATGCCACGGCCCCCATTGCACCGGGAAGATTCCATCGCCGCTGGGCAACTGGCGATCGAGCACGATCGGAATCGTTTCCGGCGTCGGGTTGCCGATCGCTTCCGTGAGGATGCCAATCATGTTGTGGAAGTAGCCGGTTGTGCGCAGGCCCCCGTTCCACCAGGTCGAATAATCCGACGCATTCTTGTCGACTGCGCCCGGTTTTCCTTCGTCGGCAAAGCGGCGCTGGATCGCCATCGACACCATGTCGAGGGTCGCCGGGATGCCCGGATCGAAGTAGTAGTTGAACGGATCGCGAAACGGGGGCGTGAAGATCACCGCACCGGCCGGGCCGGTCTGGTGGTGGTTGTAGATGATCTGCGGGAACCAGGTGCGATACTGGATCCGCTCGCCGTTCTGCGTTTCGGGCAACGCCGCACGAAACCAGTCGCGGTTGTCGTCATGTCCGGCATACTTCTCGTACAGGCGCGGCAGGCCGCCGGTCCGGCGTTGCAGCGTGTCGGCGTTCCGCATGTACCAGTTCGAGACCAGCTCCATGCCGTCCGGGTTGACCTGCACGGCCAGGATGATCTCGTCATTCAGGATGCGCAGCGTTTCGGGGTCATTCATCGAGACCATCTGCCAGACCAGCTCGAGCAACTGATTGGCGCCCAGTACTTCGTCAGCGTGCAATCCGCCATCGATCCAGATGATCGCCTTGCCGCTCTGGGCCAGTGCGCGCGCCGTGGCGGAATCGACGCGGCCGTGGGCGAGCGTCTCGCTCGTCTTCCGGTACTCCTCGAGCTTGGCGAGGTTGGCCGGGCTCGACAGTACGGCCATCAACTGCGGGCGTCCCTCGGCGGTGAGACCGATCGTATCCAACTTCATGCGCGGCGATTCCCGCGCGAGCTGCTCCCACCACCGCTGCTGCTGGGTGTAGGTCGGCAAGCGATAGTCGGCGCCGATCGAGAAGCCGAGCGCCTGTTGAGGAGTGGTGAGTGCCTGCTGCGCCGCCAACGGGGCAGCGAGCAGGGCGAGCGATGCCAGCGAACAAAGACGGCGCATGAGAGAAGTCGGGTTAGGGAAGTGGGTGAGCCGTTGCGCCGAGGCCAGCGAGGCGACCGGTCGTCCAGGCCCAGACGAAATTGTAGCCTCCTATTGGTCCGAAGGCATCTAGCGCCTCGCCGGCGATGAAGAGACCGGGGTGCATGCGGCTCTCGAGCGTTCGCACGTGCACCTCGTCGAGCGCCAATCCGCCGCCGGTCACTTCGGCCTTCTTGTACCCTTCATCGCCGCTGAACGGGAGCGGAAACGCTGTCAACATCTGCATCAACCGCAGCCGTGTAGGCCGAGTCAGCTGAGAGAGCATGGTGCCAGGTGCAACGCCAGCCATCGCAACAAGCCGATCTGCCAGTCGGTGCGGAAGGCGTTCACGGACTGCTGTCGCCACATGGTGCCCGGCTGGCGCGAGGCGCGTCTCCCACTCGCTGGTCGGAATATCGAGCCAGCGGACACGGAGCGTGGGTAGCGCGCTGCCGGCCAGCCGGGCGCGAATGGGGAGGTCGGAGATGTCGAGCACCGCGGGTCCACTGTAGCCGCGATGGGTGAAGAGAAAGCCGCCCACCACGTCACGTGACTCGGCGCCGTGCGCCGTCAAGCGAACCGTCAGCGCGACACCGGCGAGATCGGCAAACTCGGCGGGGTCGAGGGTCAGCGGGGCCAGTGCGGGATACACCGGGTGGACCGTGTGGTGAAGCCTGGCGAGCAGGTCAAGACCAAAGCCATCCGAGCCGGTGGCTGGAACCGAGAGTCCGCCAGTCGCCAGCACGACGGCGTCGCCCGACAACGGCGCGCCGTTGGCGCGGGTCACGAACCAGCGATTGGCTTCGCGGTACACGTCGGTCACCTGGGTATTCGGTTGCCAGTCCACACCGCGCGATCGCGCCGCCGCCAGCAACGCGTCGCGGACCACCCGCGCGCGGTTGGCGATCGGAAAGAGCTTGCCGGTTTCGGGCTCGACAACCAGCGGCAGCTCCAGGTCGCGCTCGAAGAAGGCGCGCTGATCTGCCAGGGGCCAGCTCCGCAGGATCTTGCGCATGGTGTTGGCTGACGACGCAGTGACGTAGCGTCGTTCGTCGAGCTGGCTCGGCAATACATTGCAGCGGCCGCCGCCCGAAATCAGGATCTTCCGGCCGCCATCGGCGGTGCGTTCCAGCAACTGAACGCGGCGACCGGGCCCGGCCGCATGGCAGGCAGCCATCAATCCGGCCGCGCCGCCGCCAATGATGATGATCGTCCGGCCACCCACGGATTCGAGTCGAGAAATGATCTGGCCTTCGCTGGAGAGACGTCACGGTGCCCGTGCGTGTAGAATTGTAGCCTTGACGGCGTCCACGCCGGTGCCAGCGCGTACTCCAACCGAGGTTTGATGCCGGGACAAGGCAATGCCGCGCCGGTCTTCAGCGAGCCCACTGGGCGGCGCTGGCAACGTGTCCGGGTCGGCGCCATGGCCGCTGGCGCGACCAGCATTCTGGTTGTGCTCGGCCTGATCACCGCCGCGCTGCTACCGCCGGTCCTCCCTCATTCCAACGCGTTCGACCCGGCGGCGGTGCACCGTCCGTCACCGGGGGTCAGCGCCCGCGCGGCCCGTGAACGCGAGCTGGCCCGCGGCCGACTCTACCGCGAGTTGCGCAACGGCATGAAGGTGCCGATCACGGCCGCCAAGGTGCCCCAGCGCCCCGGAGCGGCCCGGCCGCCTGACTCCATTCTGGCCGGCTTCTTTGTCAACTGGGACGAGCATTCGTACCAGTCGCTTCGCGCTCACCTCGATCGGATGGATTGGGTGATCGCCGAATGGGGATTCCTGGCACCCAGTGGCGATACGGTACAGATCGAGTCCGACCACTGGAATGTCATGGGGCTCGTCAAGCAGGTGCGCAAGGAACGACGCCCGAAAGTGTTGCTGATGGTGAGCAACGTCCTGAAGGACAGTTCGGGTCATTTCGGTGGCGCTGCCACCGAGCGCTTCCTCGCCTCGCCACGGCTGCGTCGACAGGGTGCCGAGCGGATTGCGGACCGCGTCGATTCGCTCGGCCTCGCCGGCGTGACGGTGGATTTTGAAAGCGTCCCCGACTCGTTGTATGCCAGCCTCGGTGGTTTCCTGGACGACCTGCGCGCGGCACTCGGGCCCAAACGGCTGATCACGCAGGCGATCCAGGATTATCTGCCGCCCGAGTGGGTCAAGCTCTACGCCCAGAAGTGCGATCGCCTGATCCTGATGCTCTACGACGAGCACTACCAGTTGTCTGATCCGGGTCCGGTTTCAGGGCGCGGCTGGTACACCGAAGTCCTCGACAGCATGCTCAAGGTCATTCCGGCGAGCAAGGTGATGATGGGGATCGGGGCCTACGGCTATCACTGGAGCGACGCCGGCGCGAAGGGAACCTTCACGGCGGAGACCGTTCCCGATATCTGGCAGTTCGCACGGGACAACAACGTCTTGCCGATTTTCGATCCCGACGTCAGCAACCCGTATCTCGCGTGGACCGATGCCGATTCGGTCGATCATTTCATCTGGTATCTCGACGCCACGAGCGCCGCGGACGAAATCCAGATCGCCCGCAGCCGGGGGGTCACGTCCGCCGCGATCTGGAAACTCGGCGGCGAAGATCCGGCCTTCTGGCACATGTACGGCAGGCACGGCGAGACCCACTCGCTCGATTCGCTCAACCGCGTGATTCCGGGCTACAACGTCAACTTCAACGGCGATGGCGAACTGCTCACCGTGGTCAATCGGCCGTTTCCCGGGCACCGCACCATCGGATACGATTCGATCGGGACGATCAACAGCGTGACCTACGACAGCGTGCCCGGTGAATGGACCGTGGCCCGCACTGGTGCTCGACCCCACAAGATCGCGATCACCTTCGATGATGGCCCCGATTCGCGGTGGACGCCCTCGATCCTCGACACGCTGAAGTCGCGCCACGCCACAGCCACCTTTTTCCTGATCGGAATGGAGGTGACCTCGTCGCCAGGGTTGACGCGCCGGATCCTGCGGGAAGGGAACGAGATCGGCAACCATACCTTCACGCATCCGAACCTGGCGACCACCTCCCGGTGGTGGACCCGTTTCCAGATCGATGCGACCCAGCGGCTGTTCGAGGCGATTCTCGGCCGGCGCACGATTTTCATCCGGACGCCGTATCTCGGCGACAATGATCCCAGCACGCCGGAAGAGCTGGTGCCGATCGCCATTGCCACCGAACTCGGCTACATCACGGTCGGACTCAAGATTGACGGCGAGGACTGGCGCGCCGAGACGACGGCGAACGACATCTACGACAACGTGATGCTCGGGCGGGACAATGGCAATGTGGTGTTGCTGCACGACGGCGGCGGCGATCGGGCACGCACCGTCGCCGTACTTGGGCGCATCATCGACTCCTTGCGTGCCCACGGCGATACCATCGTGTCGCTGGGCTCGCTCGCCGACCTGCCGCCCGATGTGGTCATGCCCAAAGTGCAGGGGAGCGGGTCGTTCACGCGCCTGCTGGAGCTGATCATCTTTGGCGGCGTCAGCATTCTCGAAATCGGCTTCTACTACCTGTTCTTCTTTGCGATCGTCCTGGCGATGCTCCGCCTGCTGGTGGTGTTGGGCCTCGCCACCATGCAACGCTTTCGCCGCCGCCGCCCGCAACCGGAATACACGCCTGCTGTCAGCGTGGTGGTGCCGGCCTTCCGTGAGGAAGCGGTCATCGTGCCGACCGTGAAGTCGTTGCTGGCGCAGGTCTATGCCGGCACGATCGAAGTGCTGGTCGTCGACGACGGGTCGCCCGATGACACCTTTGGCGTCGCGACCCGAGCCTTCGCGGATGAACCGCGCGTCCGGGTCCTGACCAAGGCGAATGGCGGCAAGTCGAGCGCGCTGAACCACGGCATTGCGCACGCCACGGGGGAGATCGTGGTCGCGCTCGATGCCGACACGCTGTTCGATCCTGGTGCCGTGCAGCACCTGGTCGGTCCGCTGGCTGATCCGCACGTCGGGGCTGTCGCTGGCAACGCGAAGGTCGGCAACCGCATCAACCTGGTGACGCGCTGGCAGGCGCTCGAGTATGTGACATCGCAGAATCTCGATCGCCGGGCCTTTGCATTGCTCGACTGCATCATGGTGGTGCCGGGAGCCATTGGCGCCTGGCGCAAGTCGCTGGTGCTGGCGGTGGGTGGATTCTCGAACGACACTCTCGCCGAGGACCAGGACCTGACCCTGCTGATCGGCCGGGGCGGCTATCGCGTTGCCTACGCCGACCAGGCCATTGCCTGGACCGAGGCGCCCGACACCATCGTGGCGCTCGCCAAGCAGCGCTTCCGGTGGGCGTTCGGCACCCTGCAGTGCGCCTGGAAGCACCGGGATCTCTTGTTCCGGATGCGTGCCGGAACGCTCGGGATGGTGGCACTGCCGAACGTCTGGATCTTCCAGCTGATGTTCTCGATCATCGCACCGGCTGCCGACCTGGTCTTCGTCTTTTCGCTGCTGGGCGTGTTCTGGATGTTCCACGAGCACAACACCACGTACTCGCTCGATTCGCTGCGCAAGATCGTGGCGTGGTATGCGATCTTCATCACGGTCGACTGGCTGGCGGCGACGCTGGCGTTCCTGATGGAGCCGCGCGAGGACCGGCGACTGACGTGGCTGGTCTTCCTGCAGCGCTTCGTCTATCGTCAGGTGATGTACTGGGTAGTGCTCCGCTCGATGGTCGCGGCGTTGCGGGGCGGATTGGTGGGTTGGGGGAAACTCGATCGAAAGGCAACCGTCGGCATGCCAGATCGCAAGCCGCATGCGAACCGCTGGTGGCACCGGAGAAACGCATGAGTCCGACCATACCAGAAACCGGGCCGGTGCGCGAACCGGCGCCGCTCCGCCCGACGCCACCTGCCGACGTGGCCGCGTTGCGCGCACTGCTGGACGGCCCCGAAGCCGCGATGCGCGACCGGGTGCGCGCCATCCTTGCGGAGCCGCGGTTCGCGTACCAGTACGAGCTGGGCGACGCCCGCTATCGCGAAGTGGTGGCCGAATGGACGCGGATGCTGGCCGACGAAGGTCTCGGCCGGCTCACGGTTCCGGCGGAGTTTGGGGGGGCCGGCAACTGGCGCGCCTTCCTCGCCGCGTTCGAGATGATCGCCTACCACGACCTCTCGCTCACGATCAAGTTCGGCGTGCAGTTCGGGCTCTTTCAAGGCAGCGTGCTGCTGCTGGGCACTCGGTGGCACCACGAGCACTTTCTCCCCGCCATCGGCCGCGCCGCGATCATGGGTGGCTTCGCGATGTCGGAGCTCGGGCACGGATCGAACGTTCGCGACCTCGAAACGACCGCGACGTACGACGCGAAGACCCATGAGTTCATCATCAATACGCCAACCGGGTCGGCGCACAAGGAGTGGATCGGCAATGCTGCGGTGCACGGGCAGATGATGACCGTGTTCGCACAGCTCATCGTCGGGGACACCAATCATGGCGTGCACGCCCTGTTGGTGCCGGTGCGCGACGAAGGCGGTGCGGTCCTTCCGGGTGTCCGGATTCACGATACCGGTCACAAGGAGGGGCTCAACGGCGTCGACAACGGCCGGATCTGGTTCGATCACGTGCGAGTCCCGCGCGAATACCTGCTCAATCGGTTTGGCGATGTCTCGGCAGACGGGGTCTACTCGTCGCCGATCGCCAACCCGGCCAAGCGCTTTTTCACGATGATCGGCACGCTGGTCGGTGGTCGCATCACCATCGGCCTGTCGGCGCTTTCAGCTGCGAAATCGGCACTGACCGTGGCGATCCGCTACGGCAACCGGCGGCGCCAGTTTGGCGAGCCGGGTGCGCCGGAGACCCTGCTGCTTGACTACCGCACGCACCAGCGACGCCTGATGCCGGCCCTGGCCACGAGCGTCGTGCTCGACATCGCGCTGTCGCGCCTGGTTGATCGATTCGCCACGATGGATTCTTCCGACACGCGCATGGTCGAAGCGTTGGCCGCGGGCCTCAAGGCATACACCACCTGGTTTACCCAGCAGGCGGTGACGGATGCGCGCGAATGCTGTGGTGGACAGGGTTATCTGGCGGTCAACCGGATCGCGGTGTTGCGCCGGGATATCGATGTCTGGACCACCTTCGAGGGCGACAACACCGTCCTCATGCAGCTGCTCGCCAAGGGATTGCTGACGGGGTACAAGCAGGAGTTCGCCGAGATGGGCGTCGTGCGCCATTTTGCGCGGCGGGCTTCGGCGGCGATCCGGGCGCACAACCCGCTGACCACCTGGCGGGATGACGAGGATCACCTGCGCGATCCGTTGGCCCAGCTTGCGTTGCTGCGCTATCGCGAAGAGCGTTTGCTCGACGCGGCCGCGCGACGGTTGCGTGCTGGTACGCGCAAGGCCGACGCTACGCGGGCGATGATCGACGTGCAGGATCACCTGATGCATCTGGCTGTGGCGCACGTGGAGCGCGAGTCGTTCGAGGCAGTGCAGCAGGAGGTCGAGCGTGCCGGGCCGACGCTCCGTCCGCTGCTGGCATTGTTGCGCGACACATTCTGGGCCGGGTGCATCGAGCGCGACCTGGGGTGGTACATGATGAGTGGGTCGGTGGAGACGCCGAAGGCGAAGGCGATTCGCTACCTGGTCAACAAGTGCATCCAGGAACTGCGGCCGGTCGCCGAGCAAATTACCGAAGCGTTCGGGATTCCAGATGCGGTGCTGGCGGCGCCGATTGCGTTTGATCCATTGCCGACGGCGCGAGATTGACCCTGTCATGCCAGCTGGACTCGGCCGGCTAGGGCGCGAACGCCGCCAGCAGCGCCGCGGCCGCGCGTGCGTGCGGCAGCAGCGCCATCACGGCGCCCTTCCGCAGTGAGAGCCGGCCGCCCATTGCCGCCAGCGCCGGAGTGGTGCGCGCGGCGGTGAGGTCGGACCAGGTATCCGGACTGGCGGCGAGCGCGTAGTCGGCCGAGTCCTGGTCTGCCGGCTCGCCGACCCGGGCTTCGGCGCACTGCCCGTGGTCGATCACGAGCCACGCCCGCCGGGTACCACCGGTGGGATCTTCTTCGATCAGCAGCAGGCGGCCGTGCCAGTCGGCGGCAGCTTCGGCAAACTCAGCAGAATTGTTCAGGCGATGTTGCCACGCAGTAATTTCGGTGGCCGAGAAGAGGTCGGAGGGCATGATCAAGCATAGTGCCCTCCGACCACCGTTGCTGCTAGTGCTTGTGCAGCGTGATCCCGCCATTGACTGTCTCGACGTTCAGCTGCCGCCCGCCGCTGCCGATCTGGCCATCGAGCGATTTCGGTCCCCACCCCTTGCTGATCGTGATCGGGAAATCCGGGCTGCTGAGACCGCCGTTGACGGTGGTGCCATGGATGGCCGTGTTGGCTCCTGCAGGCAAGGTGATGTCGATCCCACCGTTGACCGTCGACATGCTCAATGTCCCGCTCCACGCAGCGCGTGACAAGGCGGCATTGATATGCCCGTTGACCGTTTCCAGCCGCGAGGCGGTGGTGCCGGTAAAGTCGATCGACCCATTCACGGTATTGATGTTGGCGTCGGTGTCGACATCGCGCACGCTGACGCCGCCGTTGACGTCATCGACCTGCAGGCGTGCCCCGGCCGGTACGTGCACCGTGTAATGCATCTCGACCTCGAAATTGTCGCCGTGCCTGCTGTCGTTGTTGTTGTCACCCGAACAGGTATGACGCGACGGATCGCGATTCACGTAGATGGTGCAGACGCGAATGCCGTTGCCGGTCTCTTCCATGATCGCCTTGACCATGTTGCCGTCGCCGCGCTTGACCGTCTTGACGACGGTCACCTCTGCGACGCGGCCGGCGGCCGGCACGACGTCGACGGCGCCATTGATGTTGTCGATCCTGAGGTCACCGCCAGCTGCGATCTGGTGCGTGAAGTGATAGTCCTGTGCCGCGAGCGGTGCCGCGGCAACCGTGAGGGCAACGAGCGGGAGGGCGAAACGCATGGCGGTGTCCTTGTCGTGAGAATGGAGCCGCGCCAATGACTGGCCGCTCCGGGTGACAACCACAGCGCTCTTGGCGGAATCCGCCCGGGGCGCGATCTTCTGGAGGTTCAGACGACCGCGCCCGCCAAAGGGTTGCAGGACGCACCTTCCTTCGGAGTTGCCATGTCCTTCTCGCTCGATCGCCGCTCCTTCGTCGCCGCGTGCACGGCGGCCGGCCTTCCGCTCGACCTCTCGCACCAGCTCTGGGCCACCGACCGCGCCGTCGACGGGAATGGCAGCCGGCGGGCGGACCCCGTCACCAAGGAGCAGATCGCGGCGGCTGAGGCGGTGCTCGGCCTGTCATTCCGCGACAGCGACCGGGACCTGATGCTTCGAAGTGTCAACCAGGCGCTGGCCACCTACACGCGGCTCCATGCCATTCCCCTGTCGAATGCCGTGCCGCCGGCCTTCCACTTCGATCCGGTCCCGCTGGGTAAGAGCGTCGTACCGCAGCCGGCGACTCGGGCCGCACGGCCGGTCGCGCATGCGACCGCCATCAAGGCACCGCAGACTGAGGCTGACTGGGCCTTTGCCAGTGTCACAGATCTGGGCAAGCTGATTCGGGCCAGAAAGGTGACGTCCCGACAGCTGGTCGAGCGCTCGCTTGCCCGGATCGACAGGTACAACAGTGAACTCCTGGCGGTGATCACGCCCACTCCCGAACGGGCGCTGGCCCAGGCCGACGCGCTCGATGCCGAAGCACGAGCTGGCAAGTTCCGCGGCCCGCTGCACGGCATCCCGTACGGTGCCAAGGATCTTTACGCGGTGCCAAAGTATCCGACGACCTGGGGCTCGCCGCTCTACAAGGACCAGGTCCTGGATGTCACTGCCGCCGTGGTGGAACGCCTGGACGCCGCCGGTGCGGTGCTGGTCGCCAAGACGTCGCTTGGCGAGTTCGCGCAGGACGACGTCTGGTTTGGCGGCCAGACCAAGAATCCGTGGAACACCACCGTCGGCTCGAGCGGGTCATCGGCGGGATCGGCCAGCGGTGTATCAGCCGGGCTCTATCCTTTTGCGCTGGGCACCGAGACACTGGGTTCGATCGTTGCGCCCTCGACGCGTTGCGGGGTGAGCGGCCTCCGCCCGACCTACGGACGGGTCTCCCGGTACGGCGCAATGGCGTTGTCGTGGACGATGGACAAGGCCGGCCCGATCGCGCGGAGTGCTGCCGATCTGGCCCTGGTGTTTGCCGCACTGCACGGCGCCGACCCGCGCGATCCGTCGACCCGGACGGTGCACTTTGCGTTCGAGCCAGCGCGTCCGCTCGCGGGCATCCGGATCGGCGTGCTGGACAGCATGACCCGAGCCAGCAATCGTCCCAATAGTGCGGCAACGGTGGCCAACAACCAGAAGGTGCTCGATGCGCTCGTCAAGCAGGGCGCCAAGCTGGTCACCGTGACGTGGCCGGTGGACCCCTCCGCCAATACGATGCAGTTCCTGCTGGATGTCGAAGCGGGTGCGGCGTTCGACGCGATTACGCGTGACAACGAAGTCGACAAGATGGTCCTGCAGACGGCGAATGCATGGCCGACCACCTTCCGGGCAGCGCACCTGATATCCGCGGTGGACTATGTCCAGGCCAATCGCGCTCGCACCCTGCTCATCAGCAGGCTCGACGAGTTCTTTCGCGATGTCGATGTGGTGGTGGCTCCCGGGACCGGCGGCAATACACTCGCCGCCACCAATCTCTCCGGGCATCCGCAGGCCTGTGTGCCAGTCAGCGTCAGTGACACCGGTACCTGGCAGTCGGTCTCATTCATCGCCGCCCTCTACCGCGAGGATCTTGCCCTGCGGCTGGCGCACGCCTGGCAGATGGCCAGCGACGCGCATACCAAGCGGCCGCCAAAGTTCAGCTGATCACGGTCGCGCGCTGGCTCGTTTCACGATGGCATTGCCGTTGAAGACATCAATCGAGATGCGGGCCGCGCCGCTGCCGTAGGTCGCAGTAATCGTCTGCTCGTCACCGGGATCGCGGTTGCGCTGGTCGCTGCCGTTGGTGACGGCCGGGATGTCGGTATTGAGCGCACCGTTGAGTGTTGTGACCTGCACGCGGGCGCTGAAGCCGGCCGGGACCAGCAGGGTCACGTTGTTGTTCTGGGTGGTGAACGCATACCTGCCGCCGGCCGCGAAATCCCCGGAATATTCGACGTTGCCGTTGACCGTTTCGGCCGAGACCGCGCTGGAATGGATCCCGTGCAGCGTGATCGTCCCGTTGACGTTCTCGACCTTGATGTCGCCGGTGGCATTGGTCACCGAGACATTCTGGTTGGTGGCATCGATCGAGAGCTGGGTGCCGTTGAAGCCGTTGACCACGATGGCACCAGCGACGCTCTCCAGGTCCAGGAGTCCCTGCCCGTTGTCGACCCGGATGGAGCCGTTCACGCTTTCCGCGTGAGTGCGTTCCGGTGTTCCTGTAAAGGTCACATCGCCACTGACGGTACTGACTTCGAGCCGCGCCCATGACGGCAATGTCACTTCGAGGTTGCCGCTGCCGCCACGCATCGGGTCGTCACCGTCAATGTCGACGGTATGCCCATCGGCATCGACACTGCCACCGCGCACGATGAGCAGGTCGCCGCTGCCGACCCGGATCACGATGTTGCGGGTCCGGCTGTCGATCGACACGGCACCATTGCGGGCCAGGTGCATCGTCGTATCGATGTCGGTCGGCGGCGGCGTCATGCCTGCCGAGAGGAGCGCGAGCAATAGCATGGTCAACTCCGCTGGGTCAGGGTATGCACGGTGCGCAGGACTTGCAGCTTCTTGCGCAGGGCGCCAGTGAGGTACTTGGCGGCACGCGGGTCGTCCGGCGCCGCGCGTTCGCGTTGCGAGGCCTGCGCGATGGCCCGGTCGAGAGCGGCGAGGCTCTGCTGCACACTGTTGCGGGCCGACGGATTCATCTCGGGGTACGACGCGCGAACCAGCTGCTCGACATCGTTGACTGCGCGGGCCAGCGCTGCGTCATCCGGCGAATAGCTCGCGGGCACGACTGCCGCGTGATCCGGGTTGGCGATCGCCGCCACCGCTGGCGGCGCGACAGTGGTCCGATGGAGCACAACCGCCGTTCCGGCGGCGGTCACGATCGCGATCGCCAGCCCGGCGGCGAGTGCCATTGGCCAATGGAGGATGACCGTGCCGCGCGGATGCCGGGGCAGCTGCCGGGCGATCCCTGGCCAGAGATCCACCTCGGGCTGCGTGTCACGCAACTGCGCAATCGCCTCGGCGAGTGCCGGGTCGCGATCCTGTTCAGTGGCCATCGAGCATGCTCCTGAGCGCGGCGCGGGCGCGCGATAGCTGCGACTTCGACGTTCCGGGGACCAGCCCCATTTCGGCGGCGATCTCCTCGTGGGTCCATCCCTCCACGTCGTGCAGCACGAAGACCTTTCGGGCGCCCTCGGGAAGGCGGGCAATGGCGGCGTCCAGATCGAGCCTGAGGGCCGGGCTCGGCGTTCGGCCGGTCGCCGTGGTCACCGCAATCTCATCATCGGTGATCCAGGTGCGCTCGCTCTTTTCACTGCGGCGCCGACTGAGGATCACGTTGACGCCCAGACGGTGCAGCCAGGTGCTGAATGCGCTGTCGCCACGAAACGAACCGAGCTTGGTCCAGGCGCGCACGAAGATGTCCTGGGTGATGTCATCGGCCACGTCAGGCCCCGCCATCCGCCGCGCGAGGGTGTGGATCCGTCCCACATGGCGACGGTAGAGCCGCTCGAAGGCGGCCTGATCGCCGGCAGCGGCTCGGCGGACGTCGAGAGACTCGACATCGGTCGGCGGGCTATCCACGAGGACCGCAGCAAGCGGCAGCGAGAGAGTGTTCACGGTCGATTGGACGCACCCGACCGGCCCATGGTTGCAACGTGATGGAGGCGATACCGTTACTTCACGATCGTGAGGACTGCCGTGCCAGCGGTGGTCGCGCCGGCGCCCGCGACAGTGACTTCCAGCCGATACCGCCCCGGGCCGACGTTCTGCAGGTCGATGGATCGGGTGAACTCGGCGGCGGCCACCGTGGTGGTCCGGGTTGACGCCAGGGTGATTCGTGGCGGCGTACCGGGGCGGGCGTTCTCATCGGAGAGACGGTACGTCGTGACGTAATCGGACCCGACGTGCAGTCCGGAGAGCTGGAAGTACACCGTCATTCCGCCAGACACGGGGAAGGTGTTGAGCGGATTCAGCGCCACGTCAGTCGAGCCGGAGTTCCACCGGACGTCACTGGCGACGCGACCGACAACCACTGAACTGATGGCGAGCTGGCCGGCGCCGGCGGGGACTGTGACGTCATCGAGATGCGCGACCGCGCCGCGGCCGGTTGGTTGCGAGATCGTCACTGACGCGCCGTACGACCCAGCGGTTGCGGGAACATCAACCGTGCCGACCAGGTACTCACCGTGGAGGAGTCGGTGCGACGCGACAAAACGCCGCGTAGTATCGGCTTGCAGCAATTCCCCGGTCGCGTGGTCCTCGGCCATTGCCTGCAAGCGCACTGTGTAGATCACCCGCGAGGCGGTGCTCCCGCTGTCGGCATCGAGCTCGTCGCCCGGCAACGCGAATGGCAGGACGATGCGCGGCGCGCTGCCGGCATGGGCCAACCCATATACTTGCACCTTCGGATGCATCGCCACCGCGAATTGATGCACGTCGTTGTCCGTTGTGATCGCCGTGTGGATCTGGGCGCTGCCCTTCAGGTAGGCCGCTTCGATCCGCGACGGGGTCATCTGGCCTTGCATCACTTCCGCAACAGTTGATCCCTTGCCGGTCAACGGATTGAATGCTCGCGAGCAGAGCGATGTTTCCAGGTAGCACACCTGATCGCGGGTCTCGGCGTTGCCGGTCACCAGCGTCGGCATGAGTACTGAGGCGCTGACCGTCCCGCTGAAATCCTTCTGCTGGAACTGCAACACGAGGGGACCAGTGGGCAGGTTGTACTTCCAAACCTCCATGGCGGTCCCTCCCAGTGACCCGGTCGCCACCTGATCAGCGGGGCCGTGCCGCATGTACACGACGCCGCGATCATCAAGGATCTCCTGCGACTGGCGTACGAACCGGAACGGAGCGGTGGTGCCCCAGCGGCGACTGTCACCGTCGAATCGAATCAGCTCAGCGCCCGACCCGTTGTGCATGGCATTGCGAATCGCGTCCGCCATCTCCCCGCTGAAATTGTCTTCGTTCTGCACGTTCCGCTGCACACCCGTGAATGGAATGATCACCGGGTAGAGTTTGAGTGCAGTCTCATAGCGGGCGAAGTGCGCCGTCAACCGAGCGCCATCCGGCAATCCGCTCGCCACGTCGCGCTTGGCCCAGAAATCGGCCAGCCACTCGCTGCGCCGGGGCGCCGGCACGGTGTCCCACGCCGTGAGCTCATCCGGCGATGCGACCCACGACACCTGCTCGCGGTACGCCGTCCTGGCGGCGCTGCTGGTGTCGCTCGCACCGGCCAGAAATGCCATCCGCCCAAGGGCCGGGTGACCTCCCTTGTACTCGGCCCGAGCCAGACGAAGCTCCGTCAAACCGGAGTCAGCAATGCCATGGGCGAGCGCCAGCCGAAAGTCGACAACCGCGGAGTCCGGATCGCCGGCAATCGTTCCGATCCTGCCAGCGCCCTCGAGCGCTGCGGGCGAAAGGATGTCGCGCACCCGGCGCAGCATGGCGACGCGCTCATGGAGCCTGCTGGCGCCTTCCCGGGCAGGCGGCAGTGCACCAAGCGCCAGGGCTTCACCGGCGACCTGCAAGGTCGCATCGAGCTCCAGCGCATGGATCAACGCATAGCCAGCTGCGGCCTCATTGCTGACGCCGATTGGCTGAAGCGGACCATCCTTCGCCAAGGCATGGATCTGCACCAGTTGCAATCGCGCGATGCCGAGTCCGTACCATGCCACGGCCGACTTGGGATACTCAGCGACCATCCGTTGCGCCGCCCGATCCGCCGCACGGACGTCATCCGCGTCGGTGGTAAGCTCGGCGCGGCGCAGCGCGACCAGGCCGAGGCAGAGTCGGCCGAACTTGTCATGTCGGTTGGTGCACGCAGCGGTGGGTAACGCCTGCACAGTGCTCGCGGCGTGCAAGACGGTCACCAAGGAATCGGCGAAGATGCGGTCAGCCGTGTGCTGCTGGAAGTATGATGACGAATGAACTGGGAGGGACGAGGCAAGCAACCATGCAGCGAGGGTCAGCACGGACATAGCGCCTCCAGCAGGATGGGTGAGCCCGACAGCCCAAGTCTACTTCAAAGGGCCGGCCACTGCTGGGTCAGGCAGTGAAATGCCCCCAGTCCCCAGATCAGCTCCCGACAGTCGATGGTGACGACGCGGCGGCCCGGAAAGAGCGGCTGCAGCACCACCGCCGCCTCGGCGTCGCGCGTGGGGTCGAACCCGGGGAGCAACACGACATCGTTGCCGATATAGAAGTTGGCGTAGCTCGCTGGCAGGCGCTGCTCCTGATAGCCCACAGCAGGCGGCATCGGCAGCTCAACAACCTGAAGTGGAACTCCGTCCTGATCGCGCATCTGGCGCAGGCGGTCGCGGTTGTCGCGGAGCGGCCGGTAGTTGTCGTCCTGCGGGTCGTCCTCGATGGCAGTGACGACAGTGGTGGCATTGACGAATCTTGTGATGTCGTCGATATGACCATCGGTATCGTCCCCGACAATCCCGTCGCCGAGCCAGAGAATGTTGGAGACACCAAGATTGGCGCGCAGGCGCTGCTCGATCTCGTCGCGCGTGAGCTCAGGATTGCGATTCGGATTGAGCAGGCATGCCTCGGTCGTCATCAGCGTGCCGCGGCCGTTGACGTCGATCGAGCCGCCTTCCAGAATCATCCCGGGATAGACCACAGGAAGCTCATACTCTGCGGCGATGCGGGTCGGGATGACATCGTCGAGATCGAACGGTGGATACTTGTTGCCCCACGCATTGTAGCCCCAGTCGAGGATCAACTGGCTGCCATCACGATCGTTGAGGAAGTTCGGTCCGTGATCGCGGCACCAGGCGTCGTCGGTCGGGTTGTGATGGAAGAAGACGTTGTGCGTATCGACATGGGCGTCACTCAGGACGAAGCGCGCCTGCTGCTCCATCGCTTCGCCGTTGACATTGATATGCACCTCTTCGCCGGGCGCGAGATGGCGCACCATCTCGGCGACCACTCGCGGCACCGGCGTAAAGTTTCCCGGCCACGACGCTTCCTTGTGTGGCCACGACAGCCAGGTTCCGCGATGGCGCTCCCACTCGGCCGGCATCCGGAAGCCGCGCGCAGTGGGCGACATCACCTCAGTCAACATACCGCCGCGTCAGGTCGCCGTACGCATCGATCCGGCGGTCGCGCAGGAAGGGCCAGTGGGTGCGCACCACGTCGACATGCGAAAGATCGCAGTCGGCCACCAGTACCTGCTCGCCAGTGCCGGCCTTGGTCAGCACGCGGCCATTCGGATCGGCAACGAACGATCCGCCCCAGAACTCGATCCCGGGTGCACCAGCATCGCTGTCGGGGAGCACCTCATGACCGACGCGGTTGACCGACACGACATAGCAGCCATTGGCAACCGCGTGACTCTTCTGGATCGTTTCCCAGGCTGCCTGCTGCCGCTCGCCGTACTCCTCCTTCTCCGAAGGCAGCCAGCCGATCGCGGTCGGATAGAAGAGGATCTCGGCGCCTTGCATGGCCGTGAGACGGGCAGCCTCCGGGTACCACTGATCCCAGCAGATCAGCACACCAATCCGCCCAAACTTCGTGTCCCAGACGCGGAAGCCAAGATCGCCGGGAGTGAAGTAGAACTTCTCGTAGAACTGCGGGTCGTCGGGGATGTGCATCTTGCGATACTTGCCGAGATAGCGGCCATCGGCATCGATCACCGCAGCGGTGTTGTGGTAGAGCCCGGCGGCGCGCTTCTCGAAGAGCGAGGCGACCAGCACCACGCCCAGCTCGGCGCAGAGGGCGCCGAGTCGTTCCGTGCTGGGGCCGGGGATCGCTTCCGCGAGGCCGAAGAAGGCGTGATCCTCGCGCTGGCAGAAGTAGTACCAGCCGAAGAGCTCCTGCAGGCAGACGATATTGGCGCCGCCCGCCGCCGCTTCGCGGATGCCGGATATGGCGTGCTCGAGGTTGGCAGCCGGGTCGGCGCTCACCTGCTGCTGGACGAGGCCCACCCGGACCAGGCGCGAAGTAGTCATGAGGCGACTAAAATAGTGGCCGAGCTCATTTCCGGCATCCCGAGGTTGGTATTCATCGCTTCCTGAACGCGCCGCTGGCCCTCCTGGTTCTGGCCCTGCCGCTTGGCGCCCAGCAGATCGACTGGTCGACCCGGGCCACGTTGTATGCCGACAACACGGAGTTTTTCACGCCGTACCGCGTCGGCGAGACGATTCTGGGCGGGCAAGTCACCAGCTGGCTGGGCTACCATCCAGGGAGCCGGACCGAGTTGCGCGCCGGGTTCTTTGCAGACCGTCGCTGGGGCTCCGACAACTTCGTCGACTCGCTCAAGCCGATCCTGTCGTTCCGCTTTCGCTCGGCACATTCGCTCGGCGTGTTCGGGACGCTTGAAACGGTCGACCGACACGGCCTCCTCGAACCACTGATGGTGACGACGCGCGAGCTGACCACGCCGGTCGAGTATGGCGGCCAGTGGATCGTCAACACCGACCATTTTCACGGCGAGACGTGGATCAACTGGCAGAAGGTGAACGAGCCCGACCAGCGCGAGCAGTTCGAGCTCGGCACGGTCCTGCATGCGAACGCCACGCCATGGTTACGTGTTGACGCGCAACACCTCTGGTATCACCGCGGCGGCCAGCTCTTCAATCCCACGCCGGTCACCAATAATCACACCGAAGCCGTGGGCGTCACGGTGCACGATTCCCTCGGCTGGCTCGGCGCCAGTTCGCTGGGCGCTTGGCAACTCTGGAGTTCGGGCCACATCGACCCATTCTATCCCACTGGGCGGCCCGACAAGGGACATGGCACCTACCTGCGTGCGTCAGTCACGCCTGCGAACTTCGCTGAAGTCTTCGTGATCCACTGGATCGGACGTGACTTCAATGGCGATGATGGCGACAACAACTACAACTCGACCGGCTTTGATGAATCGTTCTACCAGGCGCGACGGGTGTATACCGAAGTCGGCTTCATCCGCAGGACGCCGATCGAGGGGGGTGCCAGCTTTGATGCGGAGTTTCGCTTCCACAATATCGACAACCTGAAGAGCGTTGCCTTCTTCAACACCCACTGGGAGATCTCGTACCGTCTCGTGGTGCGGGTGCCGGTCGACGTCCTGCTCAGGAAGACGCGTCACTCCGAATAATCGTGACCGCGGCGTTGCCAGCGCTCACGGGCCAGCGCAGCACGACAGCGACCCCTTGCGCTGACCGGTCGAAACCGGCTTCGCTCTTCGACACCGTCTCGATGACGTATTCCCACCGTTCGGCGCCGGGCGCGTCGATCCGCAGCGGCGTCGAGAACGACAACTCGCTGCTGAACCACGCATCGGCAGGGAAGCGGGCCGGGTCCCAGCGCCAGGCGCATTCGATCGCGCCGTCACTGTGGCGGAGCCGGATCGTCTTGTCGAGATCATCCGCGTGGGCTGCGACAATCGTCGCATCGGCACCGATTTCGGCGTCGCAACGCATGGCCTGATCGGCCCAGTTGCGATGCGGCGCCACTGATCCCCATGAAAAATCGTCGACCGTGGTTGCCGCTCTCAATATCCGGTCGACCAGGAGCCCGCGCGGATCGACATCGACGGGCGGCACGACGGTCAACTCCGTTTCGAGTGCATGAATCGATGGGGCGCCGCCGGCATCCGCATGGGAGTCAGGCGCCACGGCGTGTCCTGCCGCATCATGGTCGAGCGGTTCGTGATACGCCTCGCGGTGGCGCGCGAGGACGTTGAGATTGTTCTCGTGCCGCATCAGGTCGAGCCAGACGTCAATCATTGCGCCGCGGCGCGGCGCAATCGTGACGCTCCAGCGCGGTCCGTGCAGCCACAGCTCGTCGTGGCCATCCATGTCGATATCGATCGATTCGGCGCGCTCAGCCTCGGCCGCGCGCAGTGCTCCCTCTGCGATGGCGAGTTGCTGCCAGACCGCCCCGCGCAGGAATGGCAAGTACAACCCGCCAAAGACGCCGTGCCAGTAGGAGTCGTTGCACTGGGCCCGGCCGATGGCCCGTCGCGCATCAGTCGGGTCGCCCTGTGCCCGGCAGCGTGTGCTGAGCTCCAGCATGTGCTTGTGCATGCGGTTGCTCTCGGGATACTTGACGAAGAAGTGCCGCCAGTGGCCGCCGCGCAGCAACCCGCCGTCGACGCCGTCGAGTCGGGGGCCCTCCCAGGCGCGTTCCAGGCGCAACAGCGCACGCGATGGTTCGAACGGCAGCGACCAGCCCTCCATCTCGCGATACGACGCCGTTGGCAAGTACGCCAGGCCGCCGGAATGCGTGTACCGGATCGCGTCATCGAACCGCGACATGATCACTTCACCGCGATCCCGCAGCTCGCGCATGGTGCCGAGAAACGACTGCAACCAGCCGTCCTCGTAGAGCCATTTGAGCGTGCCGGGCCAACCGCCGAACTTTTCGCCGTCGTCGCCGAGCACGGCGATCTCATGGCCGCGCTGGCGCAGCTCAGCGAAATAATCGGCGAGTTCCACCGGCGGGCGGAAGGGGATCAGGTAGCGAAGCTTCTCGTCGATCGGGAAGACCCGCACCCGGTGCCCGCCCGATTCCGAGACATAGTGGGTGTGGAGTTGCTCTTCGGAAAAGCCAGTCACCCGGAAATGGCGATCGTCGACCAGCACCCAGTTGACACCAGCCTGAGCCAGCGTTTCCGGCAGCGTCGGCTCCCAGACGCGTTCGGTGAGCCAGAGCCCCCGGGTATCGACGCCAAACCGTGATTGCATCCATTCGCGATGTCGGCCGATCTGTTCCAGGCGATCGGCGGGCGGCAGCACTGCGAGAATCGGTTCGTCGTGCCCGGCGCAGATGAGCTCGATGCGGCCATCGCGGGCATGAATGCCGATCAGGTCGACAAAATCGGGCGCATGTGCATCGAGCCACTCCAGCAGCGGCCCCGAGATGTGCATGGTGACCGGCGCGAGTTCGCCGTCCATCAACGCTGTCACCAGCGGACGGTAGACGTCGCGCAGGTGTTGTTCAAAGACCGAATCGAAGTTGCCGACCGGTTGGTGCAGGTGCAGCGCCAGACAGAAGCGCAGCGGTTCGCTCATGGCGCGGGAGTGGCAGCAAGGCGGACACCAAACCGTTCCGCGAGAAGATCACGGATCGGCGCGGCCGGAAGGGCCGCGAGGTGCAGGAAGGCGCTGGCACGTGCGGCGTCGGACGGACGCGCGTGCTCCAGGTCGTAGAGGTCGAGCACGCCATGCGCCACGACCCCCGCTTCCATGCCGTCGCGGGCCAGCAGTGCCAACGCTCCGTACAGTGCCCGTTCGCGGGCGGCGTCGCGATCGAGCAACCCGGCGCGCAGCTGCACCATATCCGTGGGCACCAGGGCAGCGTCCAGCACCAATGGAGTTGCGGCTTCCCGCAATGCGCCGCGGATCGGGTCTGGAAACGCAGCGACTGACACGACGCGCGGTATGCCGTCGGGAAGGAGGCGGACATCGGCGTGGGTCGCGATCACCCCATTGACGATTCCAGCGACGTGCCACCGGGACTGCTCACCGATCCGGACCTGCATCAGTACCAGCGCGTCGCCATCGACCTCCCAGCGGTGCGCCGGCATGATGACATCATCGAGCGCGCCAGGCGCCAGTTCGCGCAAGGCACCGAGTCCAGCGGCGAGGTGCGCCGGCCCAGCGGCATCCGGAAGGACATCGCGCTGCCAGATGGCGGCGCCGTCGCCCTTTTCCGGATCGTTGCTATGGGCCGTGGCCAACGTTGCGACGAGCGGCCCTTCCAGTCGCATGGCGTCGGCGTCCGGCAGCAGCTCGAGGGCGCGCGCGGCGTGACGGAGTACGATGCGCGGCTCGAGTCGACCGATGTCGTCAAAGAACCAGGCGCACGACGTGAACATCGCCAGCGCATGGGTGAGCGCGTCGAGCAGTTTCCGGCCATCGGTGTCCGCCGGCACGATCCCCGGCGCGGCATCGGCCGCAAAGAGCAGCCCGGGGCCAGCCGCATCGCGCGCGCGCCACAGGTCGCCGGCACTTGCAGGCCAATCACGCTCGACGACTTCGTGAATCCCGGTTGCCAGCGTATCAAGTCCCTGGCGCAACGGGGCCCGCCAGGCTTGCGAGGTATTCGGTTCGTAATGGCAGCCGCAGTCGCGGAACCACCGACCAACACCGTGGGGACAACTCCACGAACTCGGTGATACCAGCGTGATTTCTTCGGCGGGCGGCGTCGTGGCGAGGATCGCCGCGAAGTTGGTCATCCGGGCGTCGCTGCGCTGACTAACGCGATCGAGCAGCGACGCCAGCGCGAGGTCACCCTGTCGGTGATGGTGCCCGAACGTCTCGCCATCGGTGGCCAGCGACACAACCGTCGCGCCACCATCGTCGGCGAGTGGCACGCTCATCAGTCCGGCTTCCCAGCGAGATACATCATCAAGCGCGCCACCAAAGGCGACATTGTGCGCCGATGGGCCGTCGTACACGAAGACGGCGACTTCACCTGACGGACCTCGCCAACGTCCGGGCCGGCCATGCGACGGCGGTCGATCAACCTGTCCGGGAGAGAGCACCGTAAACCGGATTCGCTCCTGCGCGAGCACGTCAAGTGTCTCGTCGTCGACGGCGGCTTCCGGAAGCCAGATTCCCATCGGATCGCGGCCGAAGCGGCGGACAAAATCACGGACACCCCAGCGCACCTCGGTGACCTTGTCGCGCCGTGAGAGCAGCGGCAGGATGGCGTGGTGATACGGCATGGCGATCGCGTTGCCATGGCCAAGGCGCGCAGCAGACTCGCGATCACCCGCGACAATGGCGGCGCCAACATGTGGTGCGTGATCGTCGAACCAGCGGAAGAGCGACGGTCCGATGTCGAATGAACACCAGGCGTAGGCGTTGATCAGGCCGGTCAGCCGCCCCTGGGCGTCGACAATCTGGCCCCGCGCCAATGGTTCGTAACACTGGCGAGTAATCCGCTCGTTCCAGTCATGGTCCGGGCTGGCGCTCAGCTCGCGCGGTGTCAGTTCCAGCCACGGGTCTTCGCGCGGCGGTTGATAGAAGTGTCCGTGGATGACAAGGTCGCGCATCGCGCCACTCACTCGGGGATGTCGGAGGCTGCGGCGATCGCGCCGAAGAGTTCGGGGAACGGATCATCTACGGCGTGAAGGCGGTCAGCCAGCTCAGCGCCAGCAGCGAGGTCAGGCGACGGCATTTCGAGATACGGCAGCAGCGCTTCCAGGCCGGCGCAATGTTCGTTGAATCGTTTGGTGGCGTAGTCGCCGGCCGCACCGGTCGAAATGATGAACTGCCAGTCCGAACTCTGGGCCAGCAACAGCATCCGCGCAGCCTGCTCGAGGATCAGTCGGGCGTCACCGAGCGACAGCACATGCGGCACCGCGCGCCAGAAGCGCTCCTCGATCCCCCAGAGTCGCCGCCAGGTCCATTCGGTTTCGGGATTGAGCCACATCGAAAAGTCGCCGTCCTTGCCCCACGACCCGCTTTTCAGCTGCAGGGCGAGCTCGGCCGGTGCTTCTGCAAGCGCCTGTCCGGCCGGCAGTGCATGGACCGCTGCCGCGCCACTGCCGAACCGTTCATACAGATGCTGCAAGAATTCGATCCCTTCAAACCACCAGTGGCCGAAGAGCTCGGTATCGAAGGGTGCCGCAATGATCCCGTCGTCCGGGCCTGCGCCGGCGGAGATGTTGTCGAGCAGCTCCTGGAAATGCTGGGCGTGGCGCACAGTTGAGGCGTTGGCCTCATCGGGTTCATACCGCCGCTTGGCGCCGAGATCGACGTCGGAACCGGTCACGCGCCAGAGCTTGAGTCCCCCCGGTTGGCGGATCTTGTGGAACTCCAGATAGTGCGGATCGCCTGGATACCCGCCATACCTGCTCCAGACCTGTTCGGTGGACACCGGGTCACGCACCAGCACGTCGATCGGCCGGCCGCGGCGTGCGTTGCCCACGCGGTAGGCGCGATACGGCGAACGCTTGCCCGCAGTCGCGGGCCGCTTGCGGGGCAGGTTGCTGTATGGGTCGAAGGCCTCGCCCGCCTCGACCATGTGCGAGTCGGCAAAGAACCACTGGAAGCCGGCGTGACGCAGGTGATCCTCGATGCCGACGCGCGGCCCATCGTGATGCGGTGCGTCGGGGAGGGGATGCCACTCGCCGGCCGGGCGATAGGCGCACTCTGGCACCCAGCAGCCGCGCGGCAGCTCGCCAAAGTGGCGGCCATGCTCCGCGCGCCCGACCAGCAATTGCAACCGAATGCTTTCGTCGCGGCCGAGCAGCGGCAGGAAGCCGTGGGTAGCGCCCGACGAGATGAGTTCGAGTCGGCCGCCTTCGGCGTGGCGACGGAACGCGCCGATCAGGTCCTTGTCGATGCGTTGCCAGGTCTCGCGCAATCGCAGCACATGACGTTGCCAGTACGGCACCAGGGCAAGGAGGTCCGTGTCGCCGGTCAGCCGCAGCGAATCAGCTGCTTCTGCGATCGTCTCGAGCCGGTGCGCGAAGTAGTAGTCGAGTTCGTGGCGAAAGGCCGGATGCGCAAACTGCGCCGCAAGGATCGGCGTGATCCCCAGCGTGATCGGATGCATCACCCGCTCGCGTTCGAGCATTTCCAGCATCGCGACCAGCGGCAGGTAACTGTCGAGTGCTGCTTCGCAGATCCAGTCGGAGCCGTGCGGCCAGCGCTCGCGATTGAGCACCCAGGGCAAGTGAGAGTGCAGCGTCAGGACAAAGCGCAGGCTCACCGGGTGCGTCCGTCGGACAGGGCGATGGCGCGCTCATAGATCTCGATGTAGCGGCCGGCGGCCTGATCCCAGCCGAACTCGCGCGACATCGCCTCGCACTGCATCTGCCGCCAGGCCCGGGGCGACCGGTGTTCCGTCAAGGCGCGCCACATGCCGCCCACCAGGGCGCGTTCGTCGAAGGCGTCAAAGAGAAAGCCGGTGAGCCCATCGTCGATAGTGTCGGCCAGGCCGCCCACGCGTCGCGCCACCGGGATCGTGCCATAGCGTTGCGCCCGCATCTGCGTGAGGCCGCACGGCTCATATTGCGATGGCATCAACAACAGGTCCGACCCGGCGATCACCACGTGCTCCAGCGCATCCGAGAAGACGGTCTCCACGCCGATGCGGCTCGGCATCGCGTGATGCAATCCCTGTACGCCCTGCTCGAGCCGCCGATCGCCGCTCCCCATGAAGACATACTGCGCGGCAAAGTGAAAGAGCGCGGTATTGTGGACAACAATGTCGAGCCCCTTCTGCGTCGCCATCCGGCCGACCAGCCCAACGACCGGAATGAAGGGATTCTCCGGCAGGCCGAAATGCCGCTGCAGCGCCGCCTTCGAGGCCTGCTTGGCATCGAGGTTCGCCGCCGAGTAGGGCGCAGCGATCTGGGTATCGCTGGCCGGGTCCCACACATCCTGATCGATGCCGTTGAGCACGCCGGTGAAGCGATCGCCCATCCACTCGAATACTTCCTGCAAGCCGAAGCCGCCGGCCGGTGTCCGCAACTCCTCGGCGTGAGTCGGGCTGACGGTGGTGGCCATGTCGCAGTGGGTGAGGCCGCCCTTGAGATAGTTGGTCTTGCCGTACCACTCGAGCTTGTCGGCGGTCCAGAGCGACCACGGCAAACCGATCTCGGGCATCACCTCGCGACCGAAGTGTCCCTGATAACCGCCATTGTGGACTGAGAGCACCACCGGAATCCGGTCGAACCACGGATCGCCACCCCACCACTGGCGCAGGTAGACCGGTGCCAGCGCGGCATGCCAGTCGTGTGCATGCAGCAGCACGGGCCCGCTGGTGATACGTGGCAGCGCCGCCACGGCAGCGGCGGCAAAGGCCGCAAAACGGAGATAGTTGTCAGGATAGTCGGCGCCGCCTTCGCCATACAATCCGGCGCGATCAAAGAAGCCGGCGTGCGCGATGAAGCAGGTCGGCGTCTCCGATGCTGGCTCCAGGTCCTGCCAGAGCCGGAAGGTCTCGGTGCGGTCACCGAACTGCAGCGTGAACGAATCGCCGATCGGCACCGGGCGGCGCAAGTGCTGTTGCACCGTCCGATAGAGCGGCATGATCGCCATCGTCTGCAGCCCCGAGCGGGCCTGATCGCGATGCAGGCCCCACGCCGCCTCCGCCAGTCCGCCAGTGCGAGCATACGGATAGTACTCGGCGGCGAGATGGACAACCATCGGCGTCTCTCCGTCGATCGTCGGCAGCGTGAACGGCTTGCTCATGCACTCATCCGCGAAGTGGTGGGTCGTCCACGAGCGGGTCGCCTCGCAGGATCGGCGCGTAATACCGGTTCGAATAGTCCTGCAGCATCCGCCGTGCGGTGAACTTGCGACCAGCCACGCGCATCGACTCCTTCATCCGCTGGACCCAGCGGCGCGGAATGCCGGCGTCGTCCTGTTCGTACCAGAGCGGAATGACCTGCTGCTCGAGCAGTTGGTAGAGATGCTCGGCGTCGACCGCATCGGCGTCCTCGTCGGCACTGGCCTTGGGAATCGCCCAGCCGTTCTTGCCAGTGAATGCCTCTTCCCACCAGCCATCGATGGTGCTCAGTTGCGGCACGCCGTTGAGGGCCGCCTTCATGCCGCTGGTGCCCGACGCTTCCAGGGGAACGCGCGGCACGTTGAGCCAGAGGTCAACGCCCTGCACCAGGAGATGGGCCAGATGCATGTCGTAGTCTTCAAGAAACGCGACCCGCCCTTCGAAGACCGGGTCACGAGTGTAGTGATAGAGCGACTGCAGGATTTCCTTGCCCGGATTGTCCTGTGGGTGCGCCTTGCCGGCAATGATCAACTGGACCGGCCGCTTGCTGTTGGTCACGATCGTCCGCAGCCGTTCGATATCGCGGAAGAGCAGGTTGGCGCGCTTGTAGGTCGCAAATCGGCGGGCAAAACCAATCGTGAACACCGCCGGATCGAGCAGCGTGCCGGCCGCAACGACCTGGGCGGCCTCGCTCCATTCATCGCGCCAGCGGCGACGGGCCTCTTCGCGGAGGTAGCGGAGCAGGGTGCGCTTCAGGTCGACATGGGTGTTCCAGAGCTCACGCGCATCCAGACCGAGCACCGCGTCCCATGTCTCCGCGTCGTCGAGGCGTTCGCCCCAGTCGTCGCCGAGGTGATAGTCCAGCAGCCGCATCATCGCGTTGGCCATCCACGTCGCGAGGTGAACCCCGTTGGTCACCGCGCCGATGGGGACCTGCTCTACAGGACGATCACCCCAGAGGTCGCCCCACAGTTCCCGGGACACGGCGCCGTGCCGCTGGGCTACACCATTGACGTGCGAGGCGAGTTGAATCGCCAGGACGGTCATGTGGAACTGGTGCGGATCGCCGCTGGGCCGGACGCCCAGGCCGACTGCGCGCTCGGCATCGGCGCCGAAGTCTTCCAGATATGGAAGTCCGGCGCATTCGGCCACCCGGCCGAGATTGAAGGTGTCATGTCCGGCGGGGACCGGCGTGTGGGTCGTGAAGACCGATGCGCGCCGGACGATCGGCACCGCCTCGTCCATCGGCGTGCCCGAGCCGACCAGTTCGCGGAGCCGCTCCAGCATCATGAACGCCGCGTGACCTTCGTTGGCGTGCCAGGCACCCGGGTTGATGCCGAGCGCGCGCAGTACGCGCACGCCACCGGTGCCGAGAATCCACTCCTGGCGCAACCGCATCTCGGCTCCGCCGGAGTAGAGCTTGCTGGTGAGGTCGCGATCGGACTCGTGATTGATCTCGAGGTCGGTGTCGAGAAAGTAGAGCGGCGCGCGACCGACGCGCATCGTCCAGGCTGCGATGTGCACGGCGCGGCCGAAGGTGTTGAGGACCGTGACCCACGGCTCGCCGTTGGGGCCGAGGACCGCCACCAGCGGCGTGTTGTCGGGGTTGACCTCTTCGTCGGAATCTTCCTGCCACCCTTCGGGGGTGATCTTCTGGTCGAAGTACCCCTTCTTGTAGAAGAGCCCGACGCCGACAAAGGGAACGGCCAGGTCGGAGGCGGTCTTGCAGTGATCGCCGGCCAGGATCCCGAGGCCGCCGGAGTAGATCGGCACCGACGAGTGCAGCCCGAACTCCGCGCAGAAGTAGGCGACCGGCCGGTCGGTCGCGATGTCCGGGTACTGACTGCGGAACCAGCCATCGAGCGACAGCTGGTCCTGGTAGAACCACGCCATCACGCGGTCATAGTGGGCGCAGAAGTCGGGGTCGTGCGCCAGCGCCTCGAGCCGCTCGGTGGGGGTGTTACGGAGTACCATGATCGGATTGTGGTGGTATTGGCGCCAGAGATCGTCGTCGACGCGCCGGAAGAGGCCGCGGGCCTGTCGGTGCCAGCTCCACGAGAGATTGAGGGCGAGGGCGGCGAGGCCCTCCAGTCGCGGCGGCAGGTCCGGAATCTTGGCAGGCAACGGCATCAAGCAGCGTCTCCGAGGCGGGGTGGCGACATGGCGGAACGCGAGCAGCAATCCGCCGAATCAAGATAAACGGCCCGGCCCCCGGTCAGCGCGTTGTTTTCCGCGCGCCGCTCACGGCTGCCGGAGCGTGATTCCCCCTTGCAATGCCGTCAGCTCGACCCGCGCATGGCCATCCGACCAGCGTCCCATCAAAGTGACGATGTCGAGCCGTTTGCTGCCGGCAACGTCCCCCACCTCGCACTTGATCACCTGCGAGATGATCTGGGCGTCCACGACAATCGCGTCGTGCTCGGAGTGATCGTTCGGAGGGAGCTGCACCGGGCAGGTCAGCCGCATCTCGGAAGGTCCCTTCCCATGTGACGGCGTTGCCAGGCGAAGAGGTCCGTTCCGCGCGAAAAGGCTGATCGACGCGCGAGGCGTGTTGCCGTTGACTCCGACATCGATCGCACCGTTCTCGGCATCGACATCAACACCGCCGCCAAGCCCTGTTCCCACGACGTTACCGCTGTCGCTCTCGACAACGAGGTCCCCGCCGAATCCCGATACCGTGACGTCGCCTTTCGTCATGATGACGTGAACGCGTTTGACGCTGCGGGGTACGGTGACATGCAGGGCAAGCGACGCGCTACTATCGCCGGGTGGCGTCGCCTCGATATGCAAGGATCCGTCAATCACCTCGTGGTGAAACCAGCCGTTTTCTCCAATGGTTGCTCGCTTTCCGTCGATCCCAGTCAGCTCGGCGCTCCACCCGATCATCGAGGAAGAGGTGTCACGCTGGATCACCCCCAGGCTGAGCGATCCGCGTCCGACGGCGATGGTGACGGACGAGTCGCCACTCACGCTTTGAAGAAAGGCCTGCTCGAATCCGTTCGTTGCGATCGTCAGCTGTGGTCGGCCCGTTGCCCGAATGAGGATGTTCCCCTTGAGCGCCCGGAGCGAGACAACGGCCCCGCCAGCCCGCCATGTCCCAGCGATGGTATTGACTCTTCCAGGCCCCGCTGGCGCGCTCGATGCGGCCGCCGCAGGTCCGGCGCTGCAGTTGTTCTGGGCAGCTGCGATCCCGAAGTACGCCAGCAGAGTCGTTGTCGACGCGTCATTGTGAGGCGGAAGGTGGCTATCAGGCGCGCAGGCGAGAAGGAGATCGGGAAGGGAGGTGCCGCCTAGGCTGGCAATGTTCAAGGTGACGCCACCGTTGCGCGACATCAGGTCAACCGCCCGGTACGGTTGCACACCGGGGAGCGTGAGCTCGATCGGCCCGTTGAGCGTCTCGGCAATCACGGCCCCGCGCAGCGTTGTGCCCTGGAAGGAGCCGCTGTCGGTTGCGACAACCACATCGCCATCGAATGCCGAGACGTTGACGTCGCCCGTCGTCGTATGCACGCGCAGTTGCTTCACGGTGTTGGGGACCGCGACATGGACGACCAATGACGCGAGCCCGATCGAATCTGGCGGATCGATGTCAATCTGCAGTTGACCGCCGGATGTGACCGAACGGTTCCACCTGCCTGGTGGCAGCAACGAACTGGTTCGATCCGGGTGGATTCCCGTGACAAACCAGTTGGCGGCAGGGACAGCAACGCCAACCACAACCACCGTTCCGCGGCGTACATTGATCGTCACCGATGTTCCCGGCGCAATGTTCACCGTGCTTGGTGGAACGGCCTGTTGCGCGTTCAGCGGCATCTGCACTGCGATCAGAAAGACCGCGCTACTGAGCAACGACGGTATCCGTGTCATGGTGGCCTCGCAATCAGAGGGTCGACAGTTGGGTCGCGGCATCGCGCACGTCAGCGTCAAGATCGGGTTGCGCCAGCAGCTGGCGCACGATGTGGACGCGATCGGCCGGTTGCAGCTGCCGGACGACGTCAAGCAAGGCGACCTGGACAAAAGGCGACCGCTCGGTCGCCAGTCCCTGCGCTGCGGCGAGCCGGACCGCCCGTGATGGCGCCAGCTGCGCCAGCGCCTCGGCAGCTGCGACCCGGACGTTGGCGTTCTGGTCATGCAGCAGCGCGCTGACCAGCGCGGCGGTGACGACGCTGTCGCCGGCAGGAGCGCTCTTCGCGGTGTTGATCGCCTGCAGGCGAGTCGCGGCCGACAGATTCTGGAGTGCGGCCGTGAGTTGCCGCTGCAACCCGATCGTTTCCTGCTCATGGTTGTCGCGATCGTGCGACCGGAGAAGTGCCACGGTGAGGAGCAGCATCGCGGCGAGCGCCAGCAGCACGGCGGAACGATGGGGCGTCCGCCGTGGGCGATACGCAGCTGTCCGTGCCCGAAACCGTTCGCGGATGTCAGCCGCTGGCGCAGACGGGTGGAGGCGATGCAGTCCGTCGAGCAGCTCGACCTCGCCGTCCGAATAGTCGTCGTTCATCGCGGTTCTCCAGTGGTTGCGTGCCATGCCCCGCGCAGGGCGGCGAGCGCCCGATGCACCCGCACCCGCGCGGCGCCCTCGGTGCAGCCGAGGACGGCTCCCAGGTCACGATGACTCAGGTGTTCGGTCCCATGCAGCAGCAACACTTCGCGTTGGGCCAAGGGGAGAGTAGCCAGCGCCTGTTCCAACTGATGCTGGCGCTCGTCGCGAAGCAATACGTCGAGTGCGCCGTCGCTCTCGGCCACGAGCGCGTCGCTGGCGGATGCACTGGTCGGCTCAGCGCCATGATACCGGTCGACAGCCAGGTTCCGCGCAATCCGGAAGAGCCACGGGATGAACTCGCCATCGGCACGGAACGACGCCTTGAAGCGAAGCAGACGCAGGAAGGCGTCCTGAACCAGATCATCTGCCGCGTCAGGGTCGCCAGTGAGGCGCGCCAGGAAGCTGTAGAGTCGTCGATGGTGCCGAGCAAAGAGCATGTCCAGCGCAGCCAGATCGCCGCGCTGGACATCGTGCATCAGGGCCCGGTCGGATGGCTCGGGGAAGGGCGGCATCGACAGGTATACCGGTCCGCCCCTGAAAACGTTACGGCGTCAGCGGCTTGGCCGGCTGATTGGCATTCTTGACGTACTTGTCCAGCCACGCCGTCCAGCGTGCCCACTGGTCGAGGACCGTCTCGCGCGCTACGGGGCCGTGATCCTCGTACGGATACATGTAGAGCGAAGTCGTCTTCCCCAGCGACTGCAGCGCGTGGAACATCCGGATCGAGTTCTCCGGCGCCGTGCCGACGTTCTGGTCCTCTTCCGAGTGGTACATCAATAGCGCCCCGCTCAGGTGATCGGCATAGAGGAACGGCGACATGTCGAGATAGGTCTCCTTCCCCTGCCAGAGATCGCGCCGCTCATTCTGGAAGCCAGTGGGCGTGAGCGTGCGATTGTAGTCGCCGTCGCCCGCGATGCCGGCCTTGAAATACGGGGTATGCACCATCGCATTCGCCGTGCTGAAGGCGCCGTAGCTGTGCCCGCCAATCGCCAGCCGAGTCCGGTCAATCAGCCCCAGCGTGTCAAGCGCATTGATGGTGGCGTAGAGATCGTCACGGATGTCGTCGACGTAGTGATCGTTGGGGAGCTGGCCATTCTGCGCAAAGATCGGCGTGTCGGGTTCGATCACCGCGTAGCCCGCGAACGTCATGAAAGTGATGCTGCGCGGCGCATAGGTGGGGAAGCGATTGGCGGTGGCTGCTCCCGCCGCGCCGCGCGCGGGACGATCGTAGGCGTCCTGGCTCGCGAACTCCGCTGGATAGAACCAGAACAGCGCCGGTAGCCGAGTGCCCGGCTTCCAGTCGGCGGGCAGCGTGACGTTGATCTTGAAGTGGTGGCCGTCGGCGCGAGTGGCATAGATGGTCTTGTGGATCAGCGCCGCCATCTCCGGCATGACGTCGTGGTTGTCGGTGATCTGCTTGGCGTCGTGGGTCTTGGTATCAATGACATACGACTGCGGCACCACGGTCGGCGACTCGCGGGTTGCCAGCACGTGGTCGACGTCGTCGTCGAGCGGGGCGGCGATCGTCTCAGGCAGTTCGCTATTGGTCTCGTAGATCCGCTCACGGATCCCGGTCTTGACGTTGATCCGGTCGATCGATGCCTTGGCCGGTGTCGCCGGGGTGTTGCTCTCAGCGGCGGCCCCGCGCCCGCCAGCATTGTTGCCGCTCTCGGTATAGACATACTTGCCGTCGGTCGACATCAGCACGACCTGGTCGCCGTGCGACCCCGCCTTCATCATCAGCGCCGAGGTGTTGACGGCACCACCGCCCGCACCGCCGCGCCCGCCGCCGCCAGCTCGGCCACCACCAGCGCCGCCGCGACCAGTGCGCGCCGCAATCACCGGATAAGCCTTGCCTGCTTCGTCGAAATAGACGGCAACCTCGGTCGGCACACCGGTGCCGGTCTGGCTCACGAACATGATGTGGCCGTCATCGGAAAAGGCGACGCTGCCGATCCGTCCATCGGTTTCGTACAGCACTTTGGGCGACGCATTCACCGATTCGAACGGCGCTGCCCATTCGAGCACCCGATCCTTGCGCTTGATGCTGGTGTCGGGGCGCTGACCCGGCGCGAAGGGCGCCATCTGTTCGTAGATCATCGCCGGCTCGGTCGGGTGCCAGGCAAGGTTGCGACGTCCGGTGTCGTTGACGGCGAGCGCACCGCCTCGCCCGCCACCGATACCACCGCGTCCCGCTGCCGTACTGTCACGCGCGGTATCCTGCTCCTCGCGCAGCGGGCGGTGCGCCAGTCGATTCAGCACGTGACCCGATTCGTCAACAATCACCTGCGTGTTGCCGAAGCTGGAGACCGGCAGGATGTAGGAGAACGGCTTGTCGAGATAGGTGACGCGGAAGTACTTGCCAGTCGGCGCGGCATCGAGTCGCTGAATCATCCCCGGCGCGCCGATCTTCGTGATCGCTTTCGTCTTGACATCGATCCGGGCCAGTTGGCCCACGGTGTAGTACTCCAGCAGCGCCTTCTCGTGCGGGGATTCCAGCAGCGACGGGAAGAACTCGGTGTGCAGCTTGCGGTCCTCGTTGACACGCACGCGCGGTTCCGAGGCAATCGCGGCTTCCTTCGGTTCCGCACCGCGACCATCCGGTATCAGTACGGCCAGAATCGCGCGCGAGTCGCCAGTCCACTCGATGTTCTGCACGTTGGTGGCGAGCAGCGACGTGGTGGTCAGCGGATGCGACTTGCCGGTCGCAGGATCGGCGAGATAGACCTGCGTGGACGTCGGGAAATCGGCAATGAAGGCGAGCTGCGAACCGTCGGGTGCGAACGTCGCCGTACTGACGCGGGCGCCGGCCGGGATCTGTACCGCAATGTGCCTGTTCGCGGCCCAGTCGAAGAGATCAAAACCGATCTTGCTGTTGGTCGTCATCGCGCGAGCGCGATTGCCGCCGATGTCGACCTGGAAGCCGCCGAGGTTGTAATGCGGGCGGCCAAGCTGAGCCAGGGTTGGCAGGCCGTCGCTCAGGACATGAATCAGGTACTTGCGAGCCCCCGGGCTCGTCGTCGTGTACGTCACCACGTTTTCGCGGGGAGCGGTCACCAGCTTGGCGATCGACTCGCGCGGCGTGATGTAGCCCTCGATGTTGAGCGGCGACTGGCTGTCGGCTTCGCCCGCTGGATTCATCGCCGTGGGCACGGCCGCTGGGGCGGGTGTCGCGGTACGTCCGCGGCCCTGGGCATGAAGGGCTGTGACAGAGACAAGCGAAAGCAGCGCTGCGGCAAGCGGCAGGCTGCGTGTCACGCCAACAAGCGAGACGCGCATGGACCAGGACTCCGGTTGGGGATGCGCGGAAAATAACGTCGTTTGACGGGGACGGGGGATGAGTGGGGCGCGACTGCGCCGGCCAGGATTCTGCTCTCGCCTAACTCCGCAGCGCTCGAATCGGGTCGATCCGGGTGGCGCGAACGGCCGGAACGAGAGAGGCGACAAGTGCCGTCCCGGTCAGGATCACTCCCATGCTGGTGAATGTCAGTGGATCGGACGGCGCGACACCATAGATCAGTCCCGACAACGCCCGCGCCGCCACCAGCGCGAGGAGCTCTCCTGCGAGCACGCCCGCCAACGCGACGGTCATCGCCTGACGCACGACAAGAGACCAGACCGAGCCAGGCGTTGCGCCAAGCGCCAGGCGGACGCCAATCTCGCGCGTGCGCTGCCCGACCTGATACGCGATCACGCCGTAAATCCCGATTGCGGCGAGCAGGAGCCCGGTACCTCCCAGCAGGATGAGCAAGAGCATGGTGAAACGTGGCGAGGCCGTCGAGTCGTGGACAATGGCGTCCATTGTTGCCGTGCGGAAGAGCGGCAGCGAGGGGTCGACCGCTGCAACCGCTCGGCGGACGGCTGGCATCAGGGCGACCGGGTTTCCTGGCGCGCGGATCAACAGTGCCGCAGTGCGCTCAAAGAACTGCGTGTAGGGGTAGTACACCTGGTCGACAAAATCGTTGTCCAGGCCGTTCGCGCGGACATCTGCCGCAACGCCAATCACGGTGCGGGCCGCCGTATGCTGATAGCCGTCGTTGATGCCGATGCAATGCAGGATCTGCCGCCCGATCGGATCGCGATCGCCAAAGAGGGAATGGGCCAGACGAGCATTGATGACCGCGACGAGCGGGCCACTTGTCATGTCGGTCGCATCAATGGCCCTGCCGCGCAGGATCGGCGTGCCGATGGTGCGGAAATAGTCGGGCGATACGCTCCGAAACTGGGCGTCGCGTCCATCGTCGCCGGCCGGGGTGATCCCGGGTGCGGTCACCATGCAATCGGCGCCGCCGGCTCCGATCGGCATCCGGGAGATCATGGCGGCGCTGGTCACACCTGGAATGGCGCGAACGCCGTCGAGGATGCGGGCGTAGGTGCCACCGACCGACAGGTCGCCGTACTGGGCGATCGGCAAGGCAACGCGCGTGGTGAGGAGACTGGACGCATCAAAACCGGTGGCCTCACGCTGCATGGCCATGCTGCTGCGGATCAGCAGGCCTGCCGCCGTCAACAGGACAAGGGCCACGGCGATCTCCGCGATGACGAGGGCGCCGCGCAGCGGGTCGTTGCCGGTGCGACCGTCACGGCCACTCGCCCGTAGCGTCGCCTGCAGGTCAGTCTGTGAGGCGCGCCAAGCCGGGACGACGCCGAACAGCAGTCCAGCGACGATGGCCACCACCATCGTGAAGAGCAGCACTCGGCCGTTGATGGTCGCGTCGGCGAGGCGCGGTATTCCGGCCGGGGCGCTTGCCACCAGCACGCGAAGGATGATCGCCCCGGCCGCAACACCCAGCAGGGCGCCGCCCATGGTGAGGACGCCGCTCTCCACCAACATCTGCGCGACAATGCGTCGCCGGTTGGCACCGAGCGCGTTCCGGATCGCGATCTCACCACGGCGTGAGACGGCACGAGCCAGGAGCAGGTTGGCGACGTTGCCACACGCGATCAGCAGGACGAGGCCGACCGCGCCGAGCAGCACCAGGAACTGTCGTTCGGCGGTATGGCCGACGAGAGCTTCGACCGCCGGCCGACCGACGACCTTGCCAGTGAATCCGTCGTCGGGTTGGATGTGCTGGATGTCGCGTTCGAAGCCACGCAGCTCGGCGAGACCAGCGTCAAGCGACACGCCAGGTCGCAGGCGCCCAGTCACGACCATTTCATGATCGCCGTACATCTGCGATTCCCGGGTCGTGATCGCGAGCGGGACCCAGAGTGCCGCGCCGTTGGCGATCGGCGCATAGGTGTCGGGGGCAATGCCAATCACGGTGAAGGGCAAGCCGTCGAGGAGAATGGCGCGGCCCACTACACCGGGATCCGAGCCGAACGCGTTGACGAACAGGGCATGGGAGATCACCACGACGCGTGGACCGCCGACCCGATCCTCTGCTTGGGTGAAATACCGTCCGGCAACCGGCGGACTCTCCAGCGCCTGCCAATACGTCGCCGACGCTCGCAATCCGGTGAGGCGTTGCGGAGCGCCCGCACCGGTGAGCGTGAAACTCTGATTCGTCGTGCCGCCGATCGCCGCGAAAAGGCGCGTGCCCGTCGACCATGCCAGGTAGTTGGGAAACGCCACGTTGTAATGCGCATCGCCTTCGGGCGAGAGCGGACGCAAGTCGTACAGACGCGACGGGTCCGCAAAACCGAGGGGCCGGAGCATCACCGAATCGACCAGCGAGAAGATCGCGGTATTGGCGCCGATGCCGAGGGCCAGGGTGAGCAAGGCGATCAGCGTGAAGCCGGGCGAGGCCCGCAGCTGGCGGAGGCCATGGCGGGCGTCCTGCACGACACCTTCCAGCCATTCCCTGCGGTACAGCGTCTGCTCGCCCCGGACCGCCAGGTGGTGCAGTTCGGCGGAGACGCGCTCCACATCACCAAAGCGTTGCAACGCCGCCGCGCGGGCTGCATCCGCAGAGAGCCCGGCGGCGAGCCCTTCGTCAATTGCCGACTGCAGGTGAAAGGCCACTTCATCGGCGACGTTCGCGGTGGGCGCCTTGCGCCAGAAGCGGCGATCGGGGCGCGACGGCTCGTCACGATTGTTCATCAGACGGCGCCCGGCTGCGCGGTGGCGCGCAGGACCCGCGTCATCGCCGCCGCGAACTGCAGCCAGCTCCCCGACTCGATCGCGAACTGTTTTCGCCCCGCCGCCGTGAGCCGGTAGTACTTGGCGCGCCGGTTGTTCTCCGTGACGCGCCACTCCGACTTGATCCACCGCTTGTTCTCCATCCGGTAGAGCGCCGGGTAGAGCGAGCCCTCCTCGATCTGCAACGCGTCATCGCTCAGCTGGCGCAGCCACCGCGCGATCCCGAAGCCGTGCATCGGGCCCCAGGAGAGCATCTTGAGGACGAGCAGGTCGAGCGAGCCCTGCAGGAGGTCGACGGGCGAGCGCGGCATGGGAACTCCCTTAGTGAATCTAGGGGAATCGTAGCGCTGCTACCTTGGGATGTCTAGGGGAGTCTGGCGGACTATACTGGACACTGGACACTGGACGCTGGCCTTGTTGTCGCCCCGAGCGGAGCGAGGGGCTTCCGGGCTCGCCGGCGTGCGTAGCCCGGCTCATAACGCCACAACTCCCGGAAGCCCTTCACTGCGTTCAGGGCGACAAACGAGCCGCAAGTTGGTCCACGCAGGAAGGAGTGCTTCAGCACTTGTGTGCCGAGCCGCGGCTTTAGCCGCGAGCTCACCCGATCGCGCTCACCCGACCGATCCTTCGCTGCGCTCAGGATGACAATGTGGCGTTCACCCGACCGATCCTTCGCTTCGCTCTGGATGACAAGTTCCTAGTGCGTCAACTTCCGGTACTTCAACCGGTGCGGCTGGTCGGCATTGACGCCCTTCCGCTTCTTGAGGTCCGCCGAGTAGTCCTGATAGTTCCCCTCGAACCAGACCACTTCGGAGTCGCCCTCGAACGCCAGGATATGGGTGGCGATCCGGTCGAGGAACCAGCGATCGTGGGAGATCACCACCGCGCACCCCGAGAAGGTGAGCAGCGCGTCTTCCAGCGCGCGCAGCGTGTCGACATCAAGGTCGTTGGTCGGTTCGTCGAGGAGCAGGAGGTTGCCGCCCTTCTTGAGCAGCTTGGCCAGGTGCAGGCGATTGCGCTCGCCGCCCGACAGGAGGCCGACCTTCTTCTGCTGGTCACTGCCGCGGAAGCCGAACCAGCCACAATATGCCCGCGAGTTGATGCTGCGAGTGCCGAACTGCAGCGTGTCGAGGTCGCCAGCAATCTCCTGGAACGCCGTCTTGTCCGGGTCGAGCGCCTCACGCGACTGATCGACATACGCCGTCTGCACCGTCTTGCCGACGATCAGTTCGCCGCTGTCAGCTGTTTCCTGGCCGGTGATCATCCGGAAGAGCGTCGTCTTGCCCGCGCCATTCGGGCCAATGATGCCAACAATCCCCGACCGCGGCAGCGAGAAGTTGAGATTGTCGAAGAGAATCTTGTCGCCGTATGACTTGGCCAGCTTCTTGGCGATGACGACTTCGTCGCCCAGCCTGGGCGCCGGTGGAATCAGGATCTCGTGCCCGGTCGCGTCGGCCTTCTGCTCTTCCTGCACCAGCGATTCGTAGGCTGCCAGACGCGCCTTGCTCTTCGCCTGCCGCGCCTTGGGGCTCATCCGCACCCATTCGAGCTCGCGTTCCAGCGTCCGCCGCCGAGCCGAGGCCTGCTTCTCCTCGACCTCGAGCTTCTTCTCCTTCTGGTCGAGCCAGGAGGAATAATTCCCCTTCCAGGGAATGCCGGCACCATGCTCGAGCTCCAGGATCCACTCGGCGGCGTTATCGAGGAAATAGCGATCGTGGGTGATCGCGACCACCGTTCCCGGGAAGTCCTTGAGGTAGCGTTCCAGCCACGCCACCGACTCGGCGTCGAGGTGGTTGGTCGGCTCGTCGAGCAGCAGCATGTCGGGCTTGGAGAGCAGCAGGCGGCAGAGGGCAACGCGCCGCTTCTCGCCGCCCGACAGGGTGTCGACCGCGGAATCGGCCGGGGGACAGCGCAGCGCATCCATGGCGATGTCGAGAGTGCGGTCGAGTTCCCAGGCGTTGGCCGCCTCGATCCGGTCCTGCAGCGACGCCTGCTTGTCCATCAGCGTCTGCATTTCGTCATCGCTCATCGGTTCGGCGAATTTGGCTGAAATTACTTCGAACTGGGTCAGCAGATCCCGAATCGGCTGGAGCGCCTCCTCGACGTTGCCGCGGACGTCCTTGGTCGAGTCGAGCACCGGCTCCTGCGGCAGGTAGCCGACCTTGACGCCGTCCGCCGGTTTCGCTTCGCCCAGGAACTCCTGGTCGACGCCCGCCATGATCCGGAGCAGGGTCGACTTGCCGGCCCCATTGCCGCCGATCACCCCGATCTTGGCGCCGGGGTAGAAGGAGAGGTAGATCCCCTTGAGGATTTCGCGCTGCGGCGGGACGATCTTGCGGAGATCCCGCATCGTGAAGATGTATTGATGGCTCATGGGGGCAACTTAATCGGAATCGGGACGCGGCGTGCCCGCGTCGCCTCGCGCCCGGGTCGCATCGCCTCGCGCCCCGTTTTTTCGTGTCACTCCCAGTACACAAACGGAGCTCCCCGCCGGCGCGTCGTTGGCAACACGCCCGCACCCACAGCAAACCGCAAGCGATCGACTCGCGCCGCGACGCGTTGCGCACGCGTCGCGGGGCGTGCAACTCGTGGCGCGGCACGTCGAACTCGCGACCGGGGACGTTCGACAGGCAACACATGCCGATCAACTCGTTTTCGGATTTTTCAACCGGCGACCGGGAGCATTCACCTCGCGCCCCGGGTCGTTCACCTCGCGACACGGGGCGATTGCTTCACGTTACATGGTCATCAACTCGTTTTCCGGGATTTCAACTCGATTCCCGGGTCGTCAGCCTCGCGTCCCGGTGCGTTGAACTCGATTCCCGGGTCGTCAGCTTCGCGCCCCGGGTCGTCAGGCTCGCACCCCCATGGCACGGGAATCTCAATCCGGACAAATGTGTACTCCCGGTACACATCTCCTCCTCATCCCGAGCCGCAGGCGAGGGACCTGCGTGAGAGACCACACGGCAGGTCCTTCCCCTTCGCTCCGCTCGGGTCAGGGCGAGGGAGTCGCGCGGTGCGCCCGGGTCAGGATGACGGGCGTTTCGTTACTTTCCAAGCTTCACACCTGTCCCACCCCGATCGCCGAGCGTTCCAATGCGCTTTCTCCCCATGGTGGTCTTGCCACTGGCCGCGTTGGCCGGACTGGCCGCCTTTCGCCATCCGGTGCCAGCCACCGCTCCAGCCTGCGATGCCGACATCGGCCAGTTGACCCTCCCCAAGGGCTTCTGCGCCACCGTGTTTGCCTCCCTGAAGGGTGTTCGCCACGTCGCCGTTGCGGCCAACGGTGACGTGTTCGCATCTGGCGCGCAGGGCGGCGTCACCGTCCTCCGGGATCGTACCCATAGCGGCCACGCCGACAGCACCGTTTCATGGGGCGGGGCGCCGACCGGCACCGGGATCGCGATTGGTGCCGACGCCATCTATTTCGCACCCAACGACCGGGTGATCCGCTACAGCTGGAAGCCCGGATCGATGACGCCGTCCGATCAGGGAACCGTCGTGGTGGGCGGCCTGCCGGCCAACGGCAATCACCGGGCGAAGACGCTGACCCTTTCTACCGACGGCAAATGGATCTACGTCGACCACGGTTCGGCGACCAATGCCTGTCAGTTGATTGATCGGAAGCTCGGCGAACCGGGGCAGAACCCATGTCCCGAGCTCGTCAATCGCGCCGGGACCTGGCGCTACGACGCGACGAAGAGCAATCAGGCCATTGCCGACGGCGAACGCTGGACCACCGGTGCACGCAACGGCATGGCGATCGCGATCGACCCGGCGACCGGAGCATTGTGGGGGATCTCGCATGGGCGCGACGATGTCTCGCGCGCCTTCGGCGGCACCCAGGAACAGAACGCCGAGCTGCCGGCCGAAGAGTTCGGTTCCTATGCCAAGGGGTCGGATTATGGTTGGCCGTACTGCTACTATGACGGCCTGACGCACCAGAAGAAGTTGGCGCCCGAGTATGGCGGCGACGGCATCAAGCAGGGCGATTGCGGCAGCAAGACCCAGCCGATCATTGCCTTCCCAGCTCACTGGGCACCGATGCAGCTCAACTTTGCGCCGCGCCAGAATGCCTTTGGTCCGGCCTACGCCGACGGTGCCTGGCTGGCCTTTCACGGCTCCTGGGATCGCTCGCCGTCGCCGCAAGCGGGTTACCGGATCGTGTTCGTCCCGTTCAAGGGCGGCAAACCAGTGGGCACGTATACGACATTCGCCGACGGCACCGCCGGCGCATTGAAGCTCAGCGGCGTCGCGATGGCGCCCGATGGTAGCGCGCTGTACATCGCATCCGACATCGCCGGCAAGATCTGGCGCGTCATTCCCACCACTTCGAGGTAACTGTATGCGTTCGAGGTTCCTGGCGGCCTGTGCCGCCCTTCTGCTCCCGGTCGCCATGGTCGCGCAGAGTACTACCCCGAAGGTCGGCGACATGGCGCCGGACTTTACCCTCGCTGCGGGCACCCGCGCCGGCATTTCCGACAAGCCGGTGACCTTGTCATCGCTGCGTGGCCAGGTGGTCGTGATCGCCTTCTACCCACGGCAGCGCAGCAGTGGCTGCACGATCCAGATGACCCACTACCGCGACGCCTACCAGTCGATCTTCAACGGCGGCAAGGGCGTCAAGTTGCTGGCCGTGAGCACCGATTCGGTGAAAGACATCGCCTCGTGGGCCAAGGACTCGGCCTTCCAGTTCACCATGCTGAGCGATGTCAACGGCACGGCGGGCAAGGAGTACAACACGATGTATCCCAAGCGCAACATGGAACAACGGATCCTCTTTGTCGTAGCGCCGAACGGTCGCATCGCGTACGTGATGAGCCCGTTCAATGAAATCGCCGCGACATCGTATGACGAGCTGACCAAGGCGATTCACGACGCAAAGGGAGCCAAGTGATGCGGGGAGCGATGACTCTGATGGCGGGCGCGCTGGTGGTTGGCGCCGCCGTTTCGGCCCAGGCGCAGGATCGACTCAAGGCGATGCCGGGCTACGATGAATACGCAAAGATGCAGTGCGAATATCAGGGCACCATGCAGAGTGGTGCCGTGGCGCTCGGCGGCGGGGGCGGACGAGGTGGTTTTGCTGGCGGCGGCCGAGGCGGCGGCGCATGTACCCCCGCTCCGGTGCTCGCGTCGCAGCCGCTGGTCTGGAGCGCTGACGGCCGGGGCGTCGATTATTCCACCGGTGGCAAGCGGATGCACTTCGACTTCGCCTCCCGCAAGGCAACCGAGGTCGCGGCCAATCCCTCGGCTGAGCCAGCGGGTGCCGCTGCGGCTGGACGTGGCGGCCGCGGCGGTGGACGTGGTGGTCGAGGTGGTGGTGCAGGGAGCCAGACTGACTGTCAGGGCGCTGCGGTTCCCGCGCCGGAGCGCGGCCGCCAGTCACCAGTTTCGGCGTCGCCCGATGGCAAGCTGCTGGCCAACTATCGCGATCGTAACCTCTATGTCTGCAGCGAGGGAAATCCGTCGAGCATGGTGGCGATCTCGACCGATGGCAGCGAGAAGGATCGGATCAAGTACGGCACCGCGTCGTGGGTCTATGGCGAAGAACTCGCCCAGACGACCGCGATGTGGTGGAATCCAGAGAGCACCAAGCTGGCCTACTTCCGCTTCGATGAGAGCAAGGTCCCGGACTTCTACATCACCCAGGACGAGACCAAGCTGCAGACCAAGGTTGATGTCGAGGCGTACCCGAAGCCGGGCGTGCCGAATCCGGTGGTCGACCTCTATGTGTACGATGTGGCCACCAAGCACAGCGTGCACATTGATGTCCGTGACGGCAAGCCGTTCAGCAACGATGTCGTCGGCCACTATGTCTACGACATGAGCTGGACCCCCGATGGCAAGAGCCTGATCATTCACCGCACCAACCGTCGGCAGGATATCCTCGAGCTCGCGATCTGCTCGCCGGAGACTGGCGCCTGCAAGGCGATCATTCACGAGGAATGGCTGACCGGCTGGGTCGAGAATCATCCGCCGATGCGCTACCTCGCCGACAGCACCCGCTTCCTCTGGCAGTCGGAACGCAACGGTTTCAAGAACTATTACCTGTACAACCTGAGTGGCCAGCTGCTGGCCACGGTGACGAACAACCAGTTCGAGGCGATCGGCATCAGCCGGATTGATGAGAAGACCAACACGCTCTGGTACACCGCGCGTGACGGCGACAACTTCATGAAGACCCAGCTCCACAAGGTGAGCCTCGATGGCAAGGGCGATCGCCGGCTGACCGATCCGGCGTTCACGCACCAGGACGACATCTCGCCGGACGGCAAGTACTTCGTCGACGTCGAGCAGACCCACGACCAGCCGCCGGTGACGCATCTTGTCGATGTCGCGACGGGCAAGCCAGTTGCCGAACTGGCCAAGAGCGACATCTCGGTGATGGAGCAGCGGCATATTCACAAGGCCGAGATGTTCACGTACCTCGCAGCCGACGGCAAGACCAAGCTCTACGGCGAGCTGGAGTTCCCGTCGACGTTCGACCCGAACAAGAAGTACCCGTTGCTGATGTCGGTGTATGGTGGTCCGGGTGCGGGCAACACGGTGCCGACCGAAAATTTCAGCACCGGCAGCCCGACGACCGAGTACGGCTTCGTGACGGTGCTGCTCACGTCACGCGCGGTGCCCGGGATGGGGAAGCGCACGCTGGACGACGTCTACCTCAAGCTTGGCCAGACCGAGATGGACGACATGGCGAACGGGATCAAGTCGCTCTGGGATCGGAGCTGGATGGACAAGGAGCGCGTTGGTATCTACGGCACGTCGTATGGCGGGTATACGTCGGTGATGGAAATCCTGCGCCACCCGGAAGTTTTCACCGTCGCGTCGTCGTCGTCACCGCCGACCGACTGGCGGAACTACGATACGATCTACACGGAACGGTACATGTGGATCCCGCAGGAGAATGCCGACGGCTACGACAAGGGGTCAGCGATGACCTACGTCAACAACCTGACTGGCCGGCTGATGCTTGACTACGGTACCATCGACAACAATGTGCACAACACCAACATGATGCAGCTGATCCAGGCGCTGCAGCACACCCCAGGCGGTGGCAAGAGCTTCGAGCTGCAGGTGCAGCCGGATGTTGGTCACTCGGGTGTCAACAATCAGCGGATGATGGAGTTCTTCATCGAGAACCTGATTCAGCATCCGGAGCGGATTCACGAGGGATATGACGCGAAGGCGATGCAGTAGGCTGATGGACGCTGGATCAAAGTTGTCATCCTGAGCGAAGCGAAGGATCGGTTACCGGATCGCTTTCACCCGGGCCGATCCTTCGCTGCGCTCAGGATGACAACTGTCGTTTCCCCGCCGCACCAATCGCCCAGAGCACCCCGCTCGCGGCGACCGCGGCGGGCAGGATCATCAGGCCGCGCCGCAGCGCATCGCCGTCGGCCATGCCCGTTGCGTGCGCCGTGTCGGAGAGCCAGCCGACAATGGCCGGCGACGGTGCATCGCCAAGCAGGTGAATCGTGAGGATGCTGAGCGCCATGGCGGTCGCCTGCTGCGTCGCGGGCACATAGCTGATGATCGCCGAGTTGACCGGCCCGGTCGACGCAAACATCAGCAGCTCTGCCACGATCAAGCCGCTCATGAACCAGTGCGGCTGATGCGCCAGCAGCGTGATCAGGACGAATGGCACGGCGAGCAACGTGGTGACACTCGACAGCAGCAGGTAGGCATGCTTGGTATAGCGCAGCAGCCAGTCGCCCAGCCAGCCGCCGGCGAAGGTGCCGACCAGTCCGGTTACCACCGCGATCGCCCCCACCTGCACCGCTGCGGTATCGCGAGCGACGCCATGGACTCGGGTCAGGAACGACGGCATCCAGACAGCCAGGGCACCCATGGCAAAGGTGTACATCGCGTAGCCGAGCACGGTGAGGACGTACTGTCGGTTGCGCACCAGGCCACCGTAGATGGCGGCGCGGGTGCGCTTGAGCAGCGGCGGGGCGAGTTCTCGTCGCGTGGCCTCGGGAAGGCGGCTCAGCAGGATGGCCAGCAGCAGCGACGGCGCCCCGGCGACAAAGAACGCCGATCGCCAACCGAAGTGCTTGTCCATCACGCCGGCAAGCATGTAGCCGAGCGCTGCACCGATGGGAATGGCTGAAAAAAAGATCGCGAAAACACGCCCCCGTCGTTCGCGCGGGAAGGTGTCAGCCAGCAGTGCTGGCGCAACAGAGCCATTGGCACCCTCGCCAATGCCGAGTATCGCACGCGCGATCAGCAGCGACAAGAAGCTCCACGCAAAGCCGCCGAAGATCGTCGCCACGCTCCACACCGCCACCCCGCCGGCGATCAGCTGTGGACGACGCTGCCGGTCACCGAGTTCGCCAAAGCGCGGTGCCGACAGGGCGTAGACCAGGATGAACGACGTCGAGAGCAGGCCGAGCTGGGTGTCGGTGATGTGCAGCGCCGAGAGCTTGAGCGACACGGCGAGACCGGGGAGAATGAACCGGTCGATGTAGTTGAAGAGGTTGACCAGCGTGAGGGTGAACAACACGGTGCGGGCCGCGCCCGCAGCCGGGCGCGGCGAATCGATGGTGCTCGCCACTCACATCCCCATGGCGCCGGGGGCAACCATTCGCATGCCGATACCGATGACGAGCCCAACGAGAATGGCGGCGAGGACGATCACGACGGTATAGCCGGCCGCCTTGTCGCGGGGGCATTTCATTACCACCGGCAGGCCGAGGTAAAGGATGTAGAGCGAGTACAACCCCCCGACCAGACCGAGCCAGCCGAACCACGGAATGACACTGAGCATGCCACCGATCCATGCGGCCGTAAAGGAGTACGCGACCACCTTGAACGCCTGGATCTGGTTCTTTTCGGCGCCGAAGGTCGGCGCTGCGGCGTCGACGACCAATGCGAGGATGTAAACCATGATCAAGACCGTGATATACCCGATCACCGTCAGCATGAGGCCGTGGGTCAACGTCCAGCGGGTGGACACGCCCAGCACGGTGGTGCCGATGAAGGTCATGCTGAGGAACCGGACGATGGCGGCGATGCCGGCGAGTGGCATGATGTAGCCGGTGTAGAGCTCGGCGATCGAGGTGGTTTCCGTGTCAACCGTTTCCCATTCACGGCGCGGACTGACCAGCATCCCTGTGGCACGCGCGACCAGATTCATCTCTGCCTCCTGGGGTGACCTGCGGATTGTGGCGGGATGAGAAGAAGCTACCGATCGAACGGGGAGTGGGTAAGGGGCGGATCGTTCAGTCGACCTCGTCCATCGACCGCGGCCAGTCCTCCTTCAAGAGGCGCGACATGGCCCGGTCGGCGAGTCGGCGGCCGCCCGTCTGGCAGCGTGCGCAGTAGTCGGTCTCGTTGCTGGCATATCGAATCCGCTGGACCGGCGCCCCGCAGACGGGGCATGGCTCGCCGAAGCGCCCATGCACCGCCATCTCCTTGCGAAACGCCGTCACCGTTTCCGGAAATCCCGGCCCGACCTCGGCGCGCAACCGGGTGGTCCATTCCGTGAGTACGTCACGGACGGCTTGATAGAGCTCCGCGACCTCCGCATCGATCATCGCCCCGGTCATCCGCAGCGGCGAAAGGCGGCCGCGATGGAGGATCTCGTCGGAGTAGGCGTTGCCGATCCCGCTGAAGAGGCGGGGGTCGGTGAGCGCACGCTTGACGGTATGGTTCTCCTGGCGCAAGCGGGCCGCAAATGCGTCGAGGGTTACCGCCAGCGGCTCGAGTCCGCCGCGGTCAAACGTGGCGAGTGCTGCCGTGCCGCGCACCAGGTGGATCGACGCGCGGCGCGTCGTGCCGGCCTCGGTGAGGGTCAGCACGCCAGCGGGAAAATGGAAATGCGCCAGCGCGAGCTTGCCGGCGACTGGCTTGCTGCCGGGTCGCCAGCGCAGCCGGCCGGCGATCATGAGGTGAATCACCACGAAGAGATCGCCATCGAGCGCGACGACGATGCGCTTGCCCAGGCGGTGGACGCCGGTGACGCGGAGGCCCGCCAGCTCCGCCGGACTCGGGTCGACCGAGCGGAGCACAAATGGATTGCGGATTTCAAGCCGCTTGAGCGGCGTGCCGACGGTCAGCGCCGCCAGGCGCTCGACATAGACCGTGACATCAGGCAGCTCCGGCAGAACTCAGGGCTTCTGCAACGCTGTGAGCATATCAGTGGCCCGCTGCCGCGTTTCGGGATACTTGAGGCCCGGCAACGCCGCCTTGAGCCGGTCGATTGCCGCAGGCTTCGAGACGCGGGGCAGGGTCGCCTCGAAGGCGTCGAGCGCCCACCCGCGCACGGCCTTGCGCGGATCATTCAAGTGGGCAGTCAACAGGTCGAGCGCCTGTGTGTTGCCACGGCCACCGAGCACCGCGAGGATGTGCACCGGTGTTTCCTCGGTGCCGACCAGGGAATCGACCACCTGGATCGCCCCGACATCATTGGTCAGCGCGACACCGTTGAGTGCGGCGTCCCGGATGACGTCGCGGTATGACGGGGTCGTGAGCCCCAGCATGATTTCGGTGTGCGACTGGTCCGGTGCCAACTGGATCAATGCTTCGAGCGCGGCGGCCCGTGCGTCGTAGCTGGAGTCCTTGTGAAAGCCGTCGCGCGCAATGGCGGTGGCGTTGGGCCCGCCAGCTTTTTCGATGCCGTGATAGGCGGCGACGCGCACCGCGGCTGAGGTGTCATGCGTCGCGTCGCCCAGCGAGCCCATCGACACCGATGCCGGCAGGAGGGAGAGTGCATCGACGGCTTGCACTCGGGTGAGGTAGTAGTCGGCGCGCTTGGCGGCCTCAGTCAGCGCGAAGGTTGCCGCCGGTTCGGTGGCATGCTTCGCCAACTGGTCGATGACCCATTGGCGGTCCCAGAGGTCGCTGTCCTGGTGCAGCTGTTCCACCAGCCACGCGACCGGCTCATCGAAGGTCAGCGACTTGAGGATATGGTTGCCGTCATCGAAGATCACCATGGTCGGATCGGAGCTGATGCTGTCGAGGACGATCGTCTGCTCGCGCTGGGTGATCCAGGCGTGGCGCAGCAGTTCGCCGCCCTTCACGCCGACGCGGATGGTGACCGGCATCCGGAACGCCGGTGCAACGGAGAAGATCCGGCCGGTGCTGTCGACATGGAAGGTGTCGGTCTGGGTCTGCTTCACGTCCAGGGTCAGCCGGGCACTGGGTGCGTCGTATGTCGCCTTGACGGTGAAGGCCGGATGGCCGGCACCGTAGATCCATTCCGACCAGAACCAGTCGAGGTTTTCGCCGGTGGCGGCCAGGATCGACTGGCGCAACTCTTCGGTCGTTGCATCTCCCAGCGCATGATCGGTCAGGTAGCGATGCAAGCCGGCCCAGAAACGCTCGGGGCCGAGGTAATCCTTGAGCATCTTGAGAACGAGCGCGCCTTTGGGATAGATGTTGTTTGATCCCATCGATGCCAGCGGCATCGAGCGCTGCCGTTCGATACCGAGGTACTGCCGGTATTCGTCGAGGTAATAGTCCTGTTCAGCGTGCGCGCCGAGTTTCTCGTTCCAGTACTGGCCCGGCATGAACTCTGCAAACCCTTCGTTGAGCCAGGTGTTGGCCCAGTTCTGCGTCGTCACGAAATCACCGAACCATTGGTGCGCCAACTCGTGCGGAATCAGGATGTACTGATACCAGGGGCGATCGCGATACGCTTTCGCATCGGGAAGCCAGTCCACCAGCGTGGTCGCGCTGACGTTTTCCATGCCACCAAAGAAATCGGCAACAGTGGTCTGTGCGTACTTGGCCCACGGATAGCGAATCCCGGTCAAGCGTGAGTAGGTGTCGATCATGTCGGTCGTGATGTGAAAGAGCGGGTACGCGAGTGCGCTGTCGCTGTGATAGGTGTAGTAGTCCACCGGAATGCCGCGCCAACTGTCGTGGGTCAACGCCAGCGGGGCGACAATCAGCGAGACGAGATAGGTCGCCGAGGGCTTGTCCTGATTCCAGGTCATCGTGCGATTGGCGCCGGCGATGATATTCGACACCAACCGACCGTTGGCGATTGCCAGGTTGGCCTTCGGCACCGTGGCAACGAGTTCCCAGGTCGCCTTGTCATTGGGGAAATCGTAGGTCGGGAACCAGTAGTGATTGCTATGATCTTCGCCCTGGCTCCAGATCTGGTTGGGGCGATGCTCGCGGCCATCGCTGGTGAGGAAGGTGAGACCGTCGCCGTTCTTGATGTGGCCGTGGTACGTCACCGTGAAGACCACGGAATCGCCGAAGCGGACCGGGTGCGCTAATTGGACGACCAGGGTATCGCCGCGGCGGTCGGTCTTGAGTACGTGGCCCGCGCGATCAGCCACGCGCACGTTGACCAAGAGCGCGCCTTCATCGAGGATCAGCGAGTCGAGACCGTCGCGCCGCGAGGCGACCGTACTGGTGACCCGGCCCTCGAAACCCAGGTTGTCCCAGTTGAAGCGCGAGACCTCGATCTTCTGATGGAGGAGGTCGTAGTCGTGCGACCGGGTGTAGTGGTCGTTGGCCATCAACGCGAGGTTGGTCTGGGGCGCCGCCGGCTGCTGCGCGATCAAGGCGGTCGGGGTCGCAACAACGACGAGGGCGAGCAGGACGGATGAACGCATGGCGAACCTCGGTAGAGCGGGAAAGCGACAGCGGAATAGAGAACCGAATGCGCCTGGACTCAAGAGGCGCCGGTCAGCCGGCCAGGATGATGGTCGACCAGCGGGGGATGGTGAGCGAGAGGACGCCGTCGGCAGTCCTCATCTCGTCCGGGTGGCCGAGGCCATCGCCGCCATGCTCGGCGGCCTGCGAGTCGAGCACCACGCGCCAGGAGCGGCCGTCGTCGGCGAGCGGGAGGCGATAACTCGTGTCTGGCCAACTCGTTTCGCTGAGGTTGGTAACTACCAGCACGCCACTGCCGACGCCACCTGGACGTCCAAAGGCGAGGACGCCGCTGTCCGGATTGATGTGCACGATCTGCAGGTCCGCGCTCCGCAGCGAGGGATAGTGCCACCAGAGCGCGTTGGCGGCCGTCACGAGGTCACGCATTTCGAGCCCGATCGGGTCGCCGGCATACTGCCAGTTGAGCCGGTGGTCACCGTGACCCGGGTTGGCATCGAAGCGCGGGTGCCAATAGCCCGGGTGCTGGAACTCCGATCCCATGAAGCACATCGGTGTGCCGGGCAGCGCGATGCAGAGCGCCCATGCCAGCCGCGCCTTGGCCCGGGCGTGCCAGTTCTCTCGGCCACCGAAGAGTTCCACGAAATGGCGATAGCGGCCGCGCTTGCCGTCCTCGTTGTCGTGGGCGTTGTCGTGCGAGCCGAGCAGGTAGCGAATGCGCCAGGCGGCGTGGGGGAGTTCCAGCACGCCGGTTGCTTCGGCCACGCGCGTGGCCGGATCGGGATGGACGACCTCGTCGACCGCTTCGCGAAAGTGATACGGATCGCCGAGCGCCCAGACGCGATCGAAGTTGAGTTGTTCGATGACTCGATCCCAGCTTGCCATGTCGTTGCCCGACCATTCGGCGATCATCATCTTGCCGCTCCACATCGGATTGCCGCGCACCATCTGGATCAACTCGTCGAGCAGCTCGGTGGCGATCTCGTCGGCGGCGTCAAGCCGCAAGCCATCGACATGATATTCCTCGAAGCACATCCGGGCGGCGCCGAGGACCATGTCGCGCACTTCCCGCTTCCAGAGCGCCAGTCGCGGCCCCCACGGAGAGCGTTGGCCGCCCTCGAAATAGATGCCGCCTTCGCGGTTCATGCCATCAAAGTTCCAGAGGCGGTTGTCGATGTCGTTGAGATGATTCCAGACGACGTCGAAGAGGACCGCAAGCCCGGCGTCGTGGGCGGCGCGGATCATGTGCCGAAGCTGGAGTGGCGTGCCGTACGACGATTCGGGCGCGAAGAGGTGAGCAGGCCCGTACCCTTCATTGCCGTCACCGGGGTTCTCCTGCACTGGCAGCAGGGCAATGGCGTTAAAGCCCATCGAGCGGATGTAGGAGAGTTTCTCTTCAAACTGTGGGTAGGACGCGGTGGTGTTCGGCCCGGTGTCGATGCCGTCGCCACGGCCAGCGAACGAGCCGACATGGACCTGATAGATCAGCCAGTCGGCGGGAGCGGGGGTGTCGAACGGATCGTCCGCGAGTCCGCTCGACCGTAGTTCGGCGGCGACGTCGACAATGATCGCGTTGCCGCTGGCATGTCGCATGTCGCGGGCCCACGGATCAATGCGGCGCAAGCCCTTGGCGCCGGCGTCAAACTCGTCCCCGCCACGATTGTCGATGATGTAGAGGTATTCCTGTCCCACGCGAGCACCGGCAACGTGCCCGGACCAGCTGCCGTCGTCGTGCGACGCCAGCGCTGCGCCCGGATCATTCCATTTATTGAAATCTCCGGTCACCGCGACGCGTGCCGCGTGGGGAGCCCAGACCCGGAAGTGGCAGCCGGTAGCGTCGAGCGTGGCGCCAAACGGTGGCAGCGGCGTGGCGGCTGCGCGCTTGTTGGCCTTGCGAGGAGTGACCATCACCTCGGAGACGTTGGACGTGTCGCATGCGGCACGCCCGCCACCTCGCGGGTCAGTTCGAGATCAAAGCTCGGCGCCGGCGGTTCACCCGGATACATCGCGGCGAACGGCAACCGCAGCTGTTCACCATTGGTGACGGTGCCCTGAACTGAATGCACCAGTGCCAGCGCTTGCAGGCGGGTCATGCCGGGATTGTGTGGATCGGCCACGAGCGACCAGCCATAGAGGAGCGGCCCCCACGCGCGAATCGACCACCCCGGGCCAGCGATGATCACGCCGTCGGGCGCAACCACGTGATCTGGCGGGGTGCCCATCAGCCAGCGTCCCGCGCGAGCGGCTGGCGAGTTGACTGGCGCCAGCGTCACCCGGTCACGTGGCGCATGGATTTCCACTTCGAGCACCGCCTGGTACTTCGGCCCGATCGTTCGCTCCAGTGCAATCCGATCGATGGTGGTGTGCACCACCAATCTGTTCTGGTCGGCGGCCACCTCGACCGGGATGGCGGCGATTGGTGCGTCAGCCGGCACGAACGGCCTGATGAAGGAGACACCAGCTCGCACGACAGCTGCCTGACGTCGGTCACCTACAATCGATTGCCACGCGGCGGGCCAGGCACCACTGGGCGGTAGCGCGAGTCGCGCCGGCAGTGCCGTCGCGGCGCCCGGCCCAAGGACGGCGCCGACCACTCGCCGGTAGAGTGATGCCACCTCGGCGATATGTTCGCGGGCGGTAGCAGCGGGGAGCCCGTCCATCCACCGGGTGCCGAGACCGACATTGTGATCGATCACGGTAACGGCCTCGCGTTGCACTGAGGCCGGTGTCGTCGCGTTGATCGCGCGCAGTGCCGTGTGCAGGCGCCAGGTCCAGACCGGCTCGGAAGCACGCAGGAGATCCCAGTCGCCGCCCCATTCACCGCGCAACACGCGCAGCGATGCCTTGCGCCGGGCCTCGAGATGATGAAAGAAGACGTCCGGCATCGACACGACCAGCTTGGTGGCTCCGGGCTGGCGATTCCATTCGGCGACGGCCGCATCGAGGTGCAAGGCGCACAGCGGATCGCCGTTGTCGATGGCGTGCTGGATGATCGACAGCGGCTGCGTCGTTTTCATCGCCGCCAGCTCACGCGCGACGCCGGCGTTGAAGATCTCGGCGTCGGGTACCCCGCTCGGGATGCTCGGATTGGCGGCTCGGACACAATCGGGTGGCAGGAGCCACTTGGCAAAGGCGGCGCCGTATCCCTCCGGATCGATGGCGACCAGTACGCGGGCGCCCTTGCTCGACTCCCAATAGAACGGATCACGAGTGACGCTGATGGGGAGCGGTCGAGAGTAGAAGAGATTCGGCCCCATCAGGAGATAGTGCACGCCGGCAGCGGCCAGCGCATCGACCATCGCTTCGGGAACGGCGGGGACGTCGTTGACCACGGCGACATCCGGGCGGGTACCAAGCTCGCGTTCGACCCGGTCGAGGTGCATGGTGAGCAAGTGGAGCGCTTCGGGAAAAGCTGCGGCGTACGGGCTGAGCATCGTCGCCCCGACACCGATCTGACCGCGGCGGATCAGGGCCCGCAGGTCGGCGATATGCGACGGGTTGTTGTGATACTGATCCAGCCACGCTTCGACCGACCAGCCCCCTTCCTCGAACCATCGGAAGCCGGGGTCGGCGTGGGCGGCGCGCATTGCGGCATCGATGATCGCGATGCGTCGCACGCGAACGGAATCAATCGGTGCGGTAAAACCGACATCGAGGTGACCGCCGGGAACGATGAAGACGGTGTCGCGCGCTCGCTGGGCCGCTGCCGGTTGCAGCCCGGCCACCATGAGCACCGTCGCGCCAACTCCGATCAGCGCGCGGCGCAGCATCTCAGCGCCGTTGACCATCGCCGTGGCACGCCATGTCGATCACGACGGTACTCGCGAGCAGGAGGACGGCGTCCGCTGGATCGGCAATGTCGACGCCGTAGCTGTCGGTCCAGGTGAACCACTGCTTGGAGACCTGCCCGATGGTCGCGCCGTCACGGGTGAAGGTGTATTCGTGATCGGTAAGATTGCCCTCGGCGTGCAGGTCGGCCGCAGACGGTTCCGTGATCGTGAAGGCACAGTGGAAGAGGGTAAAGAGCTGTTTCTTGACGACTGCCATCAGCTCACCCTGGTGATAGAGCTCGTACGTCGGGCCCCACGCCAGAAGCTTCTGCTGGATGAACGCAAGCTCGTTGTGCTGCATGTCCTGAAACGAAAGCTTGGCGCCAAGGGAAAAGGCGCGGCCATCGACGAAAAAGGCATCCTTGCCACTGGCGTCCTGAATGGTGAAGTCATCGCCGAGCGCAAAGAGCTTCTGCTTCATCAGGTATTGCACCGGTTACTTCAGGATCCGCGCGCCGGTCAGGACGGCGATGGCGCTCAGCGTGGTTTGCGCCGAGTTGAGGCCCAGCATGAAATCCTTGTCGCTGTAGGTGGTGTACACGTCGCTCGGCTGATGCCAGTTCGGGTCCCAGCCCGTGCCGATCTGCGAGAGCCGTTCGTTCTCGCGCATTGACAGTGCGGGCACAAGATCCTTGAACGGATCGGAATCGGTGTTGCTCATCCGGTCGCCGACGGCCGCCGGGTAGTCAGTGGCGTACTTGTCGTTGGCCTGACGGAAAAACCAGGCCAGCTTGGCGGCGTCGGCGGCGAACTGTGATGTCCCGGCAAACTCGACGTTGACGTCGGCTTCGCGGCGCTGCTCCGGGCTCACCTTGCCGTCGGGGCCGGGCATGCCGTGATCCCACATCATCATGTCGTGCTGGATGACGCCGAGCCACTTCGGCTCCGGATATTTGCCCGAACCGGCCGGAGATTCCTTCCCCTGCAAATCCTTGCGCTGCGCGATGTACGCCTTGGCGCCGTCGAGGCCGGTCTCTTCGTTGTTCCAGAGCGCAAAACGAATCGAGCGATCGGTCTTGACGTCGGGCGATGAGAAGATGCGCGCGAGCTCCATCACGATGGCGGTGCCGGAGCCGTCATCGTTGGCCGCCTGACCGTAGCCGTGGCCGTCCATGTGGCCGCTGACGATGTACATCTCTTCCGGATGCGTCGTCCCGATCTTGGTGCAATAGACCTCTTCCCGCTCGCCCGGGGTGTCTGGCTGGGCGTCTTCGCGGCGAATTGCCGTATCGGGCTGGAGCATGGGATCCATGTTGACGCCGGTGCGGGCGCGGGTTCCCTTGACCGGGTTCCGCAGTCCTGGCGCGCCACCTCGTCCGGCCCCACGTCCGGCTGTCGTCCCGCGCCCCGCCACGGCACCGCCGCGGCCCGCTGCTGGAGCAGTTTCGCCGGCAGGTAACGGCACTTGCCGTCGGGTGATATCGTACTTGATCCGCTCAGTATTGGTGCAACCGTAACTCTTGAGTTGCGCCTCAATCCAGTCGACTGCCGCGCGATTGCGATCGGTGCCTTGGCGCCGGTCGCCGAACTGGGTCAGTCCCTTGATGGTGGCCTTGTATCGCGGCAGCTCGAGCCGGGCGACGAGCGCGGTCACGGTCGAATCGGGGCGAGCCGCGGCAAATCCAGGGATCAGTTCCTGGGCGGGCAGTGCGACGGGCAGGATGGCGAGGAGAGCACAGGCGGTAGCGAACGGTGACAGGCGCACGTCACGACTCCGGAATCAGGATGGCTGCGAGCGGTGCGGGGAATAATGGCGTCCCGGACCGCTCGTAGCCAGTCGGAGCGTCCCGGATCAGCCTTGGCGCTTGCGGCGCCGGAACGCCGGCACCATGCCGACGAGGCCGATCGCCATCAACGTCATCGTGGCAGGCTCCGGCGTGACGGCGGCGGTTGAGCCGAGGTTGAACGTCGTGACGAGGCCTTTCCCCTTCATGTCGTCGTCGCCGGCAAACGGGGATTCATCGGACACGACGCCGACCGTGCTGGTTGTTGCCAGGTCGAAATAGGCGATGTTCTGGTTGAAGTTTGTTACGCTGAACTTGATGTCGAGCAGCAGGTTGCCAAGAGACGGGTCATAGTTGAACGCCGTCCCGCTCAGGGTGAACACCGAGCCGGTGGCGCCGCCGCTCGAGACGTAGGTACCAAAGAGCGTCTCGGGCCCAGTGACGTTCGCGGACGGTGTGCCGGAGAGGGACGCTGGGTTGGCGGACGTTTGCGATAAGTAGACGGAGTACGAGTCGTAGCCGAGAACACCGGTGCCGATCGAGTTATAGAATGAGATCGACGAAATGCTCAGCGGGCCGGTAAAGACAGTGGACGAATAGACCTGCTCGAACTGATTATGGAATGACGGGCAGCCGAACGGGAAACAGTCTCCCTGGCCGACATTCGGTGTGCCAAAGGTCACGGCCTGGGCCGCGAGGACCGGCGTGCCGACCAGGGTCACTGCAAGGAGCACCTTGAACATCTTTTTCATCTGCCCTCCCGGGCGTCAATGGTGTCCTGGGCATACGGCGCCAGTGTCGGCAACGGATCCACGTTGTATCGACGCGACAGCGCCGTCCGGATCCTTCGTTCTTGAGAATCCTGCTGGTGGGGACGCCGGGTTTGCCGGCCACCCGGCTACTTTCCGCGCGTGACAACATTCGCAGAACTGGGGCTTTCGGCCCCTCTGGTGGAGGCCCTGACCGGCCTCGGATATGAAGAACCGACCCCGATCCAGCGCGAGGCGGTGCCGGCGCTGTTGGCTGGCCGCGACCTCCTCGGGCAAGCGGCCACTGGCACCGGCAAGACCGCCGCATTCGCCTTGCCGTTGCTCCAGGGCCTGGCCGGTACGTCGCCAGCATCTTCTCGCCCGCCGGTCCTGGTCCTGGTTCCCACCCGCGAGCTGGCAATGCAGGTCGCCGAAGCATTCCACCGCTACGGACGCCCGTTGGGGACGACCGTCGTGCCGATCTACGGTGGGCAGGCGTTCGAGCAGCAGCTGCGACCACTCCGCCGCGGGGTGCACGTCGTCGTGGCAACGCCGGGGCGGGCCCTCGACCATTTGCGCCGGAAGACGCTCGACCTGAGCGCGGTCTCGGCGATTGTGCTCGATGAAGCCGACGAAATGCTCGATATGGGCTTTGCCGACGAGCTCGACCAGATCCTGGAGCTCGCGCCGGCCGTACGCCAGACGGCGCTCTTCTCCGCCACCTTACCGCCGCGGATCGCGGCAATCGCCGAACGCCACCTGAAGGATCCGGTACGGATCCAGATCGCCCGCGAGAAGCCGGCGGAGGGGAGCGGGCCCCGGGTGCGCCAGGTGGCATATCTACTCGCCCGTGCGCAGAAGGTCGCTGCTCTCGGTCGAGTCCTTGACCTGGAAGCGCCGACGCTGGCGCTGATCTTCTGCCGCACCCGGACTGAAGTCGACACGCTGACCGAAACGCTCGGCGGCCACGGCTATCAGGCGGAAGCGTTGCACGGCGGCATGACGCAGGAAGCGCGCGACCGGGTGATGAAGCGCACGCGGACCGGGAAGGTCGACCTGCTGGTCGCGACGGATGTGGCGGCACGCGGACTCGACATCGAGCAGCTGTCGCACGTGGTCAACTTCAATGTCCCTGAATCGCCGGCGAGTTACGTACACCGGATCGGCCGGACCGGCCGCGCTGGGCGCGAAGGGGTGGCGATCACCTTCGTCGAGCCACGCGAACACCGGTTGCTCCGCAACATCGAAGGTGCGACTCGGCAACGGATTGCGATTGAGAAGCTGCCGACGCTGCTCGACGTGCAGGCACGGCGCCTCGGCCTGACGTCGTCGGCGATCGTCGAAACAATTGCGGCGGGGACATCGGAACCGTATCGGGTACTGGTGGACACGTTGTCGGGCGAACATGACCTGATGGAAATCGCGATGGCAGCAGTCCAGCTCGCCCACGAGCGCGGACCGGGCGGGGCGTCGAGTGACGAGACCGATATTCTCGATGCGGCGCCGGTGGCGTATGAGAAATCGCCGCGCAAGTCGGGTGCGAGTGAGCGGCCGCGCAAGGCACCGCGCACGGCGGGATTGTCGCGCATCTACATCGGCGCAGGACGCAAACACAAGATTCGTCCCACAGACCTGGTCGGCGCGATTGTCAACGAAGCGAAGATCTCGCCGAACGACATCGGCACCATCGAGATCACCGACAACTTTTCGCTGGTCGAGCTGGTGGACGAGCGGATCGATGAAGTCGTGGCAGCACTGCGGCGCAGCACAATCAAGGGAAAGAAGCTGACGGTGCGGCGCGACATGGCGGGCCGCAGCAAGGTGATCCCGCCGAAGGACTAGGCGGCCGTGACGGTAATGCGGTGCCAGGCGTTATTGGCGTAGCCCTTCACATTCCACGTCGCCGCCAGCGTATCTGGCTGCACCGCTCCGGTGGCATCGGTTGCACGCACGATCAGTGTATGCGCGCCGGGTGCGAGCGACAAATCACACCGCCATAGTGTCCACGCCCACTCGCTGGCCGGCTCTCGCTGCTCGACTGGCTGCCATGACGCGCCGCCGTCAGCCGACAGCTCGATCATGTGGAGCGGAGCACCGCCGGTTCCAATTGCCCAACCCCGTACCTGCACTGGTCCGGCCGGCACGGTGTCGCCTGCTGATGGATCGATGATCATCGCATTGAGCGGCACTGCGCCGAGCGGCGTCCCTTGCCGCACGTCGCGGGGATCGCCATTGAGCACGGTGCGCTGCACGCGGTAGGCACGGGTCTGGAAATAGTTTTCTGAAGGATTCGCTCGCAAGGTGATTCGTCCCAGCCACTTCACGCTTCGCGCACCATACCAGCCAGGCACCAGGGCGCGCACCGGGAAGCCGTGACGCGGCGCGAGCGGCGCGCCGTTGAGTTCGGTGGCAAGCAACACGCTGCTCTCGCGGGCCTTGGCGATCTCGATCGACCCGCCGAAGGAGATCGTCCGGCCGTCGCGCTCGATGGTGTCCAGGCCAGTGAACTCGACATGGGTGGCTTCCGCGTCGACGCCGAGGTCGGCGAGGAGGTCCGCAAGCCGGACGCCGCCCCACGCGCCGGTGCTTACCGGTTCCGGGCCCCACGGGAGTTCGCCCGGCAGTGGCGCCACCGTCAGCAGCTCATCGCGGCGCAAGCCAGCGCACATGAGCGTGGATGGGACAGTGTGATGGCGATATCGGCCAATGAGGTCGTCGAAGCTGAGGGTGGTCGGCGACGCGACCATGCCATCGATCGACAGGCGCCAGGCGGCCCGGTCGATCGCCGGTACGGTGGCATGACTGCGGGTGAAGAACCAGTCCGTGGGGGTGATCGGCTGCTCGACCATTCCGGGACCGACCACGCCGCTGTTGAGTGCCTCGGTGTCGCGAACGATGCGGCGAGTGTCAGGCATGAGCGGCCCCGGGTTCCAATGCTGGCTCGCCCATCAGGTGGCGCACCGGGTCGAGCGCGGAAGCGGGGCCGGCCACGAAGAGATACTCAGTGTTGCGCAGGTGGCCGACCTCGCCCACCCGCGCGCCCTTTGGCGAATAGATGCCGATCTGGGCGCCAACGTACCGCTTGAAATCGCGTTCGACTACGAGCACATCGCCGCGTCGGCTCAGCAACTGGATCATCTCGTCGCGGGAGACGAATCCTTCGTTGTTGAATGACACGATCAGCAGCTCCGCGTCGATCGCATTGATGATTGCCGCCATTGCATCGCTGCAGCCACGCCGAGAGTTGAACGGGCTGGGACGACTGCGGGTGTCGACGCGTTTGCGCGCAACGCCATACGCTTCCGGAGCGTCCCAGCGCACCAACGTCTCCCAGATATGATAGTTGCCAAGATAGGAATGCTGGTTGTATGGCGGATCGAGATAGGCGACGTCAGCGGAAAGATGCTGCGCCGCCGTCACGGCATCTTCGCACAATGCAACGCCCCTGCCCGCCGTCGCACGCGGCAGCAGCGCCGGCACACGCAGTGTCAGCGGCTTTGACGCACGTGGCGCCCAGCCCTTGAGATAGGCCATCTGCACGCCAGTGGTTGAATCGACACGATCCGCCGCTTCCATCAGGGACACCAGCGCGATGGCGTGCAACTCCGGCGGCAGCGCGCGGCGGCCGATCTCGTCGCGGATCGCGTCGATCCTGGCCCCGTTCTCCGGGGTGAAGAACCGGGACTCAACGCAGAACGTCTCGGTGAAATAACCGGGCGACGGTGGCGTATGCTGCAACTCGCTGATCAGGATCTCCGCCGGTATCAGCCAATCATCAGCGTCGGCCTGCACGTAGCAGGTTGCCAGGGCGTGCGCGTAGGCGGCGTAGTCGTTGGACAGGACGCGCAATCCGGCACGCTTGAGCGCGTGGCCGACGCGTGATGTACCGGAAAAGAGATCGACCACGGATCGTGCCGTGGGCCATGCCCCGACGATGCCGGTGATCTGGTCCGCAATCAGGCGCTTGGAGCCGAGATACTTGATCAACGTGCAGGTGTTGTGGTGGGGGCCGTGGCAGCGTTGGCACCGTAGCGTGCGCCGGCGGCCACGCCCAATGGAAAGGCCTGATCGATTTCGGCGAGTTCGTCGGGGGTGAGCTGGATGGCCGCGGCCGCCGCATTCTCCTCGACACGTTCCGGGCGCTTGGTACCTGGGATCGGCACGATGTCGGGCCCGCGACTCAACAGCCATGCGAGGCAGAGCTGCGCCGCGGTACAGCCACGCGCTGCTGCGAGCGATTGCACCAGCTGGGCGAGCTGCTGGTTGCGCCGAAAGTTGTCGGCCTCGAAGCGCGGGTTGCTGTTGCGGAAATCGTCGGCGTCAAAATTCGGCTCGGTGAGCTTGCCCGTCAGGAACCCTCGCCCAAGCGGCGCGAATGGCACAAACCCGACGCCGAGGTCCCGGCAGGCGGGGAGGACGCTCTCCTCGGGATCGCGGGTCCAGAGGGAGTATTCGCTCTGCAGTGCCGTGATCTGATGCACCTCGTTGGCTCGGCGCAGCGTGTCGGCCGACACTTCGGAAAGCCCCAGATAACGCACCTTGCCGGCCGAGACGAGGTCACTCATCGCGCCGACAGTCTCCTCGATCGGTATGGTCGGATCGGCGCGGTGCAGGTAATAGAGGTCGATGTGGTCGACTCCGAGGCGTGCGAGCGACGCATCGCAACAGGCGCGGGCATACGCGGGCGTGCCGTTGAAGCCGCGCCATGCTGGCCGCGCTGGGTCACGGACGATGCCGAACTTGGTGGCGATGACCACCTGCTGGCGGCGGCTGCGCAGGCCTCGGCCGACCAGCAGCTCGTTGGCGCCAGAGCCGTACATGTCGGCGGTGTCGAAGAAGGTGATGCCAAGCGAGATCGCTCGATCGATCGCCTTGAGCGCGACCGCTTCGTCGGTGGGACCGTAGAACTCGCTCATGCTCATGCAGCCGAGGCCAAGCGCTGAGACGTCGAGGTCATTCAGGTGGCGGTGTTGCAACGCGGTGCTCCAGCAACGGGGTTCCCGGAATTTACTCCGTTTGGGGCTGGCCAGCGCCCGCCTGCGGTTCGAGCGTGCGGAGCCGCTCGGAGGCGTGGGCCGCAGCGGTCGACCCCGGATACCGTTGCACGAAACGGGCAAGCTCGGCGCGCAGCGCCTCGGGGCGTCCGGCGGCGGTATGGAGGTCAATCAATGCATTCGAGATGATGGATTCCTGTTGCGGGCCGGGCCCGAGGATTCGCGCCTCGAGCAGTGACTCCTCCGCGCCGGCCTCATCGCGTCGGCCATCGGCCAGGAGCAGTCCGAGCCGGATGCGCCCTTCGATCTCGCCAGGATGGTCGTCGATGTAGCGTCGATACGATTGGATCGCGTCGTCAATGCGGCCTTGCATCACCATCGCCTGCTGCTCGGAGAAACCATACTCCGGCGGCGTGCCGCCGGCGGATGTCAGGACGTGAATAAAGCCGCTGCTCGCCATGTGGATCACATACCAGGCGATCGTCCCGACCAGCCATGACGCCGGAATCTCCAGCGCGATCCAGGCGATGAATGCCAGCGTCGAGATGATGTTCCTGAACCAGAGTGCGCCACCAGCGGCCACGGTGAGGATCATGAAATACAAACCCATCCGCATGACGACCGTCCGCCGTTCGATGTCGTCGACACTGATACTGGGAGCAGTTGCAGGTTGTGTCATTTACGGCCCCTTGGTCGGCGATTGGCGAGTTGGCGTATGGGTCAGCCAGATGCCCAGCGATAGCGTCTTTTCGCGGGCGGTATTCTTCCCCGATATACCGGCATAATACCCGCCCACGATACCGACCGCCGGGCTGACGTGGTACACCAGCGATCCGCCGATCTTGGTGGCACTGTAGGCGATGCCGGTCTGGCCGGAATCCGGGAGCGCCGCGACGTTGAAGGTCTGCGCCATGATGGTCAGGTTGTGGCCGGCGTCGAGTCCGATGGTGCCGTCGTAGCGTATCTCGCTATTGCCGTGCCGCCAGGCCGAGCCGCCTACAGCCAGCGAAATCCAGCCGCGTCGCCCCACGATGCCGTACCCGGTCCCGTAGAGCAGCCGAACTTCCGCTTCACCCTTGATGGGTCCAAGGACCGGTCGGTCGGCGGTGTTGTAGAGTAGCGGCAGGTCGACGCGCGGCTGGATCGACAGCACGCCAAGTTTCCCCTGGGCAATCCGTTTCATCACGAAGAGGCCGGTCGCGCCGAATCCGGTCGTCGTGAGCGTCGTCCCGTTGTGATTGTCTTCGAGATGCGCGAATCCCTGGCCGAGGCCGACGCTCAATCCCTCGTGCAGTCCGTAGATGAAATAGAGGCCGGCATCGACCTTGTCGAGACCGTTCTCCGTCGTGCCCACGCCCGGATCAAAGCGGTCGGGGATGGTCCCCTTGTCGGCGGCGACGGAGAGAAACCAGCCGTGTGGCTGCACGGTCCACTGTGCATCGGCTGGCGTGACAGCAGCGAGGCTCACCGCGGCAGCGACGGCGATTCCGGCGAGACGAGCGCGCATGCGCGTCACGGCAGCGAATCACCGGGAAGGACAGCGTCATAGCGCACCGGCAGCGGACGTACATCGGCTCGGCGGTAGAGCGTGTATCCGGCCCAGCTCCAGTTGATCACAAAGCCCTCCGGCGGTCGGACATCGACATCAAGCGTGCTTCCCGTTTCGGTATTGGTCACCAGCAGATAGCGAACTGTGGTAGCCGGATCTGACAATGCCAGCTCAAATCCCGCGTCTCGGCTGGTCAGGTACGGCGCCATTGATGGCGCCCACTTGAGCAGCGGGGCAGCATAGCGGTCGTCAATCAGGATGCTGCGCGGCGGAGCGGGTGCCAGCGCCGTGGCAACCGCGTCGGCTTCGCGATCGGCGCGGGGCACGGTGGGCCACGGCACGACGATCCACGCGATGACCGCCTGCACCACGATGGTGACGACAAGGAGCGCGCGCTGCCAGCCACGCAGGTCGAGCGGCAACGCGACCACGGCGACCAGGGTCAACAATCCGGCGGCGAAGGCGAGCGAAAAATGCCAGCCGCTCCGGTTGGCGATCACCAGCAACGCCAAGGGGAGGAGCACGCCCGCCGTGGTGGCGCGAGGGTGGCGCAGCGCAAAGAGCGACACCAACAGGTACGGCACCGTCCAGGTGAGGATGGTGAGGAACCCTGGCGACATCGGCTCCCATGGCGTGAACGGAAAGGCCACACGATGCGTGAAGACCCAGGAGAGGTAGGCCCAGGTAATGGCCGCAGCGATGCCGGGAAAGGCGAGCAAGACCAGCTGCGACGCAAAGGGCGGGATCTGCAATCGCGGGAATACCAGCGGCAGGATCGCCCCGGCGATCAACGCGAGAGCGAGCCCTAACGGCGAGGTATAGAATGCCAGGCCGAGCCAGAGGCCGGTGAGCAGGCCGTGAATGGTGCGTCGAGTGGCCCACCAGCGGCGGTAGTGCCGCCAGCCGATGTAGAGGGCGAGCAGGCCGACAGCCTCGTTGAAATCGCCCGCCATCAAGTGCAATCCGATCGGCGTCCAGAGCATTCCCACCAACAGCAGCAGTGGCAGTATCGAGCGCTGCCAGGTGCAATCGTCGAGCACCATCCAGACGAGTCCGAAGAGCGCCATTGCGGCCAGCGCGATGATCCAGCCAATCGTTGGTGATGGCAGCAGCAACAGGAACGGCAGCGGCGGATATTCAAACCCGAGCAGTTGCAGCTGGCCGCGATCGACGGCGAAACGGACGTGGCTGAGGAAGGCCCCGTGGATGTCGCTCAGCCAGCCAGCGTGCGCCAGCGCGACACTGGCAATGACCAGCGGAGCCACCACGATCGTGGCGAGCAGCGCGCGATCACCCCTGGGCGCGCGGGGCTCAGCCGGGGGCGCCATGGCGGGTGAGGCCATGGGTGGTTTTCTCCCAGTAGTACGGTCGGGTGAAGAGCTGTCCGAGCGCCTTGTAGGCGGCGATCGAGTGGAGGATCCAGTAGAACGGATTGAAGAGCGAGAAGAGCACGAGGATATGCAGCTTGCGCTTGAATACCGCAAACATGTTGACGTAGATCGCCAGCGCGTTGCCGATCAGCAGGTTGAACAGCGACAGGTAGAGCACGATGGGCGGAAAGAGCGGCTCGAACGCCGTGCTGCGGGTGAGGATCCAGATGATCGTCAGGAGTACCGAAATCGGCTGGATGAGAAAGATCAGCGGCGTTCCAGCAATCAGCAGCACGAAGCCGAAGGTGTGCGTGACGCCAGCTCGGCGGACGAGCGCCAGCGGATCGCGCGAAAAGACCAGCGCGGTCTGCATGTAGCCCTTGATCCAGCGGGAGCGCTGACGCAGCCAGTTGCCGAGCTGGTTGTTCGCCTCTTCGTAGGTCGTGGAGTTGATGATCCCAACGCGAAAGCCGTGCATCGCGGCCCGGATGCCGAGGTCGGCGTCCTCGGTCACATTGAACGGATCCCAGCCGCCCAGTTCGCGCAGGACCTGGGCCTTGAAATGATTGCTGGTTCCACCGAGCGGAATCGGCAGGTTGAGCTTGTCGAGGCCGGGGAGCAGGTAATCGAACCAGAACGAATACTCGAGGGTGAACATCCGGGTCAGGAAGTTCTCGTTCCAGTTGTAGTAGTTGAGCGCGGCCTGCACGCAGACCAGCTCGGGCGGGCCGCGGCGAAAGGCAAGAATGGCCTTCTTGAGCTGGTCCGGTTCCGGTCGATCCTCGGCGTCGTAGACCACCAGAAACTCGCCCATCGCGAAAAGCAACCCGACGTTGCACGCCTTTGGCTTGGTTTGCGGATCGCCAGCAGGAATGATCATGAAGCGCACATTCGCGCCCGGCGCCGCCGCCTTGGCTGCGGCGAGCGTCTCGGGGTCGTTCTCCTCGAAGAGCAGGATGATGTCGAGCTTGTCGGCAGGGTAATCCATGTCACGCAGTGCGTGCAGCAGCGTGGTGATGACGTGCTCTTCCTTGTACACCGGCACCAGGATGCTGTAGACAGGCAGCGAGCGGTTGTCGAGGTCGTGGACATCGTTGTCGCTGATGCTGATCGCCGTTTCGGCTGACGCGCCGCTGATGCCGACCCAGGTCCGGAAGATGACCACCACCAGAAAAAAGGCGGTCAGCGGCACGTTGAGGTAGAGCAGCGTGCGCAGCGGCCAGGTCCAGAGCGCTATGATGATCAACAGGCAGGCGGCCGCAGCGATCAGGTACTGCGCCAAGGTGAACACCGTGAAGGCGCTTTCCGCCTGGTCGCGAAAGTAGAGGCCGTAGATCGAGGTGTCGACCACCTTGCGGCGATGCAGCATCGCAATGGCGCGATCGATGTCCCATTCAGTGGTCACGCGAAAGTCGATCTGCCGGCCGGGAAAGATGATCTGCAACATCTCGCGCAGTTCGGGTGCCGGCGCGTCCGCCGTTGCGACGATCACCCGGTCGTCCTCCTCGCGCAACGCGACGGTGCGATAACGGAGCGTGGTCTCGAGTGGCACCCGCTGGGCGACGTGCGGATCCACCACATCCTCGCTCACGGTCACGAACGGGAGGCTCCAGAGCGAGGCCAGTGCCCGGGCCAGTTCGAGCCGGCTGACGAAACCGAGGATCAGCAGCAATCGCCCGAGTCGCTCGCCGGTGCGTTGCTGCTGGGCCAGTGCCGTCTGTCGTTGCGTCTCGCTGATCAGCCCGCGCTGAACGAGATAATCACCGAGTCGTATCGAGTTCACTACGCACGACGCGAGGGTAGACCAGGTAGGCCGCGACCAGGAAGATCACCAGCACGATCGCGAGCAGCGGCCACTGGTATTCACGGATCACGCCGATGTAGCCGCCGGGGCCGGTGTCGACGCGCCAGCCACCGTTGTTGACCGTCAACACCCGGGTTGGCCCCTGCAGGCCCCGAATCGCGAGGTCACCGCGCACGCCAAACCACCCGTACGGTTGCAACGTTTCGTGCAACAGGTCGGCGACGGTCTGACCATCGGCCCCGGTGTGATCGATCAACAGCACATCGGTCCCATGGCGCTCCCACCCCTGCATGGCTCCGTACGGGGTGCCCGGCGCGAACTCGTCCCACACCTTGCCCGTGGCGTCGCGCAACCGCACGCCATCAGTCTGCAGCGGTGCGTCGAGCGCTTCGGCGAGGGAGGTGGTGCCAATGGCGAGCAGCGGGCCAACAGCGGACGCCTGATCGCGCGCCAGCGACGGCGCCAGCGGCGTCGTGGTGGTCTGCTGCATGGCGTCGATCACGGTCGTGGCCAGCTCGACCCGGTAGCGATCGACCGGATCGAGCAGCACCGAGAACGCCGGGACGAACGCCTGAGGGAAGCGATCGAAGCCCGGTGGCAGGGTCGTCCCGCCGTTGACGACAAAGGCCGAGCCATTGTCGATCGTGGCGGTGAAGTCAGGTGCACCGACCAGGCAGGCGCCTTCGCCCAGGGTCACCTGGAAGCGGACATCGAAGACGTTGTCGCGGCGAAGCAGGTGCGCTGGGATCGGGATCACGGCGTCGAAGCCGTCGTGCTCGAGCGCACGTGAATAGATCAGGTCGCCATTGAGATGCAACCGCATCGAACCATTGCCGTTGACCGGCAAGGTGGAGTGATGCACGATCAATCGAAGCGACGTGGGCGCATCATTGGTGCCGAGGTCGGCGAGCGACACCGGGTACGACGCGGAAAGTTGCGAGTTGCCGGAGATGGTTTCGGTGTCGAAGCCGAGATCGGCGAGCGTGCGCAGCGACCCGCCGCCGGGCAAGTCATGCGACAGGTCGGTCGACGCCGTGCGGAAGGACCCTGACGCCACCAGCTCGGCGCCATTGCGCAGGGTGAAGAGTTGACGCGCATCTCGGCGAGCGGCGATCGCGATCATGGTACCACGGCCACCCGGGATCGCCACGATGCCACTGCTGCCGGTGGGCGACCAGACGATGGCGCGTGACCAGGGGCCCGGCTCGGGCAGCGGCGTGCCGGCGGCCGGGAGCGGCTTGATGTCGAAGGTGGTTGCCATGCCGCGATAGCGGCGGGCGACATACGCCGATGCATCCAGCGCAGCCTGGGCGGCATCAAGCGACGGATGGTCGGCGACGTAAAATGTGACGTGGTCGAGCCAGGGCTGGAAGAACCCGTTGATCGCAGTGGCAAAGTGCGGCGTGCCAGCGTAGACGACCTGGCTCTCAGGCGCGAGGACCGTGCGATAGAAGCGCGCTGCCTGACAGAGGTCCGGGCCCGGAACAGTGAGCCCGATATTGAAGGTCGCCTTGCCGTCGACCACGACCGCGTTGGCAAGGGGCAGGATGACGACGGAACTGGTGTCCGTCAGTGCCCGCATGGCGAGCACGCGATCGCGCTGGCGAATGACCAGCGTTGCTGCGGGCATCAGCGGCGTCGTGATGAGATGCAGCTTCAACTGATCGGGACGCAAGCCATCGTTGACTGGAATGGCGATGGTTGCCTCCGTGCTGGTGCCCACCAGCACGATGCCGTTGCGGTACCCGATGGCGGCCAGAGTGATGTTGAGCGGCACCAGCGCTGCGCTGTCGGCTGATCGCCCGCCGGGGACGACCTGCGGCATGGTTTCGCCGTGCGCGGAATCGCCGGCGTCGGCCGGATGGGCGAGGGCGATCGAATCGGCGACCTGCGGAACCGGTGCCACCGGGGCGGGCGGCGTCTCCGCTTTGCGGTGACAGCCAGCGACAGTCATCGCCGTCACGAGTGCGCCGTACTGGATGATCCGTTGCATCCTCTGCTGCCGCGTCATCGCGTCTCTCCTTGGTCAGACATCACTTGCGTCGCCAGATCGCCAGGCCGTTGTCGTCGAAAACCCGGTCGAACCGTTGCGTGAACGCCGGACGATCCGCGATCGCCTGGGCCACGACGTCATTGCCGTGCCGCGTGTCGACTACCACCCAGTCGACGTTCTGCTCCGGCGCTGTCAGTGCTGCGGGTCCCAACAGCCAGGTCCAGCGATAGACCCTGTTGCGCAGCGGAATCCTGGTGCGCGGACTGATGTTGACCGCCTCATCGACCAGCAGCCGGCCACCGTCGTAGTGCGTCACGAGCCAATCCGAAGCAACCTGTTGCCGCGGGTCGCCATCTCGAATCGCGATCCCTTCGCGCAGCGCACCAACCCAAGCGGGCCAATGGATGGCGAAGAGGCAGGCTTGCACCAATATCGCCCCGACGAGCGCTGCAAGCATCGGCTTGCGGGCTCGTGGCAGGCGGCGGAGCACCCGCGCCAGCGCCAGCGTGACCACGGCCGCGAGCCCGGGCAACATCATGATACCGTAGCGGACGTTCAGCAGCCCGGCCGGGTGGCCCCAAGGGAGCTGGATCACGCTCTGCTGGGCCCACAAGGCCAGGACATTGAATGGCAGCGCGGTCAACAGGAGCAACGCGACGCCCTGGGTGCGCAGGTGGCGCAACATGATGGCGGTCGCCGGCACTGCGGCCAGGAGGAGGACGATCCCCGAGCAGAGCGCCGTTGCCGCGAGGTAGTAGGCCGTCGCAACAAGGGGGTGGTGCGCGGTGGGGACCATTTGCTGGCCAGCGAGGGCGGCGGCCTGGCTCTGTGCCGACCAGGCACCGCGCTGGAAGGCGAGCGGATCGCCAAAGTAGACGGCGTTGTAGATCAGCCAGGCGGCAATCATCAGCGCACTTGGCGCGGCGAAGATTGCGGCGTCCGGCAGCCAGCGCTTCGGATGCGGCGTTGGCCACGCGCGCGGACTTGGCCAGGCCCACCAGGCGACACACGGGGTAGCCACGAGCAGATAGAACCAACCATCGTAGCGCGAGCCGACGGCGACCGCGGCGCTGCACGCCGCGAGCACGAGGATCTTGCGAGAGCCGGTGTGATTCCAGAGGTCGAGCGCGCTGACGGAGAGGACCAACGCGGCCAGCAGCACCGGTTCGGTCATCGCGGTGGTCTGCAGGTAGAGCAGGCTCGGATTGAGCGCGACGAAGATGGTGCCGGCCCAGGCGAGACTGGTGCCGATGCGACGCATCAGCAAGGCATGCAGCGCGGCGACGATGACGATGTATGCTGCAAGCCCGACGATCCCGCCGGCCAACCCGTTCCACCACCAGCGATCGACCAGCGTGAACGGCAGCATCAACAAGTGGGGAAGTGGCAGCCAGACCGTGCCGAGCATCTGCAGGCCGGGCGTTGTCGAGTCCACGATGCGGCGCGCGATGTCGAGGTGAGCCTGTGCATCCCAGAAGGCGAAGACCACGTGCGTCTGGTGCGCCCACCATTGCGCAACTGTTCCGGTGACAAAGGCGATGAGGCCGGCCTGAACGGCCGGCCTCGTAAGCCAGGAACCTCTGCGTCGAATCGGTGGTGCTTCGGTCACGCGGCGGGAAGGCGTCCGCGCTGACGGCGTCGCCGGGTCGCTGCCAGGGCGGCGAGACCGGTCGCCAGCAGCGTCAATGCTGCCGGTTCTGGCGTCGACGATTGTGGAACCCCGACCGTATTGGCTTCGAAGGTGAAGAGCGCATCGTTGAAATCCCAATCGCTGCTGGTATAGCTCACGTCTTCGAATCCATAGATATCGCGCCCGACCGTGTTCGGCACGATGTTGCCGTTGTCGGACGGCACGCCATCGGGATAACTGGCCGGGGCGAAGAGCGCGAGGTGGGCGTATCCGACACCGTCGCCGTCCGTCGCCGCGTTACGTGTCGGGTCGCCCGAAAAGAACCAGTTGGTGTCGCCGTTACCCTGGTCAACCATCAATGCAAAGATGATTTCGGTGTCGGGGTCCCAGTTAAAGGTCTGCGTCACTTCGCTGGCCAGACACGGGTCGATGTTGATGTCGGCAACCGGACAGGTCACGCCGTTCGGCTTCCCGAAGAGGTCGATCCCCTCAAGGCTCGATGCGCCGCTACAGCTGGTGCGATCCGCGGCATAAAAATCAAAGCAGGTATTGGCGAGATTGGCGGCATACTGTCCGAGCGTCAACGCATAGATCTGGTGACCGTATACGGTGGCCGGATCCCAGCCAACATAGGTCGCGATGATCTGATTGCCGTCGACCAGGATCGGCGTCGAGAGGCCGAAATCGGGCTGGCCATCCTGGGCGAGAATCGGGGCCGACCAGCCCGCGAGGAGCAGTGCCGTAAGGGCGAGCGAACGTTGCAACATGATGTATCACTCCTGAACCGGCGCCGGGACGCGTTGCGCCTGTCCGTATCTGGATCGCAAGCTGAGTGCCCGCCGTGGGCAACAGGCGCAAAATCATTCGATGCAACGAGTTGCGCAACGGTTGTGGTCCGGGCGCGACGCCAGCCCAGCGCGAACCGTTGTGGTTGTGCCACATAACTGTGGCGGTGGCCTGCCGGCGCCACCCCGGAGGACTACTGGGCCGGGAAGAGGACTGCGGCGACCGCGTCGAGGGTATTGGCGATCCGGACCGGCCGATTGGCCAGGCCGGGAACGGTCGAATCGCTGCCGTGCAGTTCGGTCACAATGGTCGGATCCTTCAGCAGGTGGCCGGTCAGGATGGCCACGATATCGTCGTCCTCGGCGATCGTCCCTGCGCGACGAAGCTTTCGAATCGCAGCGAGCGTCGCGGCGCTGGCTGGCTCACAGCCGACACCCGCCGCATCGATGGCGACTTTGGCCTCGAGTATCTCGCGATCGCTGACTGAGACCACAAGCCCGTCGGTACTGCGAATGGCGCGCACGCCGCGGGCATAGGATGCCGGCGCTCCAATCTTGATCGCGGTGGCAATGGTGTGGGCCTCAGCCGGCACCAGACGATCGAAGCCACGCGCGAACGCATCGGCAAAGGGCGCAGCGCCCTCGGCCTGCACCGCAACGATTCGCGGCCGCCGCGTAATCAGGCCCCATGTCATCGCTTCGTCGATCGCCTTGCCGAGGGCCGCGGTGTTACCGAGGTTGCCAGCGGGGAGCACGATCCAATCGGGCGATTGCCATTGCCGCTGTCGCAACAGGTCGAGACCAATCGTCTTCTGTCCTTCGATGCGCCACGGGTTGACCGAGTTGACCAGGTAGACGCCGAGCTCCGCGCTGACAGCATCCATCAGCCGCAGGCAGTCGTCGAAATCGCCGTCGATCATCACCGTGCGAGCACCGTACGCCAATGTCTGCGCCAACTTGCCGAGCGCGATCTGGCCTTCGGGAATGATCGCCAATGCCGGCAGGCCAGCTTGCGCCGCGTAGGCGGCGAGCGATGCCGACGTATTGCCGGTCGAGGCGCACGCGACGGCGCTGGCGCCAACCCGGCGCGCCTGCGTCATTGCGACCGTCATGCCGCGGTCCTTGAATGATCCGGTCGGGTTGTGGCCTTCGTGCTTGAACTGCAGGCGGGTGACATCGGCCCAACGGGCGAGCTGCTGGCGTTCAATCAGCGGTGTGTTTCCTTCAGGGTGTGACACCATGTCGGCGCCGGCGTCCGGCATGACGACGGCACCGAAGCGCCAGACACCAGAGGGCGAAGGTGATGTCGCGAAATGCTCGCGCAGCGCGTTGCCGGTGAGCACCGGCGCATGATGTACCGAGAGCAACCCAGCGCAGTGTGGGCAACGCACTGCGGCGTCGCGCTCGTCCAATCGGTGGGCGCAGTCGTCGCATTCCTGCCAGGTCGTGGTCATGGCCCGACCTGAGCGCCGCGGCGATCGACCGACGCGATCCGCGCCGTCGCGATGACGCCGCAGGCGGCGTACGCCGCAATCATCGCGGTCGCGACGCGAGCGCCGACACCTTCATCGTCAACAATCGCGAATGCCGTCGGTCCAGCACCGCTGATTGATCCGCCGAGGCCGCCGGCGTTGCGCGCTGCCGCCTGTGCCTCGACAAATCCCGGCAGCATTGGCGCGCGCGCAGGTTCAGCAATCCGGTCGACGATCGCGCGGCCAAATGCTGGCGCATCGCCGCGATACGCGGCCGCGACCATCGCGGCGACGTGAGCGGCCTGCGCGAGCGCGTCGCCGCGCGATACGTGGGCCGGCAACACTGCGCGAGCGTCGCGGGTAAGGAGCCGTTGCTCCGGGTGCACGAGCACGACGCGAAGCGCATCGGGGACGGGCAGCTCGATCCATTCGAGCGGGTCGATCGAGGTGACCAGGACCAGCCCGCCAAGCAGGGAGGGCGCCAGGTTGTCGGCGTGCCGGCCGGCGACTGTTGTCTCAGCGATCAGGGCACAGTTCAGCAGGGAGGTGGCATCGAGTCGGGCGCCGACCAGGTGATTGGCGGCCACTGCGCCGGCGACCGCAGACGCCGCACTGCCGCCCTGGCCCGCAGCCAAGGGGAGCTCCTTGACCATCGCGAGGGTGACCTTCGGCGTCATTCCGGCGATCCGGAAGACTTCGTTCGCCGCGATCGCCGCGGAGTGCCTGGTCGGGTCGGTTGGGAGATCAGGATGCCCGGGCGCGATGATCGTGATGCCGGGTCGATCGGCCCATGCGAGCGTGACCTGGTCGGAACGCCCGGCCACGGCCAGGCCGAGGATATCAAGGCCAGGGCCAACGTTCCCGACCGAACCGGGTGCGGTTGCAATGGCAGATTCGCGTGACGAGACGGCGTGCATGCGTGGAGAAGGTGCAGCCGACTCCGTTGAAAGTCCACGCCATCGCAGGTTAGCTTCGCACAGGCCCTCGGACCCGGGAGCTCCTCCGCATGCATGTTGGTGTACTCAAGGAACGCGCGCCGCGCGAACGCCGGGTCGCACTCGTCCCCGACGCGGTGGCACGACTGATCAAGGCAGGCGACACCGTCACGGTGGAACGCGGCGCTGGCGCGAGCGCCTTTTTCAGCGACGCCGCCTATACCGCTGCTGGCGCAACGGTTGCTGATACCCGCGATGCGGGTGCCGCTGATGTGGTGTGCAAGATCCAGCGCCCCACGGACCTCGAACTTGACGCGCTGCGGCAAGGTGCCCTGGTGATCGCCCTCGCCGGCCGCGAACCGTCGGCATCGTTGACGCTGCTGGCGTCACGACAGATCCGCCTGCTGCAGCTCGAACGGGTGCCGCGTTCGACCCGGGCGCAGGCGATGGACGTGCTGTCGTCCCAGGCCACTGTCGCGGGATACCAGGCCGCGCTGCGTGGCGCGGCGGCGTTGCCGCGCTTCCTGCCGATGCTGACCACCGCAGCTGGATCACTCACCCCCGCCAAGGTGCTGGTGCTCGGCGCCGGTGTCGCGGGCCTTCAGGCGATTGCGACTGCGCGCCGACTCGGCGGCGTGGTCACTGCCTTTGACGTGCGGCCAGCCGCTGCGGAAGAGGTCAAGTCGCTGGGCGCCAGGTTTCTGGCGCCTGAGGCGATCTCTGCTGATGCGGCCGTCGCTGGTGGATACGCACGCGAGCTGGGCGACGAGCAACAGCGCCGAGTACTCGCGGCGATCGATGGCGCGATCGATCAGGCTGACCTGGTGATTGCTACGGCTGCGATTCCGGGCAAACCGGCGCCGCGCCTGATCACCACGGCCATGGTCGAGAAGATGAAGCCGGGTTCGGTGATCGTCGACGTCGCGGCCGAAACGGGTGGCAATTGTGAACTGACCGTCCCGGGCGAGGACGTCGTCCACCACGGCGTCACTGTGATGGGCCCGTTGAACCTGCCCAGCGAGATGGCGACGCATGCCTCGCAGATGTTCGCGCGCAACGTGCAGGAGCTGCTGGCGCTGTTGCGACGCGACGGCAAGCTGGTGCTCAACACCGAGGATGACATCGTGGCGGCCATGCTGACAGGGGAGGCTTCATGAATCCAACCACCGTGATTCAGCTGTATGTGTTCGTCCTTGCGGCGTTTGTCGGGTACCAGGTGATCAGCCGGGTACCGCCGCTGCTGCACACGCCGCTGATGTCGGCCACCAACGCGATTTCGGGCATCTCCCTGGTCGGATCGCTGGTGGCGGCTGGGTCCGGCGGCGCCGCCGTCAGCCACATCCTCGGTTGCATCGCGGTCACCTGCGCCATGGTCAACGTGGTGGGCGGCTTTGCGATTACCGACCGGATGCTCAAGATGTTCAAGCGGGCCAAGCCGGGTGACGCGAAGTGACCAGTCGCGACCTGCTGATCCAGCTCACCTACCTGGTGGCATCGGTCTTCTTCATTCTCGGCCTCAAGTCGCTGTCGAATCCCGACAAGGCCCGTCGCGGGATGAACCAGGCGGCCGTGGGCATGCTGCTCGCGATTGTCGGCACCTTGCTGAGCGCGGGGATCATCACGTACGAGTGGATCATTGTCGGCATGGTGGTGGGGACGCTGATCGGCATTCCGCTCGGCACCAAGGTGCCGATGACCGCGATGCCGCAGCAGATCGCGATCTCACACGGCTTTGGCGCGCTGGCAGCGACGCTGGTGGGTGTCAACGAATGGATTGTCAACGGGAATGGTGCCGGGATCGACCACGGCACGATGGTCGCACTGGGCTTCGAGACGTTGTTCGGCGCGCTGACGGTGACGGGGTCGCTGATGGCGTTCGGCAAGCTGCAGGAGATCCTGCCGGGCCGCCCGATCACCTGGCCGCTCCAGAACGCGACGAGCCTGGGCATCTTCGCGGCGACGATCGCGATGTTCGGCTGGCTGATCGTGAACCCGGCCAATCCGCTGGCGTTCTGGCTGATGATCGGGCTGGCGCTGCTGATCGGCGTGCTCTTCGTCCTGCCGATTGGCGGCGCCGACATGCCGGTGGTCGTGTCACTGCTCAACTCATACGCTGGCCTGGCGGCGGCGGCGACCGGCTTTGCCATCGGCAACAACGTGCTGATCATTGCCGGTGCCCTGAACGGCGCGTCGGGATTCCTGCTCTCGGTGCTGATGTCCAAGGCGATGAACCGCTCGTTCGGCAATGTCATCTTCGGCGCGTTCGGCGCAGAGACCGTTGCCTCGAACGCCACCAGCTCGGCCGGCCTGGCGGTGCGGAGCACGTCGTCGGAGGATGCCGCGGTGCAGCTTGCGTACGCCGCGCGGGTAATCATTGTGCCAGGATACGGACTTGCGGTTGCCCAGGCACAGCACGTGGTGCAGGAACTCGCCGAACAGATCGAGAAGCGGGGCGGCGAAGTGAAGTATGCGATTCATCCGGTGGCGGGCCGGATGCCGGGACACATGAACGTGCTGCTGGCGGAAGCGAATGTCCCCTATGAAAAGCTGCTCGACATGGACGAGATCAATCCGCAGTTCGATCAGTGTGATGTCGCGCTGGTGGTTGGCGCAAATGACGTGGTCAATCCGGCGGCGCGCACCGATCCGGGGTCACCGATTTTCGGGATGCCGATCCTCAATGTCGATCGGGCCCGCAGTGTAATCGTGCTCAAGCGTGGCATGAGCGCCGGATTTGCCGGCATCGAAAACGCCCTCTTCTACGAGCCCAAAACGGCGATGCTCTTTGGTGATGCCAAGACTTCGCTCGCCCGCCTGGTTTCCGATATCAAGACCGTGTAATCGGTTTGGGCGTGACGATTCCGCCGCATCGGGCGTCCTACCCTCAGGGTCAGACCGTCAGCGACCTGTCAAAACGGGAACGAAGGGCCAAGTCGTGACGTATGATCGATGAGGTCCAGAAGGGTGCCGTCCGCAGTTTCACGGACCCCCGATGGCCAAGCATATGTTTCACAACGGGTTGCACTTTGTTCTTGTGTGAACGGTCGCGAAGCGTTATTTTGGCGTCCTTGCTGTGATTCGTACTTGTCGGCGCCGCGGGGCGTAGGGCCTTCCGGTCGGCCGGCAACGTTGAGGAAGAGGAGTAGGCGGTGACCATTCGTGCTCGCGGGAAGCGGCGCTCGCTTCGTCCGGCGCAGATCGCCCGGGCGGTCGATGAAGGGCGGGAGAGCCTCGACCTGTACCTGGACGAGATTTCTCGAGTGCCTCTCCTCAATCGGGAAGAGGAGATGGCGCTGGCTCGCCGAGCGTTCCAGGGCGATATCCTGGCGCAGGAACGGCTGGCCCGGCACAACGTGCGCTTTGTCGTCTCGGTGGCCAAGAAGTTCCAGAACCGGGGAGTGCCGCTGGTTGATCTGATCGGCGAAGGCAATCTCGGCCTGATGACGGCGGCCCGGAAGTTCGATCCGGACCGCGGCGTCAAGTTCATTTCGTACGCCGTGTGGTGGATCCGCCAGGCCGTGCAGGCGGCGATCGCCCGCCATGGGCGTCCGGTGCGGGTGCCGCTGAACCGGACCGCGGACTTGTCGCGCCTGGGGAAGACGACCACGCTGCTCAAGGAAAAGCTCGGCCGGATGCCGACGACCGAAGAGCTGGCACGCGCCACCGGGTTGACGGAAGAGGCAGTACGTTCGCTCTCGTCGCTCAACACCGAAGCCGTGCGTCTCGACCATCCAACCCGTGAAGGCGATGGCAACGAGCGGATGGAACGCTTTGCGCTGGCAGAGCAGGAACAGACCGACGCGCATACGATGGCGAACTCGCAGAGTGCCGACATCGAAGCGGCGCTCGATTCGCTGCCGCCGCGTGATGCGAAGGTGCTGCGTCTCTATTTCGGCCTCGACGATGGTCAGCCGCGTACGCTCGAGGAGATTGGCCGGATGATGGGCGTGACACGTGAGCGGATTCGCCAGCTCCGCGACCGCGCGCTGGTGCGCCTGCGTGAAGGCGAAACTGGTGAGAAGCTCAAGGACCTGGTTGCATAACGGTTGATGACCGCAGGTCCGGTCGCGAAGTGCCTGCCCTGTGCAGGCACTTTGTTTTGGGTCTCGCCGCGTACTGAATCTCGACGTGAGGAGTGCTGAAGATGTGGCGGTGGGCAATGATGACGGCAACGGTACTGGCGGCGCCGATGGTACATCCCGATTTCTCGGGGACCTGGATTCTTGACCTGGCTCGGAGCGACGCCGGCCAGAGCACGCCGGACCGGGCCAGATACCAGATCGTGCAGCACGGCGACTCGATCACGTATGACCGGGAGAGCTCGTCCGTTCGCGGCGAACTCTCCTCGCACGTGGTACTCGGCGCCGACGGCAAGGCGTGGACCAATGTCGTTGCCCAGAACGGGCAGGACGTGCCGACCAGCAGCATCGTGGCCTGGCACGGCGATACACTGGTCATCCACTCCTCGGGCACGATGGGGAGTTCGACCGTCGATACCGACGAATGGTGGCTGCTTGCCGCGCAGGGACAGGCGCTGCTGATGCATCGCGAAGTCGCCGTGAACGGGCAACTCTATGCTGCCACGAACCTGTACTTCAACCGAAAGAGTTGACCGATGCAGATCCGAGTGACATTCTCGCTGACGACATGCGCTGTTGCGTTGCTTGCGGCTCCCGCTCTCGCCCAGCGCCCGAACTTGAACGGCACATGGACGATCGATACGGCGCTCAGCGCAAAGAGCCCAATGACACCGGCGTCGTCGACGTACATCATCGTGCAGCATGGTGACACGCTGTCGGTGGATCGCACCAACGTTTCGGCTCCATCGGCGCAGATGCCCGAGCCGATGACGCTCAAGTCGAAGTTGGTATGGGCGGTGGACGGGCAGCCGTGGAAGAACACCTTGCCGCTCGTGGGAGCTGAAGTCGAGACGACCACCGTAAGTACCTGGGCCGGGGACACAATGGTCGTGCACGTGACTGGACAGGTCCAGGGCAGCGATCTTGTGCAGGATGATCGCTGGTCGCTTTCGGCCGATGGGAAGGCGCTGACGATTCATCGCGGTGTGACCTACGCCGGTCAGGAAATGGGCGCTCCAACGCTGGTGTACATCAAGCAGTAGATCGACGTGGGTGATATGTCACGCGGGACGCCGACTCAAATCGGCGTCCCGCGTGGCATTATGCCGCGTCTCGTTCGCCGAGATGCGGGTCATTCTGCTCGCATGGTCACCGCCGGGTCCACCCGGGTGGCACGAATGGCTGGAATGAGGCAGGCAGCCGTCACCACACCAAGCAGTGTGGCTACGACGCCGACCCAGGTGACTGGGTCGCCGGCGGTTACCCCGTACAGTGACGATGCGAGGAGCGCGCGTTCCGCAGCGGCCACCGCCAGTCCCAGCGCGAGCCCGGCTGCCGCCCAGCTCAAGCCTTGTCGGAGCACCAGCGCGATGAGGCTCCGTCGCGTTGCACCGAGGGCAAGCCGGACCCCAAACTCGCGTCGGCGACCGGCGACGAGGTACGCCAGCACTCCATAGATCCCGACAGTGGCCAAGGCCAGTGCCAGCGCGGCGAATCCGGTCACCAGGGCGAGCGCGAACCGGCGGGCCGCAAGCGACTTGGCGGTGACTGCGTCGAGGGTGGCAATGTCCTGAATTGCGACCGAGGGATCGGCGTGATGCACGGCGCGACGTAACGCAGCGGTCAGCGCCGTCGGATTGCCGCGACTACGGACGGCGAGCGTCAACGATGTCTGCCAAGCCTGTTGCCGATGGTAGGGGAAGAGAGTGGGCCGCACGGAATCACCCGGGCCGCCGCCGTGCATGTCCCCAACGACGCCGACGATCGTGATCGCCGGCCCGGTCGCCGTCGGCCCGATATGGACACGTTTGCCAATCGCTCCGCGCGGGAAATACTTGTGGAGCGCGGTTTCGTTGATCACGGCCACGGCTGGTGCCATGGAATCATCGCTGTTCGTGAAGAGGCGTCCGGCGAGAAGCGGCACTCGCAATGCCCGGAAGTAATCACCGCGCACCGATATGTATCCCATGTCGGGGAGGTTCGCCTCGTCATTGACTTGGCCCTCGATCCGGACGGAAGTGCCCATTTCACCCTGGGTGGGAAGGTTATCGGCTGCGCCGACGGCGACGACGCCGGGAAGCGGCGCCAGTTCGCCCAATGTTTCGTCGTAGAACCGATTTACCGTGGCCGCTGTGTCATAGCGCACGCCACTGACGCTCAGCTGAGCGGTGATGACGTGGTCAGATGCAAACCCCAGCTTGACCGCGTCCAGCGCGCGGAAGGAACGGACCAGGAGCCCGGCGCCGATCAGCAGCGCCACTGCCAGCGCGATCTGGGCGATGACGAGGGCGCGGCGTGCCCGCTCAACCCCGCGGCCACCGCTGCTGCCGCGGCCGCCTTCGCGCAACGCCTGCTGGAGATCCATCCGGGAGATCGCGAGCGCCGGAGCAAGGCCGGAGAGCAGACCCGTCCCCATGGCCAGGGCCGCGCCAAACGCGAGGACGGTGGTATCAACGGTAGCGGGAAAAGGCCCTGGGAGCGCGTTGGGGTCGAGCGAGAGCAGCCAACGAGTGGCGGCATAGGCCAACGCCACGCCGAGAAGCCCGCCGACCGCTGCGACGAGTATCGACTCGGTGAGTACCTGCCGGATCAGGCGGCCCTGTCCCGACCCGAGTGCTGCGCGGACGGCGAGATCACGCCGGCGGTCAAGGGCCCGTGACAGGGTCAGATTGGCAACATTTGCACAGGCGATCAGCAGCACCAAGAGGGCGGCGCCTTGCAACAACACAAGTCCACTGCTCGACGAGCCAACCAGCCACCACCGAAGCGACGCCACCGCCGCCACGCGATTGCTGTCCGCGTCAGGGTATGCTGTGGCCAGTCTTTTCGCGATCACCGCGAGGTCATGCGTCGCGGCATCGACGGTCGTGCCGGAGCGCAGGCGGGCAACCCCGTGAAGCCAATGTTGCTTGCGCGTGCGGCCTGCGTCAGCCAGGTCCTTGGTCAGATCGAGCGGCAGCCAGACGTCGGCCTGATAGCCGAAGCTGAACTCAGGGCGCATCACGCCGACGATCCGGACCGGGCGGCGGTTCAGGATCAGTGACTTGCCGAGGCGATCGGCGTCGCCGGCGAAAGCGCGGTCAAAGAGGCCGGACGAGATGACTGCGACGTCGGGCGCTTGCGGGGCGGCGTCGCTGGGGAGAAGGATTCTGCCGGCGCGGGGCACCGCTTCCAGCAGATTGAACATGTTGCCAGTGACCTCCGCCGCACGGACGAGTTGGGGATCTCCCCGAGTCGGCAGCCACGTTACCTGCGCATCACTGTATGCGGCGATATCGGTGAACACGTGTTGCTGGGCGCGATAGTCCTGATAGTCCGGCGGTGACAACGGCGCATTGCCAACGAAGCTTCCGGCGAGAGATTTCTCCCACACTGCCATCAACGCCCCCGGATCGCGATAGGGGAGTGGCCGCAACAATACTGCACGCGCCGCGCTGAACACGGCGGTGTTGGCGCCAAGCACCAGCGCAATTGTCAGGATCGCGACTGCGGTGAAGGCGGGAGTGCGGCGCAACGATCGCGCAGCATGCCGCAGGTCATAGCCCAAACTGGCGATGCGATCGGACCAGCGGGTGGCGCGATCGTCCTGCTCATCCTGATTGCGGCAATAGCGGCGGGTGAAATCAAGGTCACCGAACTCGAGAGTCGCGCGATCGCGGGCCGCGTCTTCCTCCATGCCGTCTCGCATCAACTCGCCAATCCGCATCTCGAGATGAAAGGCGAGCTCACGGTCCACGTCGCGCGCGATCTGGTCGCGCGACCGCCACGGAAAGCGAAAGTTGCGGGCAGGGCGTCGCATCAGCCGGGACTCAGGACCCGCGCGACCGCGGCGGCATAGTCTTGCCAGACGGCCGCTTCGGTTCGCAACTGCGTCCGTCCAACCCGGGTGAGCGTGTAGTACTTCGCTTTCCGGTTGTTTTCTGAGAGCCCCCACGAGGAGGTCACCCATTTCTGGCGCTCAAGGCGGTGAAGCGCCTGATAGAGCGCTGCCCCATCGACGGTCAGGACTCCGTCGCTACGCTGGCCCAGCCAACGGGAGATGGCGTAGCCGTGCATCGCTTCGCCCGCGAGCGCGCGGAGCACCAGGATATCGACCGTCCCCTGCAGCATCTCGTGCGGTACTCGGCGCATCATGTCTCCACTCATCAGGTGAGTGGAAGGTACTGCTGAGATTTCAGCAGGACAAGGGGGCGACATCCTTCACTCGTAAGTGCTGGACGAGCCCCGAGCGTGGCGCTCGGGGCTCGTCGTTTTCCAGCAGCGATCGCTCAATCCTTGGCGAACATCCTCAGCACCCGCTGCAGGATGCCGCCATGCTCGAGGTACTCGAGCTCGACGGGCGAGTTGAGGCGGGCGACGGCCGGGAAGGTGATCGTCTGGCCGCTTTCGCCGTCGGTGGCCGTTACCGTCACGCGGCTGCCGGGGCCGAGTTGACCGTTGGCGATGCCGTGAATGCTGATCGTTTCCCGGCCGCTCAGGCCGAGCGTCTGGACATTGCTGCCACTTTCAAACGCCAGCGGCAATACGCCCATGCCAACGAGGTTGGAGCGATGAATCCGCTCGTAACTCTCGGCGATGACCGCTTTCACGCCAAGGAGCGTGGTCCCCTTGGCGGCCCAATCGCGCGACGAGCCGGTGCCGTATTCCTTGCCGACCAGCAGCACGAGCGGGGTACCATCTGCGATGTATTTCATCGCCGCGTCATAGATGCTCATGACCTCACCGGTCGGCAGGTACAGCGTCCAATTGCCTTCCTTGTCCGGCACCAGGCGATTCTTGATGCGCACGTTACCGAACGTCCCGCGCATCATCACTTCGTGATTGCCGCGCCGGGCGCCGAACGTGTTCCAGTCCACTTGCTCGACGCCGTGTTCTCGGAGGTACTGTGCGGCGGGTCCGTTCTTGGGGATCGCTCCGGCCGGCGAGATATGGTCAGTGGTGACCGAGTCGCCCAGCAAAGCGAGGACGCGGGCGCCCTCGATATCGGTCAGCGGCTTGGTGTCCGGGCCGAGATTCTGGAAGAACGGCGGATTGCGCACGTAGGTGCTCTTCGGGTCCCATGCAAAGCGCGAGCCTTGCGGCACGAAGAGCGCCTGCCATTCGGCGTCACCGTCGAAGACCGAGGCGTACTGCCGGGTGAAGAGATCGGGGCCAAGCGCTGCGTTCATCGTGGTGGCGATCTCCTGCGGCGTGGGCCAGATGTCTCGCAGGTATACCGGCTTGCCATCGTTGTCGGTGCCAAGCGCAGTGGAATCTATATCGGCGTCGACGCGACCCAGCAGCGCGTAGGCGACCACGAGCATCGGTGACATCAGGTAGTTGGCGCGCACCTGCGGATGGACGCGCGCCTCGAAATTCCGATTGCCCGACAGCACCGAAGCCGCGACGAGGGAGTGTTCCTCGATCGCGGCCGCAACCGCTTCAGGAAGCGGTCCGCTATTCCCGATGCAGGTCGTGCAACCGTAGCCGACCGTCTGGAAGCCGAGGGCGTCGAGATCCTTGACGAGGTCAGCGCGGGTGAGATAGTCCGTCACGACGCGGGACCCGGGCGCCATCGAGGTCTTGATCCATGGCTTGGATTTGAGGCCGCGGCGCACCGCGTTGCGCGCCAGCAGTCCAGCCCCGACCATGACCGACGGATTCGAGGTGTTGGTGCACGAGGTGATCGCCGCGATCACTACCGAGCCGTCATGCAAGATGTCGGCGGACCCGTTGACGGCGGATTCGTCAACGGTGGGTCCTGCTTCCTGCGCGCCGCTCACCAATGCGCCGCCTTCGTTGGTCCAGCGCTGCACTGCGGCCTCGGCGAGCTCGCGCCGGGTCGTGGGGACGGTCGGCTGCATCAGGCCGGGCAGCGTCATCGCGAAGTTGCGACGCAGGTCGGTGAGGCGCACCCGGTCCTGCGGACGCTTGGGGCCCGCGACACTGGGGACGACGGTCGACAAGTCGAGCGTCAGCGTGTCGTTGAACTCGGGCTCCGGTGCGTCGGGGAGATGGAAGAGGTGCTGCGCGCGACAGTACTGCTCGACCAGCGCTGCGCTCGCGGCGTCGCGGCCGGTGCGTTGCAGATACTGGATCGTCGCCGCGTCGACTGGGAAGAAGCCACAGGTGGCGCCGTACTCGGGCGCCATGTTGGCGATCGTCGCGCGATCTGCCACCGGGAGGGAGGCGAGGCCGGCGCCATAGAACTCGACGAACTTGTCGACGACACCCTTCTTGCGGAGCATCTCGGTGACGGTGAGGACGAGGTCGGTCGCGGTGCATCCCGGCGGCAGCGATCCGGTCAGCTTCATGCCGACCACCTGTGGCATCAGCATGAAGTATGGCTGGCCCAGCATGACGGCTTCAGCTTCGATGCCACCAACGCCCCAGCCCAGGACGCCGAGGCCGTTGATCATGGTGGTATGCGAATCGGTGCCAACGAGCGTGTCAGGATATGCCGTGAGCGCACCATACTGGTCGCGCAACTGAATGCAGGGGGACAGATATTCGAGGTTGACCTGGTGCACGATGCCAGTGCCCGGCGGGACGACGCGGAAGTTCTCGAAGGCACGCTGGGCGAACTTGAGCAACTGGTATCGCTCGGCGTTGCGTTCGAACTCGAGCGCCACATTGAGCCTGAAGGCATCTGCGGTGCCGTAGTGGTCCACCTGAACCGAATGGTCGATCACCATGTCGCAGGGGACCACCGGGTTGATACGATCGGGGTCGCCCCCCATCTCGGCCATGGCATCTCGCATCGCGGCGAGGTCGACGACGCAGGGGACGCCAGTGAAGTCCTGGAGGACGACCCGGGCGGGCATGAAGGGGATCTCGGTCTTCCCCGCACGGTCAGGCGTCCAGTGCGAGAGCGCCTCGACGTGCTCAGCCGTCACGAATCCGTGGCCGAGATGACGAAGGGCGTTTTCAAGCAGGACGCGGATGGAATAGGGAAGCCGGCTGATGCGGACGGTGCCCGCGTGCTCCAGCGAGGGAAGGGAGTAGATCGTGACTTCGCGACCGCCGACCTGAATGGTCTGTCGTGACGCCAGCGAATCAGCAGGGCTCATGGTATCCGTCCGGGCTAAGATTCGTGCATGAGCCCGCAAGATAAACGAATCCCGAAGGCCATTCGACGGCGTCCCGACGGCATCCTCCTTGACTGGGACGGTGCGGGCGATGAGGTCCTCATGCCGGCCCGGGCATTGCGACTCGCCTGCCCATGCGCAGCGTGCGTGGACGAAATGTCGGGCCGGGCGCTGCTTGATCCGGCCGATATTCCCGACGGGATCGCGGCAGTGGCGCTCGAACTGGTGGGCGCCTACGGCCTGCGGATCCGGTGGAGCGATGGGCACGGCACCGGTATCTATACATTTGCCTGGCTCCGGCAGGCCACGCTCTGACCCCTTGGCGCACGCCGTCGCGGCGGCTACCGTTTGAGCATCGATTCCCGAATGTCTCCCTACTCCCGCGCCAGAGTTGCCGATGATCGGTCGCCGTTACTGGATCTGGATCTGGTGGGGAATCCTGGCCATGGGGGTCAGCGGGTTCGTGGCGGCGCTCTATTGGGGCGTCAAGACTCATTGGCGCAATCTCGACGAGATCCTGCGCGGGATTGGCACCATCCTTGTTTCGATCGGCATGCTGATGCTGCTCTACCGGACCGGCGGCGGCGTCGGCACGACACTTCTCCTGGCGGCAGGCGTCTGCTTCATCCTGGCCTTTGCGCTGGGCCGCGACACCAAGCTCGTCGATTCACCGCACGACGACCCACCAACCGATCCGTCATGAACCGTTTTGCGACCCTGCTGACATCCGTTGTGCTGGTCGCTGGTTGCGTCGCTTCGGCGCGGGCGCAGATCGGTGGCGCAAACACCGGTGGGGCGACACATCTCGACCAGGAAGAGCGCCAGGCCGGTAACTGGCGCCGGGTACTGATGATTGGTGCCCATCCGGATGACGAAGACACCCAACTGCTGACGATCCTGGCGCGCGGCTTCGGGATCCATACTGCATACCTCTCGCTGACCCGTGGCGACGGCGGCCAGAACCTCATCGGCCCCGAGCTGGGCGAGTTTCTCGGCGTACTGCGCACCGAGGAGCTTGCTTCGGCGCGCGCGATCGACGGCGGTACGCAGTATTTCACCCGCGCGTTCGATTTCGGTTTTTCCAAGTCGGCCGAAGAGTCGTTGGCGTTCTGGGGCCGTGATTCGGTGCTCAAGGATATGGTCCGGATCATCCGACGATTCAGGCCCCAAGTAGTGATCTCGGTGTGGCAAGGGACGCCGGCTGACGGACACGGCCATCACATCGCCTCGGGAATTCTGGCGCTGGAAGCGTTTCACGCGGCCGGCGACTCGACCCGCTTTCCGGAACTTGCGCGCGAGCAATTGCAGCCCTGGCAGCCGGCCAAGTTCTATCGATCGGCGCGTGGCGGCGGTCAGGCGACGCTGACGTTCGATGCCGGCGGCATCGATCCGGCCGTGGGGATGTCGTACCGGCAGATCGCCGCGCGGAGCCGGTCGCAACATCGGTCCCAGAATCAGGGCACGCTCGAGGAGCTGGGTGATTCGCGCAGCGGGGTGCGGCTGGTCGAACGCGCCGCGGGAATTACCGGGCCCGACGACTCGCTCTTTGCCGGCATCGCGGCAGAAGAGGTGGGGCAGGATGTGCACAGCGTCGAAGCCGCGCTGACCCGGCGCGGCATCGTGCTCGATGCGACGACTGATGCGGCTGAGGTGACGCCCGGCGAAGCGATGCCAGTCACGCTGCGGGCCTGGAATACCAGTCACGACAGCATCTACATCTCGGTCGCGATGTTTGCACACGTCGGGTTCACGTCGCGAGGCGACGCCTGTTCAGCAGAGGCAGTCGTCGCGCCGGGAGCGCTGTTCAGTTGCCGGTACGCCGTGAACGTCTGGCCCAACGCCGAGGCGACGACGCCGTACTACCTTGAGCAGCCACGGATCGGCAATCTCTACAACTGGTCCACCACACCGCCGGCCTGGCGCGGCGAGCCATCAGCGCCGCCACTGGAAGCGTCGTTTACCGTCCGCCGTCAGCGCGGCAGCGGACCCGACGACCTGCACGCCCGTCGAGAGGTGGTCGCCCGCACCCGCGATCCGGTCCTTGGCGAGGTTCGTCACCCGGTGATGATCGTCCCGGCGATCACGATGGACGTCGAGCCGAACGCACTGTTGTGGACGTCAACACGACGCACGCATGAGTTCCTGGTCGAGATGGAACATCTGGCGCACGACTCGACGACAGCGAACGTGTCGCTGGATCTCCCGAAGGGCTGGACGGCCGGGGCGCCGCAATCGGTGCACTTCACGCAGCAGGGCGAGCATGCCACGGTCCACTTTACCGTGACCGTTCCGCTGCATGTGAAAGATGGTGCATACCGGGTCTCGGCTCGGGCGATCACCGGCACGGACACGCTCGCGACGTACATCTATCGCATTCGCTATCCGCACATCCGCGATCGCAACGTGTCCCTCGCGGCGCAAGCGAGTGTGGAGGTGGCCAACGTGGTCTTTCCGGCGGTCGGTACGATCGGGTACGTGCGCGGCGGCGGTGACCTGGTGCCCGAAGCGCTGATCAACGCGGGGCTCTCCATTGCGATGCTGACCGGTGACTCGCTGGAACGCGGCTCACTGGCGCGGTTTCATGTCATCGTGATTGGCCCGCGGGCGTACGAAGCCGATCCGTCGCTGGTGCGGGCGCATCCGCGGCTGATGCAGTGGCTCAACGCCGGGGGCACGCTGATTGTGCAATACCAGCAGACGCCATACACGCAGGGTGGCTTTGCGCCGAAGCCGCTGACGATCGTGCAGCCGACGCAAAGCCGAGTGACCGATGAAACCGCGCCGGTCCGTTTTCTCGCTCCAATGCATCCCGCGCTGCGGACGCCGAACCTGATTGGTCCAGCGGACTTCACGGGCTGGGTTCAGGAACGCGGCCTCGACTTTCCGCCACAGTGGGACAAGGCGTGGGTTCCGCTGCTCGAGATGCACGACTCGGGTGGACCGCCGCTGTCGGGCGGGCTGCTGGTGGCGCACGTGGGGCGTGGTACGGCGGTGTATACCGGTCTTTCCTTTCATCGTGAGTTGCCAGCCCTGGTCCCTGGCGCATGGCGACTCTTTGCCAACCTGCTGGCGCTCGGCCAGCGGGTGGCTGTTCCGAAACAGCCGTAGCTCGTGGCCGTTCGCCTCGCGTCGGCCAACGTCCGCTGCATTGCTGCGGCCGGACTGCTCATTCTGGGCAGTTGTTCCCGCGATCATCGCGAGCATCTCACGATGTACTCACCGCATGGCCGCGAACAGCTCGAGTTGCTCGAGCGGACGTTCGAGGCTGCCAATCCCGACATTGACGTGCGCTGGCTCGACATGGGGAGCGAGGATATCGTCGATCGGCTTCGCTTCGAGAAGCCGAATCCGGTGGCCGACCTCTGGTTCGGCGGACCGACGACGCTCTTCGACGTGGGTGTCCGCGAGGGCCTGATCGAACCGTACCGCCCGAGCTGGTGGCGGAGCGTGGATTCCGGCGGCGTCGGCCCTGACAACATGTACTGGCCAGTGTACCGGACACCGGCGGTGATCGCCTTCGATACCAATCTGGTGCACGCGGTCGACGCGCCGCACGATTGGGACGACATCCTGCAGCCGCGGTGGCGCGATCAGGTGTTGATCCGCGATCCGATCGCCAGCGGTACCATGCGAGCGATCTGGGGCATGATCCTGATGCGCAGTGTGCAGGCGACGGGCGACACCGCGCAGGGGATGGCGTGGCTACGGCGCCTGGATGCGCAGACGCGAACCTACGCGCTCAATCCGGCGATCCTGTCGCAGAAGCTGGCCCGGGGTGAGGGAACGATCACGCTCTGGGACTTGCCCGACCTGCTGATCTGGCGAAGCGAGGGGATGCCGTTCGGCTATGTCTTTCCGAAGAGTGGCACGCCGGTGATTGACGACGCGATCGCCATCGTGCACGGCACCAAGCACCGGCGTGCCGCCGAGCGGTTCATCGAGTTTGTGGGCAGTGTCGACGCGCAGATCCTGACGGCCGACAGCAATTGGCGTTTGCCGGCGCGGACCGACCTGCCTCCCGACCGGGTCCCGGCATGGGTCAATGACGTCGATCGTGAGATGGTGACCGCGAAGATGGACTGGCCAATGCTTGCGGCACAGGGGAGTGCATGGATGCGATACTGGGACCAGCGAGTGCGCGGCAGCGGCCGCGCGGCGGAGCGACCGTGAGTCAGGTGCAACTGGAACATGTGGCCAAGCAGTTTGACGGCACGCCGGTGGTGCTCGATGTGTCGCTCGAGATTGCGGAGGGCGAACTGGTTGCGTTGCTGGGTCCGAGTGGCAGCGGCAAGACGACGCTGTTGCGGTTGATTGCTGGCTTCGAACTGGCTGACGCCGGACGAATCCTGCTGGCCGGTGCGGACGTGACGCGCTGGCCGGCGGTGCAGCGGCGGTGCGGCATGGTCTTCCAGCACTATGCCCTCTTCCCGCACATGACGGTCGCGGCGAATGTCGGCTACGGGCTGAGCGGTGGTCCAATGTCGAGTGCGGAGCGGAGCGCGCGGGTGGCCGAGGTCCTGGATCTGGTAGATCTGGCAGGCTACGGCAGCCGGGCAGTGACCGCGCTGTCGGGCGGCCAGCAACAGCGGGTCGCACTTGCGCGCGCGCTGGCGCCGCGTCCCCGTGTGCTGCTGCTCGATGAGCCGCTCTCGAATCTCGATCCATCCTTGCGCGAGCGGACGCGGACGGAACTGCGCGAACTGGTTCGCCGCATCGGCATCACCACGGTCCTGGTGACGCACGAACAGGAAGAGGCGTTTGATCTCGCCGACCGAATCGCATTGCTGCATCGCGGCCGACTGGAGCAGATCGGTCCGCCCGACACGCTCTATCAAGCACCGGCGACGCCGTTCGTGGCGCAGTTCGTCGGCCGGGTGTCGACCCTGGCGGGTGTTGTCACGGGACCGGGAACGGTGCGAGCGGCTGGAACCGATTGGCGGGCACCTCACCGGGCGGCGCCAGGCGGCGAGGTGCAACTGCTGGTGCGTCCCGAGGGTGTGGCATTTGCCGCAACCGGCCCGTTGACCGGACGCGTCATCCGGCGGCGCTTTGCCGGAGCCTCCGCGTTCTTCACGGTGGAGTTGAGTGGCGGCGAGCGGATCGAAGTGGCGGCGGCTGCCAGCGCTGCTGCCGAGGGCGCCACGGTGACGTTGACACCGACCGGGGTTGGTGCACACGCATGGCCGCAGAGCACATGACATGAAGCGGCTTGCGCCCTGGCTGCTGCTCCTGCTGCTGGCATGGCTCGTGGCAGAGCCGGTGCTGCTGGTCGCCGTTGACGCGATCCGGATTGACGGCGCCTGGTCGCTGGCTGCGGTGCGGGCCTTCGTCGCCGAGCATAACGAGTGGGTCGCAGCGTTCAACTCGCTCTGGCTTGCCGTGGTCTCAGTGATCCTTGCCGGCATTCTGGGTGTTGGCCTTGCGCTGCTGGTGTCGCTGGCGGATTTCCCGGGGCGCCGCCTGGTGTCGGCGCTGCTGGCGTTGCCCGCCGTATTGCCGCCGCTGGTCGGCGTGGTGGCATTCCTCTTCTTGTACGGCGAGAGCGGCATCATTGCGCGGGTGGTGATGTGGGTCACGCAATCGGCGACGCCGCCGTGGCGCTTCGAAGGCGCTGGCGCCGTGATCCTGATTCACGCGACGACGATGTATGTCTACAGCTACCTGCTGGTGCGCGGCGCGATGAGCAGCTTCGACGGTGCCTTGCTGGAAGCCGCTGCGGCACTTGGCGCGTCGCGGTGGCGGACGTTGCGCAGTGTCATCCTGCCGCTGCTGCGCCCCGCGATCGGCAACGGTGCATTGCTCACCGCCCTGTCGTCGCTGGCATCGTTCTCCGCGCCGTACGTGTTTGGCGGCGGATTCCGGGTGCTGCCGACCCAGCTGGTCAGCACACGCCTCAACGGCGACATCTCGATCGCCATGGTCGAAACGCTCGCACTGGTGGGCCTGTCGCTGATTGCGCTGGCGGCCGCGGCCCCATTGGGCGGGGTCGGGACTCGGGGGGCGGGCAAGGGGATCGCGCCGGCGCGCCGCCGCGAGACGAATCGGGGCCGCCGATGGGCAATGGCGTTGGTGGCCTGGGGACTGACTGGCTGGCTCCTGCTGCCGCACCTTGCCCTGCTGGTCGTCTCATTGGTCCCCCAGGGGGCCTGGAATACGACGCTGTTGCCAACGGCCTGGACGGCGCGGAACTACCTGACGCTGCTCACTGATCCGGTTCGCTGGCGCCCGCTGGGAACCTCGCTCTGGATGGCGTCACTGGCCGCACTGGTGGCGGCAGCTGTGGCCTTGGCGGTGGCGGTGGTGGCACGCGACGGTCGCCGAGCCCTGTCGCGATGGCTGGAGGGGGCGCTGGCGCTGCCGTGGGCGGTTCCGGGAACGGTCTACGCCATCGCGCTGGCAACGATGTTTTCGGTGGCCCAGCCAGCCATGGGGCGCTTTATCCTGATCGGCACCCTCTGGCTATTGCCGTTGGCCTACCTGATCCGGGCGCTGCCGGTCATCGGCCGACCGGTCGTGGCGGCGATCCGGGCCCTCGATCCGGCACTCGACGAGGCGGCCACCTCGCTGGGCGCTGGGCGTTGGCGAGGCTTCATCACCATTACGTTGCCCCTGTTGGCCCCGGTACTTGCCGGGGCTGCGGCACTCGCATTTGTCACCGGCCTGGGTGATTTCATGACCTCGATCATTCTCTATACCTACGATACCAGGCCAGTCTCGCTGGAAATCCTCGGGGCGATCCGCCAGGGCGAACTGGGGATCGCGGCGGCGTATGGAGTGATTCTCGCCATTCTGAGTACCGCTGCGTTTTTAGGTGCCGAACGCAGCCGGCGGCCGGCTTGATTGAACCGAACCCGGCGCCCGTTGACCGAGGCGAGCATTTTCGGCAGTTGAGCGTCCTCATGGCGGTGAATTTCATCGACATGCTGGGCTTCATGATGGTCGTCCCGCTGCTGCCATTTTACGCCCTCAAGCTGCACGCGACACCGTTCGTCGTCGGTCTGATGCTGGCGTCGTTTTCGGTGGCCCAGCTGGTCTCCTCGCCGATCTGGGGGCGAATGTCGGACCGGTACGGCCGCCGGCCGGCGCTGATGATCGGGCTCTTTGCGTCGGCTGCGGCGTACCTGGTTTTCGGTCTCGCCAACGCGCTCTGGCTGCTCTTCCTGTCGCGAGTTGTCCAGGGGGCCGGTGGCGGGACCACTGGGGTCGCCCAGGCCTACGTCTCCGACACGGTGCCACGGGAGCATCGGGCCCGGGCGTTGGGATGGCTCTCGGCTGCCACCAGTGCCGGTGTTATGATCGGACCGGCGATCGGCGCTATTGCGGCCCATTTCGGACAGGCAGCGCCGGGGTATGTCGCCGCTGGGCTCTGCGCCCTGAATGTCGTCGCGGCATGGATCTGGCTACCAGAATCACGCAAGGTGCAACGTGCCGATGCGACCGTCAAACGGAAGCCGGTCTGGCACGCAGCTTGGGCGGTGCTGACCCATCCGAGCGGGTCGTCCGAGCGATTAATCTGGACCTATGGCGTTGGTATGCTGGCGTTTACGCTGCTCACCAGCGTGCTGGCCCTGTGGCTCGGCGCCCGGTTCGGCGTGACCGAAAAGACGATCGGCTACTTTTTTGCATACTCGGGTTTGCTGGCGTTGGTGATGCGGTCGGTCCTGCTCGGTCCGGTCGTTGACCGGTTGGGTGAGGTGGGCGCATTGCGACTGGGCACGGTGGTGCTGGCGATCGGGATGTTTCTCTACCCGGCGGTGCCATCGGTGTGGGTGCTGATCATTGTGATCCCTTTTGTGCCGATCGGGACCGCACTCATGTTTCCGGCAGTAACGTCGTTACTCTCCCGTGCCACCGAGCCGAGCGAGCTGGGGACCACGATGGGAGTGGCGCAGACGTTTGCGGGGATCGCCCGGATCGTCGCACCACTGGTGGGGACTTTCGCGTTTCAACGGTTTGGAATTGGTTCGCCATTCATTCTTGGTGGTTGCGTCGTATCGATTGTGAGCTGGGTTGCGTTCAACCATGTCCAGCGGGCGCCAGTTGTAGCTGGCCCGGTGGCCTGATGCCGAGGCGGTAGAATTCTTTCCATGACGATGCTGACACTTCCGGCGACCAGCGCCGGGTTCGCGGATGCCACGTGGGAATCGCTGCTGCCGTACTATCGGGAGCTCGAGGCTGCGCCCTTGGACCCTGCGACGCTGGAGCGGTGGCTGGCGCGATGGTCGCGCCTTGACGAACTGGTGACTGAGGCGGCGTCGCTGGCAATGATTGCCTACACGAGCGACACGGCAGATGAGGCCAAGAAGGCGGCCCACCTGAGATTCTCGATGGATGTGATGCCGCACCTTGAAGAGGCGGAGGTCGCTCTTGCCAAGCGGTTTGTGGCAATAGGGACTGACCGCGACGACCTGCAGACGACGCTGCGACGGTTCCGGACCGCGATTGAAATCTTCCGGGAAGCAAATGTGCCACTGGTGTCGGAAGCGGAAGGCCTGGCTGCCCAGTATCAACAGATCACTGGCACGATGACCGCGGAATGGGGTGGCGACCGGGTGCCGTTGCCGCGCCTGTCTCCGTTTCTCAAGAGTGCGGATCGTACGGTTCGCGAGTCGGCATGGCGGGCGGCGAACCAGCCGTACGTTGCGGGGCACGATGCGCTGGCGGCGCTGTTCGACAAGATGGTCGGATTGCGGCAGTCGATCGCGCGCAATGCGGGCTTCGCGGACTACCAGCAATATGTTTTTGCGGCGAAGTGCCGTTTCGACTATACGCCGGCCGATTGTACGCGTTTGCACAATGCCATCGCCTCTGAAGTGGTACCGGCCGCGCTCCGGGCCCTCGAACATCGGCGTGAACGCCTCGGGCTGGCCGAGCTGCGACCCTGGGATCTGGCGCTCGATCCCTGGCGAGCCACGTCGCCGGTGCCGTACAAGGACGTCCGCGAACTGGAGGACACTGCCGCGCGGATTTTCACGGCAATCACCCCCGAACTTGGTGAACAGTTTCGCACCATGATGCGTGAAGGGCTGCTCGATCTTGAGTCGCGCCCGGGCAAGGCGCCTGGGGGCTATTGTGACACGCTACATGCGCGCGGGCGGCCGTTCGTGTTCATGAATGCGGCCGGCGTCGCCGAGGACGTGACGACGTTGCTGCACGAGGCCGGGCACTGTTTCCACGCCTTTGCGTCGCACGCTCGACCGTTGATCTGGCAACGGCATCCGGGGGCCGAATCGGCGGAGCTGGCGTCGATGTCGATGGAGCTGCTGGCGTCGCCGTATCTGGCCCGTCCGGTCGGCTACTATAGCGAGGCTGACGCCCTCTCGACCCGGCTGGAGCATCTGGAAGATGCCCTCCTCTCGCTGGCTCATATCGCGTCGGTCGATGCGTTCCAGAGCTGGGTCTATACCGATCCCGCCGGTGGTGACGCCGCCGCGCGTGACCGGCAATGGCTCACCTTGCGTCAGCGGTTCGAGCCGGGCATCGACTGGAGTGGATTGACGGCGGAGCGGACCGCCCGGTGGTACCGCCAGCTGCACATCTTCCTCTACCCGTTCTACTACATCGAGTACGCAATTGCGCAGATTGGCGCGTTGCAGGTCTGGCGCAATGCGCGGCATGACGCGCCGCATGCGGTTGCCGCGTATCGCCGGTTCCTGGCGCTGGGCGCCACCCGTCCGCTGCCCGAGCTGTACCGGGAAGCGGGGGTGCAGCTCTCGTTTGACGCCGGTCTGCTGGGGGAGCTGGTCGAGTTGATCGAGGCAGAAATGGCCAAACTGCGGGGCGCGCTGGCCAAGGCGGCCTAGCGGCGCTGGTTGCGCCGACTCGACCGGCGCGGCAGATTGCTGCCCGTCGGTGGCCCAACCGGGGCCCCGACATCATTGAACCGGAGCATGGATGGCGAAAGAAGAAGGCATCGAAATGGAGGGCGTGGTCCAGGAAGTTCTTCCGGATCGCAACTACCGCGTCCTGCTCGACAACGGCCACACCATTCTCGCATATGCTGCCGGCAAGATGTCGAAGTTCAAGATCAGGGTTCTCGAAGGCGATCGCGTCAGCGTGGTGCTGTCGCCCTATGACTTGACCCGCGGCCGAGTCGTCTACCGCCACAAGTAGCCCGTCGAAATCGGCCTGCCGCTCGCGTTGCGGACGGCCGTCATCGGCGCACGAGTTTTGCACCTCCAAGCCGCAGCGTCCAGTGTTCCCCGGCGAAACGGCCTTTTGATGATGCACGCGATGGCCCGAATATCACTGCGTTGGAAGCTGCTGGCCGGTGTCTGCGGATTACTCTTCGCAGTCAGCGGCGTGCAGTTCTGGCTGACCTACGCCCACGTCCGCCGTGCCGCCGAGGCGACCGCGATCGGCAAGTTGCCGCCGCTGCTCGACGAATTCGAAAAGTCGCTGCTCGGCGAGACCAAGGTGTTCGGCGCGCGCGCCCAGCGCGAGGCCGACCAGGCGGCCGTCACGGCTGCCGACTCTGCGCCGACGCCCGTGCGGCTCGCGGCGGCATTTGCCGCTGTCCGAGCGTTGGCGCCGAACGACTCCGACCTGATTTCCGTGCAGCTGCTCAGTATTACTGGTACGCCGATTGGTGCGGACGTGGCCGGCATGCCATCGTTGAGCGCGGACGAGTTGATCCGCGCGGCGCGCGCCACGGCCGGCGCTGTTGGATCATTCCGCGGACACGCTGGCAACCTGCTGGTGCCGAGCCTCGGGCGAATCCACAGCGGTGACCATGCGCTCGGCTATCTGGTTGAGTGGCGCCAGATCCGTGGCAATCCGAATGCGCGCACCGTGATGGCGACCCTGCTCGGCTACAACGCGGTGTTGTATTTCGGGAGCGCGGGTGGCGCCTGGACCGATCAGGTAACGCTCGCGTCGCCGCCGCCGGTCGACGTTGCCACGATGAAGGGTGCCGTCCACTACGATCGGCCCGGCACCGGGGAGGTGCTTGCCTCGGCGCGGGCAGTCACCGGCACGCCATGGGAGATCGTGCTGGAGTTCCCCGAAGCGGTCGTGCTTGCACCGGCGCAAGCTTTCCTTCGCCAGGGGATCTGGGTCACCGTCCTCCTGCTGGTGGCCGGCGTGGTCGTTGCGATGCTCGTTGCCCATCGGATGACGGGTCCCCTGGAGGAACTCACCGTGGCGGCGGACGCACTTGCCGCTGGCGAGCGCACGGTACGAGTTCACCCCCACAGTGAGGATGAAGCCGGGCGTCTCGCCATTGCCTTCAACCGGATGGCCGACCGCATTCACGAGGAAGAGACCGCGCGCATGGCCTCGGAGGAGCAATGGCGGCGCCTCTTCGACACCAATCCGCATCCGATGTGGGTATACGCGGTCGGGACCCTCAGGATTCTTGCCGTGAATCAGGCGGCAATCAATCACTATGGCTGGACGCGGGACGAGTTTCTCGGGCTGACGCTCAGGGACCTGCGTGCGCCGGAGGATATTCCGAGCCTTGAAGCCCATCTTGCCGAGGTACGGCTGGACGAAGACGACACCTCGACCTGGCATCATCGCACCAAGGATGGCGGTGCGATCGAAGTAGAAATGTCGTCGCACACGCTCCAGTTCGATGGCCTGCCGGCGCGGGTCGTGCTTGCGCAAGACGTGACCGAGCGGCGCGCACTGGAGGCGCAGTTGCGCCAGGCGCAGAAGATGGAAGCGATCGGTCGCCTGGCCGGTGGAATGGCCCACGATTTCAACAACATTCTTGCAGTGGTGACCTCGCTCGCCGACCTGATCCGGATGGACTTGCCGGAGGGGCATCGCGCCACGATCGATCTCGACACCATCACGCGTGCGGCCGAGCAGGGGCACCGCCTGACCCGGCAGCTGCTGGCGTTTTCGCGAAAGCAGATGCTGCAGCCGATCGTGATCGACGCCAACGCAGCGGTGTCCGAGGCCGAGCAGATGCTTCGTCGCACACTGGGCGAAGACGTGGAAATCACCGCTCGCCTGACGCCAGGCGTCGGGGCGGTGCGCGCCGACCCGGGCCAACTCCATCAGGTCCTCCTCAACCTGGCGGTCAACGCGCGGGATGCCATGCCGCGCGGCGGACGATTGACGCTGTCAACGGCGCGTGTCGAAGTTGATGAATCGAGCCGGCAGTTGCACGGGCTCGACCACACCGGCTCGTTCGTGGTCATCTCCGTGACCGACAATGGCTCCGGGATGACGGCCGACGTGCGCGCCCGGATCTTCGAGCCGTTTTTCACCACCAAGGAACTCGGCAAGGGAACGGGCCTTGGTCTGGCGATGGTCTACGGTATCGTGACGCAGAGCGGCGGCTCACTCAGTGTGTACAGCGAGCCCGGACGAGGATCGACATTCCGCATCTACCTGCCGCTCGCCGAAGGGGTGACCGCGCCAGTGGCCACGAAGGCGACGCTGGCGGCTCCCCGCGGCGGCGAGACGATTCTGCTGGTGGAGGATGATCCGCTGGTGCGCGGCGCGACGACCGAAGCGCTGACGCGGTTGGGCTATGCGCCGGTCGTCGCCGATCACCCGCACGAGGCGCTGCGCTTGATGGGCGCCCGTGACGGCGCGCCAATCGACATGGTGCTGAGCGATGTGGTGATGCCGCGGATGGATGGACCGACGCTGATCGGGAGGCTCCGCGAAATGCAGCCTGGCCTCAAGGCGATCCTGATGTCGGGCTATCCAGGCACCGCGATCGATGAAGCCGCAGGACTCGGTGATGTGCTCTTCCTCGAGAAGCCGTTTTCCGTGGCGGCGCTGGCGCGGGCGGTCCGGGAGACGCTGGATCGGGTAGAGAGCTGATTCATGAGCGGTCGGCCTGCATTGGCCTGATGCTCAGTTGCCGAGGATCCTGGCGGCCAGCCGGGCGAGGTCGCTGCCTTTCTTGCGCAAGCCTTTCTGGACGGCTTCTTCGATCGCGCTGCGGAACTCGCCGGCCGAGGCCCAGCGGGCATTGACATCATTGCGCAGGCCGCGCGCCAGTACCGCGGAAAAAGCCTCGCTGACATCGGGTCGTTCGGCGACAAGGTTTGGCATCAGGTCCGTCGTCTGCTTGGCGAGGATCTGTTCGACGGTGCCCCCGGTAAATGGCGGCCGGCCGAGCAGCGCAAAGAGTGCAACCGCAGCGAGCGAATAGAGATCGGTGCGCTGATCCACCTGTTCACCGAGGAGCTGTTCTGGCGACGCGAACTGAGGCGTCCCGCTCTGTGAAGTGGCCCCGCCGAATCGTCCCGCCCCACGCAATGCCAGCGCCAGGCCGAAGTCGGTGATCCGCAGCGAGCCGTCGCGTTCGAGCAGCATGTTCTCGGGCTTGATATCACGGTGGACGAGACCGAGCGAATGCGCGTGTCCCATCGCCGACAGTGCTTCGCGCAACAGTCGCAGGACGACTTCCACTGGCATCGGTCCTTCGTCCTCGACCAGCTGACCGAGATTGGGGCCATCGACCATTTCCATGGTGTACCAGATCAGGCCGGAGCGGCCTGAAATGTCGTAGATCTTGACGATGTTCGGGTGGGTCAAGCGGGCCGCCAGCTGCGCTTCGCGGCGGAACCGTTCGACGACGACGGCGTCCTGAGTCAGGTCGGGATGCAGGACCTTGAGCGCCACTTCCCGCTCCAGGTGAAGATCGCGCACGCGATAGACGCGTCCAAAGCCACCCTGGCCGAGCGTGGACAGCAGCTCGTAGTCATCGCCGAGGGCCCGGCGCAGGCGCGCTTCCCAGTGCGGACCATCGCCAAGATCGCCGGGCAACGGCGTGAGCGACACACTTGCCGTTTCAAAGACGCCAGCCTGATTGGTGAAATCCTCCAGCATCTCGATCGCGGTGAGATAGCGCTTGTGCGGATCGCGATCGAGGGCGCGTTCGATGACGCGATCAAGTGCGGCCGGCACCACTGGGCGAATGGCGCGAGCCGGGACCAGGTCGCGGGTGTCCAGCGGCGGCATCGTCGCGGTGACCGTGTAGTAGAGAATCGCACCGGCGGTATAGATATCGCTGCTCGGCTCGCCAGTCTGGCCACTGCGGATCTCGGGTGCGACAAAGGCGGCGCCGGTTGGCTGGTCGGCGGACGGGATCTCCGGCAGGGTCATGTTGCAGAAGCGCAGATCGGTGACGGAGCCGCGGCCAGAGAGCGTCAGTAGCAGCCCGGATGGCACGATCCGGCGAACGATGACGCCGCGCGAATGGGCGTGCTCGAGCGCGCCAAGCAGGTCGCGGGCGAGCGCATGCACGGTCGGGATCGGCCGGGGGCCGCGCAAGATTGCTTCGGCGAGGTTTTCCCCCTCGATCCAGTTGCCGACACGATAGGCAATGTCGTCGTGCACGCCGACTTCGTAGACGTGACGAATCGCCGGGTGATCGAGGCGGCCGAGCGCTTCGGCTTCCTTGATGAACCACCGCCGCGCCGCATCATGGGAGTCGAGCGACACCCGGATCGACACGTTGCGCTTGAGCACCACGTCATAACCGAGGACGAGGACCCGTTCCCGGGACGACGCCAGGATCTGGTCGAGACGAAATCTCGGTGTCAGGACCTCTTCGATGCGGTGCAGTGTGCGGTCGGCGAGGGAGGTGGGCATGCCGGAAAGATAGATCAGTTGTCGTCGTGGAGCGCAGACTGGAGGCGGAGACGCAGGGCGTGGAGTTCGCTGCGCATGCCGCGCGCGTGCCAGTCGTTGCGCCGGTCCAGTGCGTCGAACAGGTCATCGTAGCAGCAGAGATCCGCCGCCGATGCGGGCAGGCCGTTGGTGGCGAGATATTCGCCGCCCAGCCGTTCGACAATGGCGATGGCCGTGCCGCAATCATGGATGTCGTCGGCGCAGCAGATATCGATCGCCCGCGGCGAGATCCGCAGCAGACGGTCAAGTTGGGCGCGCTTGCGGTGCGGCCAGGGCATCGCGACGCCGCGGCCATCTTCGCGCGGTTCGCAGGCGTCCAGCGCGAGCCGCAACACGCCGTGACCGAACTTGTCTGCGATCCGGGCGGCGACATCGTCGTGCGCCTGCGGCGGCGTGACCTCGAGCACGTGATGGACGATGGCGGCGACCAGGGTGACCTCATCGGCATCGTGCCGGGCGAGGATCACGGCGACATTGGCCGGGTGGGCCATGAAGGTCATCGCGCCCTGCGCCGGAGCGTAGGGCGCCCGGTATTTCGCGGTGAACGCGAAGGCGTGGTTGATGTCGTCGCTGTAGCCGTTCATGGGGTCCTCATGGAAGGCCGAGGAACTTGTGTGTCTGCAAGGAGAGTGACCACTGCGGATGGGCGAGGCAATAGGCGACCGCGGCCGCCGTGTTGGTTTCGCGATCGGGCCCATCCATCGGCTGCAGCAGGAAATGCCGAAACGCAAGCGCCTCGAACTGCTCGGGACGCGCCAGCGGCTGCGGGAAGACCAGCTTGATCTCGTCGCCGGTGGTCTGGCTGAGCGTGGTGCCGGCCTTGGGCGAAATGCAGATCCAGTCGACGCCCTCGGGCATCGGTAGCGTGCCGTTGGATTCGACGGCGATCTCGAACCCACGATGATGCAATGCGGCAATCAACGGCGCGTCGAGCTGCAGTGTCGGTTCGCCGCCGGTGCAGACGACATAGCGCAGGGCGCGCGGCGCGGCGTCAGTGGGCCAGCACGATGCAACTCGTTCGGCGAGCGCGTCAGCGGCCGCGAACTTGCCACCGCCAGGCCCATCGGTGCCGACGAAATCGGTATCGCAGAACTGGCAGACCGCGGTGCGGCGATCCTGCTCGCGACCGGTCCAGAGATTGCACCCGGCGAAGCGACAGAAGACCGCAGGGCGACCGGCCTGGCGCCCTTCGCCCTGCAGCGTGTAGAAGACTTCCTTGACGGCGTAGCTCACGCGCCCCGATCCTGGTACGGGGCAGGGTCGGCCTGGTGCAACGACCGGTATGCTGACAGGCGGAGTTGGCAGGCGTCGCAGTGTCCGCAGGCATTGCCGCGGGCATCGGGATCGTAGCAGGAGCAGGTGATCCCGTAGTCGACACCGAGCGCGAGGCCGCGCTCGATGATCGCGGCCTTGGTGAGATGGAGCAGCGGTGCACGCACAGTGAGATCGCCGATTCTGGTGCCGAGACGCGCCATTGCCTGAAAGGCTGAGATAAATGGCGGACGACAATCGGGATAGCCGGAGTAGTCGAGCGCGTTCACGCCGATGTAGAGATCGTGGGCCCCGATCACCTCGGCCCAGGCCAGCGCATAGCTCAGGAAGATGGTATTGCGTGCCGGCACATACGTGATCGGCACCCCAGTGCCGATCTCGGCGCTGGTGCGATCCTTGGGTACCGCAATATCAGCGGTGAGGGCTGAGCCGCCGAAGGCGCGCAGATCAATGTCGACGACGCGGTGCTCGACGGCGCCCAGCGTCGCGGCTACCCGCGCTGCCGCCGCCAGCTCGACCGCATGGCGTTGGCCGTACCGGAATGACAGAGCGTGGGCGGCGAAACCCTGTTCGCGGGCAATCGCGAGGCAGGTGGCGGAATCCATTCCGCCTGAGAGCAGGACGATTGCGGGAGGGGGGGTGGCCGGCATGGGGCAAAAATAGGGGCAGCCCGCGGGAAGTGCTGCGATCGACTGCCGGCAGTGTCAGGAGCCGGTAGCGACTGGTTCGGCGGGTTCGGCCGCCGGCCTGCCCACCATTCGGGACAGTGCATCGCGCAGGGTCGGGTCTTGCCACCGAAAACCATGCTCCTGCAGCACGCGAGGCACGACCCGCTGACTGCCAAGCAGGGCGGCATCAGCCATTTCGCCCAGTGCCACCCGCAGTGCAACTGCCGGCGCGGGCAGGACTGCTGGGCGGTGCAGCGCGTCACCAAGCAGGTGTGCAAACTGGAGATTGCGGACCGCCTCAGGAGCCGTGACGTTGACCGGGCCCTCGATGGCGGTCGTCGCGAGCATCAGCCGGATTGCCGCGACCACGTCGGCGATGGTGATCCAGGAGAGCCACTGCTGGCCGTTGCCGAACCGGCCGCCGAGGCCGAGGCGGAAGACCGGCAGCATCCGATCGAGCGCGCCGCCGTGGGGTGAGAGGATCATGCCGAATCGCGGGTGGACGACGCGGACGCCAGCGTAGCGCGCTGGACGGCAGGCGGCCTCCCAGTCGACGCAGAGGCGAGCGAGAAAATCCTCGCCGGGTGGGCTCGACTCATCGAGCAACTCGTCCCCGCGGTCGCCGTAGTAGCCCACGGCAGATACACTGATCAGCACCGGGGGAGGCGGATCGGCCCGGGTGATCGCCTCGACCAGCTTGGTGGTGGTGTCGATCCGGCTGTCGCGTAGCCGGCGCTTCCGGGCGTCGGTCCAACGGCCTCCGGCGAGGTTTTCGCCCGCGAGGTTGATCACGGCTGTCGCGCCGGTCAGGGCGGCGGGATCCAGTGGCCCGTCGCCGGCAGCCCAAGCGATCCCGCCGGGGACCGGGTGGCGGGTGATTGGCACGATCGTCCAGCCATCAGCCGCGAGGGCGGTGGACAGTGCGGTGCCTACCATTCCCGTCGCCCCGGTGATCACGATACGCCGCTCGAGCATACCAACCTCCTCTGGCAGGAGACGCTTGCAGCCCGCGTGCCGTCACAGGCTCCGCGCCTCACGGCCGATGCCGTTAAGTTGCCGTTCCAATTGTTCGGATTCCCTGCCGGAGCTGATGATGGCCACGACCGCTGCACCGATCTCGCACGCACCCACTGCCGACCCGCCACGCTGGAACCCGCGCGACGCCGAGCGGCTCTACAACATGCGCGGCTGGGGCGTGGGCTATTTCCGGGTCAACGATCAGGGGCATGTGACCGTGCACCCGGACGGTTCCCCGGAACGGGGGATCGACCTCTACAACATCGCCATGGACCTCAGCGCCCAGGGCGTCGGCCTGCCGCTGCTACTGCGGTTCAGCGACATCCTTCGCTCGCGCATCACCGAGCTGGCCAATCGCTTCGGCACCGCGATCGCCGATTTCGGCTACGAGGGGAAGTACACGACTGTCTACCCGATCAAGGTGAACCAGCAGCGGCACGTGGTGCAGGAGATCGTCGAGTTCGGGTCTGAACATGGCGTGGGCCTTGAGTGCGGCTCGAAGCCGGAGCTGATGGCGGTCCTGGGCCTCAACGAAAGCGCGCGGCACCTGATCGTCTGCAACGGCTACAAGGACGAGGAGTTCATGCGCCTCGCCCTGATCGGGCAGCAGCTCGGGCATACGGTGATGATCGTGCTGGAGCAGCTCAACGAACTGGAAGTGTTGCTCAAGGTCGCGGGCGAAATGGGAATCGAGCCGACCGTCGGCGTCCGGATCAAGCTGTCGACCGAGGGATCAGGCCGCTGGGCCAAGAGCGGTGGCGAAAAATCGAAGTTCGGGCTCTCGGCGGTGGAGCTGGTACGGCTGCTCGACACGCTGGAGCATGCCGGCAAGAAGCACCTGCTGAAGCTGGTGCACTTTCATCTCGGCAGCCAGATCACCGATATCCGCTTCGTCAAGGCAGGCCTCGAAGAGGTCGGCCGGTACTATGTCGAGTTGCGCAAGATGGGCTTTGACGTCAGCTACGTCGACGTCGGCGGCGGGCTGGGCGTCGACTATGACGGCTCACGGACCACGCGCTCGGCGTCGATGAACTACACCATGCGCGAATATGCCAACGACGTCGTCTACACCATTGGCGGCATCTGTCGTACCGAAGAGGTGCCGATGCCGAACCTGATCTCGGAGTCGGGGCGGGCGATCACGGCGCATCATTCGCTGCTGCTGATCAACGTCATCGATTGCGAGTCGCAGTTCGAGGGAAAGCCGGTTGCCCTGGGCGATGATCCGCAACCACAGCTGGTCGAGATGAAAGAGAATCTCGATACGCTGCATATTGACCGGATCGACGAGGCCTTTCACGACGCGGTGTTCGCCAAGGACCGGACGCAGGAACTCTTCGCCAGCGGGGTGTACTCGCTGCGCGACCGGGCCAACGCAGAGCAGCTTTACCTCAGCACGCTCAACGCGGTGGCGGCGCTGATTGGTGACGACCGCACGCTCTATCCCGAGATCGCGGCACATCTCGAGGCAGCGCTGGTCGACCGCTATTTCTGCAACTTCTCGCTCTTCCAGTCGCTGCCCGATAACTGGGCGATCGACCAGCTCTTTCCGATCATGCCGATCCACCGCCTGCTGGAAGTGCCGACGCGACGTGGCACGCTGCAGGACGTGACCTGCGACTCCGACGGCGTGATTGATCGATTCGTGGGCGGCCGCAAGGGAAAGGCCTCCCTCGAGCTCCATCCGTGGCACGAGAACGAGTCGTACATCCTCGGCATCTTCCTGACCGGTGCGTACCAGGAAATCCTCGGCGACCTGCACAACCTGTTCGGCGACACCAACGCCGTGCATGTCCGGCTCAAGGATGATGGCTACGAAATCACCGACCTTGTGCATGGCGATACGGTCACGGAAGTGCTGACGTATGTGCAGTTCCACGCGTCGGACCTGCTGGCAACCTTCCGGCGCAAGGTCGGCCGAGCGGTCGGGATCACGCGGCAGGACGCCAATGCGTTCATTGCGGACTATGTGGCGGGGCTGGAAGGGTACACCTACCTGGAAGGCGACCTGCCGGAGTAATGCGACCTCAACCCCGAGCGCAGCGACGGAGATCGCGCTGCGTTCGGGATGACTCGGGGCTCGTTGCTACTTGCGATCTTTCATGGGCACATAGGCCCGCTCGCCATGGCCGGTGTAGATCTGCCGCGGGCGCGCGATCTTCTGTTCCTTGTCGTTGATCATCTCTTCCCACTGCGCCAGCCACCCCGGCAGCCGTCCGAGCGCAAAGATTACCGTGAAGTAGTCAGTCGGGTAACCCATCGCCTGGTAGATCAACCCGGAATAGAAGTCGACATTCGGATAGAGCTTGCGCTTGATGAAGTAATCATCGCTGAGCGCGATCCGCTCGAGCTCCAGCGCGATTTCGAGCTTCTTGTTGAGGCCGGTCTGGGCGAAGACATCGTCAGCGGTCTTCTTGATCAACTTGGCGCGCGGGTCGTACGACTTGTAGACGCGGTGACCGAAGCCCATCAGGCGACCGTGACCCGCCTTGACGCTCTCGATGAACGCCGGAATGCGATCCTTGCTGCCGATTTCATCGAGCATCTTGAGCACAGCTTCATTGGCGCCGCCATGCAGCGGGCCATACAAGGCGGCGATACCAGCTGACACGGCCGAGAACGGGTCGACCCCGGACGAACCGACGGCGCGCACCGCGCTGGTCGAGCAGTTCTGCTCGTGGTCGGCGTGGAGGATCAAGAGGATTTCCAGGGCACGCTGCAGCACCGGGTTCGGCTCGTGCCGGCCACCGATGCTGAACATCATGTTGACATAGTTGCCGATGTAATCGAGATCGTTGCGGGGAAACTCGTATGGCAAGCCGCGCGAATGCCGGAAGAGGAAGGCCGCCAGTGTCGGCAGCTTGGCCATCAGCCGGACGCGCTGGATGTAGCGGTTGGCCGGATCCTCGATGTCCTTCGCGTCGGGATAGAAGGTCGAGAGGCCGCCGACGATGCCGAGCAGCATCCCCATCGGATGGGCATCGTAGCGATACCCCTCGAGCAGCTTGATGATGTTGGTGTGGACATAGGTGTGATAGCGGATATCCTCGGTCCACTTGTCGAGTTGCGGCTGCGTCGGCAACTCGCCGGCGTTGAGCAGGTAGGCGACTTCGAGGAAGGTGGCCTTCTCGGCGATCTGGTCGATTGGGTAGCCGCGATAGCGCAGGATGCCGACGTCGCCGTCGATGTAGGTGATGGCACTGCGACACGCGGCGGTGTTCATGAATGCCGGGTCGTAGGTCATCATGCCGAACTCATCGTCCTTGACCTTGATCTGTCGCAGGTCGAGGGCGCGGATGGTGTCGTCGGTGATCGGGACGTCGTACGACTTCCCGGTCCGGTTGTCAGTGATGGTGAGTGTATCGCCGGCCACGGTGCCGCCTCGTTTCCAGGTGTTGCGAAGGGTCTGCTGCGTGGCCGAAAGATACTCGGGTCCTGGCCGGTTACCCGATACCTTTGGGTCATGGATCTGCCTGGCATTGTGGTCGAGATGGAGCCCGCCAAGCGGCGGGAGGGTTTGCTGGTCGGGGCGGTGGCGGGAGCGGCGCTGGCGGCCGCGACGGCGGCAGCCGCCGATCCGGAGGCGGTGCGTGCAACGTTGCGGGGCGGCGAGGTCTCGCCGGTCGCACCGCCGCCCGGGCGGCGGCTGCCCGCCACGGCGCTGGGCGACGCGCTGTTGCTCGAACTGACGAGCGGAGGGGTGGATCTTCACCGCCTCGCGGGTCGCTGGGTCGAGTGGCTCCAGCGCGATGGCTGGAACGTCGATCCGGTGCTCCAGCAGGCGCTGGGTCACCTCGCGGAGTTCGATGCGCCAGCCGACGCGCTCACCGGTGGCAACGCGGCTGCACTGGCTGCGGCGCTTCCAGCGGCGTTGGCGAGTGCGTCACCACGCACGATGGTCAGTGGCACCTTTCATGTTGCCCGGATGCTCGACCCTGATCCGATGACCGGATTGTGCGCAGTGGCGCTGGTCCTTGCCGCTGCGACCATCCTCGAGGGACGGCGCGACCTGATTCCGGATGTGGTGGCAGCGCTGCGTGCCAACGACGCGCCGGCCACGCTGCTCGACGCGGTGCGGTTCATCCCCCGCGATCCCCGCGACGTCCCCGCGGTACCGGTGGGGCCGTCGCCCGATCCTGCTACGGTGACCGTCTGGCTGCTATGGCAGCTGCATCATCGCGCTCGTGGGTCGACCGCGTTGCGCGAGCTGGCGCTGCACGGCGCGATCTCACCGACAGTGGGAAGTCTCGCGGGGGCGTTGTTTGCGGCGCGAGACGGGATGACGGATTGGCCGGCGAGCTGGCTGGCGGGATCAGGTGACGACGTGACGCTGCGTCAGGCGCTGGCCCGGCGCCTCGGCACTTGACGTCAGCTGGCTGCTGGCGATGGCGTCGGCCCGGATTGCCTTGATCCCAGCCGCAGCAACTGACGCAGCGACGGGTGGGCACCCATTTCGGTGAGCAGGTCGGCCTGCAGCGCTTCAGCGTCCTGCAACTGCTCGGTCAAGGCGCTGGATGGTCCGGATTCGCCGGCCAACGTCGCCAATCGTAGCCGCAACCGCTCCAAGGCCGCGATGCCGCTCTCCTGCCGTTCCGCCAGCTGCTGTCGTAGTGCGATTGCCTCGGGCAGTTGCACCAGCTCGGGTCGTTCGAGTTGCCGGGCCAACTCCTTCATCTCGGCGACTCGTTCGCGCAGTGATTCGGCGACCGCGGGCAGCTGCTTCAGCTCACGTCGCGTTGTGGCTGGCAATCCGTGCCAGAGATCGTCGATGGCCAGGTCGAGCACCAACTCGGTCGGTCGGTGCAGGGTATGCGGTGTGGGAACATCACGACGCAGCGCAACGCCGGCGGCCTTGAGACAGAAGGCACCGACACGGGAGTTCCAGAAGCGCTGACCAGCCTTGGCCAACCAGCCATCGGGGGCGGCGCGCAGCGCGGGCGAGATGGTGCAGAACGCCATCCCCGACCAGAACATCAGGTACGATGTCCGGGTCACCAACGACATCATGTTCTGAAGGAAGCGTCCCTCATAATAGAACCAGATAAATCGGGTGTGCGCCAGCGAAGGCCCAGTGATGCCTTCGACAATGAACCAGAGCAAAAAGGAGGTCAGCGTTGCGCCGCGCACCACGCGGACCAGCAACGGCAACGTGGTAGTCCGATCACGGCGACGCTCCGATCGCGCCCGCGCAAGCGCCAGCCGGAGGTCGTCGATCCGGTAGCCTTCCCGCGCCAGCCCGCGCAGCAGCTTGGATTCGTACGCGAGGTGCGCGACCAGCAGCACCGGCAGGCTGAGCGCAAACCATTCCGACAGGTTCAGGATGGCCCCCCACCAGCCACCACCCCACCATGCCCCATTCCGGGACACGACCCCGGCCATCGCGGCGACCGACATTCCGAGGCCATAGATCACCCGGGTGCCGCCGCCGCGCTGGAGCCAATGCTGCAGCGGCGTGGCCAACGCCGGTGGTCCGTCGCCGCCGGCCAGTTCCTGCAGCCAGCTCTCGACATCGCGGGGCCGATTGGCAGGTTCCTTTTCCAAGGCCCGCTCGATGGCACGGCGCAACTTGCCAGGAGTGGCGGCTGCAGCCTGCGTCAGTGACGGGACAGCGGTCGAGATGTGCTGGATCAGGACCCGTGACGTGTCGTTGTCGGGAAATGGCAGCCGACCGGTCAGCATCGCCCACGAGGCGATGCCCAAGGCGTAGATGTCGCTCTGCGGCGACGGCGCATCGCCCTGGATCAACTCGGGTGCGAGATACGCCGGCGTCCCGATCAGGCGGGTTGGCCCGTCGGCTTCGATCTCGGCTGCGATGCCGAAGTCGAGCAGGACGGCGCGACCGGTGCTTCGTTCGACGATGATGTTGTCGAGCGTGACATCGCGATGGACGAAACCATGGGCGTGCGCCAGTGCGAGAGCCTGACCGACCTCGCGAATCACGCGCGTCGCGTCAGCTGCCGTCAGCGGTCCGTCGCGATGCAGGCGGGCGCCCAGTGATTCGCCATCGATGAGTCCCATCACGAAATACACCGCGCTCGCCGTTTCACCGACAGCATAGATCGGCACGATATTGGGATGGACCAGTTGAGCGGCGGTGCGTGCCTCGCGCAGGAAGCGCTCCCGATGTTCCGGGCGCTCCGCCAGCTCGGCGTGCAACACCTTGATCGCGACAAGCCGATCGAGTGACACATCGCGCGCCAGGTGTACGGTGCCCATCCCACCGCGCCCCAGTTCGCGCTCGATCGAATAGGTGCCGGCAAGTTCCGCCTGCAAGGAGAGCAACGCGTCGTCGTAGCCGTGCGTGCTGGTCATGCGGGGGACGGAGTCGGAGTTGCCGTCGGCGAAACGGCTGCGGGACGCAGGACCCGTCGCACCGCTGTGTGGCCAGCGATGTCACGAATAAGCGTGGCTTCGAGCTGCCGAGCCGATTCGAGATGCTCGGTCAGTTCCACGGTGTGCGTCCGGGTCGCGAGCAGCCGCAGCAAGTGGATGCGCAGCTGTTCCAGCGTCTTGATTACGGTGCGATGCCGTCCTTCCAACTCGTCGCGGGTTGCCGCGAGGTCGCTGGCCTGGGCTGGCTCTGCCACGATGTCGCGCTCGCTTTCGCGAAGCCGGTCGATCAACTGGCGCATCTCGACGGCGCTCGACTGCAGCGTCGCGGCGAGTGCCGGGACATCACCGAGGTCCGCGCGGAGAGGCGGTGACAGCGCGGTCCAGAGGTCGTCGACCGCCAGGCCGAGCACCATCTCCGTCGGCCGATGCAGCGTCTCGCCGGCGCCGACCTGCCCATGCGTCGCCGTACCCGCGAAGGACGCCAGCTTCGACGCGAATTTTCCGTTCCAGAACTTCTCGACCAGGCGGCGGAAGCGCCCATGTGGCGCGAAGCGGATGCCGGGCGATGCGAACGAGATGCCAATGCCGACCATGGTGGCGAGGTAGATCGTATCCGACATGAAGTACAGGCCCGACAGGTAGCCGCCAAGGGCGCGCTGGACATGCAGGATGAATAGCAGGCGCACCATCTGGTTGAACACCAGCAGTACGCCGCCGAAGATGGTGAGGTCGAATACCACTCGGCTCACCAGCGGGCGAAGCGTCGCATGACGGTAATTGCGCTCGAGCTCGGCGCGCCAATGGGGTGCCGCGGTCCGGATATCGTCGATCGTGAAGCCAGCGGCGCGGAGCCGCCGCAGCTCGCGCATTTCAAAGATCAGCTGAATCGCGGCGGGAATTGCGGTCAGCGTCAGTACCGCCTGAATCACAGCGGCGGTCAGCAGCTGACTATAGCCGGACGCCCAATACGCCTGGAGCATGGCATAGACCTGCACCGCGACCAACGGCGTGGCAATGGCATAGATCGGTCGGACCCGTTCCCAGCGGCTGAACCAGTTGCGGAGCGGTGATGCAATCGACACGGTTTCCGGGGCTCGCTCGAGCGTGGCGAGGAACGTCGTCATATCGGTCGGGCGATCGTCAGGATCCTTCTGCAGACATCGCTCGACCGCATCGACCAGTCGCCGTGACGCTTCCCGGGCGAGCATCGCCAGCCCAGGTACCGGTTGCACCAGGTGCTTGACCAGGAGCTGGGATGCGCTCTCGGCATCGAACGGTGGCCTGCCAGCCAAGGCGGTGTAGCCGACAACCCCGACCGCATAGAGGTCGGTGGCGATTGATGCGCGACCGCCGCGAATCAGTTCGGGTGCGAGATACCCCGGGGTACCGAATGTCGGTCCGTCATCGGCCGGGTCGACCTCCCCAGCAAGTCCAAAGTCGGCCAGCATTGCGCGGCCGGTATGTCGTTCAAGCAGAATGTTTTCGGTGGTGATATCCCGATGGATTACCCCGTGGGCATGGGCATACCCCAGCGCCCACGCCGTTTCACGGAGCACTTGCTCGGCTTCGGCCGGTGGCAACGCGCCGCGGCGGCGGATCCGGGCACCCAGGGTCTCGCCGTCGACCAGCGCCATCACGAAGAAGACCAGATCGTTGCGTTCTTCAACACTGAAAATCGGGACGATATGCGGGTGCGCCAACCGGGCCGCGGTCCGGGCTTCCTGCAGGAAACGGAGGCGAGCTGCGGGGCGGCCGCTCAGCTCCGGGTGGAGGAGCTTGATCGCCACCGGCCGGTCGAGCTGGACTTCGCGAGCCAGGTAGACGGTCCCCATCCCCCCGCGACCGAGGACCCGCTCCAGCGAGTAGCGGCCGAGCAGTGCTTCCTGGAGGGCGACGAATTGCTGGTCGATCGGTCCGGACATGCCACCTCGGCCGTGGGGTATGGGCTGCCGAAGTGCAAGTATCGGGCGCAACGGGTCAAATCAGCCCGGCAGGGTCACCGAACAGGTGGTCTCAAAACCGCCGCGGACGTTATAGAGGGTGGTCACTGTAAGCGATTTTGCCTGCAGAACGGCCTGCAGGTCGGTGGCAACCCGGGCGGTGGCGTGCTCCTGGAAGATGCCGACGTTGCGAAAACTCATGATGTAGTACTTGAGGCTCTTGAGTTCGATGCAACGGTCGCCTGGCACGTACCGGAGGGTCAGGTCAGCCAGGTCAGGGAGCCCGCTGAACGGGCAGACCGCCGAGAACTCCCGGGTGGTCGTGACGATCTCCTGGTCGGGACCGTCATAGGGAAAGGTCTCCAGGACGCCGGTCTCGATTGCCTCGGTGCCCACGAACGGGATGGTTCGTCCTTCAGCGATTGCCACCGGTCACTCCCCTGAAACGGTTGGGTCAATTCTAGTCAGTCGCCACCCGGGCGCCGGGGCCGGATTCGACCGCTGCGGACCGCATCGAAGCCAAACCGGGCGCGCACCTGATCAACGGCAGAGGTCAGTTCGCGGTCGCGGGTTCGTTCCGCTGGCTCAAAGAGATCCGGCGCGTCGCTGGTGGCCAGCCCCTGAACACCGATGCCGAGCAGGCGGATCCCCTGATGGCGGGCGCGGGCGGCTGTGAAAGCGGGTGCCAGGAGGTCGCGTGCGACGGCCATCAGCTCGCGGTCGAGCGCGGTGCGGGCGGCCAAGGCACGCCGGCGGATCACGGTGACAAAGTCGCCGTGGCGCAGCTTGAGGACGACAGCGCCGGCAACGAGCCCCTCCTCGCGAAGCTGGCTCGCCACGCGCGCGGTGAGGAGGAGAAGGACCCGGTCGAGTTCGTCAGCGGAGGTGACATCGGTGAAAAAGGTGGTCTCGCGGCTGACCGACTTGGGGCGCTCGCGCTCACGAAGCACAGTGCCGCCCTTGCCATCGGCCTTGCGGAGCAGCCAGGCCGCCTCATCGGCGCCAACCAGACTGGCCAGTTCGGTCGGCGCCATCGCCTGGATCTGCGCCACATTGGTCAACCCGCGCGCCTCAAGCCGCTGGGCGGTCTTGGGGCCGACACCGGGCACAGCAGCGAGCGTGAGGCCGGCCATGAAGCCACGTTCCCAGCCGGGCCGGACCTCGCAGATCGCTCGCGGCTTGGCATAATCACTGGCAATCTTGGCGACCATCCGGTTGGGCCCGATGCCGATCGAGCAGGCCAGACCTGCGTCGCGCTGGATCTCATCGCGAATCTGTTCGGCAACGGGCATCAGTGAGACCGGGTAAAGCAGGTCGGTCCCGGTAAAGTCGAGGTACCCCTCGTCGAGCCCTGCCATGACCGCGACAGGTGCGTGCCGCTGGAGTACCGCAGCGACAGCGCGCGACGCGGTGCGATAGTGCAGGAACTCGCCCTTGACGAAGGTGGCGTCGGGGCAGAGACGGGCTGCTTGTCCTATTGGCATGCCGGAGCGCACGCCGAACTTGCGGGCGCCATAGCTCGCCGACTGCACGACGCCGCGCGATTCGCGCCGCCCGCCGACGATCAGGAGGTCGATGCCGCGCAACTCCGGCTGGTGGCGGCGACAGACCTCGACAAAGAAGGCGTCGAGATCGACGTGCATGATGCGAATGGACAGGCCAATGCTCTCCGGTTGCAGCTGTTCGGTGGCGGGCGGCGGTCGCGGTCAGCTCGCCTAGATTCTACCGACATCAAGGAGCGGCAGCATGAAGATCGGATTTGCGGGACTGGGAGCCATTGGTGTGCCGATGGCCGATCGCTGCGCCTCGCAGCACGAACTGACCGTCTGGAATCGAACGACGGCACGGGCGAATGCGTTCGTCGCCGAGCACCCGGGGGTGCGTCTTGCGGCGACGCCGCGTCAACTGGCCCAGGGCCAGGATGCCGTGATTACCTGCCTGCCGACCTCGGCCGATGTGGCAGCGCTGCTCGACGGCGACGACGGATTGCTGGCGGGGTTCGCGCGCGGGGCGCTGCTGGTTGATTGCACCTCGGGCGACCCGGCGACTTCACGACGGATCGCGGCCCGGCTGGCGGAACATGGCGTGGCGTTCGTCGATGCGCCGGTCAGCGGTGGTCCACCGCTGGCCCGGACCGGCAAGCTCACGGTGATGTGCGGCGGCGAGACCGTCAACGTCGAGCGTGCACGCGCCGTGGTGGCCCCGTTTGCTGGCAAGGTGGTACCGCTGGGTCCGATCGGTGCCGGTCATGCCATGAAATCAGTGAACAATGCGTTGCTGGCAATCAATATTCTCGCGCTCGCTGAAGGGTTGGTGACGCTGGCCAAGGCGGGGCTCGCGCCGCGGGCAATCCTGGAGGTGTTGAACGCCTCGAGTGGCCGCTCATTTGTCAGCGAGGCACTGATCCCGGAGCGCGTGTTGAGCGGCACGTGGCCGCGCCTGTTCCGGCTGGCGCTGCTCGAAAAAGACATCGGCATCGCCGAGGAGCTGGCCCGCGAACTGGCCGTGCCGGCGCCGGTGCTTGCCGCCGCACGCGCAGAGTATCGCACGTTACGGCGCGACCTTGGTGAGCAGGCGGACTATCTCGATCCGATCCGCGCGGCGGAACAAGCCGCCGGTGTCGAGTTGCGCGGATGACCGACGCAATGCTCGGCCAGCCGCCGGTGCTGGTGCTGGTCGCAGTGCAGAACATGGTCAATCTCGCGTCGTGCATTCGCGTCGCGAAGAACTTCGGGATCGACACGGTACGCCTGGTACAGCCCGAATGCGAGATCGATTTCTACCGAATCGAAGGCGTGGCCCACAACACGGCCGACGTACTCGACCGGATGACGATTCACGACACGCTTGACGATGCCTTCGCCGACCTGACGCAGGTCCACGGGCTCACCGGCCGCGAACGGACCGCCAAGCGACGGGTGCTCCGGCCACGGGTGGCTGCGGCGGAGCTGGTTGCGGCGAGCGGCTCGGGCCGGGTGGGGATCCTGGCAGGCCGGGAGGATCACGGCCTCTGGAATGAGGAGCTTGATCGCTGTGACTCGCTGGTCACCATCAGTGCCAACCCGGCGTATACCTCGCTCAACCTCGCGCAGGCTGTTGCGGTGTACAGCTACGAGGTCTGGGTCGCGCGGGGTGGCGATGACTTGCCAATCAAGCCGCCGCGGCACCAGTCCGACCCGGCCAGCCACGCGCTGCTGGAGGCCACCTTCGCCAGCTGGGAGGCGGCCCTCGGCGCAATCGACTTCCTCAAGACCCGGCAGGCACCGCTGGTGATGCGGAGCGTGCGCGAGATCGTCTACCGGGCTCAGCCGGACGCGCGCGAAGCGGCGCTGCTGCGCGCCATCGGGCTCGAAGTGGTGCACTACATGCGGCGCACCGGGCGGCCGCTGGCCGAGCTCCCGGCGACCGACCTCCCGGGCGCCGAGATTCATTCGCCGGCGGAGGAGCCGTCCGATGGTTCCAGTCGGGTAGCTGAGGCTAAGTAGTTGAACGGATCTCGTACGTCCGCTAGGTTGCACGCTCTCCCAACTCCTTGGGCGGTCACGGGATATGCGTAAGTGGTTCTTCGCCGGATTCGGCGTGCTCGCGATGGCGGCGGTGGCATCGGTCACGATGTTCCGGCCGTCCGGGGCGCAACAGCCTGCCGCGGCAAAGTCGAACATCATGCCGGTCGATACCGGGTCGCTCAAGGGTCCGCGCCAGCCGATCTTCTTCCGACACGACATTCACGCCGGGCAGAAGCAGATCCCCTGTCAATACTGCCACTACAGCGTCGGCGTCTCGAATGAGCCGGGCATCCCGAGCATGCAGACATGCATGGGATGTCACTCGCTGGCGGTTGGTGGCAGCACGCCGGAGAACAAGGTCGAGATCAAGAAGCTCCGAGCCGCCTTTAACGCCCGCAAGCCGATCGAATGGGTGCGTATCCATGCCGTCGCGCGTCACGTGCACTTCCCGCACTCTCGGCACATCAAGGCGCTCGGCCCGCAGGCGTGTGCCACCTGTCACGGCAACGTCGCGCGGATGCCGCAGGTCTACAAGGTGAACAACGTGAACAACATGGGCTTCTGCATTACGTGCCACCTGGAGCGGAAGGTGTCGCGCGACTGCTCCACGTGTCATTACTGACATGACGACCAGACTTCCAGCAGACGGAGCTGAGATGACCGATCAGGCCGAGGCCTCAGGCGTCGACCGGCGGCAGTTCCTCAAGGTGATCGGCACGGCGGGCGCCGGCGCGGCGATCCTGTCGGGCTGCTCGACTGAACGCATCAGCACGCTGGTGCCGTACATGGTGCAATCCGAAGATCAGGTGCCGGGGATTCCAACCTGGTACGCCAGCACCTGTTCGGAATGCAACAACGGCTGCGGCGTCTATGTGAAGACCCGCGAGGGGCGGCCGATCAAGCTCGAAGGCAACCCCGACCATCCGGTCAACGCAGGTACGCTCTGCAGTCGCGGGCAGGCCGGGTTGCAGGCGCTGTACAATCCCGATCGTCTCGCCGGCCCGATGGCCAAGAACGCCGCCGGCAAGTGGGACGCGATCAAGTGGGACGACGCCATCGCGCGCTTTGCGGCCAAGGTCGGCGCCACCAATGGTGAGCTGGCGGTGATCAACGGTTACAGTGCGTCGACCTTCTCGACCATGCTGACGAAGTGGACCGCCGCGCTCAACGGCTTCGTGACCAATTTCCAGCCATTCTCGCGCGAGCCGGAACGGCTTGCCAACCAGAAGACCTGGGGTCGCGACGACCTGCCGGTATACGACTTCGCTGCGGCGAAGTACATCGTGTCCTTCGGCGCCGATTTTCTGGAAACCTGGGGCTCGGTGGTCGAGCAGCAGCGGGGCTTCGCGACGTCGCACGGCTTCAACGACGGCGCAATGTCACGAGCGGTGTTCGTCGGCCCGCGTCTTTCGCTTACTGCCGCCAACGCGGACGAATGGGTGAACGTTCCGGCTGGAAGTGAAACGCTGGTGGCGCTGGCCATGGCGCATGTAGTTGCCGCCAAGACCGGGTCGGCAGTCGCGAGTGCGTTGACCGCGTATGCTCCGGAGCAGGTCGCCAAGGACACCGGGCTCACAGCCGACCAGATCACCAAGCTGGCCAACGCGTTCGCCGCGGCGTCGCCGTCGCTCGCAGTGGCTGGCGGCGTCGGTGCGCAGCATCGCGGCGCAATCGACCTCTGTCATGCGGTCAACCTGCTCAACGAAGCCGCCGGCAACGTCGGCAAGACGGTCATGTTTGGCGCTGCGCCCAGCGCGAGCGAAGGGTATGGCAGCATCCAGCCGCTCTTCGACCGGATGTCGCAGGGTCAGTTTCAGGTGGTGCTGGTCCACGACGCGAATCCGCTCTTCACGCTTCCCAAGAGTGGCAAGTTCACCGAGTCGTTCCGCAAGGTTGCCTTCAAGGTGTCGACCGCGACTGTGCTCGATGAAACCGCGGCCGAATGCGACCTGATCCTGCCGAACCTGCACGGCCTCGAGCGCTGGGATGACCTGATGCCACGCAAGGGCGTCCTCGGTATGCTCCAGCCGGTGGTCGAGCCAGTACGCGGTGGGATGCACACCGGTGATGTCCTGCTGCAGGCTTCGCAGAAGATTGGCGGGGCAGTGGCCTCGTTCAACGCCAAGAGCTATGAAGCCTACCTGAAGGCCGAATGGGAGAAGTCGTTCAAATCGTCGGACTTCGCCACTGACATGCGCGAGGCACTCGGTCGCGGTGGGGTCTACACTGCGAGCACGACCGTCGATCAACCGAAGCTTGTCGCAACGACCGCACTTGCCGTGACGACGCCAACCTTTGACGGGCCTGGCGATTATGTGCTGATGCCGTATCCGTCGATGCAGTACCACGATGGTCGCGGCGCCAACAAGCCCTGGTTGCTCGAGAACCCCGATCCGATCACCAAGATCACCTGGCAGTCGTGGGTCGAGATTCATCCAGACACCGCCCAGAAGCTCGACGTCCGCGAAGGGGAAATCGTCGAGCTCACGTCGCCACATGGCAAGGCCCGCGCTCAGGTATATGTCTACGCCGGTGTACGCCCGGATACCTTCGCCATGCCGATCGGGCTTGGTCACACCGAATACGGCCGTTATGCCCAGGGCCGCGGGGTCAACCCGCTCGACCTGGTTGGCGCCGCCGATGGTCAGGGATTCCTGCCCTACGTAGGGACCAAGGTGTCAGTCGCGAGGACGGGCGACTATCACCAGGTCGCCCGCGTCGATGGCACCCCGCGGCAGCTTGGCCGTGGCATCATCCAGACGATGCCAGTGGCCAACGCCATCAAGAAGATGACGCCCGAGGAGTCGTACAAGGCCATCGGGCGCGGTGAGGCCGAGAGCAACCCGGAGCTTGAGCAGAAGGCGATCGCCGGGTTCTACGAGGCGCAGCTCGACGCGACCAAGTTCGGTGATTACGCCAACGAACATCCGAAGTGGGGGATGGCCGTTGACCTGTCGCGCTGCACCGGCTGCTCGGCCTGTGTCACGGCGTGCTACGCGGAGAACAACATTCCGACGGTGGGTGAAGAGCAGGTCTTCCGCCGCCGCGAAATGAGCTGGATGCGAATCGAGCGGTATTGGGAGGGTGGCACCAACGGCGAGCCGCTGCAGGCGCGCTTCTCGCCGGTGATGTGCCAGCATTGCGACAATGCGCCGTGTGAGCCGGTCTGCCCGGTCTATGCATCGTATCACACCGCCGACGGCCTCAATGGCCAGGTGTACAATCGCTGTGTCGGCACGCGCTACTGCAGCAACAACTGCCCGTTCAAGGTGCGTTACTTCAACTGGCTCAAGTACAACGAGTCGGCGTGGCCGGAACCGCTCAACCTGCAGCTCAATCCGGACGTGATCACGCGAGTGCGTGGCGTCATGGAAAAATGCACATTCTGCGTGCAGCGGATTCGCAGCGCGCAAAACACGGCGCGGCTCGAGGATCGGGATCTCAAGGACGGCGAGATCGTGACCGCGTGTGCCCAGAGCTGCCCGTCTGGCGCAATCAAGTTCGGCAACGTCAAGGACCCGAACGCCAAGGTGGTGCAGTGGAAGCAGAACCATCGAGGCTACGTCATGCTGGAAGAAACCAATGTCCGTCCCTCGGTGACGTATCTCGCCAAGGTTCTCAATATCGAGACTGCCGCATTCACTGGCGCGGAGGAGCGCTGACATGGCCGTGATCGCGCACGATCCCAGCTTGCCGACGCAGACCCACGCCGAAGTCACCCGCGACGTCGTCCGGACGATCACCGACAAGCCGGCGATGGGGTATTACATCCTCGCCGGCTCCATGGCGTTCCTCACGCTGGTGCTCTTTGTCACCCTCGGCGCCATGCTCAAGTACGGCATCGGCATTGCCGGATACCAACCGCCGGTGATGTGGTCGGTGTTCATCACCACCTTCGTCTTCTGGGTCGGCATCGGCCACGCCGGCACGCTGATCTCGGCGATCCTGTTCCTGTTCCGGTCGCGCTGGCGCACGGCGGTCTATCGATCGACCGAGGCGATGACGGTCTTTGCCGTCATGACTGCCGCGCTCTTCCCGATCATTCACATCGGCCGCGAGTGGGTCTTCTACTGGCTGATCCCGTATCCGAATGCGCGTTTCCTCTGGCCGAACTTCAAGTCGCCACTGATGTGGGACGTGTTCGCGATCTCGACGTACCTCACGGTGTCGTCGACCTTCCTGATGGTTGGCCTGGTGCCGGATATCGCGGCGGTACGCGATCACGTCAGCGGCTGGAAGAAGACGGTCTACGCCAAGCTCTCGCTGGGCTGGACCGGCGCGGATTCGCAGTGGCGGCACTATACCCGGGCCTATCTCTACCTGGCCGCGCTCTGTACGCCGCTGGTGCTCTCGGTGCACTCGGTCGTTTCGTGGGACTTCGCGATGTCGATCGTGCCGGGGTGGCACGGGACAATCTTCGCACCGTACTTCGTGGCTGGAGCGATCTACTCAGGCGTTGGCATGGTGCTGACGCTGATGATCCCGCTGCGCAAGGTGCTCCGGCTCGACCAGATGATCACGGAGTACCACTTCGACAACCTGGCCAAGCTCACGTTGCTGACCGGCTCGATCCTCTTCTACGCCTACAGCATGGAATATTTCATCGCCTGGTATTCGGGCAGCCTCTTTGAACAGACCACGTTCTGGCGACGGGTGTTCGGGCCGAACTGGTGGGCGGGCTGGTCGATGGTGATCTGTAATGCGTTCATGTCGCAGTTACTCTGGTTTCCCAAGATCCGGAAGAACCTGGCGTCGCTGTTCGTGATCTCGATCTTCATCAACATCGGGATGTGGTTTGAACGCTACGTCATCGTGGTGAGCTCGCTCACCAATGACTACGTGCCGTACGCCTGGGGCCAGATCAACCCGAGCTGGGCCGACTGGTGCATCCTGGCCGGTTCGTTCGGCTGGTTCGGGCTCTGGTTCACCCTCTTCTACAAGAACTTCCCGATCGTGGCGATCCAGGAGATCAAGGAAATGATCCCGATGCCACGCCGCGGCGCTGCGGCAAGGGGGCACTGATGGCGTACCGTCACGTTCCTGGCGTCCTGGCCTCGTTCGAGCACATCGACGCGGCGTGCTCGGCGATTCGCGAACTCAAGTCCAGTGGCCATGACGACCTCACCGTGTATTCGGCGGCGGCGAACCACGAGCTCGAGGCGGCGATCGGCGACCCGGTTTCACCGGTGCGGCTGTTCACGCTGATTGGTGGACTGGTTGGCTGCACGGCCGGGTTCGGCCTCGCGATGTGGATGTCCAACGACTGGCCGTTGTTGACCGGTGGCAAGCCGATCGTGACGGTTCCGCCATTCGTGGTGTTTGGCTTCGAGCTGACCGTGTTGATCGGCTCGCTCTCCACGGTGGCCGGGATCATCATCCTGTCGGCGATGAAATCGCTCAAGGGGCGCCCTTACGACCCACGTTTCAGCGACGACCGGATCGGTGTCTTCGTTCCGTGTGGTGCCGATCAGGCCGCCGGCGTCGAAATGCTCTTTACGCAGCATGGATCGGTGGAGGTAACCCGTGATGCGTAAGGTGGTTTACGGACTCGTGCTCCTCGCGCTCACTGGGTGCAACTGGTGGTACAACGATGTGCCGTCGCCGGATGACGTGATGCACGCGATCCCCTGGTTCGATCATATGCTGATGACCAAGTCGGTCCAGCCGTACCAGCGCGCCGACGTGCCGCGCTACACGCCGGCGGGTTCCGTGCCGGTAGGCGGCGGCGAAGCCGACTGGAACACCGGCAATCCGCTGATGGGCCAATACAGTTTCGACACCTTGATGGCGAAGAAGGCCGTGCGTGGCAACGTGGTTGCCCGGCCGGACTCTCGCAGCGGTGAAGCGGTGTTCAACACCTATTGTGCCGTCTGCCACGCCGCTGGCGCCACTGGTAGCGCCGACGCGCCAGTCAAGGAGATGCTTGCTCCATCGCTGCTCACGGCGCAGGCTCGCGGCTATACCGATGGTTACCTGTACAGCATGATCCGCTATGGTCGCGGCCGCATGCCGCAATATGGTGACAAGATTCCACGCATTGACGAGCGATGGGCGGTGGTGGATTACCTCCGGTCGCTGCAGGCGAAAGCGGCGGCTCCTGATGCCGCGCCGGCGAAGGGAGCTCACTGATGTCGTTCGATCATGAAGCGACGCGTGAACGACTGGTCGAGAAGAGCGTCACGGCCAACTATGGTTCGTTCTTTGTCGGCGGACTCATTCTGGCCGTGATCGGTGCAGCACTCTTCGGGATGTCGCTCGCCGGGTCAGCTGCCGCGACGGCGCGCGCATGGCATGCCTTCCAGGTGAACTGGGTGTTCTGGACCGGCATCACGGCTGGTTCGATCCTGATCACGTCGGTGCATCGACTGGCGCAATCGAAGTGGCCCGGCGTGATCATCCGGCTGTCGCAGGCAACCGCGTTCTTTATCCCGGTTTCACTGATCGGCCTGATCCTGATCCAGACGGTCGGCTACGACCACATCTACGGCAACATGTCGGCGGCCCTTGATGGCCTCTCTGTGGGCAAGGCGCGGTGGTTGTCCCATTCATGGATGGCCGCCCGGATGTTCATCGGTCTTGGGCTGCTGTACGGCCTTGGCATCGTGATGATCCGGAGCGACCTGCTTCCTGACCTTCAGGCTGTCAAGCACAAGGTGACTGGAGCACGCCGCAACCGGTTTGACCGGATGTTGCGGAACTACGACGAGGAAGGCAACGAGGTCCGCCTCCGCCGGTCGGCCGCGATCTTTGCCCCACTATACGCCTTCGTGATGACGATCGTCGCATTCGACGGCATCATGGCGCTGCAGCCCCACTGGTATTCGAACCTGCTCGGCGGGTGGTACTTCATGGGTGCCTGGCTTGGCGCGTTGATGCTCCAGGCGATGCTGATGCTCCACGCCCGGAAGGCCGTGGATCTGGACGAGTTCATATCTGACAAGCAGCGGCATGATCTCGCGAAGCTCTGTTTCGGTTTCACGATTTTCTGGACCTACCTGATGTGGGCCCAGTTCCTGGTGATCTGGTATGGAAACATGCCTGAGGAGACTGGCTTCGTCTTTGCCCGCCTCTGGGGCGCGTGGCGCCCGATCGGCGCTGCCGTGGGCATTGGCGTGTTCCTGATCCCGTTTTCGGCATTGCTCGGCGTGGCGCCGAAGAAGGCGCCGCTTACGCTCGGGATTATCGCGGCAATCTCGTTCTGTTCCTTGTGGCTGGAGCGCTACCTGCTGGTGACGCCCTCGATCACGCTCGAGTCGGGACCGGTGTTCGGATTGCCGGAGGCTGGACCGCTCCTGCTGTACCTCGGCCTCTTCCTGACCTGTTACGCACTCTTCGCCAGGGTCTTCCCGATGGTGTCGCCGAGGTTGGCGATGATCACCCTGGAAAAGGAAGCAGCGCACTAGGCGATGCCCACGCCGGGGCGCCCGTCGGTTGGAAACAGCAAGACCAGACTCTGGAAAGGGTCTGGTCTTTTGTTTACTGTCATGATTGGTCCCGGCGCGGTATCGGCTGGCGCGCAAGGACCGAAGATCTGGACGGCTTGCTCTACATCGTCGCGCGGGGCCTGTGTGACACATCCCGGTGTGCCAACGCGCCTGGCCGGTATACTGGTGGTGCTGGGGCTGACGACCGCGACGGGGCCGGTGATCGGGTCCCTCTCACCCCAGCGACCCTCCGGCAGCTAGACCGCAAAAAGCCGGTCGTCAGCGTGCTGCTGGCGCCCGGCTTCCTGTTTCTTCAGGGTCATCCGCTTCTCTTCACTGTACGGCTACTTCACCTGCAGCTTGCTGGCCAGGATGTTGAGCGAGTCGACCGGCAGGTGACCGACGACCGTTACCATTCGCTGGGTGCGCTCCAGTTGGCCGTTGGTGGAGACATAGTCCGGTCGAGTCCGGTGAGCCATGCTCATCGCGATACCACTTGCCTGGAGCACCTGGTTGACCGGAATGACGTCATCCTCCGGGCCTTCGAATACCCATACCGGTCGGCCATCGGCCAGCTGCTGCCTGATCATGAATGTCGGCCGGCCGCCGTCAGCGCGACCACGCACGCGAACGCTGGTAACCGGCACGCCGCCAATCCGATCGAGCCTGCCGCCGCCAGCCTGCAGTGCGGCATCCCAGTCGCTGGCGGGCCATTCACTGGCTACCACGGGGTCCACGTCCACGAGGTCGACCTTGGCCCGTGCCAATCCCGCCGTGGCAACCGCTGGCGCGACGAGGCTGAGGTGGGGGCTCACCGTCGTGAGATTTGCCAATACTGTGGCCCGGGCACGGATTGTGGCCGCACTGGGGGCGCTGAGCAGGGCATTGCTCAGCGACGGCGCGGCAAGCGAGGCGGCGTACTGGCCCGCCGCTACGCTACTGCGATCGGGGTGGACTGCGAACCAGAGTCCCGGCCCGAGCAGGGCGACTGCGGCGATGGCCGCATAGCGACGCAGCTGCCGTGGGGCGCGCTTCGGCGTGATGCTGCCAATACCTGCGCGGCGGAGCGAGCGCGGAGTGGCCAAGGCCAGCAATGTCGCTGTCCGGGCACGCAGCTCTTCGACCTCGGCGTGCTGCGACCGGCAGATCAGGCAGCCAAGAAGATGCTCCGCGATCTCCACCCGTTGCGGGGCAGAAAGCTCGCCATCGCAGTACGCATGCAGCTCCTCTTCAGGAACGTGCGGTCGCACGATGTTGCTCGCCACGCTGATCCTCCATGATATCGTGCGCGGCAACCAGGCGTTTGCGTGCACGCGCGAGGGTGGTTCCGACGGCTCCAACCGCAAGCCCGGTCTGGTCGGCGATCTCCGGATAGGACATGCCGGCATCCCACAAGAGCAGGACCTCGCGGTCCCGGGGTGTCAGCGTTGCGAGCGCGCGCTTGACCTCAGCCTCCTGCTCGTCGTGATCCATGCCGTCCTCGATGTCGACCTGCTGGGTCGGAGAGGCAATCGGCTCATGGGTCAGGAGCACCAGATGCTTGCGGCGACGAATGGCGGCTCGGGCCTCGTCGCGGGCAATGTTGGCCGCGACAGCAAAGACCCACGACCGTGGTTTCTCTGGTTGGTGCGCGAGGGCGCGCATGAATACTTCCTGTGCCAGGTCTTCCGCGCGGTCGGCATCCCATACCTTGCGATACAGGAAGCGCACGACGGAGTCATAGGTGGTCCGGTACAGACCCTCGAGGTCGAACGCCATAGAGATCTCCACGGATACAATGCGGGGTTGCGCATTGGAGACGCCGACCAGGCGGGTGTGCACACACGCCCGGGTTGGCGGTCCGGTGTCGGCCGCCGGGGTGGCTACCGCCGGCCACAGACGTCACCTGTGGATAATACTACAACATCATACAGCGCAACGGTTTAGAGCGGTACCTTCCGGCTCTTGAAGGCACAGCCGGGGTGCAGGCCAGTGCGCTTCTTTGGCCAAGCGGAACACATCAATGGCTTGGCCGGCCGACCGTCATCACGGTGGCGGCCATGGAGGGTACAGCCGCCGGTATCAGCGAGGAACGAGCAGGCCGAGATGATCTCGACCATCAGCAACCCGGGTTCCTCGTCGACAGGTTTGCAGAGATAGGGCGATTTCCGATTACTGAGGAGCGCCTTGAGCAGCGGCTGGCGGTCGCTGCACTTGATATCGACATGGATGTCGCGGCAGCAGGCGTCTCCCTGAGTGTTGTCCGAGGTCCGGCACGCCGCTCCGGCACAGGGGTTGGTCATCACGACCGGGAGGGCTCGGCGGGTCGGGGCGACCGGTGGAGGCGGATCCAGGCGGCGGGTGACCAGTCGTTTGTTGTCGACGATCCGGAAGCGGTCGCGTCCGAGCTGGCGAGCCTCCGGCACGCGGCGGGTCAGCGGAACAGCGGCCTCATAGCCCCAGGCCGTGCACCGGACCTGCCGAGGATCGTCCCCGTTGGTGGCGAGAAATCGGCAGGGCACCTCGATGGCGGCCTGGCACCAGAGCTCGCCCTCATCCTGGTAGAGGGGGCCGAAATCGATCCGCTCTGTGTGGCCCAGGAGCCAGGTAGCGTCGTGATCTTCGTCGCCCTCAACGGCTGTCACCCGCATGGTGACATCCAGGGTGCGACATTGGCGACCAGGACGACGGCATGGCGGTGGGGCCACGGCAGCTCCAGTGGGAAGAGGGAAAGGACGGGGGAAAGTAGCGGTGCCAGCCGACGCAGACCATCGGGTGCATCGCTGCTGGTTTTCCTGACGATGTTGCAATCCGGGCCTCGACATATGCGGCGGAGCGAACGACGCGTTATGTTGTCGGCGGCCCCCAAACCCGGGCGCAGGACGGCGTTGCCGAGCGGCAACGACGGGTCATCAACCATCTGATGTGAGGCAATTCCAGCATGCGTGTTTCAGCGATCGTAGCCGGCGTGGCGCTGGCAGTAGCAGCCTGTGGCGGCAAGGGCGCTCCTGCCGCGGCCGATTCCAACCAGCCAGCAGCACCGACTGCTGCGGCTCCGGCTGCGACCGGCGCCACTCATGAAATCCAGATGGTCCAGGAAGGCGCGAACAGCTACAAGTTCATGCCCGATACCCTCACCATCAAGCAGGGCGATGTCGTCGTGTTCAAGGGCATCTCGGGGAACGGTCATGACGTTGCGTTCTACCCGGACAGCATCCCGGCTGGAGCCGCGGCAGTCCTGAACGCGGCGATCACCGACCAGTCGCAGCCGCTGGCGACCAACATGATCGCCGACGGCCAGTCCGTTTCGATCTCGTTTGCCGGCGCGCCGGTCGGCGTCTACAAGTTCTACTGCATCCCGCACGCGCCGATGGGGATGAAGGGTCAGCTCACCGTCACGCAGTAACCGGCGTCGGTGGCACAAGAAGGGGCTCTCGTGCGAGAGCCCCTTTTTTGTTGGTCGTGCACGATGGGATGCTACGCCGAGACTGCGGCCGCATCCCGCCGCGACCACGACGCGTTGATCGTACCGGCCACCAGCAGTCCGGTGATCAGCCCGCAGGCGCTGTCGACGGCATAATGCATCTGGCAGTAGACAACGCCAACCAGGATCAGCGCGGTTGGTACTGCGAGCACCAGTCCCAGGCGACGCGACCCGTGCCACGCGCCGATCGTCGCAGCTACCGTTGCTGCCACATGCGATGAGGGAAATGCCGCGCCGAACGCGCTGCCGCCACTGAGCGCCGAATAGACCCATTGCGCTGGCAGGTTGGCGATGAACGCGCCGGATGGCCGGGGAAACTCATAGTAGGGGCCAGCCACTGGCAGGAACAGGTAGCACACATAGCAGACGAGATACGTCGCCAGCAGCCCATCGAGATAACGCTCGATGGCGCCGCTGCGCCGCGTGGCGAGAAACCAGAGCACCGGGGTGGCCACAATCGCGTAGTACGACAGGTACGCCGCGTGCAGCACCGTCGACCAGAATGCGCTCGGGTGCGCCCGCCACCAGTCACGGCTTGGCTGCATCCCGAAGATGGCCTGTTCGACGAGCTGCGCGGCATGGTCGTAGGTGTGCACGGCGCCGAAGCGGTTGAGCACGTCGACTGCGGAGTAGAGACCCGCCAGCATGACGACTGGATACAACGCGCGAATCATCTGCATCACGCGGCTGGGTGGCGCAATGACCGTGAGCCACGCCAGCAGCGGGAGTGCCAGGTGCGCCACGAGGATCAGCCACATCTGATGCTGATGCAGCCTGGTCGCCGCGACGCCGGCCACCAGGACACCATAGCCGGCGAGCATCTGGTCAACCAGCCGCCACCGATGTGGTGGTGCCGTCAGATCCATCGCTGGGCCCGATACCACGCGGCGGTGTCAGCGATCCCGGTGTTGAGGTCAAACTGCGGCGACCATCCGGTCGCAGTCATGAACGCTTCCGGATCCGCCGTCCAGGCCTCCTGATAGAACTCATGGATCTTGTCGGGACGCAGGATGCTTTTCTGTCGGGCGAGGGTCGCCCATGTCCCGGTGATCGCCAGAACGCCTCGGGTTGCCCAGCGCGGAATCGGCAGCGGCATCACCGAACGCCCCATCACGGCCGCGATGGTCCGCATCAGGTCGGCGGAAGTGAAGACTTCGGGGTAGTTGACATAGAAGACGCCGCCGCGGGCGCCGGGCTCGCTGCCGGCCATGGCAATCGCGTCCGCGAGGTCGACCACGTGAACCAGCGAGATTTCCATCGCTCCGCTGCCAAACATCGGCGCCAGCCCGTGGGAAACAAACTTGAACAGCGGCAGCATCCCGTCCCGGTCGCCGGGGCCGTATACCACCGGTGGCCGGACAATGGTCCAGCTGAGCTGTGACGCGGTGACGACCTTCTCGGCAGCAAGTTTGCTGCGCCCGTACCCGGTCACTGGCCGGTCGGCGTCGTTGCCGTACTTCGGTGTGCCGTGCCGCGCGGGGCCGCCCGCGGCCATCGACGACACCAATACGAAGTGTGGCGTGTCGCCGGAGGCTTCCGCTGCTGCCACGACGCGCGCCGTGCCATCGCGGTTGGCGACGAGGAGTTCCTGGTCGTTGCGGGCGCCCAGCATCGCCGCCGCGTGATAAATGACGCCTTGACCGGCCACTGCTTCGGCGAGGGCCGTCTCGTTGGCGAGATCGCCCACCACGAGGCGCACGCCCTGCGATGTCAGGCTCTTGGCACGTTGGGGCGAGCGAACCAGCGCGGTGACGGTGTCGCCCTGGCTGAGCAGGCGATCGACCAGGTGACCGCCGACGAAGCCGGTCGCCCCGGTCACCAGCACGTTCATGTGGGGCGATCGAGAATGCGGAAGGTCTGGTAGATCGTGAAGCCGGCCTTGGTGAGGCCCTGGATGATTCCGGCGTTGTCTTCGAGCAACCAGCTTGCCTCGCCCCAGCCAATGCCGCGCTCGGCGGTCTTGCTCCAGATCCAGTGATAGAGGGCCGAATCGATTCCCTTGCCGCGCCATTCCGGCACGACGCCGAGCAGGAGAATCCGTGAGCGGGTCAGCTTCTTCATCTTGAGCTTGTATAACATGATGAGGGAGCCGGGGAACATTCCGCCGTTGCGATTGTGGACCAGGGCTTCGTTGAGGTCGGGCAGCGTCAGGCCGAATGCGATGACCTTGCCGTCCTTCTCGACAAACGGCACCAGCTCGGGAATGACGACCGGCTTGAATCCCTTGGCAAGGACGTCGATCTCCTTGTCTGTCATCGGGATGAAGCCCCAGTTGTCTTCCCAGCAATCGTTGTAGAGCTTCTTGACCAGCTCGACTTCGTCGTTGAACTTCTTCATGTTGAGCGATCGGATCGTGATGCCGTACCGCTTCTTCAGCAGCTCGACGGCGCGCTCGGTCCGTTCGGGTGGCTTCATCGGCGCCTTGAGTGAACCACCCTGGAGCGCGATGAGGTCCTTCGCCTTCCTGAATCCCGCCGTTTCGAGCAGGGTGAGATAGTAGGGCGGATTGTGCGGCATCATGATCGAGTTCGGCATGTCGAAGCCATCGATCAGCAAGCCGCATTCGTCGTTGACGGAAAACGACATCGGGCCGCGCAGCGTATCGAGCCCACGTGCCTTGACCCACGCACTGGCCGTATCGAACAGCGCCGAGGCGACCTGGAAGTCATTGATCGATTCCCAGAAGCCGAAGAAACCGACCTTGTCGTGATGAGTCGAGTTGTGGAGGTGATTGTGAATCGCCGCAATCCGACCGACCACTTCGCCATTGCGCTCGGCAAGGAAGTAGTCGGCTTCGGCGTGTTCGAAGAACGGGTTGTGCTGCTTGTCGAGGAGCTTCTTCACTTCAGCCTTGAACGGCGGAACCCAGTTCAGGTCCCGCCGGTGCAGGCGGTAGGGAAGATCAATGAACTGCTTGAGGTCCTGTGGCGTCTCGACCAGCCGAATCACCGGCGCGTCGCTCAGATGACCCCCAGCTCCTTGCCGATCCGCGCAAAGGCATCCAGCGCGAAGTCGATCTGTTCGTCGGTGTGGGTCGCCATCACGCTGGTGCGCAGGCGACACTCGTTGGCTGGCACGGCAGGCGGACAGACCGGGTTGGTGAACACGCCGGCATCGAAGAGCTTCCGCCAGAAGAGGAAGGTCGTCTCAAGTTCGCCGACAAGCACCGGCACGATGGGCGTCTGCGTAACGCCGATGTCGAAGCCGAGGGCGCGGAAGCCATCCTGCAGGCGGCGCGCGTTCTGCCAGAGGGCCGGACGGCGTTCCGGTTCCTGCTGCATGACCTCCAGCGCGGCAAGCACACCGGCAGTGTTGGCCGGCGGCAGTGAGGCCGTGAAGATGAACTGCCGCGAGTGGTGCTTGAGGAAATGGATCACCGACTCGTCGGCGGCGAGGAAGCCACCCACCGATGCGAGCGACTTGGAGAAAGTGCCGGCAATGATATCGACATCGGCCTGCATGCCGAAGTGTGCGCCGGTGCCGTCGCCCTTGGGGCCCAGGACACCGAGTGCGTGCGCGTCATCGACCGCGAGCGCCGCGCCGTACTTGCGGGCCAGCCGAACCAGTTCCGGGATGTCGGCGATGTCACCTTCCATCGAGTAGACACCGTCGACCACGATCAGCTTGCCGTGCTTGCTGGTATGTTCAGACAACAGGCGCTCGAGCTGAGTCAGGTCGCCATGATTGAAGCGCTGCGTTTCGCCGAGCGCCAGCTTGGCGCCGTCAACGATGCAGGCATGGTCGAGCTTGTCGAGGAACACCGTTTCCTTGCGACCGAGAATGCCGGCGATCAGGCCGAGGTTGGCACCGTATCCGGTGGAGAACACGATGCACGCTTCCTTGCCGAGAAACTCGGCGAGGGCGCCCTCAAGCTGTTCGTGCAGGTCGAGCGAGCCGTTGAGAAAGCGCGAGCCGGTGCAGCCCGAGCCATAGCGGTGCAGCGCCTTGGTGGCGGCCTCGAGGACCTTGGGGTGATGGGTCAGCCCGAGGTAGTTGTTCGAGCCGAGCATGATGCGCTTCTTGCCGTCGATCACCACCGTGGTGTCATCGGACTCGGAAATCGCTTTGAAATACGGGTAGAGGCCGGCAGCTTGCACTCGGCGGGCTTCGGTGAAGTCACGGCACTTATCGAAAAGTGCCACCTGGGACTGGAGTATTTCGGTCGCCACGGGCCCTCACGGAGCTCGGGTGGAACTTCGTCGAAAAAACGGGGAACACTTGCCTCAAGGTCTAGCGATCAAACTTAAGACCGCAGCCAAGTCGACACAAGCCGAAAACGGGGTCCGATCCGGGGTCCGGACGGCCAAGTTGTTGTCCTGCCTGACCTTGGCCGTCCTGACCGGCTGGGCCTCACGGGCTGCCGCGCAGTATCCGCGGGCCAGGATCGGCGAATTTGAGGTCCGGGGATTCGATTTCGACCCGGCCGGTGGGTGGCGGAAGGTGGCGGCCCGGGTGATGGACGCTCGACGCGTCCTGCTCCGGAGCGGCCAGGTTGCCCGGCTGAATGCCGCCGGGTCCCGCCCTGCGGTACGGGGGAACTTCGCGGTGCCAGTCATCCCGATTGCCTTCAGTGACGTCGACCCCCCGTTCGCACCGGCGGCATACCAGGACCTGCTCTTTTCGGCGAACCCCGTCGGTCGGGCGTGGAGTGTGAAGACGTACTATGCCGCGGCGTCGCGTGGCAATATCAGTCTCGACGGGTACGTCTTCGACTGGGTACGCGTCCCGAAAACCGCGAGCTACTACGAAGACGGTTGCAACGGCATCGGTGTGGCGGGCCCCTGTCCGGCGCGCGCCGATTCACGCATGGGCGAGTTGCTCAAGGCGGCGCTCGACTCGGTTTCGAACGCGCCGGGTGGCGACACGGTATGGAACCGCTATGACAACGACGGCCCTGATGGCGTGCCCAACTCGGGAGACGATGACGGCGTGGTGGACGTGGTGGCGTTCCTGCAGCCGCTGCTCGACGGCGCATGCGGCGGAGCCGGGATCTGGTCGCATCGGGCAACGATCGGCAACTGGAACAACGGTCAGCCGTACGTCACCCGGACGCCACGTCGCAATAGTCAGGGTGCCGCGATTCCCGGCGCATTCATCACGATCAACTCCTACACGATCCAGTCGGCACTCGGCGGCGACCAGGCATGCACCGATGGTCAACTGATGCCGATCGGCACGGTCACGCACGAGACCGGCCATGCGTTTGGCCTGCCGGACCTCTACGACACCGATCCGAACTCCGGGACGCAGGGCGCCGGCGAATGGAGCCTGATGGCCTCAGGCCCCTATGCGCGTCCGTATTCGCCGTCGTCGTTCGATGCGTGGTCGTTGGTGCAGCTGGGTTGGGTCACGGTCGACACGCTGGCGAGCGGCGTGACGCAAACGATTCCGCCGGTGCAGACGAGTGGCACCGTGTACTACGCGGCCACCGATCAGTCGCAATATTTCCTGGTAGAAAATCGTGGCGCGATTGGAACCGACAGCGCCCAGATGAACCCCGCGTTTGTGCGTGCCAAGCTGCCCGGACTGCTCCTGTGGCAGATCAACGACGATCGGGTGGCGGCGGGGATGGTGAGCAACCGGGTCAACACCGGAGCGGTGCAGGGGGTCGCGCTGATCCAGGCGGACGGGCTGAACCAGCTGCGCACGCCCTTTGGCGGCAATCGTGGTGATGGCGGTGACGCCTTTCCTGGGTCGACCGCCAATCGCGATTTCGGGCTGATGACCGCTCCGGCAAGCGTCGACGACAACCTCGCACCGTACAACGTGCGCTTCGACCGGATCGCACTTGCCCCGGATGGCGGCGTGACCTTCCGTTATGTCCGGCGCGCGCCGACAGTGGTGATCGCACAGCGCGCCAATGCGTTGGTGCGCGTCAACGGCGTGGCCCGCATCCGATATGCGGAGGTCGTCGCCCCGGGCGATGTGCTGGATTTGAGCGTCGATTCTGTGCAACTGTCGGCCGACGGCCGCACCCGTTCGCAATTCCTCGCGTGGAGCGACGGCGGCGCGCCGGCGCACGCGCTGATCGCCCGGAGCGGAGCACCGGACAGCGTCACGGCCTACTTCGCCACGGCGAACCGGTTGCGAATCACGGTCACCGGGCCCGGATCGGTTGCGAGTACGCTGAGCGGCGCCGTTGGCAGCGGAGCGTTCGCCGACGCCGGATCCAGTGTGCATCTTGAGCCGACGGCCGCAGTCGGTGCTGAGTTCGTGGGGTGGCGCGGTGACACGACGACGCGTGGTGCGATCGACCTTTCAATGGACCGGCCCTACGACCTCGCGGCGGTCTTTGTGCCCACCGTCACGATCGATGCTGGTATGGCAGCCCGTGCCCTGATGGGTGGTCCGCAACTCTCCGCCGCACAGGTAGCGTATCTCGATGCCATCGGCAACCAGAATGGCAGTTACGACGTGGGTGACTATCTCGCCTGGCTGCGTCGCAACGCGCTGCCGGTGACGACACGCGCATCGGCCCGGCGGTCGCGGTGAAGGCCCGCCGGCTGTTCGTCGCGCTCTGTCTCGTGGCCGCCTGTTCGGCGGACAACCATCCTGATCCGCACGCCGGTACGTTGACCCTGCGGCTCATCAATGGTGGTACCAATGATGGCGCGCTGGTACTGGTGATCAGTGGCGGCCCGGTGGCTGGCGTCACGGCGGGAGCAGGTTATGTCGCAGTAACCACTGCGGACGGCAGCGGCACGCACCTCCTGCTGACTGGAAACATTGCGCCAGGCCCGCTGGCGGCAATTGCGGTTCCGGACCTTTCTCAGCTAGCCGCCTATACCGTCACGGTGGAACAGGCGGCCGATCGCAGCACCTTTGCGCTGCTCGATCCAATTGCCTACCGGGCGGAGGTGGTGCGATGACGGGAATGCGCGTCGCGGTGGTCGGTGGTGGGTTGAGTGGCCTGGCCGCCGCGGTGCGGCTGCGCGAGCTCGGAGCGGCGCCGACCCTCTTCGAAGCCGCCGGCGAAGTGGGTGGCGTGGTTCGGAGTGTTCGGCACGGTGAGTGGCTGGTGGAGGCTGGTCCGTGCATGGCGGCCGAGCCGCCGGCCGATGTCAGGGCGCTGCTCGATCGTGCCGGTGTCGGCGGACGAACGGTGCGCGCCGACCCGGTTGCTGCGAACCGGTGCATCGTCCGGGACGGCAGGCCCGTCGACCTGCCGCACACCACCGCGGAGTTCCGGTCGTCGGCGTTGCTCTCGCTCGCGGGTCAATTGCGGATGCTCAAGGAGCGATTGATCCCTGCCTCCGCACCGGTCGAGGAAACTGTCGAGGCATTTGCGCGACGGCGTTTTGGTGATGAGGTCGCCGAGCGCATGTTCGACCCGCTGTTGGCAAGCACGTCGTCGGGGCGGTCGGACCAGGCGCTGGCGCGCTACGCGTTTCCTGCGGTGGTCGGGCACGAGCGTGGCAGTGGGTCGGGGTTGCAAGGGGGCGCCCGGGAGCGGATGCAGGCACGGCGCCGTGCCCGCAGTGCTCCCAGCGGCAGCTGGAGTTGCGAGGGTGGCATGCAGGGGCTGCCGCGGCAACTCGCGGCGACGTTGCCCGACGTGGTGACTGGCGCGCCCGTCCGGGCGATCCAGGTGTCGGCGACTGGGGCGACCGTGATGGCCGAGGGCGCGCCACCTCGCGCGTTTGATGCGCTGGTGCTGGCGCTGCCTGCGCCAGCATACCAGCAACTGGAGTGCATCGGGATCGCCCCTGCAACGCTCGACGCAGTGGCCACCCTGCCGTGTGCTGGTATCGCGGCCGTGCATCTCGGCTATGCGCGGCAGCAGCTCGGCCGCTTGCCGGCTGCAGGCCGGATCCTCGTTCCTGCGGTTGAAGGATCGCCGGTGCTGTCGGTGGTCATTCCATCGGCCGGGTTCACGGATCGCGCGCCCGCCGACCATCTCCTGCTGACACTTTTTCTCGGCGGCGCGCGGCGCCCGGAACTGCTCACGCTCGACGATGCGGAACTGGTTGATCGCGCGGCGACGGCACTGGCCGGCTGGATCGATGTCAGCGGCGCGCCCGTGCTGGCAGCGGTGAGCCGGTGGGACGCCGCCCTGCCACAGGCCGTTGCCGGCCACACGGCCAGGCTGCAAGCTGCTGCCGATGCCGAGGCGGCGGCCCCGCAGGTCGCCTTGTGCGGCGCCTGGCGTGACGGACTCTCCGTTTCAGAAGTATTGTTGGGAGGCCTCCGCAGCGCCGAACGACTGATCGGGCGCATCGAGGGAATGGCCGCGACTCCCTGAACCCCGAGGATCCTTCATGCTTCGACATCGTCTGCTGCTGGTTGCGTGCACGCTGACTGCCGCGCCGCTCCTCGCGCAACAACCGCGCGCCGTTCGTCCCGCGGTTGCTGCGGCGCCCGTCCGCGGCGCCACGGTCGAAGGAGTGACCGAATACACCATGGCGAACGGTCTCAGGATTCTGCTTTTTCCCGATGCCTCCAAGCCGACCACCACCGTCAACATCACCTACCTCGTCGGCTCGCGATCCGAAGCCTACGGTGAGAGTGGCATGGCGCACCTGCTGGAACACATGGTGTTCAAGGGCACGCCGCGTCATGCCAACATTCCGCAGGAACTCAGCGAACGCGGCGCCTCACCCAATGGCAGCACCTGGTACGATCGGACCAATTACTTCGAGACCTTTCCGGCCAAGGACGACAACCTGCACTGGGCCCTCGACCTCGAGGCCGATCGCATGGTGCATTCATACATCGCGCAGAAGGACCTCAATAGCGAAATGACGGTGGTGCGCAACGAGTTCGAATCCGGCGAGAACAGTCCCGATAACATCCTGATCGAACGTGTGATGTCGACCGCCTATCTCTGGCACAACTACGGCAAGAGCACGATCGGCCCGAAGTCGGACCTCGAGCATGTCCCGATCGAGCGCTTGCAGGGCTTCTATCACAAGTACTACCAGCCCGACAACGCGGTGCTCGTGGTGGCCGGCAAGTTCGAGCCGGCAACCGCGCTCCGCATGATTCAGCAGACGTTCGGCGTCGTGCCGCGGCCGAACCGGACCGGCGCGATGAAGATCTGGCCGACCTATACGCTCGACCCGCCGCAGGACGGCGAGCGCACGGTAACCTTGCGCCGGGTTGGCGACGTGCAGGCGCTGGCGATGGCGTGGCATGTACCCGCAGGATCGCATCCGGATTTTCCGGCGCTCGATGTGCTCACCGAGGTGCTGGCGTCGCAACCGACGGGGCGTCTCTACCAGGCTGCCGTGGTGTCAAAGAAAGCATCCAGCGTATCGGCCTATACCTATCAGCTGCGTGAACCAGGCGTGTTGATCGTCTCGGCGCAGGTTCCGAAGACCGATGATATGGCCGCGGCGCAGCAGGCGATCAACCAGGCCATCCAGACCCTGCTGACTACGGCGCCCCCGACGGCGGAAGAGGTGGATCGGGCCAAGGCGTCGCTGTTGACCGGAATCAACCTGCAGCTCACCAATTCGTCGTCTATCGGGCTGGAGTTTTCGGAGTGGGCCGCGATGGGTGACTGGCGGTTGCTCTACCTGCATCGCGACGGGATCAAGGCGGTGACACCCGATGACGTGATCCGGGTCGCGCGCGCCTATCTGAAGACGTCCAACCGCACCACCGGCATCTTCGTGCCGGACGCGCAGCCGGATCGATCGGTCATCCCGCCTACACCGGATATCGTCGCGGCGGTCACGCACTACCGCGGCGATACGTCGATGGTCGCGGGCGAGGCATTCGACGCGAGTCCCGCCAACATCGATGCTCGCACCAAGACCGGCGCGCTGCCCGGCGGGCTGACTTACGCACTGCTGCCGAAAAAAACGCGCGGGGGCACGGTCACTGCGCAGGTCGTGCTGCGGTTCGGGACCGCGCAGAGCCTGATGAACAAGGGTGCCGCCCCCGACCTTGCGGGTGCGATGCTGATGCGTGGCACCCGGCAGTTGACCCGGCAGCAGATGACCGATTCGCTCAATCGGCTGGGTGCGGAAGTGTTCGTCGGCGGGAGTAGCGCCAGCGCGAGCGCGTCAATCACCGTCAAGCGCGAGCACCTCGCCGATGCGATCCGGCTCGCGGTGCAGATGTTGCGCCAGCCGTCGTTTGACGCCAAGGAATTCGAACTGGCTCGCCAGGAGGAAGTGACGGCGATTGAATCGCAGCGCTCTGAGCCCACCGTCCAGGCCGAGCTCGCGCTGGAGCGCCACCTCTCGCCGTATCCAAAGGGGCATCCGAACTACGTCGGTACGGTTGATGAGGAGCTCGCCGACCTGCACGCGGTGACGCTGGACGAGGCTCGCCAGTTCTACCACGATTTCTACGGCGCGTCGCATGGCGAGATCGCCCTGGTCGGCGACTTCGACCCGGACTCGGTGCGGACACTACTCTCGCACGAGCTCAGCGATTGGAAGAGTCCTGGCCCGTTTGTCCGGATCGGCAATCCGTCGCAGTCGAGTGCGCCACTCAACATCTCGCTGGAAACACCCGACAAGGCGAATGCCATGTTCCTGGCTGGCAAGACGCTGGCCGTTAGCGACCGGTCGGCCGATTACCCGGCCCTCGTGCTCGGCAATTACATGCTGGGGGGTGGCTTCCTCAACTCACGACTGGCGACCCGGATCCGGCAGAAGGATGGCTTGTCGTATGGTGTTGGCTCAAACCTCGCAGCGTCGCCGATCGACACCAGCGGCACCTTCATGACCTACGCGATCTACGCCCCGGTGAATCGTGACAAGCTCGAGCAGGCGTTCACTGAAGAGATGGTGCGGGCGGCCAAGGATGGATTCACCGCAGAGGAAGTGCTCAAGGCCAAGGAGGGTTGGACCGAGAACGCGAAGCTGGGGCGATCCAACGACAACGCGTTGGCGGGCCGTCTGGTGCAGAATCTCTACCTCCATCGGCGAATGGTCGCGACGGCCGAGCTCGAGGCTCGCGTCAATGCATTGACGCCCGCCGAGGTCCAAGCGGCAGTCGCGAAGTACCTGGATCCGGCGAGCATGGCGATCGTCAAGGCCGGTGACTTCGACAAGAAGGTTGCGGGCCCGCCGAAGCCCTGATCTGCGGCGATGTGGTGCCCGGGCTGCGCTGTGCGTCTCCCGGGCATTACTTCCTGCTGCGAGGGCAAGATGAGTGTCCGTCATTCGCTCGGTCGGTTCCTGAAAATTGTTGCGTTCGCAACAGTCGTCGCTGTCACCGTGCCATCGGCTGTCGTGGCGCAAGGTGTCACGCCGCCGTCGGCCTCTGCCGTGGCGCGCTTACCGCAGCCCCCGACGCCGCGTTCGCCGTACGTCAGCAATGGCTCACATGCCGATGCGTTGCGTGCCATGTCGCACCGGCGAGACACGGTCATTCGCCTGTCGACCGTTGCAGTGGTGATCGGTGTCGTCGTGCTGGTCCTGTTGCTGGTCTGAGTGGGATGGCCGCTCGCTGCTGACGCATCGCAGCTGCATGGCGGAGCGCCATGGTGGCTGGTGCGTCACGGGCTGCACGACGTCCGCGGCAGGTTGCCGCCGCGCTGCGACGTCGTGATCGTCGGCGCCGGTATCACCGGCGCCCTTGTTGCAGATGCACTCGCCGGTGCAGGTGTTGCGGTCGTGGTGGTTGATCGACGGGTTCCGGGATCGGGAAGTACTGCGGCGAGCACCGCGCTTCTGCAGTACGAACTGGACCTCGAGCTGCTGCAGCTGATCGAGAAGACTGGGTATCACCGCGCCGTGCGCGTCTACCAGCGGGCTGCCGCAGCGATCGCCGGGTTCGAATCGCTGGTCGGCGAGCTGGGCGATGGGTGCGGGTTCGCGCGTCGGCAGTCGATCTATCTGGCGTCGCGCCGGCGGGACATCGACCGGCTGCAGCGCGAGGCCGTTGCCCGCGTCGGCATCGGAATCGAGGCGCGATTCTGCAACGAGATCGAAGTCGCCACCGAGTTCGGGTTGCCCGGACATGGCGCCATCGTGAGTCCGTGCGCCGCCGTGATCGACCCGCTGCGGTTGACACGCGCGCTACTCGATCGCGCCACGACGCGCGGCGCGGTTGTAGTCGAGTGGACGACGGCCATCCTCGCCGAAACGGCGCCAGCCGGTGGCCTGCTCGTGACGACCACGCGGGGCTCCGTGCTCGCCGACCGGATCGTTCTGGCATGTGGCTACGAAGTGCCGCCCTGCATCGAACCCGGGATGACATCGCTGCATAGCACTTTCGCGCTGGTGACCGAACCATGTGACGATCCGGGTCCGCTGGCGGATCGAGCCATCGTGTGGGAATCGGCGCGGCCATACAGCTATTTGCGGAACGACGGGCGGCGCATGATCCTCGGTGGCTTTGACCTGCCATTTCGATCGCCGGCGCTCCGCGACGCTGCGATTCCGCGGCAGACCCGCCGCCTGGAATCGCAGCTCCATCGCTGGCAGCCCGACCTCCTGGCCCGGATCGAATACAGTTGGGCCGGGACTTTTGGTGAAACCGACGACAGCATGCCGGTAATCGGCCCGGTCGAGGGGACGGACCGCATCGATTTTGCCCTGGGGTACGGTGGCAACGGGATTGTCTTCAGCCTGATTGCCGCCGAATTGCTGCGCGACCGGTGTCTCGGGCGGGTGCATCCGGATCACGCGCTCTTCGACCAGAGGCGTTAGAGTTGTAGGGTCATCCTTTGACCCCCGCAACGGAGTCCGCCGCATGGCATCTGGCCCGGCAACCGCGCCGCCCGCCCGCAACCTGCCACTCATTGCCCCGCCGCCATCGGCGGCCGAACGTCGCACCAGCCTGCGGGTGCGCATCGTGATGGCGTCCCTCACCGGCATCGTGATCCTGGTCGTCATCTTCGCCGCCACGATCGTCACCTCCCGCCAGGTGCAGTCATCGCTCGAAAACCTCAGTGACCTGCACCTTGCCGCCGAAACGTTCCGATCGGTCAACAACACGCTGCTCAGCATGGAAAGCAGCCAGCGTGGCTTCCTGCTGACGGGCGATTCCGGATATCTCGTGCCGTTCGACACGTCGATGCGGGCGCTGCAGAGTCGGATCGACTCGCTCCACCTGGTGCAAGGGACCTTTCCGGCGGAGGCGACGCAGTTTGCCAAGCTCGATTCGCTGATCGACGTGCGCCTGAACGAAATGAACGCGACGATCGCGGCCTACACCGCCGGCGGCGAGCCGGCGGCGGTCACGCAGTTGCGGATCAATCGATCCAGCGGGTCGGTCGACAGTCTCCGTGCCACGCTACGCGGCCTGAATCAGGCCGAGGAGCGAGAGCGGTTGCGGGTCAAGACGGACAGTGATCGGGCGGGCCGGAACCTCAACCTGACCGAGGTGCTCGGCGGCGTGCTCGCGTTGTTGCTTCTGCTGATCGCGCTACGCCAGATCTTCGCGGATCTCGACGCGCGCGAGGTCGCCGAGGGATCATTGCGTCGGTCGGAGTCCTTTCTGGACTCGATCATTGATCTGCTGCCGTTGATGGTCTTTGTGAAGGAGGCAGAGCACCTCCGCTTTGTGCGCTTCAACCGCACTGCCGAGCGGCTGGTCGGGGTGTCGCGGGATCAGGTGCTTGGTCGCACGGATTTCGACATCTTCCCCAAGCCAATCGCTGACGGGATGATCACGGTGGACCGCGCGGTCCTGGCCTCGGACGACGTCCGGGATATCGCCGAAGAAGTCTTTGCGTCGCCCACCGGCGTGGTGCGTACCCTGCACACGCGCAAGGTGACGATCAGGGATGAGGCGGGCAATCCGGCATTCCTGCTGGGCGTTTCCGAGGACATCACCGAACGCAAGCGCGCCGAGGTCGATGTGTTGCGGTCGCGCGAGGCGGCCGAAGCCGCCAATCGTGCCAAATCCGACTTCCTTGCCAAGATGAGTCATGAGCTGCGGACGCCGCTCAACTCGATCATCGGCTTCTCGCAACTGATCGAAGAAGAGAGCTTCGGTCCGCTGACCGACCGCCAGCGGCGGTATATCAACAATGTCCTGACGTCGGGCCGTCAGTTGCTCGAGCTGATCAACGACATCCTTGATTTGTCGAAAGTGGAAGCGGGCCGGATGGAGTTGTCGCTGTCGCACGCGGCGCCATTGCCGTTGCTGCACGAGGCACTCAATCTGGTGGAACCGCTGGCCGCCACCGGACGCCTGAGGCTGGCGCTCGAAGCCGACGACAACCTGCCGTCGCTACTGGTGGATGTGTCGCGGTTCCGGCAGATCCTGTACAACCTGCTGGGTAACGCGATCAAATTCACGCCGCCCGGCGGTACCGTCACGCTGCGAACCGCGATCTCGCCGCATCGCACCCGGTCGGGCGGTCCGATGCTCCGGATCACCGTACTCGACACCGGCATCGGCGTACGCCCGGATGATCTCGAACGGATCTTTCGCGAGTTCGAGCAGGTCGACAGCCAGCTGGCGCGCACCCAGAAGGGGACCGGGCTCGGGCTGCCGCTGGCTCGCCGTCTGGCCGAACTGCACGGTGGGCGACTCTGGGCCGAGAGTGAATACGGCCTGGGTAGTTCCTTCCACGTCGAGATGCCGGTCAGCGTGGAGTCCACGCCGGAGACCACCACGCCAATGCGGGCACCGCGCCGCAGCCGCGACGGCGCGCCGCTCGTGCTGGTGGTCGAAGATGATCCTGGTTTTGCCGAACTGCTCCAGCATTATCTCGAGGAGGCTGGCTATCGGGTCGCGCACGCATCCACTGGCACCGAAGCGCTGGAGCGCGTGCACGAGCTTCGCCCCGACGCAATCACGATGGATATCGTGTTGCCCGAGCAGGACGGTTTCGGCCTGTTGCGCGCGTTGAAGTCCGATCCGCGCACCGCGCAGATTCCGGCCCTGGTGGTATCGGTCATGGAAGAAGGGGTCCGCGGCATGGGGCTTGGTGCCTTCGACTGGCTGGTGAAGCCGGTGCAGCGCGAACAGCTGGTAGCCACCGTGCAGCGCGCCCTGGCCACCGCAACGGCGACGCATCCGCTGGTGCTCGCCATCGATGACGATCCCGGGACCCTGGACCTGATTCATGTCATCGTCGAAGGGGCGGGCTTCCGGGTCGCCACCACGACCGACCCGCGGCAGGGTATTCACCTCGCCGAGAACGTGGCGCCCTCGGCCATTATCCTCGACCTTGCCATGCCGGGCATGTCCGGCTTCGAGGTCGTGTCGGAACTGCGCCGCTCGCCGCGCATGCGCGACATTCCAATCATCATCTTCAGTGGCCAGGATCTGTCGGCTGCCGAACGGCGCCAGCTGGAGGAACAGGTGCAGCAGATCTTTGCCAAGCCGGAAACGGCGAACCTTCTGGCCGAGCTCGAACGGCTTGGCATCCGGGGGCTGATATGAGCCTGTCGCATTGTACTGTGCTGGTGATCGAGGACAACCAGCTCAACATGGAATTGATCACCGCCATGCTCGAACCGCTTGGCTGTGTCGTGATACCGGCGGAGTCGGCCGAGGAAGGGATCGCACTCGCCGAGGCGGATCCACCCAACCTCATCCTGCTCGACATCCGACTCCCAGGGATGTCGGGCAATGAAGCGGTCGGCGTGATTCGCGCGCATCCCGACCTGCGCCGCATACCGGTCATCGCCGTCACTGCACAAGCGATGCAGGGGGACGAGGAGCAGGCGATTCAGCTGGGATTCGACGCCTACGTCAGCAAGCCGATCAACAGCCAGCGTTTGCGCGAGCTGGTGCGCAGTTATCTCGGGGGGCGGACGGACACGTGACCGAACCGGCAGGCGGCGCGGCCCCGGCGCGGCGTGGCCGCGTGCTGGTGGTGGATGATCACGAATCCAACCGGGCGCTGCTGCGCGAGCTGCTGGAGATTGACGGCCACGATGTGCTTGAGGCGGAAGACGGCCTCGGTGCGTTGGCGCTGGCGCGCAGTGAAGATCCTGACGTCGTGCTGCTGGACGTGACGATGCCGGGGCTCGACGGCTTCGAAGTGTGCCGGCGCTTGCGCGCGTCGCCGGTCACGTCGGCGACGCCGGTGCTGCTGATTACCGGGCTGGCCGAACGGGCGCACCGGATCGCGGGCGTTGCTGCTGGCGCCAACGATTACCTGGTCAAGCCGATTGATCGCGGAGAGGTGGCGCTGCGGGTCCGCAACGCCCTGCGGATGCGAGAAATGCATCGCGCCATCGACCACCAGTACCGCGCGCTGCAGCAACTGGAGCAGTTGCGCGAAGATCTGGTTGCGATGATCGCCCACGACCTGCGATCGCCGCTCACCGGCTTGCGTGGCTTCCTGGAAATGCTCGAGGCCGACCCGGCCCGGAACCTGAGCGCGCCGATGGAAGCGCTGCTCGGCGACGCGGTGCGTTCCGTCGACCGGATGAACGGCATGATTGGAGACATGCTCGACGTCAGCCGCATGGAGTCGGCGGCACTGCCGCTCCACATCGACGCCGTCTCGCTGTCCGATCTGGCTCGACGCGCGGTTGCGGTGATCGGCCCGGCGCCGGATTTTCACGTCGTCACGATCGTGGTTGATGGTAGTGACCAGCCCGTGAACTGCGACGCGGGCCTGGTGCAACGGGTCCTGGTCAACCTGTTGGCCAACGCCGTGCGCTTCTCGCCCTCCCGGGGCGTCGTCACCGTCCTGGTGGCGAGGGACGACCAGCGTGCCACGGTCCGGGTTCGCGACCGGGGCCCGGGAATCGCGGCCGACGACCAAGCCCGGATTTTCGAGAAGTTCCGGCAGGGCGGCACCGCCTCCGGGCATCTGGCCCGATCAAGCGGGCTCGGGCTCACGTTCTGCCGCATGGTGGTCGAGTTGCACGGCGGTGAAATCGGGGTGGCCAGCGACCTGGGGCAGGGAAGCGAGTTCTGGTTCACCCTGCCGCAGTAGCCAACGAAGGCGGGACGGTTCGCGGCTGGTCAGGTGCATCATTTCGAGACGGTAGTTCATATATGAAATATTCTGAAACGGGATTACCTTCCGCGCCGATTACCTCCCAGTTCCCGTCGCCGTCGAGGATGTCGTGGTTGCAATACTGAAGCGTGAAATGGGTTGGTCGGTTCTTGCGACGCTGGCTCTCGCGGCCTGTTCCAAACCGCCAGTGATGGTCCCCCCGCCGCCAGTTGTCTCGATCGTCACGGTCCATCCGGAGCGAGTCGCCGAGACGGTCGAGTTTGCGGGCGAAGTCGAATCGGTGCGCCAGGTCGAGGTGCGATCGCCGGTGGCGGGCGTGATCGTGGCGCAGCCGATCCATGAAGGCGCGGAAGTGGCCGAGGGTGACGTGCTCTTCAAGATCGATCCGACGATCTACGACGCGGCATTTCGCAGCGCGCAGGCTCGGGCGGCGCAGGCGCAGGCCCGGCACGACAACGCGACGCGCACGTTGGCCCGCCTCAAGCCGCTTCTTGATGAGCACGCAGTTGCCCAGCGGGACGTCGATGATGCGGTCGAGGCCGAAGCGCAGGCGCGTGCTGCCCAGGATGACGCCAAGGCCGCCGTGGACCGGGCGCGCAAGGATCTCAACGACGCTACCGTGCGGGCCCAGATTGCCGGCCGAGTCGGCAAGGCGAACATGGTGCTCGGCGCCCGCGTGACCGGACCGGCTGACCTGCTCACCACGATCGACGTGATCGACCCGGTGCGAGTCACCTTCCGCCCCTCGGCGCAGCAGATCCTGGCATGGCAGCGCGACGCTCGAGCTTCCAGGGCGCTGCGGGCCGGCGGAAGTGCACGCGTGCAGATCGTCCTGGGCGACGGTGTGGTGTATCCGATCGAGGGGGTGCTGGATTTTGTCTCGCCGGTGGTCGACAGCAATACCGGGACGCAGGAGTTCCGCGCAGAAGTTCCCAATCACGATCATCTGTTACTGCCCGGTCAGTTCGTCCAGGTGCGCCTGCAGGGGCTGGTGCGCGACAGCGCCATCCTCGTGCCGCAACGCTCGGTGGTCCAATCGCTGGGGCGGCAGTCGGTCTTCGTGTTGACGCAGGGCGATACCGTCGCGGCGCGTGACGTGCATGCGAGCGCGTGGGTTGGTGAGCGCTGGTTGGTCGATTCGGGTCTGGTGGCGGGTGACCGGGTCATCGTTGACGGCGTCCAGAAAGTGCGTCCGGGCGGGGTGGCCAAGCCAACCGATACGACGACCACGGCGCCGGGGGCCCCGTGAGCCATCCCGCGCCAACCGGCGCACCGTCGGACATCAAGTACTTCTTCATTCGCCGGCCGGTGATGGCGGGCGTGATCGCCATCGTGATCACGCTGCTTGGTCTGGTGTCACTCAAGTACCTGCCGGTCAACCGCTATCCATCGATCACGCCGCCGTCGATTCGGATCACGGCGGCCTATCCAGGTGCGACCGCCGAGGACGTGGCCAACGCCGTCGCGGCGCCGATCGAACAGCAATTGTCGGGGCTGCGCGGCCTGCTCTACTACAAGTCGTCGAACGCCAGTGACGGCTCGATGAGCCTGCAGGTGTTCTTCGACATCAGCCGCGACCAGGACCTCGCCGCCGTCGATGTGCAGAATGCGGTCAAGCGTGCCGAGCCGCAGCTACCGCAGGAAGTCACCCGCAATGGCGTCGTGGTCACGAAGGCGCAGACCGACATCCTGCTGGTGGCAGCACTGTCATCGGATGACCCACGCTACGACGCAGACTACCTGACCAATTACGCCACGCTGTACGTGGCCGATGAAGTGAAGCGGTTGCCGGGCGTTGGCGACGCGACCGTCTTTGGCGGCGGCCAGTTTGCGATGCTGCTGCAGCTCGACCCGGAGCGGATGTCGCAGCTGGGCCTGACCGTCGATGATGTTGCATCGGCTGTGCGAGAACAGAACGCCCCGGCCCCGGCCGGACGCATCGGTCGTGAGCCAGCGCCGCCGGGGACCGAGTTCACGCTGCCGGTCACGGCGCTCGGGCGACTGCAAACAGTCGACCAGTTCAACCACATCATTGTCCGGGCCGGCCGCGACGGCTCGGTGGTGCACCTGAGCGATATCGCGCATGTGAAGCTTGGTGGCCAGAGCTCCGACCTCGAAGGTCGGCTCAACGGCAAGCCGACGACTTTCTTCCTGTTGTACCTCCAGCCCGGCGCCAATGCGCTGACCGTCAAGCGCGAGCTGGTGCAGCGCCTGACCGAGCTGCAGTCGGCCTTCCCGGCCGGCATCCACTGGTCGATTCCGTTTGACACGACGCCGTTCATCTCGTCATCGATCGAGGAAGTCACCAAGACGCTGCTCGAGGCGATGGCGCTGGTGACCCTGGTCGTCTTCCTCTTTCTCCAGAGTTGGCGTGCCACCCTGATTCCGGTGCTGGCGGTGCCGGTCTCCGTGATTGGCACCTTCCTCGGGCTGCTGGCGCTTGGCTTTTCGATCAACGTCCTCACCCTCTTCGGGCTGGTGCTGGCGATCGGCATCGTCGTCGACGACGCCATCGTGGTGATCGAGAATGTCGAACGAATCATGACCGACGAAGGGCTCGACGCGCAGCATGCTGCCGACAAGGCGATGCAGCAGGTCGCAGGCGCGCTGGTTGCGATCGTGCTGTCACTCTGCGCCGTGTTCATTCCGGTGGCATTCCTGGGCGGCATCACCGGGTCAATGTTCCGGCAGTTCGCCGTGACGATCGTGATCGCCGTCGTATTGTCGGGTATCGTGGCCTTGACGCTCACGCCCGCACTCTGCGCCGCGTTGCTCAAGGAGTCGCCGGAGCGGGCCGAGCACGGTCGCTTCTTCACCTGGTTCAACACCTTCTTTGACCGGGTGCGCGTGCGCTATCTCGGCGGCGTCGCTGGCGTGTTGCGACGCCCGCGTGCCTTTCTCGCTGCCTTCGCCGTGATCCTCGCCCTGATCGTCGTGCTCTATCGCCATGTGCCGACGGGATTCCTGCCCACCGAGGACAAGGGGTTCTTTGTCGTGGCCGTGCAGCTGCCGAGCGGGGCCTCGCTGCAGCGGACCCGCGAAGTGGTGACCCAGGTCGAGAAGATGCTGCTCGCCGACAAGGGGATCAACGCGGTGGTCGAACTGGTCGGGCTCGACATTCTCTCGTCCGCGAACCAACCGAACTCGGCCGTGATGTTCGTCGGTCTCAAGCCCTGGGATGAGCGCGGCAAGAATGAGAGTGCTGACGCGATTCTCGCGCGGGTCAACGGTGCGCTGTATGGCATGCCCAAGGCGCTCGCGTTTGCCTTCAACTTTCCGGAGATTCCCGGCCTCGGCACCACCTCGGGCCTCGAGTTGAACCTGCAAGCCCGTGCGGGTCAGGATGTGGAGACGTTCAACGGCCAGGTCAACGAGTTCATGCAGGCGCTCGCCAAGGAGCCGGCGGTGGTCGGTGGCACGACGACTTTCCGTATCGACGCCCCGCAGATCTTCCTCAACGTCGATCGTGAAGCCGTCAAGGCTCGCGACGTCAAGCTGGGAACGCTCTTCCTGACCCTGCAGACGATGTTGTCGACGCTGTATATCAACGACTTCAACCTCTATGGGCGCACCTACCGGGTGCAGGCAGAGGCGGCACCGCAGTTCCGCCGGTCGCCCGACGACATCGGCCGCCTCTTCGTGCGCAGCGAGGATGGTGAGATGATCCCGATCTCCACCCTGGCGCGTCCGGAATTCCGGACCGGGCCGAGCATCCTGTCGCGATTCAACGGGTTCACGTCGGCGCTGATCACGGCGCAGCCCGCGCCCGGTCACAGCTCCGGCGAGATGCTGGCGGCGATCGAGGGATTGATCGGTCGCGAGTTCAGCAGCAAGGGCGTGGGCTATGCCTACAGTGGCCAGTCGTATCAGGAACGGATTTCGAGCGGCCAGGGCGGCATGATTTTCGGGCTGGGCATCGTGCTGGTCTTTCTTGTGCTCGCCGCGCAGTATGAAAGCTGGAGCATTCCGTTTGCCGTGCTCTTCGGCATTCCGTTCGGTGCGCTTGGCGCGTTGATCGGGGTCTGGATGCGTGGCATGCCCGATGACATCTACTTCCAGGTCGGATTGATCACCGTCATCGGCCTGGCGGCGAAGAACGCCATCCTGATCATCGAATTCGCGACGAGCCTGCGCGCAAGCGGGCGGTCGATCATGGATTCTGCGCGGGAAGCAGCACGCGAGCGGTTCCGGCCGATTCTCATGACCTCGCTCGCGTTCATCGCCGGCGTGTCGCCGCTGCTGTTGGCCGGTGGCGCCGGCGCCCAGAGCCGGCATTCGCTCGGTACGGGCGTCTTTTTCGGCATGCTGATCGCGACATCGGTCGGCGTCTTCTTCATTCCGCTCTTCTTTACCGTGATCCGCCGGTTGGCTGAGCCGCGTCGACCGGCCGGGGAGGACGCATGATGCGTCGCCTGATTCGGACTGCCTCAGTTGTCGCGGCGGCGATGCTTGGTGCGGGCTGTGCCTCGGGACATCAGGCTCCGCCCCAGGTCGTGCCAACAGCAGCTCGTGTTGCGACGGACACGTCGCCGGCGGCGCCGCTCTTTGATTCGCTGGCTCAAGCGGCCGGCTTGCCGCAGCCGATGCCGGCGGGCGCGGCATTTGACGCGCAGGCGAACCAGTCGCTGGCATGGATCGACGTCCTCCGCGACACGACTCTCGTGTCGCTGGTGCGCACCGCGTTGCGCGACAATCGCGACATTCATGGTGCCCTTGGCCGGATCGCGGAGTATCGCGCACTCGCGGGTGTGGCACGCAGCGCATTGCTCCCGGAAGTGGACGCGACCGCGAGTGCGAGTCGTAATCGGATTGTCTTCGCCGGCACGCCGGTCGAGTACACGGCAGTGGGCGCTGCAGCCTCGCTGCAGTGGGAACTCGATTTCTGGGGTCGTATCCGGAAGGGTGTCGCTGCGGCCGAAGCGGACCAGGCCGCTCGCGCCGACGACGAGCGGGCGCTGGTGCTGACGCTCGTGGCCGATGTGTCGACCTCCTACCTGGCGTTGCTTGAGGCGCGAGAGAATCGCGACATCGCTGAGCGGACCCTCACCTCGCGACAAAGCACGGTGGGCCTGGCCCGCCAGCGCTACACGCAGGGTGTGATCTCGGAGCTCGACGTCCGGCAGTTTGAAGCGGATGTGGCTGGCGCGGCGGCAAGCGTCGCACAGTTCACGCGCGACGCGTCCACAGCCGAGCACCAGCTCGCCCTCCTCCTTGGCCGTGCCCCGGGCGGGCACGTGGGTGGCGGCACGCTCGACTCGGCAGTTGCGGCAGTGGCGGTGCCGGACTCCGTGCCGGTCGACCTGTTGCTGCGGCGTCCGGACGTCGCCAGCGCCGCTCGATCACTCGAAGCCGAGCAGGCCCGATATGGCGTGACGCGGGCGAGCGCACTGCCGCGCATCATGATTACCGGACAGTACGGCTGGCAGGCCCCATCCGCGAACAACATTTTCACCAGTCAGAATGAGATCTACACGGCTCAGGTCGGCCTGTCGGTGCCGATCTTTACCGGCGGACGCATCTCGTCAAACCTGGCGGCCGGGCGGGCGCGGATCGAGCAAGCCCGGGCCCGATATGAACAGAGTGTCCTCACGGCGCTCAACGAGGCAGCGGACGCACTGGTTGGCGTTCGGACCGGACGCGATCAACTCTCGGCCCAGGCTGCTCAGGCGGCGGCATTGCGGGATGCCTTTCGGCTGGCCGAGCGGCGGTATGAGGGCGGTATCGCGAGTTATCTGGAAGTGCTCGATGCCCAGCGCGGATTGTTTGCTGCTGAGCTGGCGTTGACACAGAGCCGCCGCAACTATCTCGAAGCCACCGTCCGACTCTACCAGGCACTTGGCGGGCGGTGGGACATCAAGTAGCGTCGCGGCCCGCCGTGCGCCGCGGCGGACGACCCAAGTCGCATTGCGGTTCGATGAGGACGAGGGATTGATCACGTCGACGGTCCAGTGTGACAGTCCATTCGGGCGTGACAGATGGCCAGTCGCAGGCACCGAGGTCCGCACTCTGCCGGTGGGAGAAGAATGGACTTTCCCATCGGCCGGATTGATTGATTCAGCCATGCGCTGCTACTATTCTCCCGCACCCCCGAATACCGCACTCCCGGGAGTTCTCCCTTGTCAGTCATGTTCCTCAAGCAATTGCGCCTTCACCGGGCGTCGCTCGAATCGCGCCTGCAACGGCAAGGCGGCGGGTCGGTCGACCAGGAGCTGGCGCAGGCCCGTCAGTTTCTCTCGGCCACCAAGGATGAGAAGTGGCGGCGTCAGTTGATCAAGCGAATCAAGCAGTTGGAAGATTCCAAGAAGAATTCCGACGAATCAGGCGATGTGCAGAAACGCTTCCGCATGGTTGACGACCTCTACAAGGCGGTCGAGAAACATCCGGATTACAACAAGACTCGGAAACGGCGGAAGTCAGCCGGCAGCTGAACGGGAGTGGCCCCAGCCCAGCGGCTGGGGCCGGTTCGCCGGGCACCGCCAGCTTGGCGTATGGGCGGCGGACGTTAGCTTCGTTGATGGCTGCGGTGTGCGCGGTGGCTGGTGAGTTTTGCAAGGCTCAGGCTCACGAGCCCGGGATCGCCGAACTCGGGGCGGCATCCGGCCGCAGCGTGTAACCTGTTATACCACAGCGTGTTAGGGGCGGTAGCTCAGTTGGGAGAGCACCTGCTTTGCAAGCGCAGGGACAATCCATCCTAAAGCCTTATTTGACATAGACTTACCGATCTAACTTGCCCATTATTCGGTGAGTTTGTCGGTATTTCGTGTGTGTAGTCAGGGAGTCCGACGAGGCAGGAAGCCGCCTAGAATGCCCCAGGAAAATCAGGACAAAAGGAGCCAGGCCAAGACGCGTCCGAGGGGAAAGAAATGCGGGAGGATGGCGTGTAGGGGCGAGGCGGTAGGGTTGAAGGTAGGTTAGACGGCAACCCTTACTCTTTGGGCTTCAAGATGCCGTCCATAGCCTCAATCCTTTTGGTGGCTGTTACTGCCCTTATAAGTGGCCTTATCGGCTTTGGTTTTGGCGAAGCCCGATCTTGGCGAATCGACAGCAAAGACCGTCATCGTGCCATCGGTCGAGCGCTTTCTGACCTGCTCGAAGTCTGGCATCTGCTACGTACGACCAACTCTTTTACGAAAGCCCTAAGGGAACAACTCGCGTTGCCGCCGCAGGTGCTTAGACCCGCAGTGACCATGATACTTGAGTTTCTCCCGACAGACCCGGAGCTTCCGAAAAGATATGAGGAGGCCATGATCCTATTGGCAGGGGACAATCCATTGATGGCGCATCGGCTACGTCGAATCGCGAATATTCCCGAGGTACTTGGTCGGATTCAGAAACTGGCGAACGATTCCAACGACCTAGTCACATTTGAAATGCTGGATCAGATGCGGGAAACCGATATGTTGGAAGCATTGGAGGAATCGCTGACAACCCTTTCGACGGAACACGACAAGAGCACCAAAACTGAGATGGCCAAGGCACTGGCTACGCCGCTTGATTTGTCAAAGATGGACGAGATAGTAGAGAAGGTGAAAGCGGTACTTTCGCAGACGCCCACCACCTTGGCTGATCCGGCTAAACGACCATGAAACGCTCAACCATTGATGCGGTGGCACTGGAGCTAAAGAGATTGCGCTACATCGGGGACTTCGAGAATGCGGTCAAGTATGGTACGCATCCCGAATACCGTGCGCTGGTAGACGACACGATTAGCGCCTGTGACGAGGAAGAAGAGATTGAGCGGGGCAAGTTGGCCGATGCCCTGCTGAAGATTTTTGAGCAATCGGTCGAGGATTTGAGCTGTTGTAGAAGGATGGCCGATGAAGCGTTGCGGCTGGTGATTGCGGATTCAAGTGCGCCACATTCGGAGTCCGTGCGATACGTGTGCTAACGACTCAACAAAGGATGGACAGGGTGACGACGCCGCTTCGCAAGCCTATGACCCGGCCGATGCTAGACGCCTTGAAAAAAGCGCTTGACGCCATGTTAGAACGTCCGGAGTGCAAGGGACGAAATGTTTTTGTCGGAACTGCCAAGGTGATTGGATTTTTGTGCGAATGGAACTGGGATGGCCCCGATGAGATCGCGACAGAATGGGTAGACGATAATCTCAAATTCCTTCTGGCTCAGGCTCAAGCGCCCGGCATGAAGGTATGCGTCGGGGACATTACAGCAATGAGAGCGAAACTGCCAGCCTAGCTCTTCGGCTCAATCCTCGTAACCCGCATTTCCAAGGCACGGCATTCCGATTCGACTTCGCCCACTCGCAATTTGAGATCCGCAATCTGTCCGCGAATGCCGTTGGTGCCATCGATGCCCAGGACCGTGATTTTCAACGCTGCATGATCGATGAGTGCCGCGCCAAGCTTGTTGTCGATGGATTCGAGATGCTTGCCAACGACCTGCCACTGTTCTTTATCCGTCTCGCGTAAGGCCTCTAGCCGGGCAATCGCTTTGCACAACGGCAAATACATTTTGAAATATCCCACGAGGAGCGAGACAGCGGCGATGGTCAACTCGGCAACGGCAGTCGAGATATGGATGTTAGACACGTCTACGGGCATAAGGGGGAGACTCAAGAAGGGTTAGAAGGGAAAGAGTTGGCCAAATGTTCTGGTCGTTGAGGCGAACTGCTGTGCCACATTTGCAGGGAACGGATAGAGTTGCCCTGTTGCTGGCATGACTGGACCACCACCGCCACCACCTGCAATCGCTTCAATAGCTACGAGTAACACGGCATAACGGGCATAGCCAGCGGCCCATGTGATGCTGTAGGCGCTTGATGTGGTACTTGGGACGATTTGATAGACCCAAGGGGTACCGCCCGGCCCGCCATTATTACCCGCTGTATAGCCAGTTGGCGTTATGGACGTTGTTCCTTGTGTGTCGAATATCGATATGAGCAACACATTTTTACCAGCGCCAGGTGTGGTACTCGTTGTTACCGACGTGGCATTCTGTCCGTTGCTGTGGGCTGGGGTGCCGTCGATTTGAAATCCGCCGTCAAAGCCGCTGCATTCCATCACATCAAAATGTCCGTTGGTAGTGGTCGCTGTGAGCGCAAGCGTAACGGGTGAAGTACCGCCGGTCGAAATGCCGTACCAGACTGCCGCTGTCCATTCGTGAATGTTGTTATCGGTCGGGCCAGTCGTCCAAGTGGTCACGCCGCCGCCTGATGGTGTTCCAACGCCTGAAATGGCACCGCCCGCACCTTGTCTGAATACTCCAATAACCAACGCACCTGCCGCGATGGAACTGCCCGGTGTAGCTGTTAGCGTTGGATTCGATGCCCCTGCAACCGATGCGCCGAACTGTTGGGTAATGCTAATCGACATATGGTTCTAAGCCGAGTGGTGGAGGGCCGGGTTCGGTTGTGCCGGGACAATCATGGATACAGCCGCCTTTGTTCTGCTCAACAGCAAAATCATTCACATCCCATTCACAGTTGACAACGGTATCATCAGCAAGAGCGACGATGTTGTGTACGACGCTTCGCTCAACCAAAATGCCTTCGCCGGGGCCACATTCATTTGCGACGCCATCGATGATGATGGATGCTTTGCCTGTAACGCATCGGCTGAAATGCGAGGCAACATGGCGGTGAGGGACTAAGGCATCGCCCATTTCAGAAAGGGAGTTGACGACAATCATTAGGTCGCCGGATTGATAGATGTCTGGATAGGTGACCATTGGGTTATTGACCTAGAAACACAACCGATCCGGAGATGGCGACAGTTGCGGGTGTGAGATTGGTAATGGTGTAGCCGAGCGACGCTGTGCTCGCCAACAATCCGCCGTAGACAATGGCAGGGGGAGTTAGATAGGTGATGGTGCCGCCGTTGGGAGTGCTTGAGCCAGACGTGACGATATCGAGTAACAAGCCAGAGGATGCGCTAGCGAAGGAGGCAGTTGAACGGGCTATGTCAGCATCGCGAAGGGCAGTGGTGGAATACAGACGGATGCGCGAGTAACAGGAGCCCGACACGGCAAAGACTGTTGCGCGATTGGCAATGGTCATGCTTGATGTGTAGGTCGCCTGAGACAGAATCGTCGGGGTGGTGAATGCGGCGTAACTGAGTTGACCGAGGACACTAGCAGTTGCGGCATACGAGCTACTAGCAACATTTGTAATCTGCAATGAGCTAGAAACCGTGCCGCTAGGTAATCCGGCAATAACTTGCGCTGAACTGCTGATGATGTTGGCTGGAATGCCGGTGAGTGAGCCGTAAACAACTTGCGAGGATGCCGAGACTGTGCCGATAGGAAGATTGGCAATGACTTGGGCAGAGCTTGAAATGATATTGTTCGGAAGAATCAGTGGGGCATAGCTAGAAGATTTGGCAAAGGATGCTGTGAAAGCATAAGAGCTAGAGCCAAATAGAGAGCCCGTGAAGGAGCCGGTATAACTGCCTGTTGAGTATTGGAGTGATGACGAGACCGTGCCGATGGGAAGAGTGGCAATGACCTGAGCCGATGAGCTGATCAGGTTGGTAGGAATGCCCGTCACAGCCGAGTAGATGACCTGTGATGATGCGCTGACAATACCCGCTGGCAATGAGGCAATCGCGGATAAGGCGTAAGAGGCAGTCAAGGCATAGGAGCTGCTTTGAATGTTGTTGACCTGGGTAGAGCTAGAGACCGTGCCGAGTGGTAGTGCCGCAATGACCTGAGCCGAGCTAGAGACAGTCCCGACAGGTAAATCGGCAATGACTTGGGCCGAGCTGCTGATGACGTTGGCCGGAAGAATCAGCGGGGCATAGCTAGACGAGATAACGCCAGTGATGCCAGCCCCATTGCCCATGAATGCCGAGGCCGTCAGAGGGAATGGTGTCGAGAGACGTGTGCCGTTGTCATCAAGGATAGAGCTTGAGAGAGCCCCACCAGTCCAGATAGCCAGCTTGCCGTTAGTCCCATTACCCGAGAGACCACCACCAGTTGAGCCAGCGGTAAGGGCATAGGAAGCGGTGGCAATGGTGTAGGTAAGGCTGGTTGCTGCTGATGCTGTGAGAGCGTAGGAGCTACTAGCGATGTTGTTGACTTGGGATGATGCCGAGACCGTGCCGAGTGGTAGTGCTGCAATGACCTGGGCCGAGCTGCTGATGATCGATGCCGGAATGCCTGTCAATGAGCCGTAGACAACTTGTGAGGATGCCGAGACTAAGGCCGGTCTATTGGCGATGTTGGTAAAGGTGATGTAGGAGGCAGTGGCAATCGTTGTCGGATGGTTCTGAATGCCGTTGTAATCGACTTGGCCGCTGCTGGAAATCGTCCCTTGCGGAAGATTGCCGATGACTTGCGCTGATGAGCTGACCGTGCCGATGGGTAAATCCGCAATGACCTGAGCTGAGCTGGAAATCAGGCCTGATGGTAGCGTGGCCGATCCGCCACCATTCATCGCATAAGAGGCCGTCAAGGCGTAAGAGCTGCTGATAGCTGACTCGACCTGTCCTGCTGAGGTGAGAGCGTAGGAGGCGGTTGAGGCATAGGAGCTGGAGATGTTGGCAGAGGGCAGCGGAACAAAGTTGGTGGTTACGACCGTGATACCGTTCTCGATGACCTTGATCAGGGAAATATCCTGGCTCATTGCGTCACCTCGGGGCTAATGACTGCTTTGCCCTCGATAGGCCGGATAACGTCTGACCCTATGGTGAGCCGAACGTCGTAGAAATATGCGCCTTGCAAGAGAGCTGTGGCGTCTGGTGATAGCCCAAGCGTGATGCTGCCTGATGTTGGCGGATCAACGATGGTGGCCACAAAGGATGCTGCCGATGCCGTGTCCGCATAGGCGACTTTCAAGTCTGATGCGACGGAATAGCCGGTAAGGTCAAGCGGATTACCGAAGGCGTCCAAGAAGCTGAACTGAGTCGAGTAGGAAGCGCCTTGATTGATGGCAATGTTGTAACGGGGAATGGTGATGCTCCAAGTAAGGGGCCGTGACTGCTAGCCCTCCTTTGTAAATAGAGTGGTCATAGAACTTCAGTACCGGGGACACTTGAACCAGCATTCATCGTCTGGACTACCGAGCCACCACTGTTCTTGACAATCATTGTGAAAGACAGCGCGATATTTTCCCAAGCACCACTCTTGCCAGCAGAGATATCGAACACGCCGAGAGGAAAATCATATGACGTTCCGCTGACGCCTGTTTCGGTGACGCCATCAGGCCCCCAGCTTGCCGCAGCGTCGCCCATTATCGAAAGGCTGCCGCCACTCGGAGGGGAGCCAGCGAAGGTCAAAACCACTTGATTGCCGGATTGGTCGACACTGGACACATAGAATGCTGAGATATACGTGCTACCACCGCCACCTGAGCCAACTGCTTGTGGCAGGATTTGTTGGTCAATGTGAATGGACTGCTGACCTGTACGGCTCGCTTCAAAGGTCAAGCTGGCTGGTAACGTGTCAGGCCGTGTCACAACCCATGTATTCGTGGTGATGCTCGTTGCGCCAGTGGTGCTTGAAGGTGTGCCAGCCGAGACAGACAATGAGCCGGGATTGCCGATCAAAGTCAGAGTCGGAGCATCGCCGCCAACAAAGCATGAGCCGGTTACCGCTACGGTCTGCGTTGTCGAATCGCTCGCAATCGTTTGAGCATTGATACCGAGAGAAAGAACGTTGGACTCTGGCACATCAGCGGCATCGGACTCGCTTTGATATCCGCTTTTAGAGGCCGTGAAGGAATACCGGCCCGGCCCCGTTCCGTAGTCGCTTCGGGTCAAGGTGTATCGGTAGACCGTGTTGCCCATATTCTCGGTTGTGCTGTCCAGTGTCGCTGAGAGGCCACTATTCTCGCTGTTGGTTACCGTCATCGTTACGTCTGCCAGTCCAGTACGAGACGGGTCGAGCGGGTCAGAGACAACCACATCAACGGTGACCGTCGTGTCAGTGGAAGAAACCGGAATGGCATTGACACTGAGTTGGTACATGTTGGTCGAAGGGATATAGAGCGTGTGAGTATCAGCGTAGATGCCAGCCACACTACTCGACACGCCATACGTGAATGCTGCTACTGACGTGTACGGGCGGGTAAAGACGAAATCACCACTACTGATGGCGACTGATGCCCCGTTACTTGTGTCAGCAAAAATCAGATACGGGTTTGACACGGCGACGTGCCCCGGATTCGATACGCTTGAGGTATAGGTGACGGTCGTACCATCTTGACTGAGCACGCTAAACAAGAGGGCAAGCGAACTGGAGACGGTATAGGCAGCGACGTTGGTGGCAATGGTCGCATAGGCAGCATCAGGAACGCGATTCGGAGAGGACACGACCAATTGCGCCTGAATGCTGGACGACAATGGACGATTGACTGTCCACGGGTTGACCCCAGTGAACGTGCCTCCAGGATTGAGACTGAAGGTGAGTGTTGGGGCAGCGCTTCCTGAAATCGGATCATTGCCACTGCCGCTGACCGTAACCGTATTGGCTGATTCCCCTGTGATGACGAGACGAGCTGTGAGATGCCCAAGGTTGCTGACATTCTCCAGGATGGTGACCGAATCCTCTTCAGGGGTGTAACCGCTCTTGCTGGCAATCATCGTCAGATATGAGGTGTTAGCCCCTCCTGCGTAACTGCCTCGGGTTGTCGAGAAGGCTACGGAATAGACGCCATTCGTATTCGTAACCGTGCCGATGGATGCTGAAAAGTTGGGCGCGGACTGGCTGACAAAGTGTGTGGTAATCCCGGCAATCGATCCGGAAGGCGTGTAGGGGTCTGTCACATCAAACCGGCCGGTAACGGATGAAGTCGTCTCGCTGAGAATGACGCCAGTGACCGAGAGCGGGGTAAGGTTCTGGCTGTCTACAAAGAATGCCTCAAAGTCCGGTACGGTGGCTGCATTTGATGAGGTCACGCTAAAGACTGCTGTACCAGAGGAAGCCGATGGTCTGCCAAGTGTCCAGATGCCGGGTGAAAGGCGTGTCGGGGTCAGGTTGCTATAAGAGTCGAGCGAGACGCCAACCGGATAGCCAGCGGGGTTGTAGACGGATGATGACACGGTAACAGAGGTGGCAGAGCTGGAGACCTGATGCATTGAGACGGAAAGGAATGAGCTGCTCGTGAGCAAGGCAACTGGTTCCACTACGACGCCATCATATCCCGATAATCGTCCGGCCAAGGTGTTGGTAAAGACTGCCGTACCGCTGCCACTTGAGGGCTTTTGAATGAGCCAGGTACCGACTCCGATCAACGTTGGATTGGTTGGGAGCCCGGTATAGGACGCAAGAGACACTAACGGTTGAGTTGAGGATGCCGGGTCACGATTGACAGAGCTTGAGACCGTGACAGAGCCAGTGGTATCGGCAATGACCGACATTACCAGACTGAGCGGAATTGTTGAGTTGAATTCCCACGGTTTGCTTGAAAAATCAATCGTCGGATCGATGACGGCTGCCTCTGCTGAAATCGGCGTGGAATAGGAGGAATCGAGATAGCCGGATTCCTTCCCTTGGCTGCGATACCAGTAGGTTGTCCCGTCGAGTGGCAATGGTGCGTCAAAGAATGGTGACCCTGCTTGATCACAGCTAACGATGACGCCATAGTCTGCGAATGTTCCGGGAACGCCTGACACATCGGGAGCGCGTTGAATGCTGATCGATTCGCCCTGAACCTCTGCTAGGATGACGAGAACAATGCCGGTTGAAAGAGTATCCATTTATGAGCCTATGAAAACGAACATGACGGGCGGGTCGAGCTGTACCGCGTCTGATCCGGTTGCGATGAAGTTGGCGGTGATGCTGTTGCTAACCGAGTTGTACCCATTGCGATGCCGGATAGCGACTGAGCATGACGGAGAGGGCAAGAGGTTGAGGTCGGTCAGGTCGAACGCACTAGACCCAGGTTGAAGAATCGCGAGACTTTCAACCGGCTGATCCTGCGGACTGGCCAGAAGCACTTCGACAAGCGATGACGAATTCGCGCAAGTCCAGAACGTGTGAGCATGGGTCGAGGTAATGTTGGTCACTGACAGGCCGGTTGGCGCATCCAAGTAATCAAGGTCAACCGAGCTGTTCGAGTAAACCCAAGCCGATGGTAGAGAGCTTGTCGCGATCAGATATTCGGTACGTGCCCGGCCATAGATGGTTGCCCCGGCCAGAAGATTCTGGGCAACGGCTGTATAGGTGCTGTTATTGATGACGGGTACTGAGATAGTGCGCCAGCGAGCATCGGTATCTAGTGGGGTCGATTCATGGAGCCCACCAGCTAGAATCTGAAAGGTCACGCCTCCGTCATTGGCCAGCGTGATGGGCAGTTGTACAGCATCGCCTAACGAGCTGGTGGCCTCGACAAGACTACCCAACGTCGGAGCGGTAGCCACGTTATTCAAAGCGCCATCGACAAGCGTGATGCTGACGGATGCGCCGGTCTCATTCCGATTTACCACCTGCATTAGCCGCGTGCCGCCCCTTTGGTTCAGGGCTTGGTTAGGGGCTTTGTCGACGGTTACCCACGTCCAATCGCCCACTCCTAGGCTATTGATGGTCGAGGTACGACGGCAGGACAGTGCGAGAGTGGTGCTGCCAGGAATAACCCACCGAGTCGCGATATCGCTGGCTAGAGTGTTTGCATACGGCTCAATCAGTTTGTCGTACTGACTCCCCGATGGTGAGTTAGAGCCCGATGCTACGATGCTGCCCCGCACGCCATTCGCTTTGATTTCCAAGCTGTTGGCTGGCAAGTATACGTCGGCAATGTCAAGCGAAAGGATTTCATTCGATACCGTCTTTGACTTGAGGTAGGCATCGACCGTCGCAACCGTTGGCATCGGGTCGTAATAGTCAGAGCTATACGTGTAGGTAAATGTCTTGATTGGTGCCACGGCAGTCCATGAAGGCAGGGCAGAGGCCACGATGTCGTTTTGTGTGATGGTCGGCAACCCGTCAAGCGAGGAGGGCAGCGCAAGGTCGAAGAAATGGAGCTGACTTTCCGGGGTACTGCCGCCTACCGGCCTCGTGATATACCCCAAGTTGTACGGTTGAAGGCACCATTGTTCTATCACGTCCTGAATCGTCATCGTCTCGGTAACCCGGAAGATGCCCGGCTGAATGCGCGGAACATTGGCCATCAGACTCGCAATGCCGGTAGCGTCATAAGGGATCGTAATGCGTTGGCTATCGTCCCCATTGACCGGCAACGAGTACAAGCCATCACAAATGTCCATCACGAGTTGCAGCGGGTGAACATAGGCCAAATAGAAGGGCTGCTTGGGGGACTTCATCGTCACATAGTATTGATCGTTGTCGTGGAAGGCGCTGGTTGACAATGAGCCAGTCAGTTGCACGGTGGTGAATCTGCTAATGATGGTGTTATTGCTGGTGCCCGTGTAGGTCGATAGCGGCATCGTGCCAATCAAAGTACCGTCCGTTGCGCTGTAGAAGGTGACGGTGTTCTGATTATTGGGATTGATGACGGGTGTTTCGGGAACCTGTGCCGTGCCGAGAAGTCCGGGAATGTTGACGGTGGCAAAATCAGTCGCCGCAACAATCTGCGTAAACTCGGGAGAGAGGCGCGCCACATCGCCAGTCACAGAGCCAGAGGCTAAGGGCTTGGGCCGTAACGTGTGGTTGTCATTGATAATGAAGAAAGAGACGCCAACGCCCGGAGCAACTGCCACGACTTTCGCTAGCAACGATTGAGGGTCTACGCCTTGCATTCCTAATACCGTCTTTTCCAAACCGCTTGGGATCAGCAACTCGGGGACACAATAGCCAACATCAGGCAGTCTGTCGAAAATCGTTCGGCCCAAGTCAATGAAGGAATCGGTTATTTCAAAAGTGTATTGCAACCCGCTGGTCAAGGTGACGTTCGTAATGCGGCCGACAAAGTACGCTGTCCATGTTGAGCCGTTGTCCGTCGATTCCTCAATGAAGCATTTACGACCGAACAGAATCAACCTGCCACTTTCTGAGAGAAATGCTGAGACCCATCGGACATAGTTACTGCTAGGACTCAGGCGCTTATCCAGGATGGCCACATTGATCCGTCCCGCAACCAATTTTGCCTGAGGGATAGTCACTGTCGATTTAGTGCCTTTCGGCCAGTCCATATACGGCTGGAATCCCGAGAGCCCCGCTAGTGTCGTGATCTGGAAGGGGTCAGAATGTGTGCTGTTGATCGGAACCAGTGCGGTTGACTCATCGCCACGACCATAGACCGTCATTCGATAGGCGGGTTGGAAAGCACTCATCGGCCATATCCGTCGAATGCACTACCAGAGCTGTAAAGGGTCATTTGCAGGTTTCTACTGCCATCAGCCTCGATACTCACAGCCCCGGCAACCGAATTCGGCCCCATAGGCGAACTGAGATAGCAGGTAATGAAAGCGGACCCCTTAGCATCCGGATACAGGCGTACTGGTTGCTGATCTTGCATGTATTCCAGCATAGCTCTTACCCCTGTGGTGCCGTCCCAGCCGGTCTGAAGCGGTGAGGTTGAATTGGTAGTCGGAATCCAGCGCCAGTTGCCAGTAAGGAGGAAATTTCTTCCTGTTGTCCAAGCGTCAGTGTTCCCGCTTGGGGCCACAACGTACTCTGAGCCGTCTCGTTGCTCGCTGATGCTTTGTGCGTTGTCAATCGGAAAGGCGAAACTTGCGGAGGTCGTAAAGCCAGAGCCCCACATGATGCGCGGTGATGTTGCCTGATAGATGCCCATGTTATTTGAACTGAATGTTGTAAAGATTCATGCTGTCTACCTGTTGAAGGGCTGAAACGAATCCGCTCTGAGTCCGTGGATCGCTCATATCAAAGATCGAGTTAGCCGGGAAAATGATGTTGACCGTGCCTTTGCCGTCTGATGCGTCTTGTGCGTTCTTCTGGTACTGCGCGACACTGATGGGAGATGCACCGCCGCCACTTGAGCCACCACCACTGGAACCGCCGCCGCTCAACGCGCCTCCTACAATCGCGAATGCCGCCGCTGCCGCTGCATACTCTGCCGCCGCTGCAAACCCTGCTGGATTGCCTAAGAGAGCGTCGCCCAATGAGGACAACGCTTTCGCTTCGTAGAATTTGGCCTCTTGCCCGGCAATGCTCGCTAAGGCGTTCTTGGCAATTCCAGCCAGTGACGTGTAGACGTTGGCCCCTTTGCCAATGGCGTCAAATCCGGCTAGCCACGCATCGCCCAGGTCTTGAGCCGCTTGCTTTGCCCCGATGGTCTTATCTGCCAACGTTTCTAAGCCGGTTTCTTGATCCTGTCGCATCTGAGCCAGTTTCTCGGCATCTGCTTGTGTCAGTCCCCCGTAAGGTGTCAGGTCATCGATGCTGGCGGACTCGGGTGGCTTATATGATGTGGTAGCCTTGTGTTCTGTGCTGATGGTCGTTGGTGTCAGGGATGCATCGGCAAGCTTACTGCGATCCGTCGTTGCCGTTGCGATGTCTTTGTTGAGGTCGGCAATCTGTTTCAAGGTCGTCGCTTCATCCTTGAGCGATAGATTACCCTTGTCGACCTTGGCCTGTAGTTGATCCCGTAGGGTGATGAGCTGTGCTAGCTGTGCTGCTGTGGCCGTGCGGAGGGCGATGAGCTGATTCCATTGGCTTATCTCGTCGGCCAGGTTCTTGGCATTGGCAGCGGCATCGGCGTTTAGCTCTGCCTGAGTCTTTGCCGGGGTGCCACCTTTGCCACTCTTGAGATCGGCAGTTGGCTTGGCAGTCGGCTTATCCATGTTGGCCAAATGCGTCTTGAGGTCTGATTCAGCTTGGGCATAATCCTTCTTCGACTGCGCGATATTGGTTTTGCCAGCGTCTAGGAGCTTCTTCGTCACGGCATCAACATTGAGTCCGAAGAGGGCAAAGAATTTCGAGGACTGGCCAACCATATTGCCGAGGTAGGTTTCAATACTGCCCACAACATATTCGACACCAGCCCCTAACTCGCGGAAGATGGTTCCAAAGGCGAGCGCTGCCACAGTCAGAACGTAGAATGCTGCTTGAAAGACGGGAACCAGCGGAGTGATCGCACTCTTGAGCCCTTTCAGCACATCCGACACAACTGAGCCCCATGCCGCAATCGTGGATTGATTCTCGGTGATCCATTTCTCAAGGCTAGTAAAGAAGCTGATCAGCATTCCGCCAGATTCCGCCGCACCATCAGAGGATGTGAGCGCCCGTCCGAGGGATATCTGAAAGCCTTCATATGCGTTCTTGAGGGAGTTGACCGTTTGTAGAATCCCGGTATTGCTTGCCGCTGCTGCTCCTTGTGTCCCGGCTACCTGTTGAATGGCCTTGGCGTTGCCAGTGAGCGCACGCGAATAGAGGTCAGCGGCATCGGTTACGTCTTTGTTCTTTGCGGCTGCCAGGTCTAGGGTAGGAATGAGCGCTTTTTGTGCCTTGTCGTAGCTACCAGTCCGCTCTAATAGCTCAGTGAATGCCTTCTGAACATCCTCGGTCTTGAAGCCGGTAAGGTTGCTCGCATTCTTGATCAGCGCCTCGACGGCTGGTTGTGCTTGTTGGGCATTGACCCCAACATTGCGTAAGGCATTGCCGATGAGCTGGAAGGACTTCTCGGCATCTAAGGACTTGGAAATAGCTGCCTCGAAAAAGGCCCCGATTTCCTTGACAGCAAAGATGGCCCCGAACGTTTTGGCCGCATCTACCGCCATGCTCTTGATGTGTGAGCCGATTTGATCGACTACGCCTTTGGTATCGTCTGTTGCGGTAAGCTTTACATTGACGTTCGGATTACTAGCCATTCTGCTCCTTTCCGTATGCTTCTTCTAAGTCCCTTTGCTGCATTTTGGTAACGACCGATGCCTCAACCCCATTACACGCGGCGATTGCATTGGTTGCTGCCCATGTGTGGTTGATCCGCTCTAGCGCTTGGACATTCGGCATGGCGCGATAGAGCATCATGAAGCGACCGAAAGGGATGATCTGGTCGCTGGTCTCATAGTGAGCGTTCTGCCACGTCTCGTAGCCGTAGAAGCGAATGACATTGGCAATCATCAGCGCCGGAGGCATGACAAGCAGGTCGGTCGTTCTGGTGACCTTTGGCGCTAGTTGTCGCTGCTTGGCTCTAAGGGCTTCCCATTCGTCAACTGGTCGGTCGGGGTCATGCTCATTGCCGCCAGTTGGATTGCGAAAAAACTGCTGATAATCTCCGCTGCATTCGGTTGGCTCATGATTTCATCGACAATCTGCGGACGCCAGGTCAACCATTTCTGACGCGGGTAGATCAGGGTCAGATAGTCACGAGTAACAGCAAAGAATCCTTCAGGGTCGGTTGCCACGGATTGGAGGCGTGCAAGAATTGGCAAAAACTGTTCAGCGCTCAAGAGTTTGCCGGTATAGGTTCTGCCTCTGAGGGTAATCGAAGGTCGTTCGGTCGTCTGCTGCCATGCGTCGATATCAAAGTGCGCCATAGGTCATGCTCCGTGATGGAAGTGTCTCTCTATAAGTAGGTTTCTAAGGGGATTTCAACCGTGAAAAGCCCCCATCGGCATGACTCGACAGGGGCTTTCATTGAAGGAATGGTGGGGCTGTTAGGCGTTGAAGGTCAGGATTACGTCGTCATTGGCTGACGGGCTGCTTGGGGTCGGGTAGTATTCGATGACCCAGGTCGCAATATCGCCGCTCTTATCTGGCTTCACGCTGCCAATGGATGCTGAAGGAAAGGTCATGGTGCAAGAGTTGGCCGTCAGTCCCGATCCGACCGTAAAGGAAACGCTGCGCTGTACGGCTGAGTCCCAATCCGCAAGTGGGCTGTATGAGCTGAAGGCGTCATCTTCGATGGTCACGGTCAGCTTAGGTGAGCGTCTGCCGATGTAGTAGCCTGAGAATGACCCCGTAGCGGAGAGATTGACACGAGGGCCAATGTCCAGCCCGTCATCGTAAGACACATCGCGCAAGTTGGCGACGAAAGACCCCGCTGTAAAGGAAAGCTTTTCTCCCTTCGGAGGGATCACGCTTGAGGCGTTCCACGTAATGTTGGTCGGTACTGCGACAGCGTCAGTCGGGGTGCCAGGAATGCCGCTCAATGCGAAGGACATCACCAGCGGGCCACCATTGGTATCGGCCTTGAAAGACATCTTGCCGTATGAGCCAGAGATAGGATACACCTCCGCCCCTGAACCACCAGCAATCCGGCTATAGAGCTGTAAGGCTAGGCTATTCGGCGCTGTGGTGATGGGGGTGTACGTGTAGGTCCATGCTCCTGCACTCAATGACCCTGAGAATCCGGATGCTAGCAAAAAATTATGTACCGGAGGTGAGCCAGAAACGCTCGTGTTGTAGCCGATGCCGTTGCCCTTCAGGTCCATATCAATCTTTGTCGTAATGGACTTGCCTGAGGGAGTGGTGCGTCGTTGATTGCCGCCTGAGAGAGCCATACCCTTTCGGTCGCCATCGTAGCTGTAGGCTATGGTCGCATCTGGAGCATCGCCACCAGCACAAAGCACGGTATTCACGGTGGGGGAGACTGTCGCGCCGTTGCCGTATCCATTGGTTTCAAGGGCTGCCAGAAGCAAATAATTAGAAATGACTTTGACTGTTGACATATTATTGATCTACCTGAGTAAGCGCTCGAACGGTATAGGTCACCTTCAAAGCGTCTGTAAGAAATGAGTCGTTGATGTTGTCGAGATGTTTGGACCAGTTCATGGCCGAGCTACAAAGAATCGAAACGTTGCCGCGTGTTCTGTCGGCTGCATTCCCGTTCTTCTCGAAAACCTCCAGACAGTCCATCACGGATTGCATGATATAGGCACTGTTACGGAAGGCCTCGGCAGTCTCGACATTGGCCACCACATAACCGATCACGATGGGAATGTCTGCTTGCCGATAGTTGGCGAACACTGATGGCGTCAGGTCAAATTGGTCCGCAATGTCTACGAAGAGCATTGGGAGCTTCTGCTTATCCTGCGGTACTCTGCCAAAGGCTGTCAAGTTGGATGAGGTCGTATCGAGCACGGTCGTAATCAAAGGCGGCAATGGGTCTGAGCCGTCGCGTTCCAAGAGAGCTAGCCGAGCATTGACCCCGTAATCAGGGTGAGACAAGGCCGTCGCAACCATCCGCAAGGTCTGGACTAACATACGATGTGAACCTTGGACAGTGAGCCATCGTCTATCGGCTCAACCGCACGCACTCGCCATGCTCTGCCGTGTTGGTCCGTCAAGGGTGTATCGACGGTAAGGGTATTCGCAATCTCGGTATCTGCTGTGATGCTGGTAACCGTCGTCAAGACTTGGGCATTGCTGCCAGGATCATTGACAATGGCCGTTTCAATGCTGAAAAGCCCGGAGAACGAAAGCGCGCCTCCGTTGATCGTCGCGTGCCAAATGCTGCCAGCACGTCGCAAAAGCGTATCGTTGTGTTTCGTAAAGACAGACATAGTGAGGAGGGGACTACCCGGAGATGAATAGCCCCCATTCCTTTACTGCTTAGTGGATTTGACGCTGGCACGCGAAGGCGCCTAGTTGCGCTATTCCCACGTCTGCCAACATACACCCAGTAATCTTGATCTTACCGGAATCGGCCAAGGTCAGATTGTCAACCGTCACCATGATTGAGCCAAATTCGGAAAGAACCATGTTGGTCCAGTCGCCATAGATGAAATACCCGGCCGGAACGTTGTTGGAATGGACGCAATCGTAGAGGCCGACCTTTTCGTTGTTTGAAACGACGAAGTCAACCGTTGAAGTGCCCTTCTGGTACGACATTGCCGCATATTTGATAGCAGGGGTCGTTAGGAAGGCCTGATTTCCGAGATCAGCGTTGGCTGTTGCTACCAGGCTCATTAGTTCCGTCGCGTTCGCCCATGAGAGAGCTGACCCAGACGCCGAACCAGAAACAAAGCCCGTCGTATTGATCAAACCAACCGGCGAGTTACCGCCCGCTGCGCCTTGAATGCCAGCTCTATCGAACGCAACCGCGAATGCGTTGTAAAGGCGCGAAGTCACAAGGTCGACTTGGTTGTAGTTGGTTACCAAGAGGGCTTCTTGCGTAAGTTGGGTTGTTCCGATCAACTTGCGCGGCTTGAGTGTCATCGCGCTGTATGATGCGCTCGCGGCATTGGCTTGACTTCCATCCTCAGATTGCCACGTCGCTGCAATGTCGCCAGTCTGACGAGGAATGTTTGTCAAGCGATCAAGCGTCCAAAGTTGCGCGCCGAGTTCGGCTAGCTTCGCATGATTGCTGAGATACGGCAGGACGCCCGGACCGACTGTTGTTTCCGTCATCGCACCAGCAGTATTCGGGTCGCCGATGGAGGTTGCACGGATCGAGGTCGGCATGAAGAAACTGTTGGCCGGTAGAACGTTGTGGTGGCGCGCTGCGGTTGCGGCAATCTGCTGGCTAACGTCAAACTCAAAGCCGCTGCGGGTGCCGTCCAATACAGAACGAATGGCGTTGCTAAGGCTGTATTGCTTCTGTTCGCGCTCCGTTAGTACGATGTTAGGGTTGATGATGTTTGCGGTGTTGTCTTTCATTGGTTCACTCTCATTGCTGATGGCGTGCCGAACAGTGGTGTCGTCTGTCGCCTCGGTGGATAGGGGTTGTGCTGCGGGCGCGCTGTCATGTTCGGCGGCCTTGATACTTGTAACTAGCTCATTGGTTACGATTTGTTCTGGAATGTTGCGAGATGCAGTCGGCGTATCCTCTGCCGCCACTGCCGGAATATCTTCAACAATGGCTGTGGTCTCTGCTGGCTCTTTATCGTCCTGTGGTGCGGCCTCGGTAACGGCTGATTCTGCCAGCGCCTTCAGGGCCACGAGTTGATCAGGCGTCAAGGTCAAACTTCTGCCCACGCCCACGCTTATATCGGCTGGATCGCCAACCCATGCGAAATTGATCGGGGTCCACTTGGTCGCCACATAAACGGGGATGCCGTCAATCTCTGGCCGGGGTTGCGGGTTGTCCCATTGCTCGACTGAGTAGGCAACACTGACGTTTCTTCGGATACCATCGGCTACGTCTTTGGCGAACATCTGACCGTCAGGGCCACTGGAAAAGCGGACGGTCGTGTAAATCTTGGCGTTGGAAATCTCTGCCGAGTCAATCACGCCGATTTGCGCGCCGTCATGTTCGTTCCGCACGGCTGCAAAGTTCTGGAATCTGGTTAGGTCAACGGCACCAGCGGCATGGCTCAACACCTCGTAACCAAAGGACCGGAGGTAAGGTGTTTCCGAGCTGACTGATAGAGTAAACGAGCCGTTATCGGCCTGTGTCTGATCTACGGTTGCCGAGCGACATGCAACTGTCCCGGTTGATGGGGTCTTAGTGGGTTTCATTCTTTCTTTGCTCCTGCTGATGTTGCGGATGCTGGATCGGCCTCCGTTACGGTGATTTTGTTGTCGTCTGTGAGTAGCGTAGCAATCAGGTAGTCCCCGAGCCCGTCTACTTCGACCAGCCGTTGGCGATATTGCGCCTCTAGCTTCTGTTCTTCGTATCTCGCTTGCGCCACATCCCGGAAGTTCAGGCCCATTTCACTGGCGACCTGGGCTTTGGAGATGAGGTTATTCTGAATCGCCATTTCGTAGCCCTTCAAATCCTTGAGCGGATCGGCCCATTTCCACGAGCGGCTACGAAACTCCACGTCGAAATAGTCAGCCGGGTTATCCGTGGGCAGTTGAATCGCCTTGTTTTCAAGCGATGTGGTCAGCCATGCCTCGTACACTTTGTCGTGAAGCATTCTGACGAGCCACGCTGCCACGTTTTTGTAATAGTCTCTGGCCTCAATCACACTCACACGGCCCGATGAATAGTTCTCAAGGCTTACGTCAGTGGTCAGTGAGCTATAGGGGCAGTTCAGTGCGGCGGCTATCGAGTGCAACAGGGTCGTCACAAACGAGGCAAAGGCGGCTGGGGGCCGTGTCGCTGGTGTCCATTCGAGCCGTTCACCTGGCGCAAGCTTCAAGAGCTGTCCAGCGGCGCTATCAAGGGTCACACGTTCCGGCGGTTTCGTATAGGCCGTCGTGTCCAGCAGGTCCGTTTCGATACTGCCGATGTTGTTGGCCGCTGCTTGCGCTGCTACTAACTCGGCATGAGTGTATTCATGGACCTGGGCCACCATGACAAAGGCTGGCGTTGCCCAAGGGATGCCGTGAAACTGATTTGGACGTGATGGCCGATAGATGTGCAAGACTTCATCGGCAGGGACACGGATCTTCTGCAAAGGCAAGCCGGTATTCGTGTCGTCCGGATGGCGGTTATAGAACCAGTACGCTTGTCGTTGGCCAAGGGCATTGACTTCGATTCCTTGCACGATGCTGTTGCCGTTCTTGAGGCCAGTTGCGTTATTGCGCTCGTCTAGTAGGTCGGCATCAATAATCGAGAGACCGAAGCCCCATCGATTCAGCTTGGGGCCGTACATCATGCGGACAAAGATTTCTCCGTCACAAGCGGTATTCCGAATAGCCTGTTGCTCGATATCAGCAAAGGTCCACAGCCCGTCAACCGAGGCCGCATTGCACCACTCGGCCCAATCCTTTTCGAGCGTCGTGTTCGTCTTATAGGCATAGTTCCCGGTAATGCCATCGGTGATCTTGGCCTCTAGCCGGATGCCTTCACTGCCGATGACGTTGATCCGGAGGATTTCAAGCCAACGGCTGATATACACGTCGTTTTCCGCGAGCCATCGACTAGTAGCCCTCAGAGGACGGATGGCCCATTGATTGGCGCGATTCGGCCCTAGCAACTGCCGGTAATGGATGTTGAGTCGCCCTGAGACCGCTTCAAAGTTGCGATTCAAGTTGCTGATCGAGAACGGTGGCTCGTAAAGCGGAGTAACTGCTGGTAGTGTTGGGGCTTCGCGAGCTGATGTGCGATATCCAAAGGAAAGGTCAGAAAGACTCATCGGCCTCCGACAGGTTCAAACCGTAGAGAGACCTGATGGCGGATACTGCCGGGGCCATACTTCAACGCATACAGTTCCTTGGCATAGACCGCCCGGAGCTGGTGTAACTCCAGAATCGGGATGCTGGTAAGGTTCTTCCCAGCGATAGCAAAGGATTGCACGTCATCGGTAATCCGCCCGGCAATCACATCGTCAATACATCTGACCATACGCTCAACGTGAACCAGCTTCGGGACAGCAGTAGCCGGATTCTCTGCCACTGTCAGAATGCCTTGGGCAATGGTCAAGCGCTCGTCGTTCTGAGCAATGGATAGGGTATAGCCGTAGGCACCCGGCAAAAGATTAGCTGATTTAGAGGCTGGAATCGTGATCAGAAAGGCGTCGTTGGTCGTTGTGCCGGTGACTTGGAGACGTGATGCGCCGTTGATATAGAGGGTAGGTAGCCAGCCGGAGAGCGCTTGAGATGACCGGAACGTCAAACAAACGGAATCGCCAGCAACGATTTCCCGAGGTAGGTCTGACTGTTGGTGGTCAAAGGCGTACATGAAGAACCAAAATGAAGGGCGGTATAGGGATAAATAGAGACAAGTGCATGAATCCCATCAGCGTGACAGCCAAGATGAGCCAATAAGAGATGGTCGGGTCTTCAACCCCTTGATTTCAAATCCTGTTGACTGAGTGCCATCGGGGCTAGTGGCAGTGAGGTCGGGTACATCGCCAGTCAGTGCCGATACAGCGTCAACCAGTGCGGGCATCTCTTGAAGAATGTGTTTGCCCAACGAATGGAGGATGGCAAAGGAATAGACCAGACAGTCGAGTGGCTCGTTACGGTCGCGCATCTGTTTCCACATCGTCTTCGGTGCATTCCCTTTGCCGTAGACCGTGATCTTCTTCTCAGAGGTGATGCCTTCAAGGACTAAGAGCGGGATGGTTGCGGGGTAATGGATGAATCCTGGGCCGTGATTGGTAACGCCTCGTAATCGGCTGAACAGAATCTCTTTCGCTTGTGACGATCCGATGATGCCGAGCTTGGCTTGTCCCTGTTTCTTCTGCAATGACCACTCAAACACTGCTCGTGAACCGTCGAAGCCTTTGGTCGGTACGATGTGATGGCCACGACTCTTGAGCCATAGTACCTGCCGGTTGACCATCTCGGTAAATGCGCCGGTATCAATGGCCGATATCCTGATGGGGACTCTTCCTCCTGCCGGGGTGGTGTAGGTGGTACGCAGGTAGATGTCGAGCTGGTCCCATACGTCTTGCTGAGTGGTATTGCCGACTAACTGCTTGGAATCGATATACCAACCCTCTTCGCCAATGCCCCAGCCGTAAGCGTGACATTCGATCCAGTCCTGTTGCACGTCAATGCCGCATGTAATGACCCCAACACCTGGAGGCACCTCGGCGGGATAGGAATGGCAATGGGCGGCAAGGTCAGAGGTCTCTAAGAGATTGGTCTTATCCTCGAACGGTTCGCCAAGCTTCAGGTTCACAAATGAGCGCCGCTTATCCGGAGTCCCATGACACTCTAGCCATTCCTCGACAATATCTGCCCATCGTGTCCAAGGGCTGTAGAGGGCTGAGACGTGAAAAGACGGGTATTTGCCATCCGGATTCGCTGCAATCCATTGGCCGTGCAACATCATTTGAAGCTTATGGCTCTCACTGATGAAGTCGTGGCAATGCTCACACTGATAGACTGCCGTTGATGCGTCGTGATGCTGCCATTTGAGGCCGTGCGTATACTCTCTGCCGCCAAAGACGAGCCGTTGATAGGCGCCACAATGAGGGCAGGGGACGTGAAAGGTTCGCTGATCGCCGCCTAGGTACTCGGTCTCAATGCGGGAAAAGTCTTTGATGGTAGGGGTCGAGCACAGAATGATCTTGCGGTTGGGATAGGTAATCGTTCTGGCAATGGCTAATCGGAGCGGATCGCCCTCATCGTCAACATCGGGCGGGTAAGCGTCGATCTCGTCAGCTAACAGAACGCGGATGGACAGTGAGCGGAGGGCAGAGGCAGACTGAGCCCCGACCATGTAGAGACCACCTCCGGGAAACGTCTTGCTCAAAACTTTGTTGCCACCATCACGTTTCCGAGTGCTAGCAACGAGGGTACGGAGACCTGGCGACTCATTGAGGACCGGAGTGAGCTTGCTGGTACTAAAGTTCTCGGCCATCTGCTTTGACGGCTGGACAATCATGATCGGGGCAGGGTCTTCCTTCATGTGAAAGGCTGCCAGATTCAACAGACAACCCGTTTTGCCGATCTGTGCCGAGGTCATCAGCACGACTTTTTGATGCTCGTAACTGCCCATCGTGTCCAAAATCTCGCGCTGATATGGGGCTCTATCTGTTCGCCACTGTCCCGGTTCTGCCGATGTGAGCCCTAGGACGATATTTTCATCAGACCAATCGGATAGCTTGATCTTGCGAGGTGGGGAAAGGATTTGGCGAGTGGTCTGGCGTAGGGTATTGCGAAGCTTGGCAAGTGAATCGGGATGGCTCAGGCGCACGTTATCAGTCGTTGTCATCGGCCTCCGGTAGTTCTTCCTCCGGTTGCTCTGCCTGACTGACTATGGCGCGCATCATTTCGGCAACGTGGGCATCCAAGAGGACACGGGCGCTCAACACATCGGTAATCATCACGGCAAAGGGGGCAAAGCGAGCCGGGAAGGCTAAGAGCGCTGCCCGGACAATCCCTAAGTGCTTCTCTAAGTCGCGCTTGGCATCCTCGATATTCACGAGCTCGCCAATCATCCGGGCTAGCTCAACCTCTTTCATCCGCGCCTCTGCCAAAAGCTTGCGATCCTTGATATCGGTTGCTTCTGGTTCGCTCTGTTGACGGCTCAGCGCCAATTGGATTTCTCGGTCGGCAAACCAGCGAATCGCCTTGGGCATTGAGTAACGGTCTCGGCTCACAGCGGCATTCAAGCCGTCATTCTTCCAGTTGGAAATGGTCCGATCACTGACGCCAAAGCACTCGCACAACTCGGCAAGCGTGACCAACTTATCGGTCTTTGGTTTTGAGATGGTGGTTTTCTTTGCTGCCATACTTTGGTACTCAAATAAATGTTCAAAAAGGTGATAAATCAGCCCAACAAATGCGGGGGTAAGTCAGGGTAGGTCAGGGTTATCGGGGCTTTCTCAGGGCAACGTCGGGCGATTGTGGCGCATTCTAGGCCGGGTGTGTGCGAATGAATGGCGATGATCTTTCAAATGCTGAAAATCGAGGAGTCCCGGACTGTTGCGTCCCCGCGCGGGTTCAACCTCAGGGAGAACCTATGCTCGCGGGATGCTTTTCTTGGGTACGTCGCGGGCGCTTGCCGGATGATGTTGGTTTACGTCGCCAACCATACGCACTAGGCTTCTCCCCACGCACGACCTTGTTCAGTAGTGATGAGGAGTCGTAGCCAATGCTCTTGGCAAACGTTGTCATGTTGTCAATGACGGCGACTCTACCGTCATCGTGATATAAGGTGACGGGCTCCACGAACGAGATATGAGGGGTGAGTAACAGGCGGGTAGTCGTAAGGAGGTCATGCTCCGTCGCTACTGCGGTGTATGCCTTCAACTGTTCCGTTGCCCAAGCTTCACGTATCTTGTCTGCTTCTTTGTCAGTGCGTATTCGTAGGCGCTTCAATACCTTGTATACGGTGTTGCCAGAGCTTTTGCCGCTCTTGATATGTTGGTTAGCTTCCCACAGTTCCGCCAGCGCCTCGCTCAAAGGGTGCCTAAGATATTGTTCAAGGTGCCGCAAACGCATCGGGAATGTCTGTTCTACAACAGGCACAGCGCCAACCTCCCACAAGGCATTGACGCAATCCTTATCGCCCTTACAAAGGTCCAGCGTCAGTTGTTCGCCCTCGTTCAACAACTCTAACGGCAGCTCGCTAATCAAATGGTGCTCTAGCGAATCGACGCCGTACTTATTGGCGATGTGTTGTAGGCGGCGGTTGACGTGGCGATCCTTCCGGAGTTCGTTCCTGTGATGACTCCAACGGGATTGAACGTCTCGCGATTGTCCGACGTAGTACGCTTGGCTTCCGGGGTGGATGATTGCGTAAATGCCTTTGGCCGGTGTGCGACTCATTGTCTGTCAGTGCGGGTTAGTAAGGCATTGAGCGCGGGTAGAGCCGTAGTGAGCCCGTGGAGTTGACGCAGTGACTCCACATACTCGCTGATCTCTTGCAAACGACTGCCCAGGGTTGCCGAGGGGCTGTTGAGCAGTTGCACGAGACTGGTAAGGTGGGCCAATTGATGGGGCTCTAGCTTGGTCGCTGATGGTGTGGTAAATGGTGTTGGGGTGTGGGTCATAGGGTCATGCCTCGGTGATAGTCGTTACGGATGGGCAGTGGCCACGGCTTTGTCCCATGCCGTTGACCAGTTGGTTTGTAAGCGTGCATTGATGGTGGCCGTGATGGTATCGGTGAAACTCAGGCGATGGCTCGTGATTGGCACAGAGGGCTTCAAGACGTAGGCCACTTGCAAGCCCTTGTACTTGCCTTTGGCATTCCGGATCATCAGAAAGGATTCGCCGTTACTGCCCTTGATCACGAATGCCTTCGCCAGGTTCTTGGGGCGCTTGCCTTGAGAGACCACAACCGATGCGTTAGGCCGGGTATAGCTGGTGGGGATGGCGATGTTACTGCCACGGAACGGTGTCTTAGTCGAGTTGCCTTCAAACTTGGCAAATACCGAGGGATAGGCTCCGACATTGGCTACCGAGATAATGCCGGTCAAGCTGCTCTTCTTGGCAAAGGGGCTGATCTTGATGGACTGCTTGAGATAGCTGGCTCTGCGGATGAGGAAGCCCGATGAGACACGCGCAATCTCGGCCTTCTGACTATCGACCAACGTGTTATTGATGGCCAGTGACAGAGCGTAGGGAACCTGCTTTGCAAAGTCTCCGGCAAACTTTGTGAGACTGGCCTGATCGATAGTAACGGTCGTCAAGACGGATTAGACCTGATTACTGGTCGTGTCAGTCGGTGATGGTGCTTTGATGGCCGTTGGGGTGACAGGCGTGGTAGTCGAGCTCGTGAACAGGCCGGCGATCAGGTTTAGAAACTTCTCAATCGTTGGAAAGGCTAGCTCTGCGGCTTTGACACCTCCCAAGATCCAAGCAATGGCCTTCGGGATGAAGAGTAGTAAGGCGGTCATATAAGGGATGCTCCGTGTGTAAGGGGGTCATTTATAAGTAGAGATTCATGGGCGATTCGTGCCGATATCTCTTGCCTGATGGTGCTTGAGGCGTGACTGAGTTCGTGGCAATGACGGCAGAGGGTCACCAGGTCGCTTAGCTGTTCGTGCCATAGGTTGGTGTAGGTCAGATGATGGACGTGAAGGTCGTTGAACAGATGGCAGCGGATACAGCGGTCATGATCTCGGGCCTTGACTTTCTTTTTCAACGCTCGCCAGTGATCGGTCTGGAGATAGAACGGGTAGGCCTCGGTTGGGTCATCCTTCAGGAGTTGGAAATATCTGGACTTCTCTGACTGCTTGAACATGGATGGGACTCAGGAATAGTTGCCTCTGTTGGGTCATGGGTACACGAGGGCCTAGAACGGGTGAAGGATGAAGAAAACTGACCAGTTGGCCCCAGGATTCATTTCCCCTCAACTACCACCACTGCCTCCATTGATCTGAAGTCCTGCTTGATTCACCCCCGGACAAACCGGATGAGTTCTGGTTGGCTAGATCATCGCCCCTCGTGATAGCTCCCTAGCTCTGCATTTTTCGTATCGGTAGGCGAGATGCAGGAAACGCCCGATCAATGGTTCATCCCGTTATTTCATCGCTGGTGGAGTTACCGTTGGCGATCAGGCTATGACGGTGGCAGAAGACCTGTTGGTGCAAATGAAAAAAGGGCCGGTTGACTTCCTCCTCTAGCCTGACCCAGAAGAAGACTCAAACACGGCCCTTCGTATGCTGCCGGATCATTTGTCGGTCAGGCGACTGGTAGTGATCCTTCTACCTATAACTATGTCGCCCGATTCTGAAACGATCATTTTTGCTGCTGGCTCAGGTCGATGGTGCCTCCCTTTCATCCCGTTGCTTACGAACCCGATTCAGCAAGTCCTCGTGTCGCTGAGCTTTTTCGATGTTATCGGATTTCCATTCACCGGGGAAAGTGTCCTCAATGATGCTCATCTCCCATGTTATGCCGTCGGCGTCCAACGATTCTAGGTACTGTTTGGTCGCGCTCCAGTCGTAGAAGGCTTGCGGAAAATCCTGGCCCGATTCCTTCACCTCGTAGGTCCGTTTCGCTGGGACGGTCGGGAATTCGGCGTCTTGATCGCTCATGATTCAATCTCCCGCATGTAGATCCGAAAGCCAGCCAACTCGAACACTCGCCCATCGCCCTCATCCGTGCGCGCATCCCTCCAGTCGGCCTCAAACTCGCTGACGCTGATCTCGGGAAATTCTTTCTTCAACTGCTCGTGGACGTATCTCTTGGCATCTTTCAAGCCGGGAAAAAACTTGGTAACCATTTTGCCGTCAAAGTTCTGGTTAGGTGCCCCGAAACGGCTAACCGACTCCTTCCATGCCAGCAGAGCCAAGTCAGTATCGAGTGGTTCTGTCCTAGGTGCTGCCGCCTTCTTTCCTGCCGCTGCCTTCTTTGACTTCCGTGCGTTTCCTGACTTTTGCTTATGCATTGTCCCGCTCCTTGTGAAATTAGTTTACGATGATTTATTGAATAGTCCTGCTAAACAAATTTGAATATTGGACATAGCTATCGCATGACGTGGCCTCCCCAAGAAATGGGAATTGTGCCGCTGGTGGCTCTCTTTAGCCGGGATGTTTTGGAGCGGGGGGAATAATACACTGGTGGTCAGCCGTTGTCAAGTGGCAGTCGTCAAGTTGATTGCACAGTTGATTTGGCACTGGTGAGGCGAGAATTCAATAAATCAAAGAATGAAAGAATCCGAATATCTTGGGCTATCAGGTCGTAAGCCAAGCCAAATCAACGCCTTAGCCTCAGAATAGATTGCCGGATACTTGGGGCCATACTCGGATAAACGATCATTCTCAGGGCATCTTAGGCCGGTTCTGACCCCTTCTGATGACCTCGACCTGGCTTGAGCTGCCTTGCGGGATTCTCCACATACGGGATATGTTCGGGAATGACGAGGAAGCGCCAGTTGTGGTCCCGAAACCTGTACCCTTGGCCGATTCCTGTTCCGCTGGTAGCCATGGGACGCACACTCTGGTACTCGACACGCTCAGGGCTCTATACGGCTCGGTTGACGCTGGATGATGACACGTTCTGTTGTATGCGGCATGAGAAATTGGACGATCCGAGGGAAGAGGTTGACCAGCGCAATATCCCAGTGCCAAGACTCGCGGCGATCAACCTGGCTGCAATGGTCGCATCGGATGAGCTGAAAATGGTCTGGACAGTGACGCATGACAGAGCAGTGGCAGGAGGCTTGGGCGGTGAGGTGACAGTCGTTCGGCATCCTGACCCGGTGAATCCTTTCCGGATTTCGTTTGAAAAGGTGGCGTCGCCGAAAATGGTGCTGGCCTCCATGCATGGCGTTTCGTTGCTCTCCATTACGGTAAGCTGGTGAGGTGAATCCCAGCGGGTTGCATCTGGCAAGGCGTAACAGGCAGTCATTCTGTATGGCGTCGTCAAAATCGTGAAGCGAGCTATTTTCAACCCATGCCCCGACTGAGCGCCTATCAGATTGCCAAGCGTGATACGAAGAAGCCCGATGTTGGCTACGGCTTTATCGTGGCACTTCCAATCACCTATGGGCTAACGCACTTGACCGGGCTTTCCTTTGATGCGATGGGGAAAGCCGTCGAGTTAGCCGGTGAACTTCTCGCATCACTCGCCGCCGCACCGATCCTGGCCTTTAGCTGGAACTGGATGCTTGGGTCATTTCGCGCCGATGACGAGGAAAGAGCAGAACTTGAATACAAGGCCGACACTGCCGTCGCTAGGTTGGCGGAACGCGAGAAGTTGATCACTAGTCTAACTGACGTGGGACCGAAAATTCAGGCCCTTGACGAGTGCCTCATAATCGGCAAACGACTGCTGCTCAAGGAATGCGCGAGTCAGGCCGAATCAGCAGAATGGATCGCTAAGACGGAGATCGACTTTGATGGATGTCTCAACAACAAAGTGTGGCCACTGCTGGATGTAGCAGAACAACAGACCCTCCGTTACGTCACCTACTACGGTACGCCAGAAGTACCAATCTTCGACGGCGATCAACACTCCCGATGGTGTCGCACGAAAGCGATGGTCAATGGTTTGGACGTTATCCTAGCCAAGGCGCATGATTACAAGAAAATGATGGAGCTGCCGATGATCCGGAGCTAGGAGCATACCTGACGCATACCCAAATATGATGTTTGAGAAAACTGGCTGATATGTATAGGAGGTAGGAATCAACCTCTAGACGAAAGGCCAGCATGAAACGACCATCGAAGAAATACCCCGCACGAATCAACCTCGTTGTAACCCGCGCCACACTCCGAAAGCTGAAGTCGCTCGCGAAGAAGAACGGTGAGAGTGTATCAGGCTATGTCCGCAACCTGATTGAAAAGGGCTCGGTTGACTGGGTCTATGCGTCAAACTCACCTGAACACATGATACTAATGGAGACTCTCTATCAGGCATCACTCAGCAGCAAAGAGAACACGACCACCAAGAAAAGCCCTCGCAATGACGAGACCGCATGAAGAACTCCCAACCACTGCGGACCTTCTTGAAGTTTTTCGGAAGCAAGTATCGCGCAACGCCTCGGTATCCCGCTCCAACCCATCATACAATCATTGAACCCTTTGCTGGCGGTGCTGGCTTCTCTATCCGTCATCACCAGCGCCAAGTCATCCTTATCGAGAAAGATCCAGTCATTGCGAGCGTATGGCGATACCTGATTGGCGCATCATCGGCAGAGATCCGTCAACTGCCGCTCCTCAGCCACGATCAGTCTGTGCATGACCTGGCGTTGATTCCAGAAGCACGCGACCTGATTGGATTCTGGCTCAAGAACCTTCCGCCATTGATTTCGACTGACTTACGCCAACCCTCGCGATGGATTTGTTGCGGAGCAGAAGTGGCGGCGGGGGGGATTGCAAGAGCTGTCATGGCGCAAACAAAGCCAAGGGCAGATACGGCAATCAGACGAAGAGCGGACAGAATCGACTCGGCCCAAGCGAGACCAGATGGAAAGAGCGAAGCATCACGTATCAGGGCATTGCCGATGCATTCGCGACTCAGTGGGACCAACAACCAACCTGAACAGGAGCACCATGATCAACGCCATTTGTGAGCTACTATCGATGATGTGTTGCGGCTACGTCATTGCAGATGCCATCCTGAGCCGTAGAAAACCAACCAACCGAAACAAGGAGCACGACGCATGATCTTTTGGAAAATTATCGAGCTGCTGGCCATGTACCTCGCTGGCCTGTTCACGCTACCGGCATTTGTCTTTTTCATCTGGACACCTCGGCAGGTCGAGAAATCGCGAAAAAAATTAGAGCAAGCAGGAGCACTAGAGCCACCTTCCGATGAGGAGAACGACCGATGATCACAGTTATTACGATGGAAACGAGCAACGACGCTTTCGCTGGCGCATCACCGTTGAAGGTTGCGGGGGATTGGGCGAGCAAAATTTCCGGGTGCCGCTGGTATGATGTCAAGCACTGTATTGTTGGAGATGATGAGGCCATTTCAGCGGCCGGTATCCAATGCATGATGGATATGTCTACTGCCGCCACTACCGAAAATCATGCAAAGATGTTGGCGCGGCGCGGAATCTCACAGGAGATCGACCGATGATCAGAGATGAAATCAACTTCCAAGCCCAAGTTACGACGTGCGGTAGACGTGCATCAGATGGCGCAATATCGGATGGAACAATCATAAAGGAAACGCTCTGTCGTAATACCGAGTGGTTCAAAGTGTCGCCAGACTACGGCTATCTCGGTGACAACCTCGCCAGCAGTGTGACCAATACAATGGAGTCGGCGCATCTGACCTTACCAACGGCGACAACTGATAGGCTGATCTTTGACTGTCATGTGTCGATTGGTGGAGAAAGAATCATCCGCATAGCTAACAACTATGACAGAGAAACGTTTTGCCAGACTATTTCGCTGTACGACATTCCCCAAGAAAACGGACCCCTAGTCAAGCTGTTGGCGGCCGAAGGAGTCGAGCTGATCAGCATGGCTCGCAAGGCATTAGAGCAGGACCAATCAATCAACGCATCACCTGAGAACAAGGATGGCAATATCTAGCATTGACATTGAAGAGATGGATGGCGAGCTGGTCACGGTCGCACAAATCGGACCTCACCAAATCATGGTCGACGTGATTGATAGCAAGCTGCTGTTTATCGGCTCGTGGTACATCTGCGTAACCAACCGAGCTTCCGGCTCCGTCGGTTATCCCACGACCAATCAGCGCAATCCCGACAACGGCAAATGGACGATCAAATATTTGCACCGACTCGTGGCAGCTAACGCCGGGATCAGTACGCCTAAAGGCATCGTCATCGATCATATCAATGGCAACAAATACGACAACCGAAGAAAAAATCTGCGAGCCGTTACCGTCTCACAGAACGGCGCTAATCATGGGACGCGCAAGAGCAAGAGAGCCAGTGGCTATTACGGGGTCAATCAAACGGGGAAGGCAACCTGGGGGATGTCCGTTTACTACGACGGTAAGCGAGAATATCGAGGGGGTTTCAAGTCGGCAGAGGAAGCGGCAGAGTGGCGGGATCGGCGGTTGCTGATGATTCACGGCTCATCCTTACCCGTTCACAACTACGCCTTCCCTGAGAAATACGCCGATTATCTGCGATGGCCAGCGATTGACTAGCGGCCACGACTTGCGAACGACCCCTGATCGATCATAGATCGGATATCAACCCTTCACCCGGAGTACGTCCCATGAAAACCCTGTACCTGTTACTCGCCGTCTGCTTGCTGTCTGTCGCTCGCATCACGGCACAAGCCCCCACCGATTCGCTTCATTGGGTTGACTCGGTGACGGTCGACAACTTCAGCGGCCATTCTTATCGCACCTTGGCACTGGATTGGCCGAACCAAATGCGCCTTGAGTTGATGTGTTCTCCGGGGAAGGGGCCAAACGTGTTTCTGACTACGCGAGTTGATGTGTTTGATGCTCATGTTGATCCGACCAACGAGCGCAAGGTACGGGTCGATATCAAGAACGCCTCCGACAATCCCTATCCCGTCTTTCTTAGGGTGGGGGAGGGCGGTCAGACGGCAGTAGGTAACGAGGATTTCGCAACGCACACGTCAAGTGAAATCATCAAGCGGATTCTACGGTCGCCCTCAGCCTTGGCCATTCGCGTCGGACTCTATGGCAACAAGGTGCTAACGGTATCAACGACGCTGCCAGAGGATACGCCAGCGGTCATCTCCAAGTTTTACGGTTGGTGTGGCAAGAACGTTCCGAGGTAGAGCCCTTGCGAATCTCTCAGCCGGTCGACTAAATCAATGGGGCAGCGAGATAGCCAACTCATTGCCCACAACCCCCAGACAATCCTTTTACGAGCCATCCGGAGACACTACCGAATGTCCGTCATGTTTCTCAAGCAACTCAAGCTTCATCGCGAGGCACTTGGCAAGAAGATGAGCCAGAAGGGTGGGGCCAATCATGATCAGGAACTTGCCCAAACGCGGCAGTTTCTCTCGGCCACCAAAGACCCGAAGTGGAAGAACCAACTGATCAAGCGAATCAAGGTGTTGGAAAACAACGGCGGGTCGCCGGATGATGTGAAGGATATCGAGGCCCGGTATAAGGCTGTTGATGCCCTCTATCAGTCGGTGCAAAACCATCCGGATTACAACAAGACGCGCAAGAAGAGAACTCCACGGAAGTAGCAGGAAAACAAAAGGGGAGCCCATCGTACCGGACTCCCCTTTGTCGTGTCTTAGAAGGCATCCTCAGGGCATCACGGTCTCGAAGAACTCAGCGAAGTGTGGGTTGACCTCAATCGCCTTACTCGCCTCGACATACGCCCGGATCTTCTCGGCATCCTCTACGATGTACTTGTCGATAGCTCCCTTGGCGTATTTCCTTGCCATTTCCTTGGCTTGCCATCCGCCGTACTGCTCAATCCGTACCTCGTTGATTCCAGCCTCATAGAGCCAGTGGGCAAAGCATCGCCGCATATCATAGACGGTGACGGTTTTGTGAACTTTCCGGATTGCCCGTCGAAAGGCCTTGAGCTGAACTGTGGGCCGTGCCAGGTCATCAAGCACAAGCGGGACGATCCGGTCGCGTCGGTTATCCTTGTGCGCCTGTTTTTCCCCATGCACCAGCACACGATCTGCCAGGACTTCAAACCGATTCAAGAAATAGGTATTGACCTCCATTCCTGTGGTGGCCAGTGTCCATACCATCTGCCCGATCTTGGCCGGGAGTTTGTCAGTCAATGCGCGCAACTCAGCAGGGGAGAGGATGACCGGCTTGCGCTTGACCGTCTCATTCAACGGCTCGATATCCTCGATGGCATGATAGAGGGCTGAGTTTTTGCCCATCGTATTCTTCAAGAACGACCGGAGCACGTTTCGAGCGATGTTGAATGACCGGGCCGTTTTCTGCTTCTGACAGTTTTTCTTGTAGGTCTTGAGGAGATCGGGAAAGTCGGCCACGGTGGTATTTTTGGTGGCAAACTTGCCGAGCTGGTTGGCCACGTTGTCGTAGCTCTCTCGGGTCTTGGGATTGACCTTATCATAGATGGCGATCCAGTCCCGTAGGGTGCTCAGGGCGGGCAAGACCTCATCGGCCATGCTGAGCGGTTTGCCGTCTCCTTCTTTCCAGCGGTCATAGAGCTGTAACAGTGTCACCTTTCCAGCCGATACATCCCTGAGGGGCTGGAGCTGTTGCCGACTGACGAGCTGGTCAATCATGACCGGGATCGCGTCATTGATCTGCGGGTCATGGGTGCCGGTAACCTTCTTGAGTCGACCTACGCCGGGGATCATCCGGTCTATTACTTTCGTCTGTCCGGTCGCTGGACGTGCCATTGTTCAAGCCCCATCAGTAAAAGGTGATGGAACATGGGGTTTATCGTGTGGGAAAGCAAGGGGTCGGTAAGTCGTGTTGTTATTCGTGTGACAATAGAGCCAAAAACACGATAAATGACCCACTGAAAAGACCCACGATAAACGTCTAAGTTGTTGAAAATGCGGGATTTGGGGCGGTAGCTCAGTTGGGAGAGCACCTGCTTTGCAAGCAGGGGGTCACCGGTTCGATCCCGGTCCGCTCCATGCAGTCTGTCGCGCCATCCTCGACTCCGGGTCATCATGCTCACTCTGCATTCGGTTCTGCGCGTCACCCTCGCTGGTCTGGCCACTGCCACCCTCGCCGGTTGCAGCGGCGGCGCCCTGTCGCCGAGCAAGGCCGCCACGGCGACGGTGGCTGAAGCGGCCGGCAGTTCCCTCACGGGCGCGGTGCTCGAAGGCTGGCTGCTCAAGTCGCCCGTCCGACCCAACAAGCTCGAGGCGAGTGTGGTGTTGAGTGCGTGGATCAACGACGCGCTGATCATCGATGCGATCCGCAAGAACGCCAAGCTTGACGATTCGGTGACGACCGACTCCGTGATTCGCCCGGATGCAGCCCGCGGAGTGATCGTCGCCTACATGGTCAATCGGGATGCGCACTACAAGGATGTCAGCGATCGCCAGGTTGATTCGCTGCTCGACATCGACCGGGTTCGCGTGTTCCAGCAGATGCTCTTCCGGGTCCTCCCCAACGATGACTCGGTCAAGGTCGCCGGGATCGTCGCCCGGGCGCGAAATGCCGTGGCGCGGTTGCGCACCGGCAGCGACTTTACGGCGCTGGTGCGGGAGATGTCGGAGGACACGGCCAGCCGCAAGAACGATGGGTTCCTGCCGGCCGTGTCGCGTGATCAGCTTCCCGACCGCCTGGCGCCGATCTGGCGGATGCGGGCCGGTGAAACCTCTGGCCTGGTCCGCAGCGAGGCGGGGCTGCACATCATCCGCCGTGCCACGCGTGATGAGTCGCGGGCCGGGGTGAGGGCGTGGCTGCGGCCGGTGCTCGCCCATCATGCCGACTCGGTGTTCATCGATTCGCTGTCGAACATCGAAAAGATCACCATTCCCGCTGATGGTCGCGTTCGCACCCGCTTGATGGCTGCCGAGCCGAATCCGCTCTCGGCGGGCGGCCCGATCGTGACCTGGAATCACGGCCAGTTGAGCGCGGCTGAGGTGCGTGAAGGGGTCATGATGATGACGCCGGCGGAGCGATTTGCCGTGAGTGGTGCGTCCGATTCCTTGATCAGCTCGTACCTGGTGGACCAGGCCAAGCGCAAGATCCTGGCGACCTTCATCACCCACGATCCGATGCCGACCGCGGAGGCACGCCGCGCGATGTCGCCGACCTATCACGTCGCGCTTGATTCACTGCGCGCGATCGTCGGTCGCCTGCCGGCCACGGCAAATGCAGGGGAAGCGGCGGCCAACTATATCGACTCGATGCTTGCCACCGGTCGCCGGCATCTCGCATTGCCGGGTGCGCTCGCTGAGGTCCTGCGCAATCGCACGCCGCCGACGGTCAATGACCCGGCAGTCGAGGGCGTGGTGCAGGGTGTGTCGCTGAAGTGGCAGGAACTGCACAAGAACGATTCGAGCGCCGCGGCGACTGGCCGTGGCGCCGTCCGTCCGGCAACGGGACCAGCGCCGGCCCACTGACCGAATCAGCCAGCGCGTCCGGATCGGCGCGGTGCGGATCAGGAGGCGGCGGGACCGCTCTCCACCGCACGTCGCGCCACCACGGCCAGCAGCTGGCGGAGGCGGCGACGTTCGTTCCGCGGATAGGGATTGCGCGGCGAGAGGCGGTTCCAGCCGTCGGGGCCGTGACCGACCCAGAGCACATCAAGCACGAGCACGAGCTCACGCGCCAGTGATGTGAGCGGGCAGGCGATCGATACGGAGCGTTCCTGCGAGAGCACCATGTCGGCACTGCCTGAGGTGCGATCGGCCCAACTGTGAATCCGCAGGTGAACGGTGTCGCCGCGCCGCTCGAAGGTCCACTCATGCACGCCGGGCGCGTCTTCCAGCACTACGCAGGCCCGGTCGCCCCCTTCGAGCAGGGTCGCTGTGGCGCGAACCAGATCGCCGAGGGCATCGGTGTCGTCGGTGGCTTGCATCGACACGCGAAGGTCATCGGCTTCGAGCGCCACGAGCGCCCGTCCCGGTGTGGTCAGGGCAAACCGCAGAGATAGCGACATCAGACGGGCTCCATGCTCCAAGTATCGGCCAACGCCAACCGCAGCGGTAGGCAGCGCTGGTCAAGTGCTCCCTGCCGCGCGAGATTGCCCTGACGTGAACACACTTCTCTTCTGGCTGGCCGTGCCATTGCTCCTGACGGCGTGGGCGGCGCGCCCGGACCGGATTCCGGGGGCGGCCGGTCAGCTTGTTGTGGCCGCCCTGGGGCTCGCGGCGCTCTGGCAAGGCGCTGGCACGCTCGATCCGCAGGACCTGCATCAGCTCGCGCATCAAAGCCTCAACGATTCGTGGTTCGTCGCACTCACCTGTGGCACAATCATCAGTGGCGGGGTCCTCTTTCCCGACATTGCCAACTGGAAGCGCCTGGCGCTTGGCGTACCGTTGGTCGGGGCGGCGCTTTTCGTCGCACTGGGGTGCTGGCTCCCCCTGCTGACGGGCCTGGGAATCGGTGCGCTTCCGACCCTCGTCGCCCGTGCGCTCCGCGACGCCGACATCGCTGCGGCACCAGCTGATGGGATCGGGCGGCAGGCGGCGCTCTGGGCCGCGGCCGGAGTAGCCGCGCTGCTGATTGCACCAGCTGCGGTCGCCTTTCTGGTAGTGTTGATATCGCCGTGGCTCGCGTGGCGGCACCGCCGAGCGCCGGGTGTGGCCGGATCCCTGGCATGGCCGCTGCTCGGCACGTCGGCGCTGGTGGCCTGGTCATGGCTGGCCCTGACTATCGCCGGGAGCGTCTCGGTCTCGTTGTACCGATTCGCGGCTGACGCCCCCGTTTCAACAGCGGCGGGTGAATGGCTGGCACTCCTGCTGTTCGGCTGGGCGGTCGCACTCGCGATTCCGGCGGCGCTCTCGACTGATCGTGACAGCGTGGCGCAGCTGCTGCCGTTAGTGCTGGCGGTGCATCTGGCGGCGGCCGGCTCCGCGGCGGATGGCGTGGCGCACTGGCAACCGGCGCTGACGACGGCCGGACTGCTCATCGTAGTGGTCGCGCTCGCCTTCCGGCGCGGTGCCGTGGCCGTATTGGTGATCGCGTTGCTCGCGGCAACCAGAGCCGGGGGAGCCGCCCTTGCCGGCGCCGCGCTTCTGGCTGTGCTGCCCGGCCTCTGGCGGCTCGGCGCGACGCGTCGGGCCATGGCGACACTTGCCGGTGTCGGAGCCGGGCTGTCGATCGTCGTTGTCCTTCGCGACGAGGTGGTCGTGGCGCTGCTCCTCGCCGGGGCAATCGTGGTTGCTGCAGGTTGCCTGCGGGGCCGCGTTGCTACTGCCTGACCAGGCGCCCATGTTTCGTCCTTCATCTACTTGCCGGAGCTGATCCATGCCGTTCACACTGCCGCCACTCCCCTACGATTATGCCGCGCTGGAACCGCACATCGATGAACAGACCATGCGGATCCACCATGACAAGCATCACGCGGCCTATGTCACCAATCTCAATGCTGCGCTCGAGGGTGAGACCGCCCTCGGCGCGTTGTCGATCGACGCGCTGCTCGCCGACCTCTCGCAGGTTCCCGAGGCGAAGCGCACCGCTGTACGCAACAACGGCGGCGGTCACTTCAACCATACGATGTTCTGGGAACTGATGACACCGGGCGGCGCGGCCGCGCCGGACGGGGCGCTCAAGAGCGCCGTTGACGACGCGTTCGGATCGGTCGACGCATTCAAGGAGCAGTTCGGCAAGGCATGCGGTGGACGATTCGGCAGCGGCTGGGGCTGGCTGGTGCGTGGTGCCGACCGGAAACTGTCCATCGAATCCACGCCGAACCAGGATTCGCCCATCATGGATCGCAAGGTCGCCATCCTGGGCTGCGACGTGTGGGAGCACGCCTACTATCTCAAATACCAGAATCGGCGCCCCGATTACGTGAAGGCCTGGTGGAACGTGGTGAATTGGTCGAAGGTTGCCGAGCGTTTCGCCGCGAAATGAGCGCACCGGATCTCAGGGCGTCGCTGCCAACGGTCGGTGCGCCGGCCCCCGCGTTTTCGCTGCCATCCACCTCGGGGGCCGAGGTGGCACTGACCTCCTTTCGCGGTCAGCAACATGTGCTGATTGCCTTCTTTCCACTGGCGTTTACCAGCACCTGCACGGCCGAGATGTGTGCCTTTGGCGAAGACTTCGGCCGCTTCGCCTCGCAGCAGACCGTGGTGCTTCCGATCAGCGTCGATTCGCTGCCAACGCTGCGCGAGTACAAGGCACGTCACGCACTCCACTTCGATTTTCTGAGCGATTTCAGGCGGGACGTTTCGCGGGCATATGGGGTGCTCAACGAGGAAAAGTTCTACGCCAACCGGGCGTATATCATCGTTGACAAACTCGGCGTCGTGCGGTGGGCATGGCAGGAGGAGCACAACGGCCTCCGTCGGGAAAACGCCGAACTTCTCGCCCAGCTCGCCGCCCTCGATTGAGATCGACCATGCGCGGGTCCGGCCGCCGGGTGACCACGGCTCCTGGGGCGCGACCGCATTTTCGTCGCACCATGGTCTGGTCGGCCCTCGTCGTTGCGACCGGCTGCCGTTTTCAGGATTTGACACCTGGTGGAACACGCCGCGACGAAGCGGCAGCACAGGCGGCCGTCACCGCGCTGTATCAGGCGATCGGCGCCCGCAGTGCGACGGCGCTTGCCGCCGCCACGTTGCCCGCAACGACGGCGCTGATCGCGCCAGACCAGGGGCCGGCGGTGCTGGTGCCAATCCGCACGATGATCGACGTGCCCGAGCGGCGCAATCAGGGCGGCGTGCGCATCGTTCGCGCCGACCTGCATGTGGATGGCGAAGTCGCCAACGATCGGGTCGTCGTCGTCAATCGTGGCGCTGACCGGCGCGAGTTCGAAGCGACAGACGTGATCACCCTCGCGCACCGTGAAGGAGTGTGGCGCGTCGCGCAGGTCGCCTTCGGGCCCTGGCGCAGCCGGACCGCTCCGTGAATGGCGGGCCGAGCATGTCGCCACTCGAGTTGGTCGCGAGTGCTGCCCACGTGCTCGCTGATGCGCCGCCCGATGAGCGAGTGGTCGCGGTGTGCGCCTACCTCAAAGCGGCGCTTCCGGCCGCCGACGTCCGCTTTCGCGGCGGCGGTCGTCGATCGGATAGCGTGGTTGGCGTTGGCGACCCGGCCACCGTCGACCTGGTCACGGTGACCGTCCCGTCCGCGACGCGGCGAGAGGCATCGCTGGAGGTCGCTGGATCGTCGCGAGCGGCCGCCGAGGTACGTGCCATCCTCACCGCCGTCGCAGCACTCCTCGCGGCGGTCCTGCCCGCCGACCACAGCGAGGAGTCCGATGAACTCTCCCGCCTGCATGGGTTGACCATCGACTCGCTGCCGCTGGGCATTTATGTGGTCGATCGCGATTACCGCGTGGCGCTCTGGAATCGCAAGCGCGAAACCGGCACGCAGGGACTGCGGCGCGGCGACGTGATCGGCCATCGGGTCTTCGACGTGTTGCGTCGCCAGCCACCGGAACTCCTCAAGGCCGAGTTCGACGCGGTGTTTGCCACTGGCGCGGTGCGGGTCAGCGAACAGGAAGTACACGCCGGCCCCGACGTACGAACCTTCCGCACGTCGCGCCTGCCGATGCGCCTCGGCGGCGAGGTGGTGTCTCACGTGATCACGATCGGTGAAGACGTGACGGAAACGCGTGCCATCCAGCGGGCGATGCATCAGTCCGAAAAGCTCGCGGCAGTGGGACAGCTGGCGGCCGGGGTGATGCATGAGATCAATAATCCGCTCGCCATCATCGGCGGCTGCGTTGCGGCGGTCATGTCACGCCTCGGCGACGCGCCCGACCCCGAAATCACCGAATACCTGACCATGGTCGAAGCGGAGATCAGTCGGTGCAATACCATCATTGACGGCCTGCTCGACTTTTCTCGAGCCGGTCGCGCGGTGGGGGCGGTCGAACCGGTGGCGCTGCACGAGATGCTTGATCGTACGCTGCAGCTGGTGCAGCACCACCAGCGTTTCCGGCGGCTGCGCGTACAGCGGGAGTTTACCGAGCCTTCCCCGCGACTGCTGGGAAACGCGGACCGCCTCATTCAGGCCGTGATGGCGATCCTGCTCAACGCCGCCGATTCGACCGGGGGCCGCGGCACGGTCGTGATCCGGACCCGGGCGGCCGATGGCTGCGCGCTGATTGAACTCGAAGATGACGGCCCGGGGATACCTTCCGAGTTGCTGCCGCGTATCTTCGACCCGTTTGTTACCACCAAAGGGCCGGCGCGCGGGACCGGACTGGGTCTGGCCATCTGCTACGGTATCATCGCCGATCATGGCGGCACCATTACAGTTGACAGTGCACCTGGCGTGCGCACCACCTTCCGGATCACCTTGCCCCTGGCTGAGGAGGCGGCATGAAGCTGCTCGTGGTCGAGGACGACAAGACGGTCGGCCAGTACGTCAAGCGCGGCCTGGAAGAGCAGCAGTACATCGCCGATTGGGTGATGGACGGCGCCGAGGCGTTGCGGGTGGTGTCGGCGGTCCCCTACGACCTGATCATCCTCGACTTGCGCCTGCCAGGGATGTCAGGCCTGGAAGTTCTCCGCACGCTGCGCGACCGCGGCCTGACGCTGCCCGTGCTGGTGCTGACGGCGCAGGACAGCGTGCAGTTCAAGGTCGACGCGCTCCGCGCCGGCGCCGATGACTATGTCACCAAGCCATTCTCGTTCGAGGAGTTGCTGGCCCGCGTTGAAGCGCTGTCCCGGCGGCCCAAGCAGCTGACGGCCCGGTCGCTGCAGGTTGCCGACCTCGAGCTCGACCTCGAGTCGCGCGAAGTCCACCGCGCTGGCAACGCGATCGAGCTGACGCCCAAGGAATACGCCGTGCTCGAGTACCTGATGCGCCATACCGGACGCGTCATGTCGCGCACGCTGATCACTGAATACGCATGGGACTATCACTTCGATCCCGGCACCAACATCGTCGACGTCGTGATCAATCGCCTGCGCAAGAAGGTCGATGCGGGCTTTCCCCGGAAGCTGGTGCACACGGTGCGCGGCGTGGGATACGTGGTCAAGGCCTGAATGCAGTCGATCCGGTTTCGCCTGGCGGTGTACTACTCGCTCGCCCTGACCGCTACCATGGTGGCGTTCGGGGCGGCGGTGTATCTGGAATGGACCGCGACGGCGCCGCGTCAGGCAGAGATCGAGCTCGACGACCGCCTCCATAACGAAGCAACTTTTGCGCGCACCATCCTGGTCTCGTCGCGCCTGCCTTCCTTCGGTGTTGGCGCGACCGACAGCACCGCCACCTCCAGTATCGATGTCGTACGGCCGTACTTCGACCCGATTCCGGATTACGTCTTTGTTGCGGACCGCTCTGGCCATGTGGTCTACAGCTCGCCGTCGGCGACGGCCCTCCCCGAAGAGTTCGCAATGGCGGTGATCGCACTGATGATCCGCCGGCCACCGCCCTTCGGTGCCGGAGATCTCGCCGGCAGCATCAGTGAACAGCCATTGCGCTACGACCTCGCGGCGGTCGACTCGGTGCAGAGCGCCGGTGCCGTCCTGGTCGCCGCGCGGCTCCGGGTTGACGCCACCGGGGTGGAGCAGATCCTTCGCTCGATGCTCCTGATGGCGCCGCTGATTCTGGTGGCATCGGGGAGCCTCGGCTACTGGCTGGCCGGTCGCTCGCTGGTTCCGGTCGAGGTGATGATCGACGAGCTGGGCGCCATCCACGACGGGACTTCGCTCAACCGGCGTCTCGCTGCGCCGCCTGGCGATGATGAACTCGCCCGGCTCGGTCGGAAACTCAACGACATGCTGGGCCGCGTCGAGCAGAGCTTCGTGGCGCTGCGCCGATTTACGGCCGATGCCTCGCACGAACTCAAGACGCCGTTGATGGTCTTGCGCGCCGGCGTCGAACGCTCCCTCACGCACCCGAGTACACCCGCCGAAATCGTGCCGACGCTCGACGAGACACTTCGGCAGATCAACCAGATGAGCGAGCTGATCACCAACTTGCTGACGTTGGCACACGCCGACGAGCGTGGCGCGTCGCTGTCGCTGGTCGACACCGACATGCGGACCTTTATTGCCGAGGCCGCGGAGACGGCCGAAATGCTCGGCGAACTCAGCACGGTGTCGGTGCGGACCGAGCAGCCGTCGCATCCGGTGATGCTGCCCGTCGATCCCCCGCGCATTCGCCAGCTGGTGATGAACCTCGTCACCAATGCGCTCAAGTACACGCCGCCCAATGGTCAGGTCCTCATTCGCCTCACCGACAGCGTCGACAGTGTCACGGTGTCAGTCCATGACACGGGGATTGGCATTGCGCCCGGCGACCTCGCGAACGTCTTCGAGCGGTTCTGGCGCGCCGACCTCGCCCGCTCCCGCACCGGCGAGCATCCCGGCACTGGACTCGGCCTGGCGATCGCCCGCTGGATTGCCGAGGCGCACGGCGGGACCATCTCGGCGCAAAGCCGCACCGGGCGCGGCAGTATCTTCTCGTTTACCCTGCCCAAGTCGGTGCCAACGCCGGGGCCGGATAGTGCGTAAGAGGGCTGGGCGCGGGCAATCTTGATGCTAATCTGCTTGTTAACGATTTGTCATCTTGCAGTGAGCCGCACGCGAAGTGGCGCCCGCAGATTGTATCCAGGTGCTTTCAGTCGTCCATCCGTTGGAGGTTCCATCCGTGTTTGACAACCTGATCGAGTCGAAGCCCAAGCGGCAGCGAACCGCCGGTCAGACCATCGTTTCGGTGGTGATCCACCTGGTGGTCATTATCGTGGCGGTCAAGCTCACGTCGGGTGCGGCGGAAACGGTCAAGAAGATGTTGACCGACACGCACATGACGTTCATGAAGCCGCCGCCACCGCCGCCACCGCCGCCGCCACCACCACCGGACCAGAAGGTGATCGTGTCGGCCAATCCGCCGCCGCAGGGGTTCCAGACGATCGTGCCGCCCAAGGTGGTGCCGACGGAAATTCCGCCGGTCAACCTGAACGAGAAGTTCGATCCGAAGAATTTCTCGGGTAAGGGCGTCGAGGGCGGCCTGGCAACCGGCGTCATCGGCGGTACCGGTCCGGTGACCACGCAGGACACGTACACGTCGGACCAGGTCGATGAACAGGCGAAGCCGACGGCCAAGTGCGCGCCACCCAAGTATCCGCCGGCGCTGCACAGCATGAACCTGCAGGGCACCGTGGCCTTGCGCTACGTGATTGGCGCCGACGGGCATGCCGAGCCGAACTCGTTGACCGTGGTGAGCAGCACCAACAAGGCGTTCGAGGAACCGGCCATCGCCGCCATCCAGGCGTGCGAGTTCTCCCCCGCGAAGATGCGCGGGACGCCGGTCCGGCAGCTGGTCGAGCAGAATGTGTCGTTCAAGATTTCGAATTAGTACGCAGCACACCGACGGCGTGTCGCAGCGGTGCGGCCGCTAACCAACAGCATCGAAAGGTTGCAAGATGAGTCTGCTGGATCTCTGGACCCAAGCCGGAATGTTCGCGAAGGGTATCGTCATCGTCCTGCTGATGATGTCGATGTACTCGCTGACGATCGTGGTCGTGAAGTTGCTCAAGATCAAGAAGAGCGAAAGCGCGACCCGCAGGTTCGCGCCGCAATTTTCGCGGGCGATCCAGGAAGAAAACATCGACCAGGCGATTACCCTGGCCGAGAAGAACAAGGACTCCCACGTGGCGCGCGTGCTTGGCGGCGCGCTCTCCGAGGTCAAGCCGCTCCTTTCCGATCGCGCGACCGTCACGGCCGCCGACATCAACTCGGCTGAGCGTGCAGTGGAACGGCAGATGCTGATCGTCCTCTCCGAGTTCAAGCGCGGCTCAGGCGTGCTCGGTACGGTCGGTGCGACGGCGCCGTTCGTCGGTCTGCTCGGCACCACGATGGGTATCGTCAACGCCTTCCAGTCGATGTCGGCTGCGGGCGGCGCGTCGGGCGGTCTGGCGGGCATCGGTTCCGGTATCGCTGAAGCGCTGATCACGACGGCGTTCGGCCTGATCGTTGCGATTCCGGCAGTCTGGGCGTACAACTACTTCACGACCAAGGTCGAGAATCTCACGGTCGAGATGACGTACACCTCCAAGGAACTGATCGACTACCTGATCAAGAGCGTGGGGAGCGAGTTCGGGCGCTCGATCTTCACCAAGGAATTCCAGGCCCAGAAGGCAGTGAGCGGCAGTGGCCATATCAGCAGCTAGTGGCCCGGGGCAGGTCAACGCCAACATCAACGTCACTCCGATGATCGACGTGATGCTGGTCCTGCTCATCATCTTCATGATCGTGACGCCGCTCCTCGAGGCCGGCTTCAAGGCGACGATGCCCAGTGCATCGAACGTCGAGAAGGCGCCCGAGGCCGACGACGAGATCACGCTGGGGCTGGATGAAAACGGGGCCTACTTCGTGAACAAGGTGCAGATGTCGAAGGAGCAGGCGGAGTCGACGTTGACCTCCCTTTATGCCACTTCGCACACGAAGGACAAGATCCTGTTCTTCAAGGCCGATGTAAACCTGAAGTACAGCAAGGTGCAGCAGGCGATCGAGGTCGGTCGCCGCGCCGGTGCACGCGTGCTCATGGCTATTACCGAGCACACGGGTGGCCTCATGGGTGACAAGAAGGAGAAGAAGTAGCCATGGCAATGTCATCCGGAGGGGGCGGGGGCGTCAGTTCGGACATCAACGTGACGCCGATGATCGACGTGCTGCTGGTGCTGCTGATCATCTTCATGGTGGTCATTGCACTGGGACGGACGGCGGTACCGATCAACATTCCGCCGACCGACACGGCCACGAAGAACCAGACGCAGAGCGACCAGATCGTGCTCGAGCTGCGTGATGACGGGACGTACTGGATCAACGGGACCCAGTATACGGCTGACAATCTCGCCGCGGGGATCACCCAGATCTTCGCGATCCGGCCGGCCAAGCTGATGTTTCTCAAGCCGGGCGTGAACCGGATCTACGCCGATGTCATCAAGGCGGTCGACACGGCGCGATCGTCCGGAGTGGAAGTGGTCGGCGTGACTCCAATCGAGGCGTACTGAGGCAGCGGCCCATGTCGATGCCTCCAGCCCCGGACGCGGACGCTCCTGCTCGGAGCGTCCGCGTCCGCGGTTCATTGCCTCAATCGGAACGGCGCAACCGCGCCGCTCCGATCATCTCGTTGCTGCTGCACGCCCTGATTATCTACCTGGCGATTCGGCTCACAGCTGCTGTCGTGCTGCCGGCCAAGAGCCCGATCGGCGACGCGATCGAGATGGTGCTCGGTGGCGGCGGCGGAGGCGGTGGTCATGGTGGCGCGACCTTCGACAAGGCGCATCCACCGCCGCCGCCGCCGACAACACCGCCCGTCGTTCCACCGCCACCCGCACCGATTCCGGTGCCTGCCAAGACTCCCGAACCTGTGCCCGCTCCACCTGCTGCCGTTGTTGCCCCACCCGCCGCGGCACCGGGCAGCGGCACTGGAACCGGTTCAGGAGGGGGCAATGGCAGCGGCACCGGAACCGGCAATGGCAGCGGCCAGGGTCCCGGGACCGGTAGCGGCAAGGGCGGCGGCGAGGGGACGGGCGGCGGCTCACCACCGGAAGCACGTCAGATGGTGCTGCCCGCGATCAACGGGCCCAAACAACTCAAGGGAACGACGGTCGATGTAACCTTTACGGTCGCGGCTGATGGCACGGTGGTCGACGTCAAGGTGGCCCCGCCGATCGCGAACACCAAGTACGCGCGAGAATTCGATGAAGCGATGCGCGGATACCGATTTACGCCCGCGAAAGACCCCAATGGCAAGCCCGTGCCTGGAGTAATCGTTGTGACGGTGACCTTTTGAACTCGCTCTTCCAGCGCAAGCCGATCGAGGCGCAGAGTGATCGTGGCCTGATCCGCTCGCTCACCGCGTTCGACCTGGTGATGCTCGCCATCGGGGCCGTGATCGGTGCCGGCATCTTCGGCGCGATCGGCTCGGCGGCTGCGGGGCAGGTCGACGCCGCCGGCCACGTGATTCGTGCCGGCGCGGGCCCCGCGCTGGTGCTTTCCTTCGTGCTCGCCGGTATGGCCTGTGCGTTTGCCGGACTCTGCTACGCTGAGCTCGCCGCGATGATTCCGCAGGCCGGGAGCGCCTACGCCTACTCGTATGCGACGCTGGGCGAAATCGTAGCCTGGATCATCGGTTGGGACCTGATCCTCGAGTACGCCGTCGGGAACGTGGCCGTCGCCATTTCGTGGGGCGATTACTTCAAATCGGTATTCAGCGGATGGATCGAGTTTCCCGCGTGGCTCACCACGGGCTACCGCACCGCGCTGCTCTCGCCGGACCCGGCCGTGCACGGCCTTCTGGAGAAGGCACCGCACCTTTTTGGCGTTCCGGTGCTGATCAATGTTCCAGCGTTTGCGATCGTGGCGCTGATCACCGGTCTGTTGCTGATGGGCGTGCGCGAGAGCGCGCGAGCCAACAACATCCTCGTCTTCATCAAGCTCGCGATTCTCGGGCTCTTCATCGTGATGGGGATGCAGCACATCAACACCGCCAACTACCATCCCTTTGCGCCAGCAGGGCTTTCCGGCATCGGACAGGGTGCGGCGATCGTCTTCTTTGCGTATATCGGCTTTGACGCGATTTCGACGGCGGCAGAGGAGACCAGGAATCCCCAACGCAACCTGCCGATCGGGATCATGGGCGGACTTGCTGTCTGCACCGTGATCTATATCGTCGTTGGCGTGGTGCTGACCGGCATGGTCCCGGCGAGCGCACTGGGCGCGTCGGCCGATCCGTTGGCGTACGCATTGAAGGCGACCGGCCTCGCCAGTATTTCCCGGATTGTGGCGCTGGGCGCACTCTTCTCGCTCTCGGCGGTGCTGCTGGTGTTCCAGTATGGCCAGCCGCGGATCTTTTTCGGGATGGCGCGCGACGGACTGTTGCCGGCATGGGCGGCGAAGATTCACCCGAAGTCCCGCATTCCCCACGTCACAACGCTGGTCACGGGTGTCTTCGTCGCACTATGGGCACTGATTGGCGACGCCGGAGAAACGTACGACCTGACGAACATTGGCACGCTCTTCGCCTTTATCCTGGTCTGCATCGGCGTCGTCGTGTTGCGGTACAAGGAACCAGATCGGCCGCGACCGTTCCGGGTCCCGTTTGTGCACGTGACCGCAGCACTTGGCGTGCTGATGTGCGGCTACTTGATGAGGCACTTGCCAGTCGAAACCTGGATCCGCTTCGTGGCTTGGCTGGTGATCGGTGTCGCACTCTATGCCGCGTACGGCTACCGCCATTCGGTGCTCCGGACCGGTAAGCCGGTGATTACGGAGACGCTGGACTGAATCGGGCGCCAAAGCGGTAGCTTCTCTCCATGCGCCTGCTTCTCGTCGAGGATGACGCCGAAATCGCCGCGGTCGTGTCGGACGGCCTGACCGAACACGGTCACCAGCTCCGCACCGCCGGCGACTTTCGCACCGGATGCGCTCTCGCGCTGGCCGACGATTTCGACCTGCTGATCCTCGATGTGATGCTGCCGGGTGGCTCCGGTTTTGACGTCTGCCGCGCGGTGCGCACCGCCGGGCGTGCCACACCGATCCTGATGCTCACCGCACGGGACAGTGTGGACGACCGTGTGGCCGGGCTCGATGCCGGTGCCGATGACTACCTCACCAAGCCCTTCGCCTTTCGCGAGCTGCTTGCCCGGGTCCGTGCGCTGGGACGGCGCCGGCCAGGGCTGGAGCCTGAGGTCGTGTACGTTGCCGACCTCGAAGTCGATCTCGGTCGGCACCGCGTTATCCGCGCCGGCCACGCGATCGAGTTGACGGCCAAGGAGTTCACCTTGCTGGCCTGTTTCGTGGAGCACCGTGGCCAGGTAATCGACCGCGCCCTGATCACGGCGCATGTCTGGGACGACAATCACGATCCGTTCACCAACGTACTCGAGGTGCTGATCCGCCGGCTGCGTCGGAAAATTGATGATGGACATGACGTCAAGCTGATCCAGACGTTCCGTGGCGCTGGTTATCGACTCGGCGATTAGATGCGGCTGACTCGCTCTCCGATCGGCGCGCTGCGGCTCAAGCTGACGGCCTGGTATTTCGCCACCTTGTGCGCAACGCTGTTGCTGCTCGGCGGCGGGCTCTTCCTTGCGATCGGGCACCAGTTCAACCGGGAGCTGATCGGCTCGCTGCGCGACGCGACGGCACAACTGGAACGCGCTGCACGGACGCGCGAACTGGAGTCCCACGCCACCGGCGCGGTGGTCGATGCGGTGGAAGAACTCCATATCGATGATCGCGATCTCTTCCTGCTGGCCCCTGATGGCACGCCGATCACGCCAGCGTTGGCCGAGCCGTGGATTCGCGCCGCGGCCCAGCGAGCGGGAGCGAGCGGTGAATTCAACGCGGAGCAGCATGTGCGCCACGGCCGACTGCAACTGCACGCGGAGCGATTTGTCCTGGCGAGCGGACGGACGGAAATCGCGGTGGCGATTGCCGACAAGATCGAACTCGAGGATCGCTATTCCTCGTTGATTGCCGCCTTTGGGGCCGCGTCAGCGGGCGCGTTGTTGCTCGTGCTCCTTGGCGGCTGGTTTCTGGTCCGACAATCGACCGGACCGATCGAAACCACGATGGCGCGGATGCGGCAGTTCATGGCGGATGCCGCTCACGAACTGCGCACCCCGGTGACGGTGCTCCGCACCCAGGCCGAGGTGGCCCTCGATCGTCCGCGCGCGACGGGGGAGTACGTTGCGGCGTTGCAATCAATCGAATCCGAGAGCCGCAGGGTCGGGCGGATCGTCGATGATCTGCTGACCCTGGCTCGGGCAGACGCGGGCGAGCGCCGACCGGATCCTGGTCGCGTCTTTCTCGATGACATCGTAGCTGATGCCGTCGGCGCTGCTGAACCGTTGGCCCGGGTGCGTCGGGTCACCCTGAAACTTTGCGAGTTTGAAGAGGCCGTCGTGGCGGGCGACGGTGAGCTGCTGCGGCAACTGGTGATGATCCTGCTGGATAATGCGATCAAGTTCACGCCGCCAGATGGACGAGTGTCCGTCACGGTCGGTCGCAGTGACGCGGGCGCGTCACTCAGTGTGGTCGACTCCGGCTGCGGCATCCCGGCGGAGCAGCTGCCGCACGTATTCGAGCGCTTCTACCGTGGCGATCTGGCCCGGCAACGGGGCAGCGCGGGCGGACCTGGCGGTGCCGGCTTGGGTCTCTCCATCGCGCAGTGGATCGTGCAGGCGCACATGGCGTCGATCACCCTCAGTGCGGCGGAGGGGGGCGGGACCCGCGTGGACGTCCGCTTTCCGCCGGCACCAGCGGGGTGATGTCATCGTGGCGACAGGTGGTGCGGACTAGGCTGTCGGCTTGGTTCCCGCACCCGGTCGAGGTTCCGCTGCGCCTGCATTGGTACGTCCTGATCTTCCTGTTCCTGGCTCCGCCGCTAGCGGCGCAGCAGCCATTGTCCCGCGCAGATGCCATCGTGCGCGCGCTGGCGGAGAGCCCGAGGTTGGCTGCCGCCCGCGCCGATACCAGCGCGGCTCGCGCGCGGGCCGTTACGGCGCGAAGCGTTCCAGACCCCACGCTGGCGGCCAGTTACACCAAGTCCACTCCGCAGTACCACCTGACCGCCGAGATGCCGTTGGATGACATCTGGTTGCGCGGCCTGCGGGTCCACGCGGCAGAAGTCGACCAACTGGCAGCCCGGTATCGCGAGCGCTTTGCGCGGGCGGCGGTGGCTCTCGATGTTGATACCAGCTATACCCGGGCATTGGCAGCGCTCGCACACGAAGCGCTGTCGGCGCGCAACGCGAACGACGCTGATTCACTGCGGCGAATCGCCGCCGCCCGACTCCTGGCTGGCGATGCCAGCGAGTTGGAAGTCGAGTTGGCCACCCTCACCGCCGGCCAGGAGGGCAACGCTGCGGCCGCCGATTCCGTGAGCGCGGTCGCGGCGTTGCTCGAACTGCAATCCTTGCTCGGCCTCCCGACCGATCGCACGACCCTGACGCTGAGCGATTCGCTGGTCCCGGTGACTCGAGCGGAACCCGACAGCCTGGTTGCCTCGCCGCTACTCGTGGCCAGTAGCGCTGCAGCGCTGCAGTCGGCTGCGCTGACATTGCGCCTGCAGCGCCGGTCTGCGTGGGGGAGTCCCGGCCTGATATTCGGCTTCGAAACGGGCGACCCGACCGGGGCGGAACCTGGTCTGCTGCCGACGATTGGATTCTCGCTGCCATTGCCGATCTTCAATCGCAATCGCGGGCCCATTGCCGAGGCCCTGGCGGAGCGGGATCGCGCCGACGCCGAGTTGCAGGTGGTGACGCTCGAGAGTCGCACAGAACTCGCCATTGCGCGCGCGCAGCGTCGGGCTGCCAATAGCCGCCTCAGCCGCGACGCAACCTTGTTGCGGAGCGCGGACCGTGTCGCGTCGTTGGCAATGACGGCCTATACCGAAGGCGCCGCCCCGCTGGCGAATGTGCTCGAAGCACAGCGTAGCGCACGCGATGTTCGCAGCCAGTATATCGACGACGTGAGCACCTTGCTCATCGCGGATGCGACGCTTCGCCTTCTTACCCTGACCACGGCCACCGGATCGCCATGAAGACCTGCTCGTTCGCTCTCGGACCCCGCCGCCTCATGGTGGTGGTCAGCATGGCAGCGGTAGCGGCGTGCGGACGCCACGGCGCCGAAACCGCGGGCGACAGCACCGATGCTGCAGTTGTTGACGCGACGGTCGTGCCGGTAGCTGTGCAGCCTTTCGTTGAAAGCGTCACGGCACTCGGCGTGGTCCAGTCACGCTCGGGTCACGTCGCAGAACTCAGCGCACCGGCGGCGACCCGGGTGACTGGAGTGCTGGTGGCGCTCGGAGACGTTGTGAAGCAGGATCAACCGCTGGTCACACTTGACCTGTCGGGATTCGATGCCGCCGCCCGCAGCGCCAACGCCGCCGTCAGCGCTGCACGCCACGCCCAGGAGCGCGCGGCGCGGCTGGTGAACGAAGGAATCGCGGCTCGCAAGGACCTCGAACAGGCCGACGCGGAGTTGGCCCGGGCAGAGGCCGACAGTAGTACGGCGCACCGCCTGGTGGCGCTTGGCCAGATACGCTCGCCCATTGCAGGTGTCGTGACGCGTCTCGATGCGACGCTGGGTGCCTCGGTCGACCTGAGCCAGGTCCTGGTCGAGGTGGCGGACCCCACAGCGCTCGATCTGTTGTTGACGGTGACGCCAGCGGACGCCGCGCAGATTGCCCGTGGCGATGCCGTCGCCATCCGGGCGACCGACGGTCCATCCGGTGCGACGATTGCTGCGGGTCGCGTTGCGGATATCGGAGCCGCGGTGGATTCCGCCTCTCGCGGCGTGATCGTGCGGGTCCAGGTGGGCCGCGCCGAGCGGCAGTTGCGGATCGGCGAATCGGTTACCGGCGTGATTACGGCGGCGACGCGTCCGCAGGCCCTGGTGGTGCCGTCCGTCGCGCTGGTACCTCAAGACGATGGCTTCACCGTGTTCGTGGTCGACAGTGCGAACGTCGCCCACGCGACGCCGGTGATTTTGGGCGGCCGCGGTGACTCCGTCGTCGAGATCGTGAAGGGGCTGGCGGCCGGCGATCGGGTGGTGACGCACGGAGCGTTCGGGGTCGAGGATGGCACCCGGATCGGAAAGCCCAAACCGTGAGCGATGGGCGCTCGCTCTTCGATGCGCTCGCCAGCCAGCGGCGCTTTGTCTACCTGCTCGTCGCGCTCCTCAGCCTGGGCGGGATCGCGGCCGCCACCCGTTTGCCGTCGGCGATTTACCCGGAGCTGGTGTTTTCACGCATCACGGTGGTGTCGGAAGGGAGCGCGCTCGGCGCCCGGCAAGTGATGTTCTCGATCACCCGGCCAATCGAGGAAGCGGTGGGGGTGGTGCCCGGCGTGACCCGGGTGCAATCGCGCTCGATCCGCGGTGGTAGCGAAGTCAACGTCACCTTCCTGTCGGGTACCGACATGGCGCTGGCATTGCAACAGGTGCAGGCCCGGGTCAATCAGCTGAGGGGAACGCTCCCCGCTGGGCTCGATATCGAAATCGAACGATTGACACCATCGCTCTTTCCGATCCTGTCGTACAATCTCGAGGGCGGTGATCCGGCGACGCTCTACGACATCGCCCGCTACCAGATCCGGCCGTTGATGTCGCGAGTTCCAGGGGTCTCTCGCGTCGACGTGATGGGCAGTGACGTGCGCGAGTTCGAGGTGATCGCTGATCCCGTGCAGCTGGCGGCGCAGGGGTTGACCTACGCCGATCTCGCGGCTGCAATCGACAGCGCCACCACGCCGCGCGCCGTCGGCCGGATGCCACTCGACTACAAGCAGTACCTGATCGTCACGGCAACCGAAGCACGGTCGGCCGAGGACATCGGCGCGATCGCGCTGGCGCACGGCCTGCGGGTGCGCGATATCGCCAGCGTGGTGCCGTCCCAGGAAGATCGCGTCCGGGTCATTGCCGGCGACGGCAAGCCGGCGGCCCTCCTCAACGTGAGCCGCCAGGTCGGCGGCAACACCCTGGCCATTGCCGACAGCATCGCGTCGCTGAGCCGGAGCCTCGTCCTGCCGCCCGGCGTGCACCTCAAGCCGCTGTATGATCAGGCGTCGCTGGTTCGAGACGCCGTGCGATCAGTTCGTGATGCGATGCTGATCGGCGCCGCGCTGGCAATCGTCGTGCTGCTGATCTTTCTTCGCCACGCGCGGATCACGGCGATCAGTGCATCGTCGATCCCGCTGACGCTCGCGATCACGGTCCTGGTGATGTATTTGCTGGGCCAGAGCTTCAACCTGATGACCCTCGGCGCGATGGCGATCGCCATCGGGCTGGTGATCGACGACGCGGTCGTTATCACCGAGAACATTGTGCGGCACCTGCAGTTGGAGTCCGACCGACACGCGGCGGTTCGCCACGCAGTCCAGGAACTGATCTGGCCGGTGACCACATCGACGGTCACCACGGTCGTAGTCTTTCTGCCGCTTGGCCTGCTGACCGGTGTCGAAGGGCAGTTCTTTCACGCCTTGTCGATCACGCTGACGATTGCGGTCCTGGTGTCCCTTGGCCTGGCGCTGACCCTGATTCCGTTGCTCAGCAATCAATACCTGGCGGCGGGAGGCAACGTCGGCACGCACGCCGATGCCACCGATCGCCTCGGGCGCATCAGCGAAGCGCTCACGGCGTGGTATGGGCGTTCCCTGGCGGCGGTGCTGCGCCGCCCGGTCTGGGCGCCGGCGATCGCCGTGCTCCTGCTTGGCGGGTCAGCAGTGGCCTACCGGTTTGTCGGCACGGGGTTCCTGCCGGAAATGGACGAGGGCGCCTTCGTGCTCGATTACTTCACGCCGGGCGGGACGGCCCTGGCAGAAACCGATCGCCTGATCCACCAGGCGGAAGTGATCCTCGCCGACACGCCGGAAATCCAGGGGACGTCGCGCCGGACCGGCGCAGAGCTCGGCCTCTTTGCGACGCTACAGAATCGTGGCGACCTGGTTGCCCGGCTGAAACCGCGTAGCCAACGCACCCGCAGCGCCGACGAAGTGATCGACGACGTGCGCAGTCGCATTGCGACCGCGGTGCCGCGACTGCACATCGAGTTCGTGCAGATCCTGTCGGATGTGATCAATGACCTCGCCGGCGCCGCGAGCCCGGTGGAGATCAAGTTGTTCGGCCCTGACCTTGAAGCGCTGGAACACTACGCATTGCAGGTGTCGCCCAAGCTTGAAAAGGTGGACGGCATCGAAGACCTCTACAACGGCGTCAGCGAGCCGAGTGCCGAAATGGCGATGGCGATCGACGGCGCCAAGGCCGCGCGCGCAGGACTGTCGGTCGGGGACGTCAGTGACCAGGTGTCCGGCGCGCTGCTGGGTGCCGACGCCGGTGATGTACGCCTCGAGGATCGCGCGGTGGGGATCCGGGTGCGAGCGCCGGATGCATTTCGCTTCGATCCGATGCGGCTGGCATCGTTGCCGCTGGTATCCGGACATTCCAGCGTTCCGCTGGGCACACTGGCGACCTTCACGCCCGAGCAGGCGCGGGCCGAGCTGTTGCGAGAGAATCAGCAGCAGATGGTCGATGTGACCGCTGACATCGCCGATCGCGCGCTGGGCGACGTGATGCGCGACGTCAAAAGCGTGCTGGCAGCCACGCCTCCTCCCTCAGGAATCCGGCTGGAGATCGCGGGACAGTATGCGAGTCAGCAGGCGGCGTTCCGAGCGCTGCTCGCGGTCCTGGGCCTTGCTGCGCTCAGCGTGGTGGGTGTCATGGTGCTGCAGTTCCGCTCGTTTGTCGAGCCGCTCATCGTGTTGCTTGCGGCGCCGCTCTCGTTCGTCGGGGCGCTGGTCCTGCTCGCGGTGACCGGCACGCCGCTCAATGTTGCGAGCTTCATGGGACTGATCCTGCTGGTCGGCCTGATCGTAAAAAACGGGATCATCCTGCTGGACTTTGCCCATCGCCGCCTCGCGGACGGCGTGCCGCTGGCCCAGGCGCTTCAGGAGGCGGGAATGATCCGCCTGCGGCCGATCCTCATGACGACGCTCTGTACCCTGTTTGGTCTGCTGCCCCTGGCGCTTGCCCTGGGGGCAGGGAGTGAACTGCAGAAACCGCTGGCGATTGCTGTTATCGGCGGGTTGGCGCTGTCGACCCCCATCACGCTCTACCTGGTGCCGGCGATGCTGGTCCTGGTGAAGCGGACTCAACCGGTCCCTCCGGTCCAGTCCTAGCCGGCAACTGACGGGAATGTCGAAGGGCCTGTTCGCAGGGATATGCGGACAGGCCCTTCACCGTTCGGGAAGCGCCGGTGGATCAGTGCGTGACGACCACGAACCAGGCGGCGACGATTGGTCCGCGGGGGCCGCCGCGTCCCGATGTCGGCGCGCCCGCTGGAGCGGGACCGTACTGTGGCTGGAAGAGATACGCGATGTGCTTGACCTCGTCGACGGCGATCGTCTTGGCGCCCGGCACCGTCGTGACGGTGGCCACCACCGTGTACTTGTCGGGGCTGTCCTGGTGCACCACGGTGATGTTGCCGTCGCGGCCGGCGGGAATGTAGATCAACTTCTGGTTGCTGTCCCAGCCGAGTGCATCGACGCCGTCGCCGTTGGCAATTTGTGCAACGACCTTGCCAGTGGCCACGTCGGTGACGACGGACGTCTTGCCGCAGCCCGAAAAGATGCGGTTGCTGGCGCGGTCGAGCGCAATCCCGCTGGGCCCGTCGCACGGGGCGATCGGCCAGCTGGTCAGTACCGTGAGCGCGCGCGAGTCCACCACCGTGATGGCGCTCTTGTCTTCCATGTTGATATACAGCTTGCCCTTGCCATCCGACGCGCCGCCTTCCGGCGCGGTGCCGTCAAGCTGCACGGCGCCGACAACGTCTCCGGTCCTGGCATCGATTGCGGTCAGGCTGCCATTGGGGCGACCGTGATTGATGGCATAGATCCGATCCGTCGCATCGTCGTACATGATGCCGTCGTGGCCGGCAGTGTGGGTCTGGATCTTCTTGATCACGGCAAGCGTCTTGAGGTCGAACATCGTGATCGTGGAATCACCGCCGTTGGTGGTGAACCCGTGGCCGTCCTTCATCGCGAGCGCGATGCCATGCATGCGCGGGGTGTCGGGGATGTCGCCCAGGACCTTGCCGTCGCGGCCATCGACCACCATCACGTGACTGCCGCGCGACACGAATACGCGCCCCGTCCCAGGTTCGGCCGTGAGATAGTCGGTGCCACCGATACCACCGATGTCGTATTTGGTGACCTTGAAGGTCTGCGCGCCCGCACCGGCGGCCAGCGCCAATGTGGCCGCCAGAAGCAGGGCGGGTGTCGCAATGCGGGGAATCATGCGGTCCTCGGAGCGAATGGTGGATAAAAACAAAGGTCGCGGAGTGTACGCTGCGCTACCTGTCGGGAGGCTTACAGTGCACCCGGCGGACTGGGCTGCTGCGGTCACGGCTTCTTGGCGGCTTTATGGGCGTCGGCGGCGGCTTCCCTCGCCTCGTCGGCCGGGCTCTCGTGGCTATGATCGACGAGTGTCCCGGTCATCGCATCAATGTTCACTTCGTCGGTCCCGCTCTTGCCCGCGATCTTGATGTCGAACGACCAGATCAGCTTCCCCTTCTCGCGCTCCAGCTCGTGCTCGATGACCTTGCCGGTCGGTACTTCCTTGCGAGCCGTCGCCATTGCCATCGTCAGGGGGACCTTGGCCTCTTTCTGAAGCTGGGCTTGAGTCTCCTTTTTCGGTGTCGCAGTGCCGGCCTGCGCAATGACTGCGGCGGGCAACGCGATGGCGAAGGTGGCGGCAATCATCGTGGCGCGGATGGTAAGCATCGGTCGCTCCTGTGGGCCGAGGTGTGCCGGTTGCAATGACCGACGGCCGCAAGGTATCAAACGCGACCTGACACCACGGTTACAGGTCGGGACTCACGGGCCGGGGATCGGTACTGTCCACGCCAATCCACTTCCGTTGTGTCCGACCATGATGCGGGGGGCAAGGAGGCCAAAGATCCGAAGCCGCCCGGAAGCCCACTTCGCCGACGCAATACCGACGGCGGCCCCGGCGACTACGTCGCTCAGCCAGTGGGCTTGCTCGGTGATCCGTGCCCACCCGGTGCCAGTCGCCAGCACGTAGAATCCGATCCGGGCCCAGGTATGACCGGTCGCATCGCCGAGCGACGTCGCCAGCGCGAATGCGGCGGCAGTGTGACCTGACGGGAACGACGGACTCCCCGCAAAGAACCGTAAGTCCGAGCCGTCCCGGTCGGGATCGGCGTAGGGCCGCACCCGCCCAACGACATACTTGGTCGCCTGGGTGACGACGGTCGCCGTCGCCACACTTCCCAAGGCCAGCGCGGCCGTTCGCGTCAGCGAGCGGTCGTGCGCGACGATCCCGAGGACAGCAAGCCCGCCGATGATCGGGGCCATGCCGGTAACATCGCCGAACCGGTCGAGCTGGCGTGCGGTGCCGAGTGTCTCCGTTGTGGTCGAACCTTCGACATGGCGTGCAATGATCGCGTCGACGGTGAATGCCGCCGCAAGCGCGCCGGCTGTCACCACGATCGGCGCGATCCCGATCGTTCGGGCCGAATCGACCGGTCGCTGCGCTGACATTGGTGTTGCCAGCATCACAATACGACAGAGGAGCGCGACGGCTAGCACTTTCATCCCGGCGCCGCTCGAGCCAGAATCGGTGCGCCGCGACACGGGTCGATCGGCCGACGTGTCACCGTCATGCCGCGCCGTTCCAATCCGTTGATGACCAGATCGCGCAGGGCGCGATCCGGCGCCAGCAAGCCACCCGAGATCGCGACGGGCAACGGCCCGCCACCGGCCGCGATGGCGAGATGCACCAACGCGTCAACGGCTGCATCGCGCAGCGTTGCGGCGACCGGATCTCCGGCGCCGGCACAGGCCAGTACCGCTGGCGCGAGCGCTGCGACATCGGCGGTCGACGCGCGCGTCGACCAGTGCGACAGTCCGGCAATGCCCGCCACGCGAGCCGCAGTACAGAGGGACTCCGCGAGATGGGTTACCGTGCCGGTGCCATCGAACATCGCTCCGACCGCTTCGAGCGCTCGTGCGCCGATCCAGTACGCCGAGCCGCGGTCATCCATGCGCCAGCCCAGCCCGCCCGCGCGCCGAAACTCGCCGGACGCATCCCGCGACACTGCAATGCTGCCGGTCCCTGCAATCAACAGCACGCCGGGATCCCCCTCGAATGCCGCCGTGCGTGCCAGTTCGGCATCGGTCGTGGTCACCACACGCCACGCCAGGCGTTGCCGCTCGAGCGCAGTCTGCAGCTCGACGCGCTCTGCTTCGCGACCGGCGCCAGAGGCCCCGACGACGAGCGCATCGGCGCGGGCCGCTCGACTGCGCTGGAAGAGTGGTCGGATCAGCTCCGCCAGCAAATGCGCCAGCACATCCCCCTGACCCAGACGCATCGAGCCGCCGGGCCCCTCGGCGCGGCCCTGTTCGACGCCGTTGTCGTAAAGCACGACTCGCGCCGAGGATCCGCCGACATCGGCGCCGATCACGATCACGCGATCACTCGGTCCCGCATGGTCAAGCTCGACAGCCACGCAAAGGCGAGCGTGAGCAAGAGGCCCATCGGGACGTACCACGGAAAGGAGAGGCGCCCCAGGGGTGCCAGCCACGAGATGCCAGCTTGCGCCAGCCGGGCGGCGAATATCGTCACCAGCATGATGGCCATCGCAACGGCTGTTCCGGCAATCACGTCGCGACCGCGCATCCGGGCACTCGCACCACTCAGGACATAAGCGCCGAGCAGGGCGCCGTAGGTGACTGATGCGATCGACAACGCCAACACGACAACGGGCGTGTTGGTGCCACCGGCCCAGGCGTTGAATCCGATCGCCGCGCCAATGAGCGCAGCCCCCCAGAGCAGCGACACCGCGCGGCCGACTCGCAGCAGCCGCACAGGATCCCGCTCGCCAGTCCACGACGCGTACTGATCGTAGGTCAGCGATGACGCCAGCGCGCTGATGGCCGAGGAATGCGAACCCATCGACGCGGCCAGGATGCCCGCGATCACCAGGCCGGACAAGCCAACGGGGAGATGATGCAGCACGAACTGCGAAAAGAGCTGATCCGGCGACGCGCCTGCCGGTGCATTCTGCGAGGCCCAGAGCGCCACGCCCACGAGCAGAAAGAGCAGGAACTGCAGGATCACCAGCACGCCTGATCCGATGATCGCCACGCGCGCGTCACGCAGCGATCGTGTGGCAAGCAGGCGCTGGACAATCAGTTGGTCGGTGCCGTGCGATGCTGCTGACAGGAGTGCGCCGCCGAGAATCCCGCCGAGCAGCGTGTACGGTTCGGTGAGCGACAGGTGCAGGTCGATCAGGTGCAGCTTGCCGGCGGCACTTGCAAGTGACCATGCGTGCCCGGCCCCGCCAGCGAGGTGTGTCGCGATGAGCAGCGATGCAACGCCGCCCGAGACATACACGGCGAGTTGCATCACGTCCGCCCAGATCACCGCCTTGATGCCGCCAATCCAGGTATAGATCAGCGTGACCGCGCCCATCACGATCACTGCGGTCGGGATGCTCCAGCCGGTGAGCAGCGCCAGCGGAATAGCACCGGCAAAGACCCGCACGCCGTCACCCAGAAATCGGGTGACCAGGAAGATCAGCGACAGCATCCGGCGTGTGGGTGCGCCGAACCGGGTCTCCAGTCTGGCGTATGCCGTTTCCTGCTCGCCCCGGAAATAGCCGGGCAACAACCAGATCGCGACGCCAATACGGCCGAAGAGATAGCCGATCGGCAGCTGCAGGAAGGTGAGGTCACTGCGCGCGCCGATGCCCGGAACGGAGATCACCGTCAGCGCTGACGTTTCGGTGGCAACGATGGAGAGCATCACGCTCCACGCCGGCAGGTTGCGCGCGCCGAGGAAGTAATCGCTCGCGTTGCGTTGCCCGCGCGACACCCAGAGCCCCACGCCCAGCGTGAGGATCAGGTAGGTGACGAGGACGGTCAGGTCGATGGGGGACAGAGGCAGTTACGGTGAATGGTTAACAGCGGACGCTGGACACTGGGCCCTGGATGATTTCGAGTGATCCTGGAGAGAATCTAGCCATTAAACGCGGAGGGCTCCGATTGGCGGAGCCCTCCAGTGTCCAGCGTCCAGTGTCCGAGCGTTGCTACGCGTTGAAGCTCGTCCCGCAGCCGCAGCCGCCGGTCGCATTCGGGTTGTTGAACGTGAACCCGCTCCCTTGCATCGCCGTGACATAGTCGATCGTCACACCTGAGAGGTATTGCGCCGAAAAAGCGTCGATGAAGACCCGCACCCCGTTGAGGTCGGCGGTCATGTCGTCCTCGGCGGCGTGGTCCTCGATATTGAGCGAGTACTTGAACCCTGAGCAACCGCCCGGCAGCACCGACACCCGGAGGCCGCCGGAATCGACCGGCAGGTTCTCGGCTGCGAGGAACTTGCGTACCTCGACGACCGCGTTGTCGGTCAGGGTAAGGACGAACCCTTCTGGAAGGGCTTGAGCCGGTGCCTGCGAGGTCATGACGACTCCTTCTGGACGTTGCTTCAAAGTGGCCGGGCCAAGGTCCGGCGTCAATCGGCGAAACGCCTCGGGGTGGGAATTGGTTCCCACCGATGCCCCACTGATTTAGTGGGCGCCGGGGCGGGGTTTGATGTCCGGCCAGAGGCTCTTCATGACAGCATCGGCCACTACCCCCCGGATCTGACCAAACCGGGGGGTGTTGCGAGTCGGGTTGACCCGGTTCGTCAGCAGGACGACCACGATCTGCCTGGGCGGGTCAATCCAGATTGACGTGCCGGTAAAGCCGGTGTGCCCGAACGCTCGCGCCGACATGTACTTCCCGGCCGACGACACCGGCGACGGCGTATCCCAGCCGAGCCCGCGAGAGGAGCCCTTGGGGGTGTCCTGCGACACGGTCCAGGTCCGGAACTGATGCGGCGGCTGCAGCGGTCCGTCGAAATGACTACCTCGTGCACCGGCCAACGCGTACTCGCCGAAACGCAACAGGTCCTCGGCGTCGCTGAAGAGCCCGGCATGACCCGACACGCCCGCCATCTGGTAGGCGTTCTCGTCGTGCACGTCGCCGTGCACCACGCGATGGCGGAGAATGGTGTCGTTCTCAGTGGGCGCGATCTCGGCGAGCCAGTCCTTCGGCGGCAAGTAGCGCATCCGCTGGAAGCCCATCGGCGTGACGAACCGCTCCATGAACCAGTGATCGAAGCGCTCGCCATACTGATGCTCGAGCACGGCCATCAGCGTGATCGCACCAACATCCGAATAGACCATGCGCGCGCCGGGCGTGGTGTCGAGTCCAATCCGCAGGGCTTCGGCGATCGCAGTGTCGCGTGGGGTATCAAGAAATCTGGCCGGGTCTGGCGGCAGTCCGCTGTCATGCAACAGCAAGTTGCGCAGTGTGACATGTGCCTTGTCACCGCGCCCCTCAGCAAACTGCGGCAGGTAATGCACCACCGGTGAATCGAGCACGACCTGATGATCGTTCACCGCCATCATCGTCATCGTGGTGAGTGCAATCACCTTGGTGAGCGACGCCATGTCATAGAGCGTGCGCGCGTTGGGGCGCGTGGAATCATCGACGGCGAGGTGCCCGGTAGCGTAGATGTAGCGTTGTCCGCGCACCGACACAGCCAGCACCGCGCCAGGTGCAGCACCTGCCGCGATCGCCGAGTCAAGAGTGCGGGCAGCTGGCGCCAGGCGGAGCGCGAGTGGTGCGGAGAGCGGCAGCGGGGCGCCGGGCGCTGGCGCCGGCGGATGTCCGCAAGCCGCGGCCGACACGAGGAAAATCCAGCGCAACTGGCCGTATCGCCCGGTCACGGAACAGCACCGAGTTGAAGGCCGCTGCCGATCGGACCGCCGCCAGGGACCAGGATCGGTGAGTGCCCCGTGATCGGTGCTGCACCGGTGAGTGCGTTCGCGACGGCGGTTTCGCCCGTCGCGGTTCCCGACCATGCAAGCAGGTAGCTGCCGACATCAGGGACCTGCGAGATCAGGTACGGCGAACCGAACGACACCAGCAACGTCGGCTGCCGGGCGGCCAGCGTCGTGATCGCGATCTGTGCGCTCATCGGCATCGCGATGGTCCCCTTGCCGGTGGTCACCCGTACCGACGCCGCGATGATCACTGGTCGGCTCGGATCGACGAGTCGAAGGACCGAGTCTCGCGTGGCGGAATCCGCGAGCAACGGCAGCAACAGTTGTCGGACGGTGAATCCCTTGCGGCGCAGTTCGGCTGACAATGTGGTGCCGAGCGCGCTGCCAGGATCAGCGGCGGTGAGGACGGTGACTGGACGCGGTGTTGCTCGCAGCGACGCGACAAGGCCGAGGGAATCCTTGAGCAGCGTGAGCGACCGTTGCGTGACGTCCTGTCCGATGGCGCGGAAGTCGGCGCGGTCCACCACCGATGAGACACGATTGAGGTCCACTTCGCGCTGGTCAAAGAGGCCGAGACGCGCCTTCATCTCAAGGATCTTGCGCACCGACTGGTCGAGCCGTGCCCGAGAGATTCGACCGCTTTCCACCGCCGCAACCATTGCATCGATGGCGCGCCCTACGTCGCTCGGCATGAGCAGGAGGTCTGAACCGGCCAGGAAGGCGAGCACCGGTGCTTCATCGGCGCCGACTTCCTTGACAATCGCCCCCATGTTGAGGGCGTCGGTCGTCACGATGCCACCGAAGTGCAGCGAATCGCGGAGGATGCCGGTCAGGATTGGCGGCGACAGTGTTCCGGGACGCTCCTGGCCGGGATCGAGGGCGGGGGTTGCGATGTGCGCTGACATGACGGCGTCGACTCCCGCCGCGATCGCCGCCCGGAACGGCACGAACTCGACCGAATCGAAGCGGGCCCAGCCGGCCGTGATCGTTGGCAGTGACAGGTGGGAATCGGTTTCGGTGTCGCCGTGGCCAGGGAAGTGCTTGACCGTGGCGTACATGCCGTTGTCCTGGATGCCGTGCACGGCCGCGATGACCATCCGGGCCACTGCCTGCGGATCGCCACCGAACGACCGGGTGTTGATGACCGGATTGTCGGGGTTGCTGTTGACGTCGGCGTCGGGCGCAAAGGCCCAGTGAATGCCGACCGCGCGCCCCTCAATCGCGGTGATTCGCCCCATCTGGTAGGCATCGTCGGGGCGGCCGGCCGCGCCAATCCCCATCTGGGTCGGAAAGGGCGTCCCGCCGGTCAGCCGGAGTGTGGTGCCACCCTCAAGATCACTCGCCACGATGAGGGGGAGTGGCGCGGCGCGCTGCAAGGCGTTCAACTTCGCTGCGACTTCGGTGGGTGAGCCGATCGACATGATGATGCCGCCGACATGGAGCGAATCGACCCACATCAATGCCTGCGTCATCTCCGGGCTGTCAATCGGTTCGTAGCCGCCGGCGATCCACGGCATGATGAGCTGGGCCACCTTGTCACGCACCGAAAGTGAATCCATGAGGTGCTGGACACGGTCGGCGCCGGGCCGCAGTGCGACGATTGGCGGGCGCACTTCTGGACGGCGAGTGGCTGGCGGCGCCGATGCGGGGACAGGTGCCGGCGTTGGCGCGATGGGATGAGCACAGCTGGCGAGGGCCAGAAATACCACAGCGAGCGGGAGTGATCGATGCATCGGTATCGCTTGACCAGAGTGAAAGGGTTGCTGGCATTTGCCGTGCTCGCCGCGTGTCATGGCGGCAGTGGCCTGGCGGCGAGCGTCGTTGCGCCGCGAAGTGTTCGGCCCGGCATCGATGTGGCAGTCACCGACTCGATCGGACTCTTCCGGGGCAAGCGAGTCGGTTTGGTCACCAACGTCGCCGCGGTCGATGCCCATGGTGTGGGCGACATCACCCGATTTCGCGCGGCGGGGATCAACCTTGTCGCCCTCTTCGCCCCCGAACATGGGCTCACCGAAAGTGCTGCACCAGGCGAGCACGTCGGGTCATCGGTCGATTCCAGTACCCACGTGCCAATCTACTCGCTGTATGGCCGCACTGTCGCGCCAACAGCCGAGATGCTGGCGGGGATTGACGTCATCGTCGTCGATCTGCCGGACGTCGGCGCCCGCTACTTCAGCTACCTCGCGACGACGGTCGAGGTGATGAAGGCGGCGGCGGTCCATCGGATTCCGGTCGTGATACTTGATCGTCCGAATCCGCTCGGCGGCACGATTGAAGGAAACATCCTCGATACGGCGTTCACGTCGATGGTCGGTCGGCTCGCCGTCCCGATCCGGTACGGCCTGACCTTGGGTGAGGAAGCGCGGTTGGCCGCGTCGGATCTCGACATTCCGGTCGCCCTTACGGTGGTGCCCGTCGCCGGCTGGCATCGCTCGATGCTCTTCGCCCAGACCGGCCTGCCGTTCCGCGCGCCGAGCCCGAATCTGCAGACGCTGGCAGCGGTGCAGGCCTATCCGGGCAGCTGCCTGTTCGAGGGAACAGCTTTGTCGGTCGGGCGGGGAACGGACGCGGCCTATCTGCAAGTCGGCGCGCCGTGGCTCGACACCACTGCGGTATTGCAACGGGTGCGCCAGGCTCACCTCGCCGGCGTGACCTTTCGTGCGGTGCAGTTCACGCCGCACGCTCCTGGCGACAAGAAATTTGCCGACACGCTGGTCGCGGGGATTCGCTGGGAGGTTACTGATCCGCAGCATTTTGACCCGGTGTTCGCATCGTTGACGCTGCTGACCATCATGCAGGCGGTACATCCGGGCCAGGTCAAGGTCGGTGGCTCGTTTGACCGGCTGGCCGGTGGCAAGACCTTGCGTGAGGCGATCGTCCGGGGAGACACCCCCGCGGCGATCGTGGCAACCTGGCGGGCCGGGCTGGAGGCATACCGGCTGCGAGCGCGCCCCTTCCTGCTGTACGGCGCGCTGTGACTCTTGCTCGCGGGTTGATCCGCACGCCGCTGCGATGCGTCGTCGTCGCCGCTATCGTGTTGAGCGCATGCCGCTCACCATCTGGCGTCGGCACCCAACTCCGCACCACCGTGACACGCACCGGTCGGTATCCGGTCGTGCATGTCACCGGCGAACCGCCGCACTGGCAACTCGATTCCATTGCCACCCTCACTGATTCAGGCGGCGTGGGATTTCGGCAGATCCGCAGCGTGTTGATCGACCCGCGGGGTGGCGTGTTGGTGATGAGCGCCGGGCCCGCCGCCATCACGCGATTCGACGATCATGGCGTCGCGGATGGTCTGGTGGGCCGGGTCGGCTCCGGTCCGCAGGAGTATCAGGCTCCGGTTGGTGGTGGCTGGCTCGACGGCGATCTGACGGTCGACGACAACGGCAACGGTCGCCTGATTCGCTGGAATGCCAAAGGCGACTTCGTGGCGCAATGGTTCACGCCGCATGCCTGCTGCATGGCCACGATGGTACGCCAGGCCGGGCCGTCACATGTCTGGCTGTTGAACGTCGCCCGGCAGCCGGGCACCCACGGCATGAGCCGGGGGTATATCCGCTTTCCGTCGACCGGACAGCTCGACACGATCTGGTATGGCCCGGCACCGGCCAACAATGCCGGGGTGGAATGCCCCTGGGGCAACGGCAACATCGAGATCTTCAGTATTCCGTTCGCGACCCCGGCCTTCAGCGTGGAGCCGGCGCCCGACGGGACGCTGTATGAACTGAGTGGATTGGACTACCGTATCGCGATGGTGTCGCCGGGTGGAGATACGGTCAAGGTCCTGTCGCGCGACGTTCCTGCGGCGCCGATCCGTGATCAGGAATGGCAGGATAGCACCCGGGAGTACGTGGCGTTCCGGGCGAGCCATGGCGCCAGCTCGTGCAGCCGCGCGATGCAGCGCCCCGCCGCGAAGGCACTCGTCGAGGCGGCGCGGTTCGATGATCGCGGCCGGCTCTGGGTCGAACGGAACGTGGCTGACGGGGTCCGCTGGGAGGTCTGGCAGCAGGGAGCCCTTGTCGGAAGCGCGATCGGCGGAAGGTGGAACCGGAATCTGCCGATTGACATCCGGACCAACCGGATCGCTATCGCCCGATCCAGTGATGATGGCGGATCGGTGGTCGTCCTCTATCGGGTCAGCGAGCGCTAACCCGGGTACCCAGGCCAGCGGGAACTCCGAGGCGGGACCGTGGGCGGCCTCAGCTACGGCCCGCTATGCCCACCATTTCGTTGCCCGTCCTACCTCCGGCAGTTAGCTTTTCGCCCGGTTCAGCCATCTGGTTCGTGGCTGAACAATCTGGCAAACGGCCTTGGAGGCGTGTGGCGGAATTGGTCAGCGGTGCAGTGAACGCGTATCACCGGGGGACGGCGCCGTTGGTCAGGGCGCTCCTCCGGCACGGCGTCACCCCGAACTCGATCACCACCGCCGGGGCGTTCCTGATCGCCCTGTCGGCGGTGGCGTACGGGTACGGCCACATGCATTGGGGCGGGATCCTGCTCCTGGTGAGCGGCCTGCTTGATACGCTCGACGGCTCGGTGGCCCGGCTCAGCCATACCGCCACCAAGTGGGGTGCCTTCTACGATTCGGTGCTTGACCGAATGGGTGACGGCGCCCTCTTCATCGGCCTCGGCTCGTGGATGATCTGGGCCCACGATATCCGGCTCCGCGAACTGTCGATTGTCGGTTGCATGGTTGGCATCCTGGCGTCCCTTCTCGTGTCCTACATGCGGGCCCGCGCCGAGAGCCTTGGCATGGACTGCAAGGTGGGCATCGCGCAACGCGCCGAGCGGATTCTCGGCCTCGGGCTCACCACGATCGCGTTCGGCTCGAACTTCGGTGCGATCCCGATCACCATCGTAATCAACATTCTCACCGCCTTGTCGCTCATTACCGTCGGGCAGCGATTCGCGCATGTGCGCCGACTCGCCGCCGCGGCGGACGTCTCGTAGAAAGGACAGCACTGTAGTGGAATCCCACCCGCGTACCATCGCTCCGGCCGACGGCAAACTCGGCGTCCTCTGTGTCGGCCTCGGCGCCGTTGCGTCCACGTTCATTGCCGGGGTGGAACTCGCCCGGCGAGGGTTGGCCAAGCCATACGGTTCGCTCACGCAGATGGCAACCGTTCGTCTCGGCAAGCGCACCGATAACCGCGCCCCGATGATCCGGGACTTCGTCCCGATCACCCCGCTCGACGACATTGTCTTTGGCGCATGGGATCCGCTGCCACACAACCTGTATGAGTCGTGCCTGCACTGCGGCGTGTTCGACAAGCACGAACACATCTATCCGATCAAGGATTTCCTCGAATCGATCGCGCCGATGCCGGCGGTGTTCGATCAGCACTATGTCAAGCGCCTGGTCGGCACCAACGTCAAGAGTGGCAAGAACAAGCGCGACCTCGCCGAACAGCTGCGGCAGGATATCCGCAACTTCAAGGCAAAGAGCGGCGCGTCGCGGGTGGTCATCGTCTGGTGCGCGTCGACCGAGATCTTCATCGTGCCGGGCCCCACGCATGCCTCTGTCGCGGCGTTCGAGCAGGCGATGGAAGCCAATGACCCATCGATCGCCCCGTCGATGCTCTACGCCTGGGCCGCGATGATGGAGGGCGTGCCGTTCGCCAATGGCGCGCCGAACCTGACGTGCGACATCCAGGCAATCATCGACCTGGCTCGTGAGAAGCAGGTCGCTATCGGCGGCAAGGATTTCAAGACCGGCCAGACGATGATGAAGACGGTGCTCGCCCCGATGTTCAAGGCGCGCATGCTCGGCGTCGCGGGCTGGTATTCGACCAACATTCTCGGCAACCGCGACGGCGAGGTACTCGACGATCCGGAGTCGTTCAAGACCAAGGAAGAGTCGAAGCTCGGCGTGCTCGAGTACATCCTGCAGCCGAAGCTCCATCCGGAGCTGTACGGCAACCTGTATCACAAGGTCCGCATCAACTACTACCCTCCGCGTGGCGACAACAAGGAAGGGTGGGACAACATCGACATCTTCGGGTGGTGCGGCTATCCGATGCAGATCAAGGTCGACTTCCTCTGTCGCGACTCGATCCTGGCCGCGCCGCTGGTGCTCGACCTGGCGCTCTTCTTTGACCTGTCGCAACGCGCGGGCCTTTCCGGTGTGCAGGAATGGCTCTCGTTCTACTTCAAGAGCCCGCAGGCGATTCCCGGCGTCTATCCGGAGCACGACCTGTTCATCCAGCAGACCAAGCTCAAGAACACCCTTCGCTGGATGATGGGCGAGAGCGTCATCACCCATCTCGGCCAGGACTACCCGCAGGGATGACCGCCGCGTGAAGTACTTTCATCGCACCCAGGTGCCGCCCGATGCCGTGATGGCCCGGGCGGCCACTTTCTTCGGCCGGCGACTGACACCGGCCGGCGAAGTGCCGCGGCACTACGTCTTCTCGGGTTCGCTCGGCACGGTCACCGTGACCGCCCGGCCCGAAGGCGGGCACTATACGCTGGTGACGATCGCCACCGACCAGCCAGCCGAAAGCGAACTCGACAAGCTGGGGAAGCACTTTCTGGGCACGGTGCACGTGATGCAGGAACCGGAGCATCTGTTGCGTGGGGATTATTAGCTGATGGCTGATGGCTGATGGCTGTCCGTCGCGTGAGGCAAGATTTCGCTGCACCAGCTGCATCCATCAGCCATTAGCCATTAGCCATTAGCGACCCGGCGCTAACCCGCCGCCTATTCCTTCCATCGGATTCCCAATGGCCTTCCGTCTCCTCCCGCGCGATGAACGCTTCTTCGAGCTCTTCACCTCGCTCGCCAGTACCTCGGTGGACGGCGCGCAGAAGCTGGCGGACCTCTTTCGGCGCACCGATCCGGAGCGCTGGCAGCTGGTCGAGGTGATCAAGGCGCTGGAGCACGATGCCGACGAAGTCACCCACGAAATCGTCACTCGGCTCGACCGCACCTTCATCACGCCGTTCGATCCGGAAGACATTCACGAACTTGCCTCGCGGCTCGACGACATCATGGATCGGATCGACAGCACGGCGCGCCGCGCGCAGATTTTCCGGATCGGCGAAGTGCCGGAAGGCGCCCTGCTGCTTTGTGACGCGGTATACCGCACTGCGGTGCAGGTGCTGAGCGCGGTCCGCGCGATGCAGGATGGCCCGTCGTCGGCGGTGCTCGAAGCGTGTCGCGAGATCAAGCGCGTCGAGGAGGAAGGGGATGCGCTCTACCATCTGTGGCTCGGCCGGCTGTTCGAGGGCGATCATGACGCGCTGACGGTGATCAAGTGGAAAGAACTGTACGATACGCTGGAAAAGACGCTCGACAGCGCGGAGGACGCCGCCAACGTCCTCGAGTCGGTCACCATCAAGAACGGTTGATCGATGGACCATAGTATCACGTTCGTCCTGGCCGTCGTGGTCGTGGCGCTCTGCTTCGACTTTATCAACGGGTTCCACGACAGCGCGAACTCAATCGCCACGGTGGTCGCCACCCGAGTGATGACACCCGGGTTCGCCGTCATCTGGGCGGCCGCGTTCAACTTCATCGCCGCGTTCGTGGTCGGTACCGCCGTGGCGAGCACCTTTGCCAAGGGATTGATTGACCCGCAGATCGTCACCCCTTCGTTGATCTTTGCGGCCCTCCTTGGTGCCATCGCCTGGAACCTGATCACCTGGTGGTCGGGCCTGCCGAGTTCGTCGTCGCATGCTCTGATGGGCGGCTACGCCGGCGCCGCGCTGGCCAAGGCCGGCTTCAGTGCGATCCTCGTCCCCGGTTGGATCAAGCCGATCCTGGGGATCGTGATTTCGCCGCTGCTGGGTCTTGTCCTCGGCATGTTGCTGAGCGTCGTGCTGTCATGGTCGCTCTGGAAGCTCGACGGCCAGTTCCTCAACTGGCTCTTCCGCAAGCTGCAGCTCGTATCGGCCAGCGCCTACTCGCTGGCCCATGGGTCGAACGACGCCCAGAAGACCATGGGCATCATTGTCGGGCTGCTGGTGGCTGCGCAGCCGATGTTCGCCGGGCAGGCGGGCTTCCTGCACCGATTCTACGTCGGCAACGCCAACCACATACCGATGTGGGTGGTGATGGCATGCTACGCCTGCATCGCGGCGGGCACGGCAATGGGTGGGTGGCGGATCATCCGCACGATGGGGATGCGGATCACCAAGCTGCAGCCCTTCGGAGGGTTCTGCGCCGAAACCGGCGGCTCGATTACCGTGCTCTTTGCGTCGCACCTCGGCGTGCCAGTCAGCACCACCCACACGATCACCGGTGCCATTGTCGGCGTCGGTGCCTCGAAGCGCCTCGGCGCGGTCCGCTGGAACATCGCCGGCCGGATTGTCTGGGCCTGGGTCCTGACGATTCCGGCCAGTGCGATCATTGCTGCCGTGGTCTTCTGGTGCCTGCCGAGGTCGTGACCCCGGGGTGCATGCCGCGCCGTGCGGGCGCGGTATTAAGTTGCGGACCATGGTGACACCTCTCCCATCCGACCCAGCGGCGAATGCGGCCGGGCTCTCGCGCGAGCAATTGGAGGCGCTCTATCGTTGGATGCGGCTCACCCGCACCCTCGAAGAGCGCCTCGTCGCGCTGTACCGGCAGACCAAGGTTGTCGGCGGCCTCTTTCGCTCGCTCGGGCAGGAAGCCTGTGCCGTGGGATCTGCCTTCGCGCTCGAGCGTCGCGATGTGCTCTCGCCGCTGATTCGCAATCTCGGATCGATGCTGGTCAAGGGCGCCGAGCCGGTGGAGATCCTCCGCCAGTACATGGCCAAGGGCGACTCGCCGACGCGGGGTCGCGAGCTCAACATTCATTTTGGCGACGTGGTCGACCGGAATTTTGTCGGCCAGATCTCGCACCTGGGCGACATGGTCCCCGTGATGGCCGGCGTGACACTCACCTTCCGGATGCGCGGTGAAGACCGCGTCGGTCTCGTGTACGTTGGCGACGGCGCCACCAGCACCGGCGCCTTCCATGAAGGGATCAACTTCGCGGCCGTCCAGCGCTGCCCGCTGGTGGTCGTCGTCGAGAACAATGGCTACGCGTATTCAACGCCCACCAGCAAGCAGACGGCAGCGGCGCAGCTGGTCGACAAGGCCGCCGGGTATGGCGTGCCTGGCGTACGCGCTGACGGCAACGATGTGCTCGAAGTCCATCGCGTAACGCGGGACGCGGTGGCGCGTGCCCGCAGCGGCGGCGGGGTCACGCTGCTTGAGCTGATGACTTATCGGCGCAAGGGTCACGCGGAACACGACAACCAGAGCTATGTCCCGCCGGGAGAGATCGAACGGTGGGCTGAAACCAACGATCCGATTGATCGGTACATTCGCCGGTTGACGACGGAATTCGGCTTCGAGCCATCGGCGTTGGCCGCGATCGACGCCGAAGTCGGTGCCACGGTAGACGCCGCCACCGATATCGCCGAACAGTCGCCGGCGTGCGACGGGCCTGATGCATTGCGCGGCGTGTATGCTTCACAGGCAGCGATGCCGGTGCAGTGGTATCGCGGTGAAGCGGGGACGGCGGTTGCGAGTCACGAGCGTCCGGCTGGCTGGGGGACGCACGATGGCTGAGATCACCTTCGTCGAGGCCATCCGCGAAGCGCTCGCCGAGGAAATGGAACGCGACCCGGCCGTCTTCTGTCTCGGCGAAGATATCGGCGCATTCGGTGGTGCCTTCAAGGCGACCGAAGGATTGCAGGCCCGCTTTGGTGAGCAGCGCGTGATCGATGCGCCGATTTCCGAGGCGGGTATTGTCGGTGCGGCTGCTGGCGCGGCACACTACGGCATGCGCCCGGTCTGCGAGATGCAGTTCATCGATTTCATCTCGTGTGCCTACGACATGCTCACCAACTATGTCGCAACGGCCCGCTATCGCGCCATGCTGCCGTGCCCGATCGTGGTGCGTGGACCGTCTGGTGGCTATGTCCGCGGCGGGCCGTTCCACTCGCAGAATCCTGAAGCGGCGTTCCTCCATACGCCTGGATTGAAGATTGCCTATCCGTCGACGGCGGAGGATGCCAAGGGGATGCTCAAGGCCGCCATCCGCGACGATGACCCGGTCCTCTTCTTCGAACACAAGTATCTCTATCGCCGCATCAAGGGGACGATGCCCGCCGGGGATGTCATCGTCCCGCTCGGCAAGGCGCGCACTGTGCGCGAAGGGAAGCACCTGTCGATCGTCACCTATGCGGCGACGGTCTGGAAGGCGCTGGAAGCCGCCGAGCAGCTGGAGCGCGAGGACGGACTCTCGGTCGAGATCATCGACCTGCGTACCTTGTTGCCGCTGGACGACGCGGCGATCGTCGCTACCGTCAAGAAGACCAATCGGGTGCTGGTAGTGCACGAGGACACGATGACGGGCGGCATCGCCGGCGAAATCACGGCGCGGATCAATGAGCTCTGTTTTGAGTGGCTCGATGCGCCGGTGCGTCGGGTGACCGCCCACGACGTCCCCTTGCCGTACGCGCCACCCCTGGAAGATTTCGTGTTGCCCCAGACGTCGGACCTGGTACGGGCGTGCCGCTGGCTCGCCGCGTACTGAACTCTTGCATGCAGAGACAGCTGATTTACCACGCCGTTGAGTGAGGAGTAGTCATGGCCCGGATTGATGTGATCATGCCGCAGATGGGTGAGTCGATCACCGAAGGCACGATGTCGCGCTGGATGAAGCAGGTCGGCGACGCGGTCAAGCGTGACGAGCCGATCTTCGAGATCTCGACCGACAAGGTCGACGCCGAGATTCCGGCGCCGATCGCCGGTGTGCTCGCCGAAGTGATCGTGACCGAGGGTCAGACCGTCGCGGTCGGCACGGTGGTCGCCCGGATCGAGACTGAAGCCGGGGCCGCCGTTGCGGCTCCGGCCGCCGCGGCTCCCGCGCCGGCTGCCCCGCCGGCTCCATCACCTGCAGCGCCGGTTGCTGCTGCCCTGGCAACGCCAGCTCCGGCACCGGCTCCTCCCGCGCCGCCCCGCGCGCCCGCTGCAGCGCCTCCGTCGGGCGCCGCGGAGTCGGCGGAGGAGCGACTGCGTCGCAAGTCCACGCCATTGGTGCGCAAGATGGTGGAGGATCATCACCTCGATCTGGGCGCCATTCCCGGGAGCGGGTCGGCTGGCCGAGTGACCAAGCAGGATGTGCTCGACTTCCTCGACACCGGCGCGCCGACCGTCGCGCCAACCACCGCAGCCAGCACGCCGGTTGCAGCGACCACTGCACAGCCCTCCGCCCAGCCACGCGGGCCTGCGACTGCGGCGTCGCCGACCGTCGTGCCGCCGTCGGCGACGGTGGCCGCGTGGGAAGGCGACCGCGTGGAACCGTGGAGCCGGATTCGCAAGCTGACTGCGGATCACATGGTGATGTCGCGTCGGGTGTCGGCCCACGTCAACTCGCTGATCGAGGTCGACTTCAGTCATGTCGCGCAGGTGCGCAAGCGCTTCCGCGAATCCTTTGCCGAGCGAGGCGTCAACCTCACCTTCCTGGCATTCATCGTGAAGGCGATTGCCGATAACCTGCGCAAGCATCCGGTGATCAACGCGGCCGTGTCTGGTGACAACACGATCTTCCGCGGCGAGATCAATGTCGGCATCGCCGTGGCGCTCGATTGGGGCTTGATCGTCCCGGTCATTCGTCACGCCGACGAACTGGCATTGCTCGGCATTGCGCGCAGCGTGCAGGATCTGGCGGAGCGCGCGCGGACTCGCAAGCTGGCGCCGGAAGATGTGCAGAAGGGAACCTTCACGATCACCAATCCGGGTGGCTTCGGTACCTATGTCGGGACGCCGATCATCAACCAGCCGCAAGTCGCGATCCTGGCGGTGGGCGCCATCGAGAAGCGTCCGTCGGTGGTCACCCTTCCCGACGGGACCGACACGATCGGCGTGCGCACCAAGGGGATGATGTGCCTGGCGTATGACCATCGTGTGGTCGACGGTGCGGATGCCGACAAGTTCCTGGCTGATGTGCGCAAGACGTTGCACACCTTTCCCGATCACGTCGGCTGATGTCGCGCTTGCTGACCGCAGCACAGGTAATGGTGCGTCCAGATCAGGCGGAGGTATATCGCGAAGTGCTCGGTCTGTTGGCGGCACGCTTGGCTGAACGCGGGCAGCACGTCTGGCTCTTTCGCCAGGCGGGATCCGACCGCAACTATCTGGAGTTTACTGAAGGCCCCGACCCGGCGACCCATCGTGTCGCCGGGCCCGCCGACGCCGATGAAGCCGCGCTCGAAGCGCGGCTTGGCACGCTGGGAAAGTACGATGATTCTGCGCACACGCGCTGGGATGCCATCTCGCTCGCACGCTGAGGACCAGATGCCACGACAGGTGACCGATCTTGCGGGCGAAGTGTGGAACGTGATGCCGAGCGGCCGCCGCACTCAGTACGGGGCTGACGAAACGTCGCTTGAGTTTCGAAAGGCCGCTGACGCATCCGCGCCGCCGCGCTTTGTCCGGTACTCCCCGCGCGGCGCAAAGTCCGTCGAGATTGCCCTCGAGGATGTCAGCGACGCGGCACTCCTTCAGCTCCTCGCGGTGACGCAGCCCTCATGGACGGCACCCGAGCAGGCGTACGGGAAGAACCAGAGCCCGTGATCGACCTGCATTGCCACTCGACGGCCTCCGATGGATTGCTGGCGCCGGCCGCGGTGGTGGCTGTCGCGGCGCGCGCCGGATTGGCCGCCATCGCACTCACCGACCACGACACGACGGCCGGCCTGGATGAAGCGCGCACCGCCGGCGCGCTGCTCGGCGTACGCGTGGTGGGCGGCTGCGAGTTTTCGGTGGCGGCGCCCTGGGGAGAAATGCACCTTCTCGGCTACTTCATCGAGCCCGGAGATGCCGAGATCGAAGCAGTATTGACCGTCGCCCGTGGCGACCGCGTCCGCCGAGCGCGGGAGATGGTGACGCGACTGGTGGGGCTCGGGATTCCGATCACCTATGACGATGTGGCGGCCGCAGCTGGCGATGCGGCTGTTGGCCGCCCGCATGTCGCCCGCGCGCTGCTGGCCCGTGGTCAGGTGCAGACGATCCAGCAGGCGTTCGATCGCTACATCGGACGGGGTCGCCCGGCCTACATCGACAAGGCGCTCCCGACGCTTGCCGAAACGGCGTCATTGGTGCATCGCAAAGGCGGCCTCGTCTCGGCCGCGCACTTGAAGAGTTTTGGAACCGAGTCGAATCTCCGCACCATGAAGGGCGAAGGGCTCGACGCCGTCGAGACGCGCCACCCGAGCCACCAGGGCGACTATCTCGCGACCATCACCGACGCTGCAATCGCGGTCGGTCTGTTGCGAACCGGTGGGTCGGACTGGCACGGTGAAAGTGAAACGGAAGGGAGCCATGCGGCGCTCGGGTCAATGGGCGTGCCGGATGAATGGCTCGACCTGCTCGATGCCAATCGCCCCGTGATTGCAGTGACCTCCTGATGGAGCTCGCCGGCAAGGTCGCGCTGGTTACCGGCGGGGCTCGCCGAATGGGGCGCGCCTTTGCCGAGGCCTTGGCAGGCGAAGGAATGCGGCTGGCGATTCACTACGGTGCATCGCAGGATGACGCTGTCGCCACCCGTGATGCAATCCGGGCGGGAGGCGGCGTTGCAGAGATCTTTGCCGCCGACCTGCGCGACGCGGAAGCTGCCAAGGCGCTCCCTGCCGCCGTCGCGGCGACGTTCGGTCAGCTCGACCTCCTGGTCAACTCAGCGGCCGTAATGGAGAAGCTCAGTGTGGTCGATACGTCGGTCGAGCAGTGGGACGCAATCCTCGACCTCAACCTGCGAGCGCCGTTTTTCCTCGCGCAGCAGGCGGCACCGCACCTGCGGAAAACCCATGGCAAGATCATCAACATCGCCGACCTTGCCGGGCTCGATCCGTGGCCCAACTACGCGGCGCATTCGATCAGCAAAGCTGGCGTCGTGATGCTTACGCGCGTGCTTGCTGCCGCGTTCGCTCCCGAGATCACCGTCAACGCAATTGCACCCGGGGCCGTGCTTGTCCCCGACGATTTCGACCAGAAACAGAAGGATTTTCTGGTGAGCACCACACCACTCAAACGGCTTGGCACACCGGACGACGCGGTGCAGGCGTTGCTCTACCTCGTCAAGCACGCCGATTTTGTGACTGGCGACGTCCTCGTCGTCGACGGCGGGCGGACGCTGCGGCGGTGATTGCTCTCGGCGACGTCGCCGTGATGGGTGGCGGATGTTACGGATCGTTCTATCTGAAGCAACTGGTCATTGCCCGCGCCAAGGGCGCACTCACCTTCCGGCGAGTGTTGATCGTCGACCACGACGCAGCATGCCAGGCCGCCGCTGCCGTCGTGGAGCCCGGATGTGAAGTGGTCGTTGCGGACTGGAATGATTTTCTCGATGGCTATCTCGACCCGGCTGCGCGTGGCGACCACGCCGCCAACGACATGGTCGTTCCGACGCCGCTGATGCCGCACCTGATGGCTGACTGGCTGGTGCGGCGCGCGCGCCAGGAGTGGCCCGATCGCGTCGTTGAGCTCGTCGCCGCGGAGACACCGATGGGGACGCCGTACGATCGGCTGCACACCGACAAGGTCCGCTACGTCTCCTTTGCCGACTGGATCTGCCCGACCCACTGCATCGAGCCACGTCTCTGCCCGGCGATCGGTGCGCCGCGGACGTGGGAGATGCGCGACACCGTCATCGCATGGAGCGCGGCCCACGCGAAGACGCGGCCCATCGCGCCGCCGGCTTTCTTCCAATGTGCGCATGTCGCCTACGGGGTCGGGATGTACCCCGCGGGGACTGCGGCCGATGCGCTCGCCGCGCTCCGGCCGATGGCTTCCAGCGCCAACGGTGCAGACCAGGTAATCGGGTCGATCTCGGCCTGTCACGGTGCAGTTGCTGTCTTGCGGGTGGGGGCGGCCTGACCCAAGTGCCGCCGGGCTGGCGTCGTCGACATGCATTGGCCATCATTCGCGCCGAGCGGGTCCGGCGGGCATTCCGCCGGACCGCGCCGGGGCCGGGAGCAGACGGATGACGAACGCAAGCACCACCGATTTCGACGTCGTGATTATCGGATCAGGACCTGCCGCATGGACCGCGGCGATTTATGCCGCGCGCGCCGAACTGCGACCGCTGGTCTTCGAGGGCGAAGTGCAGGGGACCGAACTGCCCGGCGGCCAGCTGATGCTCACCACCGAGATCGAGAACTTCCCCGGATTTCCCGAGCCGATCACTGGCCCGGACCTGATGGAGCGCATGCGCGCCCAGGCGGAACGGTACGGCACCCGTATCGTGCCCGAACTGGTGACCAGCGTCGAACTGGGCGATCGGCCCTTTCGCATCACGTCGAGTTACAGTGGCACCGTCACCGCCAAGGCACTGATTGTTGCCACCGGCGCCAAGGCCAAGTGGATCGGACTCCCGAACGAATTGCGCCTCGCGCAGAGCGGCGGTGGCGTGTCGGCGTGTGCTGTCTGCGACGGCGCGTTGCCGCACTACCGTAACAAGGTGCTTGCAGTGGTGGGCGGCGGAGACACCGCCATGGAAGAAGCGCTCTACCTGACCAAGTTCGGCAGCAAGGTGATCGTGATTCATCGTCGCGATCGCTTTCGCGCCTCACGCGTCATGGCTGAGCGCCTGCTGTCGCACGCCAAGGTGGAGGTCCGCTGGAACACCGTCGTACGCGATGTGATTGGCGACGACGAAGTGGGCACGCTGGCCCTGGAAGACACCGTCACCGGCGCGACCAGCACGCTGGATGTCGGCGGCCTCTTCGTGGCGATCGGCCACGAGCCGAATACCGGCTTTCTCTCCCAGCAACTCGACCTCACGGCCCACGGCTACATCAAGGTGGCACCCTGGCGCACCGCGACCAGCGTGCCGGGTGTCTTCGCCGCGGGCGACGTGATCGATGACTACTATCGCCAGGCAATCACCTCGGCCGGTTCCGGGTGCATGGCTGCACTCGAGGCCGAGCGCTGGCTTGCCCACCACGGTATGGGCGAGTCGCCGGTATTTGAGACCGCCGAAGGCCCCGTCGACGCCGCCACAGTCGATCGCGACTGAGTGCCCACCCTACCACATCCAGTGACCATGACGACTCGTACTGAAAAAGATCCGCTTGGCGCGAAGGAAGTGCCGGCCACCGCCCTCTACGGCATCCAGACACTGCGTGCCGCCGAGAACTTCCAGATTTCCGGGCTGCATCCGTTGCCAGCCTTCATCGACGCAGTGATCCTGATCAAGCGCGCTGCCGCGGTCACGCATCGCGAAACCGGCCGGCTCGAGTCAGCACTCGCTGATGCGATCATCCGCGCATGCGACGAAGTGCTTGGCGGCCAGTTCCGCGATCAGTTCATCGTCGATCCATACCAGGCCGGTGCCGGAACATCGCACAACATGAACTGCAACGAGGTGCTGGCCAATCGGGCCAACCAGATCCTCGGCCACCCACTGGGTTCCTACGCTCCGATTCATCCCAATGATCACGTCAACATGGCGCAATCGACCAACGACGTGATCCCGACCGCGATGCGGCTGGCGGCGCTGCGCACGCTGCCGTTGTTGCTCGGCGCGATGCAGGGACTTGCCGACTCATTCCTCGCCAAGGGGAAGCAGTTCGATCAAGTCATGAAGTCCGGGCGGACCCACTTGCAGGATGCGACGCCGATTCGCCTCGGGCAGGAGTTCACGGCGTACGGTCATACCGTCGTGCGGCACGTGGCCAAGCTGCGCCAGGCGTCGGAATGGCTCCTCGCGATGAACATCGGCGGCACGGCGGTCGGCACCGGCATCAATGCCGAAGAGGAGTATCCGGCGCTGATGGTCAAGCATCTTCGTGCAGCGACCAACCTGCCGCTTGAGGTGTCGGACGACCGGATCCAGCTGATGCAGTCGATGGGTGACATTGCGACCTTCAGCGGCGCGGTCCGCGCCTTCGTCCTCGACCTCTGCAAGATCGCTGATGACATCCGGTTGCTCGCCTCCGGCCCGCGCACGGGTCTCGCTGAGATCATGCTGCCGGCGGTACAGCCTGGGTCCAGCATCATGCCGGGCAAGGTGAACCCGTCCATCGCCGAAATGGTCAACCAGGTCTGCTATCAGGTGATTGGTCTCGACACGACTGTGGCGATGGCCGCGAAAGCCGGCGAACTCGAGCTCAATGTCATGATGCCGGTGATCACCCACAACATCGTGTTTGCGTTGATGATTCTTGGCCATGCCGTGCAGACCCTCGATGAACGATGCGTGCGCGGCATCGAAGCCGACGAAGCGCAATGCAATCATTGGCTGGAGCGCAGTCCGGCGCTGGTAACGGCGCTGGCGCCCAAGCTCGGTTACGCTGAAGCAGCCCGCCTTGCCAAGGAAGCACTCGCCACCGGATTGACCGTGCGCCAGCTTGTGGTACAGAAGAAACTGCTCGAAGGGAAGGAACTCGACGAAGTGCTTGACCTCCATGCCATGACGGAGCTCGGCGTCCCGGGTGGCGGCAAGGGCCTCCCGGGCGGCGGGTGAGCGACGCCAATCAGCGGTGGCGGCAGCTGGTGCTGCTGGCCGCCGCTGAACTGCTGGGGATGTCAGTGTGGTTTGCCGCTACCGCAGCGGCGCCAGAGTTGCGCAGTCGCTTGCTCCTGGGGGCGAGCGAATCGGCGTGGCTGACGTCTGCCGTGCAACTTGGGTTTGTGGCCGGAACACTCATCGCGGCGCTCCTCAACCTCTCCGACATTCTGCCGTTGCGCTGGTACGTCGCGGGCTCGGCCATCCTGGCGGCCGGCGCAAATGCTGCGCTGCTTGCCGCCCATGCGTTTCCGGTGGCGGTCGCGACACGGCTGCTGACCGGGATGGCACTTGCGGGCGTCTATCCGCCAATGATGAAGATGGCGGCGACGTGGTTCCAGAAGGAGCGCGGCCTGGCGATTGGCGCCATCGTTGGCGCGCTTACCGTCGGCAAATCAGTGCCGTACCTGCTCGAAGGTGGCACGGCGCTGCCGCTCGTGGCCGTGATTCTTGTGCCTTCTGCGGCGGCACTTATCAGCGCCGCGCTGGTCGCTCTCTGGTACCGCGAAGGGCCATTCGGATTTGCGGTGCGGCCATTCTCGTGGGGCCTGATCGCCAGCGTGGCCCGCGATCCGGCACTGCGCAGGGTGACCGGTGGCTATCTGGGACATATGTGGGAGCTGTACGCCTTCTGGGCGTGGATCCCGACCTTCCTCGCGGCGTCGTTTGCGCACGGGCATCCGGGCGCATCGGCAGGCGCGTGGCCCTTCGCTGCGGTTGCAATCGGGGCGGTGGGCAGCCTCTGGGGTGGTCGTGCTGCCGACAGAATCGGGCGGGCGCCTGTCGTTCGCATTTCGCTGGTCATCAGCGGCGCCTGTTGCCTCATCAGCACGGTGGTCTTTGGCGGACCGCGGTGGATCACGATCGTCGTCGCATTGGTGTGGGGTATTGCGGTGATTGCGGATTCAGCGCAGTTCTCCGCGATGGTGACGGAAGAAGCACCGACGCACGCGGTCGGTACTGCCCTCACCTTGCAGACATCGCTCGGATTCTTGCTTACCGCGGCCAGCATCCAGATCGTGCCGCTGATCGCGGCCGCAACCGGATGGCGCTGGGCGTTTGCGATACTCGCGCTGGGACCGATGGGTGCGCTCTGGAGTATTCGGCACATTGAGGCATTGACCCACCGCGGCAGTGCTGCGATGCGGTCGGCGTGACCACTGACAGATCAGAAGACGACCATGCCGATCGTCGCGCCGAACATCAGCGCGGTTGTGACACCGACAACGATCCGACCGAGGAGTGAGCTCGGCTGCCCCTGCATCAGGTCGCGATCTGACGCGGCAATCAGGATGCCGAGCATCAGGAACGGCGCCAGCACGCCGTTGACGATCGCGGTCCAGTACAGCGCCTTGATCGGATTCACGTTGGCGAAGTCGAAGGCGACTCCGGCGGCGACGGCGACCACAATGACGGCATAAAACGCCGGCGCACCCTTGAAATGCTCGTCGATCCCCTGTTGCCATCCAAAGAGTTCGGCAAAGGCGTAGGCCGCCGAGCCGGCCAGGGTCGGTATCGCCAGCACGCCGGTGCCGATCAACCCAACGGTATACAGCACCGTCGAAAAACGGCCGGCCAGCGGTCGCAGCGCCTCAGCGACGTCGCGACTGGAGGTCAGATGCGTGATGCCGTTCGCGTGCAGCGTGAGCGCCGTGGTCAGGATGATGAAGAACATCGCGAGATTGGAAAAGAAGGTGCCGACGCCGACGTCGACCTTGCGGCGGAAGATCTCGTCCTGCGTGGCTCCTCGGCGGGCGACCAGCGAATGCCGGCCCAGCGCCTTCTCCTCCTCCACCTCCTGCGATGCTTGCCAGAAAAAGAGATAGGGCGAAATCGTCGTGCCGAGGATCGCGACCACGGTGGCCCAGCCATCAGAACCACGTGGCATCGTTGGCACGAACGTGTCATGCAGGACCGTGTGCCAGACCGGGCCGATCTTGAGCGCCGTGATGATGTAGGCAAAGAGCACCAGTGCCAGCCACTTCATCACGTTGGCCACCAGCTCATAGCGAAGTCGCACGGTGGCCCACGCGATCAGGGCGCCAAAGATCACGACCCAGTAATGCGAGTTCAGGCCGGAGAGCAGTTCCGCGGCGTCGGCCATTCCCGAGAGGTCGGCGCCGATGTTGATGGTGTTGGCCATCAGGAGTGCCAGGCACGCGACGGCGAGCACCGGCCGGGCGAAGCGAAGCCGCAATGCCGCCATCAACCCTTCGCCAGTCACCATGCCGATTCGCGCGCACATTGCCTGGACGGCGGACATCATCGGCCAGGTGAGCGGCGCCATCCAGAGCAGTTGGGTGCCGAACTGGGCGCCGGTGATCGAGTAGGTCGCGATACCTGACGGGTCGTCATCGGCCGCGCCGGTGATGACGCCGGGGCCGAGCGCACGCCAGAAATGCTGCAGGCGTCGGAAGGCCACCCCGGGTTGGCGTCCGGCAGAGCGCGCGAGGGACTTCATCGATGGCATGGCGCAATAGTGCCCTCGCCGGCGTGGCGGGACAACCACGCGGCCGATCGGCCGGGCCTGACGTGGTCTCCCGCTTGACCCGCGTGGGCGGCCCTTCGAGCATTCCGGCATGACAAATCCACTCACCCCGCCAGAACTGCTCCGCTACGCCCGCCACCTGACCCTGGCCGAGATTGGCGTGGCGGGTCAGGAACGGCTCCGCGCCGCACGCGTGCTGTTGATTGGCGCCGGTGGGCTTGGATCACCGGCCGCCCTCTATCTGGCCGCCTCCGGAGTCGGGGTCATCGGCATTGTGGACAGCGATCGCGTCGATCTCTCGAACCTGCAACGGCAAGTCCTGCATGACTCCGGTACCGTTGGCATGCTCAAGACCGAGTCGGCAGCGGCCCATCTCCTCGCGCTGAATCCGCACGTGGCCATCGAGTCGTGGCCGGAGCGCCTGACATCGGCGAATGCCCGGCCGCTGATTCGGCAATACGACCTCGTGCTGGATGGCAGCGACAACTTCCCAACCCGCTATCTGGTCAACGACGCCTGCGTGCTGGAGCAGGTGCCGCTGATCTCCGGGAGCATCCTGCGCTTCGACGGCCAGCTGTCGATCTTCGCGGCACCAGGTGGTCCGTGCTATCGCTGTCTCTTTCGCGAGCCGCCGCCGAGTGACCTGGTGCCGAGTTGCGCCGACGCCGGCGTGGTCGGCGTGCTGCCGGGCATCATCGGCTCGCTGCAGGCGTTGGAGGCGATCAAATGGATTGTCGGCATCGGCGATCCGGCCGTGGGCCGGCTGCTGCTCTTCGATGCACTCGCACTGCGGTTCCGCGAGATCGCCGTGCAACGTGATCCGGAGTGCGTCGTCTGCGGCGACGCGCCGACACTCACCGAACTGATCGATTACGACGCGTTCTGTGGTGTCGACCTGAGTGAAACCGCGACGGACCAGGTGGAGATCGCGGTGGCAGCGCTGCGCCGTGCCTTGGCGGCAGGTGCGGCGCCGTTTCTCCTCGACGTGCGGGAGGAATGGGAGTTTGCGATTGCGCACATCGATGATGCGACCCTCGTGCCGCTCGGTGAGCTGGCAGCGCACCTCGGCGAGCTGCCGCGGCATGGCGAGATCGTGACCATCTGTCACCACGGCATGCGGTCGGTGGCAGCGCGCGACCTGCTGGTGCGCGCCGGATTTGCCAGCGTACGCAGCCTGGCCGGCGGCATCGACGCCTGGGCGACGGACGTCGACCGGACGATGCCACGTTATTGAACCGGGATTCTGCGGGGAGGGAAGTGCCGAAGGGGGGACTCGAACCCCCACGGGCTTGCGCCCACTGCGCCCTGAACGCAGCGCGTCTACCAATTCCACCACTTCGGCAAGGCGGGCAAACGTAGTCGTTTCGCTGTCGCAGCGTCAAGCAGACGTCCCCAGCGACCGTTACTTTTCCGGGTAATGTCGACCAAGCCGCCACCGCCAGCCGCACCCAGGGACGAGCAACGCCTCAGCGTTGCCCGCAACCCGAAGGCGACGCACGACTTTCACGTGCTCGACACGCTGGAGGCGGGGCTGGTGCTGACCGGCACCGAGGTCAAGTCCCTGCGCCGGCGCGGTGCCTCGATCAAGGAGGCCTTTGGCCGGGTGTCGCGGGGCGAAGTCTGGATCGAAAAGCTCAACATCACGCCCTACGAACAGGGCAATCGCTATAACCACGATCCGGTGCGCGCACGCAAGCTCCTGCTGCACCGCCGCGAGATCGAAAAACTGATCGGCGCCGTCGAGCGCGACGGCCTGGCCCTCATTCCACTCGAACTCTATTTCCTGCGTGGCCGCGCCAAGCTGCTGCTCGCCTTGGCCAAGGGGAAGAAGGCGCACGACAAGCGCGAGGACCTCAAGAAGCGCGAGGCCGACCGCGAGGTGGCCCGTACCATGGCCTGGCGAGGTCGTCAGTGATCGCCGTGCTCGCCGCCCTGCTGGCTATCGCGTCCCCGGGGCGACTGCAGGTCACCACCGCTCGTGGCACGGTCAATGTCCCGCTGGTCGAGTGGCGTGGTGACGGGCCGCTGGTGCCGCTCTCGGCACTGGCCCGGGCCATTGGTGCAGCGGTGCATACCAGTCCGCCGTGGGCCGTGCTTGAAACTGGCGGCGGTGAGTTCCGCTTCCTGCTCGGTACGCCGATCGTCCAGGACGGCTCCACCCTGGTCACCCTTCCGGCGACGGCGCATCAGCGCCACGATTCGCTGTTCGTGCCGTTGGCATTTGTGTCCGAGGTCCTTGCCGCGCCGGCACGCCAAGCGTGGCACTGGCTGCCAGCCACGGCGGTCCTGGCCGAAGGTCCTGCTGCGACGCCGCTCACTCTTCGTCCCTCGCGGACCACGGTTGGCGCGGCGAAACGGAGTCAGCTGCCGTACGGGCTCAAGGCTGGTCATCGCGTCACCATCGACGCCGGCCACGGGGGCACTGATCCGGGCAATCCCGGGATGTTCTTTCCGCACGGTCTCAAGGAGAAAGACGTCACGCTGGCGGTGTCCTTGCTGGTGCGCGACGATCTCGAGAAGCAGGGGGTTCGCGTGACGATGACGCGCACCACCGATACCCTGATCAACCTCACCCAGCGCGCACCCAGGTACTGCAGCGTCGGATGTGATCTCTTCGTGTCGATTCATGTCAACTCACTCAACCCGCGTCCTGGATACACCAACGTCCATGGCTTCGAGACCTACTTTCTTGCCGAAGCGCGATCGGCCGATGCGGCACGCGTGGCTCGACTGGAAAACGACGCGGCCCGCTTCGATCGTCCCGAAGTGGACTCCACGCCGACCACTGGCCTCGATTTCATGTTCAAGGACCTGCAGAGCGGTGAATACCTCCGCCAGTCCCAGCGAGCCGCCGCACTGATCCAGGAACTGCTTGGCGAGATGCGCGACACGCCCACCAGTGGTGGCGTCAAGCAAGCCGGTTTCGCCGTCCTCACCACGGCCAAGCGTCCCGCCGTGCTGATCGAGATCGGGTTCGCGACCAATCGTGATGACGCGAAGATGATGACTACGCCATCAGGACAGCGCGCGCTCGCCAGCAATATCGCCACCGCCATCATCAAGTACTTGCGCGTGTACGATCAACAAACCGCCGACAGCAGCGGGCCGCGATGACCCGCGCCGTTGCGATCGCGCTGGCCATTGGTGGCCTCGTAGTCACCGCGTGTACCTGGTCCAACTCGCTCTACCAGGCCCGGACCTTCAGTCGTGCCGCCGCGCGATCGGAACGCGAAGGGCGTCCCGGCGAGGCGCAGCCGCTGTGGGGCCAGGTGGCGGTCAAGGCCGAGTCGGCATATGTCCGGTCGCCCTATGGGCGCCGGGCCCCGGAGGCACTCTGGTTGGCAGGACACGCCGACATCCGGTTGCGCGACTGCACCAATGGCGCACCGATGCTGCAGCAGGCCCTCCTTGCTGCGCCGGACGCACCCTGGCGCGATGAGCTGCTGTCCGAGATGGCGTCGTGCCAGGCCAGTGACAACGCCGCTGCCGCCGCCGCCACCTATGCTGCGCTCGTCGCGACTGCCCGCGACACCAATGTGCGTGATGCCGCGCGCCTGCCATACGCGCATGTGCTGATCGGTCTCGGTGATTGGAGTGGCGCGGTGCGCGAGCTGGGTCAACTGGACACGGTACCGGCACGAGTGGACCGAGCGACGGCGCTGGTGCACCTTGGCCAAGGCCCTCGCGCGCTGCGCGAGTTGCACCCACTGCTCACACCGGTCGACACCGCGGTGGCGTGGACCGGCCTCGTCGAATCGCTGGCAGCCACCGACCAGGCCAGCGCCGACTCGCTGCTTGGCGCGCTCCTCCGCGATCCGCAGATCAGTAGCCAGCGCGGGTCGGCGCTCTTGCTCGCCGCCGCCGTCGCGGCGCTCGAGACCGCACCGGATGCCGCCGATCGCTGGCTCACCGAACTCGTCGTGCGGCCCTCGTCGCCCGCGGTCAACGACGGGCGCTTTCAACTGCGCGAACTGCACTTGCGCCACGCGCCAACCCTTGGCGCCCTGCGCACCGAGGTTGATTCGTCAACGTCCACCGACTTCGGTGGCAGCGTTGTCGCGGCGCGCCTCGGCGACCTGATCCATAACAGTCGCCGGCTTCTGGCTCGCAGTGATTCGCTGCACGCTGGCGCTGCCAACGGGCCACTGGTGCTCTTTGCGCTCGCGGCCTTTGCGCACGACACGCTCGGCATGCCACAGATCAGTTGCCAACTGCTGGGCCGACTCGAACAGGGCTGGCCCGCTTCGCCGTATGCCGGCAAGGCACTGCTTGCCCGGATCGCGATGCAACCCGATTCCGGCAGCGTGCTGCGCGCGCGTGCATTGGCGATGCCGACGAATCCGTACATCGCCGCCAGCAACGGCGATGTCGCGGCCGGGATGCGTTTTGTCCGTCTCGAAGATTCGCTTGCCCAGTTCATGCGCACCCGATGGTTGCCCGGTGTCGCCCTCGATCCGGCCAGTCAACGGGTGGTGCAGTAACGTGGCGCTGGCGCGAACTGTCGCCGGCATCGCCTTTTCCAATCCGGTGCTGCTGGCTTCAGGGACGGCAGGGTACGGGCGTGAAGTGGCGGGCGTGACAGCGCTCCACCGACTCGGGGGCCTGGTCACGAAGGCAGTGTCGCGTGACGCGCGTGGCGGCAATCGGCCACCGCGCGTGGCGGAGTTTACAGGCGGCATGCTCAACTCGGTGGGACTCGCCAATCCGGGCGCCAGCGCCGTACGCCAGCACGACTTGCCCTGGCTCGCTGCCGCAGCGCCATCACTTCCCGTGATCATCAACGTGGTGGGATTTACGGTCGCCGAATACGCCGAGGTCATCGCCGTACTCGATGATTTCCCCGGTCACGTGGCGTATGAACTCAACCTCTCGTGCCCCAACACCAGTGCCGGCGGGGCAGAGTTCGGGGCCGACCCTGCCAGCGTCACAGCCGTTGTCGCGCAATGTCGTCTCGCCACCGCCCGGCCGATCTTTGCCAAACTGTCGCCTGCCTTGCCCAACATCGTGGCGATTGCTTCGGTCGCGGTCGCTGCGGGCGCCGACGGCATCACCGCCGTCAACACGATGCCCGGGACAGATTTTGACGGCGCGGAACCGCGTATCGGTCAGGGGTACGGCGGCGTCAGCGGCCCGGCCTTGCGGCCAGTCGGATTGCTCGCAGTCAGCCGGATTGCCGCGGCCCTGCCAGGGATTCCGGTGATCGGTGTTGGCGGCATTTCAACCGCCGGGCATGTCCGCGACTACTTGCGTGCCGGCGCCGCCCTGGTGGCCATCGGGACCGCGGCGCTGGCGGACCCGCACTTGGCCACACGAATCATCACCGAGTTGGAGCGAGACGATGGCTGACCTGATCGTGGCCCTGGATCACCCCGGTCCCGCCGAAGCCGTGGCGTTTCTCGATCAGCTGCCGGACGGCTGCGCGGTCAAGGTTGGTTCCGTCCTGCTGACCCGGGCTGGCGTTGGCTTTGTCCGAACGTTGGTGGCGGCAGGGCATCCCGTCTTTCTCGACGCAAAATGGTACGACATTCCCAATACCGTTGCCGGGGCCGTTGCTGCTGCCGCCGATCTCGGCGTTGATATGGTCACCGTCCATGCCTCGGGCGGATCGGCCATGATCGCGGCGGCCCGGGCCGCCGCCGGCGCCTCCCTCAAGGTCGTGGCCGTCACGGTAGTGACCTCGTTCGACGCGGCGGGGTACGGCGAAGTCATCGGCCGGCAGCCGGTGGTGGTGGCCGACGAAGTGGTCCGATTGGCCAGGCTGGCGATGACTGCGGGCGCCGATGGCGTGGTCTGCTCAGCCGCCGAAATTGCCGCCGTGCGCGGGGTTGTCGGGACCGGGCGGATCGTGGTGCCTGGCATTCGGCGGCCACAGGACGGTATTGGCGACCAGAAACGGGTCGCCGGTCCGGCCGAAGCTGTCGCCGCGGGGGCAACCCACCTGGTGGTGGGCCGGCCGATTACCGAGGCCGTCAACCCGGCCGAGGCCTGGCAGGCGTTCCATGCCAGCGCTACTGGCTGACCGCACGGTCAGGTAGCCCCGCTGGTTGCATCCAACGCCGCATTTCACTATCATTCCGTGCTATCCCGCAACCCCGGGTTCCGGAGTGATATCGTGAAGGTTCGTTCGAGTGTGAAGCCCATCTGTGAGAACTGCCGCGTCGTCAAGCGTCGGGGCGTCGTCCGCGTGATCTGCAGCCGCAGCGCGAAACACAAGCAGCGGCAGGGCTGATATGGCGCGTATCGCTGGCGTAGACCTGCCGCGCGAAAAGCGCGTCGAGATCGGGCTGACGTACATCTTCGGCATCGGTCGTGTCACCAGTCGCAAGCTGCTGGCGGAGACGGGGATCAGCCCCGACGTCCGCGTGCGCGATCTCTCTGACGCCGAAGTGGGTCGGCTGCGCCAGGTCATCGAGCGCACGACCAAGACCGAGGGCGCGTTGCGCACCGAAGTCGCCATGAACATCAAACGCCTGATGGATATCGGCAGCTACCGGGGCATTCGCCACCGCCGTGGCCTGCCGGTTCGCGGTCAGCGCACGCATACCAACGCCCGGACCAAGAAGGGCCCACGTCGGGCCATTGCCGGCAAGAAGAAAGTCACGAAGAAGTAAATCATGACAGCACCTGCCACGACGCCCAAGCCGAGCGCCAAGCGCTCCAAGAAACTGGTGGAGTCCGAGGGGATTGTGCATATCTCCGCGACCTTCAACAACGTGCTGATCACGATTACCGACCTGCGCGGCAACACCGTGTCCTGGGGAACCGCTGGCAAGGCGGGATTCAAGGGATCGAAGAAGTCGACGCCGTTCGCGGCCACGGTGGCCGGCGAGAACTGCGCCCGCGAAGCCCTCAACCTCGGCATGCGCAAGGTGCATGTGCGCGTCCAGGGTCCCGGCAGCGGTCGCGAATCCGCCATCCAGGCGCTCGCGTCGGTCGGGCTCAAGGTCGCGTCGATTCGCGACGTGACCCCGATTCCTCACAATGGGTGCCGCCCGCCCAAGAAGCGGCGGGTCTGACATGTCACGTTACTCTGGTCCGCAGTGCCGGCTTTGCCGCCGCGAAGGCACCAAGCTCTTCCTCAAGGGCGCCCGCTGCCTGACCGAAAAGTGCGCCATCGAACGCCGCCAGTATCCGCCGGGCCAGCACGGCCAGAACGCGGGCCGCGGACGCAAGATGTCGGAATACGCCAAGCAGTTGCGCGAGAAGCAGAAGGTCAAGCGGATGTACGGCCTGACCGAGACGCAGTTCCGCAACACCTACACCGGCGCGTCGCGGTTGCCGGGGGTCAAGGGTACCAACTTGCTGGTGGCGCTCGAAACCCGCCTGGACAACATCGTGTACCGGATGGGATTCGCGTCGTCGCGCCGCAGCGCACGTCAGCTCGTCCGTCACGGCCATGTCGAAGTCAACGGTGGCAAGGTCGATGTGCCGAGCTACCATGTGGTGCCCGGTCAGGAAGTGCGCGTGCGCCCCAAGGATCGCGAGCTGCTGACCGTCAAGCTGGCGCAGGAACTCGCGGGCCGCGGCGCCGCGGTGTCATGGCTGTCGATCGACGGCGAGAAGGCTGCCGGCCGGCTGGTCGAGTTGCCGACACGCGATGCGATTCCGGTGAACGCTCAGGAGCAGCTCATCGTTGAGCTTTACTCGAAGTAATCTGAAGGATATTGGCTGATGGCTATTGATCTGACCGGACTGGTGCAACCGCAAGTCGTCGAAATGACGAAGCGGGAAGACAATCCGAATATCGCCGAGTTCCGCCTGCAGCCGCTTGAACGCGGCTTCGGCCACACCCTCGGCAACTCGTTGCGCCGGCTGTTGCTGTCGTCGCTGCCCGGCAGCGCCGTGTGGGGCTTCCGCCTCGACGGCGTCGTGCATGAGCACCAGACGGTGCAGGGCGTGCTCGAAGACGTCCATCAGATCGTCCAGCGCCTCAAGACGCTGACGCTGGTGCTCGACCCCTCGGTCGACGATGCGATCCTCAGCATCGCCAAGCAGGGGCCCGGGCCGGTCTACGCGCGCGACATCAAGGCGTCTGGCCACGCGCAGGTCGTCAATCCCGACCATCTGCTGTTCACCGTCCAGGATGACCGCGAAGTGAACTGCGAGCTCTACGTCAACAAGGGCCGCGGCTACGTCGAGTCCGAAATGCATCCGACCGATCGGTCGTATCCGATCGATCTCGTGCGCATTGACGCGATCTACAATCCGGTCCGCCGCGCCAACTTTACCGTGGCTGAGACCCGCGTTGGCCAGCGGACCGATTATGACCGCCTCGCGGTCTCGATTGAAACCAACGGCACCATCTCGCCCGAAGATGCAATCTCCTACGCCGCCGCGCTGGCGCAGGAGCACTTCCGCTTCTTCGTCGAGTTCGGCAAGACGCCGGCCTACACGCCGACGCCGGTTGCCGAGGGCAGCGCCGAACCGATGGGCGAGCTCGCCACCAGCCTGGCGCGCGCCATCGACGATCTCGGCCTGTCGGTGCGCACGGTCAACTCGCTCAAGAACTCCAACATCCGGACCCTCAAGGACCTGGTCGAGTTCTCGGTGCATGACCTCAAGGAAGTGAAGAACATCGGTGACAAGGCGCTGCAGGAAATCGCCGACTTGCTGATCAACGAAGGCTTGAACTTCGAGATGCAATTCGAGGACGGGGTCAGCGATCTCCGGATCAGCAACCCCGGAACGCCGCCGGTTGTCCCGGTGAGCCCGACGACAGAGGAAGCATAAGATGCGTCACCGTGCCAAGGGCCGTCAGCTATCGCGCACCGCGAGCCACAAGCGTGCGCTGCTGCGCAACATGGCGGCCTCGCTGTTCGAGCATGAGGGGATCAACACGACAGTCGCCAAGGCGAAGGAACTCCGGCCGTACGCCGAAAAGCTGGTGACCCTGGCGCGGCGCGGCGACCTGCACGCGATCCGTCAGGTCGAGCGCAAGATCCCCAACCGCGAGATCATCACCAAGCTGTTCAAGACAATCGGGCCGCGCTTCGCGTCGCGCCCAGGCGGCTATGTGCGGATCCTGAAGCTCGGGCATCGCCCGGGCGATGGTGCGGAGATGGCGCGGATCGAGCTGCTCGCCGAGTGAACCGGCTTGCTGAGGGAGCAGTGACAACAGAGAGGGGACCTTCGGGTCCCCTTTTTTTAGGCGGCTGCGATCACCTTCGTGGCGGTGGCCTTGACGACCTTGCCACCCTTCATGCACTGGGTGCAGACCTGCACCCGGCGCGGCGCGGCGCCCACCATGACGCGAACCGTCTGCAGGTTCGGGAACCAGCGGCGCTTGCGCCGATTGTTGGCATGGCTGACATGGTTCCCGGTCATCGGGCCCTTGCCGCACACCGTGCAAACTCGTGCCATCGGTATATCTCCCTGAAGACTAGTTCTGGTACAGCCGCAAAATATAGCAGCCCGACAGGCGGAGTTCAACCGGCCAGCGGCCCAAGGCCGCCCCATCGTTCCCGGAGGAAATGCCCATGCGCAATACAGCCCTGATCACCGGAATCACCGGCCAGGACGGCTCCTATCTGGCTGAGCACCTCCTGGCCAAGGGGTACGAGGTGGTCGGCGTGGTGCGGCGGACGTCGCATCACTCCTACGAGCGGATTGATCACCTGATCCCCCGGGTCCGGATTGTAGCGGCCGACCTCCTCGACCAGCACTCCCTGACTATGGTGATGCAGGAGGTGCAGCCGACCGAGGTCTACAACCTCGCGGCCCAGTCCTTCGTGCCGACCTCCTTTACCCAGCCAGTATTGACCGGCGAGTTCACCGCCCTGGGCGTGACTCGCTTGCTCGAAGCGGTGCGGCTCGCCTGCCCGGGGGCTCGGGTATACCAGGCCAGCTCGTCGGAAATGTTCGGCAAGGTGGTGGAAACTCCCCAGAGCGAAACCACGCCGTTCTACCCGCGCTCGCCCTATGGTGTTGCCAAGCTGTACGGCCACTGGATCACCGTGAACTACCGCGAGTCGTACGGCATGTACGCGGTGAGCGGGATCCTGTTCAATCATGAGTCGCCGCGCCGCGGCATCGAGTTCGTGACGCGCAAGGTCACCGACGCCGCCGCCCGCATCAAGCTCGGCCTGGCAACCGAACTGCGCATGGGCAACCTCGAGGCGAAGCGCGACTGGGGCTTTGCCGGCGATTACGTCGACGCGATGTGGCGGATGCTGCAGCCCGACCAGCCACGCGATTACGTGGTGGGAACCGGCGAAACGAACTCGGTTGAAACGCTGGTCCGGCTCGCGTTTGAGCGCGTCGGCCTTGACTGGCGCAAGCACGTCGTGACCGATCCAGCGTTCTATCGCCCGGCGGAGGTTGACCTGTTGATTGCCAACCCGGCGAAGATCCAGGCCGACCTGAATTGGACACCCACCGTGTCGTTTGAAGGGTTGGTGCACATGATGGTTGACGCCGACATCGCGCGCCTGAAGGCTCGCTGATGCGTCTGTTGGTGACCGGTGCCGACGGATTCGTCGGGCGCTGGCTGGTGCGAGCCGCGCTCCGGCGCGGTCATGACGTCATTGCATCGATTCTCGCGTCGGCGCCGCCGCCGGCTGAGTGGCGGGACCGGGTCGCCGTCGTCACCGCCGATCTGCGCGTGCCAGCTGATTACGACCTCCTGGCCGCTGAGCGTCCGGACACCGTGGTGCATCTCGCAGCAATCGCATCCGGCGCCGAGGCGCGCCGCGATCCGGATGCCGCGATGCAAGTCAATGAAGGGGGAACCGCGCTCCTCGTGCAGCAGTTGGCGCGCACGTCGCGGCCGAGATTTCTCCTGGTGTCGACCGCCGAGGTATACGGCGCGGGCCACGACGGACCGATTGCCGAGACGGCGGCACTGGCGCCAGTGTCGCCGTACGGACTGAGCAAGGTCGGGGCAGAGCATGCCGCGCTCGCGGAGTTGCAGTCCTCGGGGCTGCCCGTCATCATTGCGCGGCCGTTTCCGCATACCGGTCCGGGGCAGTCGCCGACGTACGTCCTTCCGGCGCTGGCGACCAGGTTACTCGAAGCGAAGCGAACTGGGGCCCTGACCGTACCGACCGGCAACCTCACTGCGGTGCGCGATTTTCTCGATGTGCGCGACGTGGTCGAGGCATACCTGCTGCTGGTCGAAGCGGGCGAAGCCGGCACGGTGTACAATGTTGGCAGCGGGATCGGCCGGCGCCTCTCGACCTGCTTTGCGGACCTCGCTGGGATCATCGGCACGCCGGCCAACGCGGTGCCGGATGCTGCGCTGCTGCGACCCGACGATATTCCCGTGTTGATTGGCGATGCGACCAGGCTCCGGCAGGCAACCGGCTGGGCACCATCGATTCCTTTTGAACAAACGCTCCAGGACCTGGTGAATGCCCAAGCGGACTGACCTCTCCACGATTCTCATCATCGGCTCCGGGCCGATTGTCATCGGCCAGGGTGCGGAGTTTGACTACTCCGGAACCCAGGCAGTACGGGCGCTCAAGGAAGAAGGCTACCGCGTCGTGCTGGTCAACTCGAATCCGGCGACGATCATGACCGACCCGGAAATCGCCGACCGCACCTACGTCGAGCCCGTCACCGCCGAGTGGGTGGCCAAGGTGATCGAGCGGGAGCGCCCCGATGCGTTGCTGCCGACGATGGGTGGCCAGACGGCGCTGAATGTGGCCATGGAACTGGTGCGCGACGGCACCCTCGCACGCTACGGTGTCGAGCTGATCGGCGCCAACGAGCGCGCCATCCGGATCGCAGAGGATCGGGCCGAGTTCGCCCAGGCGATGGTACGGATTGGTCTCGCGACGCCCAGCGGCACGGTCGTCTCGTCGGTCGAAGAAGGGATCGCCGGGGTGGAACGGACTGGCTATCCGGCCATCCTCCGGCCGTCGTTCACGCTGGGAGGCACCGGCGGTGGCATCGCCTACAACCGCGATGAGTTTGAGACGATGCTGCGCCGCGGGCTCGAGCTCTCGCCGGTCGGGTCGGTCCTGGTCGAGCGCAGCATCATCGGCTGGAAGGAATTCGAACTCGAAGTAATGCGCGACGGCGCCGACAACGTGGTCATCGTCTGCTCGATCGAGAACATCGACGCGATGGGCGTGCACACCGGCGATTCCATTACCGTGGCGCCCGCGATGACGCTCACCGATCGCGAGTACCAAGCGATGCGCGATGCGTCGATCAAGATCATTCGCGAGGTCGGCGTCGCGGCCGGTGGCTGCAACATCCAGTTTGCGGTCGATCCGGAAACGGGCCAGCAGCTGGTGATCGAGATGAACCCGCGCGTATCGCGGTCATCGGCGCTCGCCTCGAAAGCGACCGGTTTTCCGATTGCACGCATCGGTGCAAAGGTCGCCGTGGGATACACGCTCGACGAACTGCCCAACGATATCACTGGCACGACGCCGGCGTCGTTTGAGCCGGTGCTGGACTATGTCGTGGTCAAGATCCCGCGCTTCGCCTTCGAAAAGTTCCCCACCGCCGAGCCATTCCTCACCACACAGATGAAGTCGGTGGGCGAATCAATGGCGATCGGCCGCACGTTCAAGGAGGCGCTGCAGAAGGGCTTCCGCGGGTTGGAGGCCGGTCGCAACGGCTGGACCATCGGCGCCGGACCGATCGACGACCGCCTCACCGACAACGATCGCGCCACGCTGCTCGCGGCCATCCGCCGTCCGACCCCCGAACGTCTCTTCCAGATCAAGCGCGCCCTTGTGGCTGGCGTCTCGGTGGACGAGCTGCACTCCGCGTCGGGAATCGATCCGTGGTTCCTGCATCAGCTCGCCGAACTGGTGGTGATGGAAGATGAATGGATCGCGCATCCGTATGGCGCGGACGATGCGACTGATCGCGCCGAGCTGCTGCGGCTCAAGCGGGCGGGATTCTCCGACTGGCAGCTCGCCGACCTGAAGCAGCTGCCCGAAGCGTCGCTGCGGACGACGCGGCATCGCCTGGGGCTGCGTCCTGTCTTCAAGACGGTCGACACCTGCGCCGGCGAGTTCCCGTCGAGCACACCCTACCTCTACTCGTGCTGGGATGACGAGAACGAGGCCAGCCACGACGGGCGTCCGACCGTAATCATTCTGGGATCGGGCCCTAACCGGATCGGGCAGGGCGTCGAGTTCGACTATTGCTGCGTCCGAGCGACGCTCGCCTTTCGCGAGCTCGGCTATCGCACCGTGATGGTCAACTCCAATCCTGAAACGGTCTCCACTGATTTCGACATCTCCGACGTGCTCTACTTCGAGCCATTGACGCTCGAGCATGTGCTGGAGATCGTGCACGTCGAGCATCCGGTCGGTGTGGTGGTCCAGCTGGGCGGACAGACGCCGCTCAAGCTCGCGAAGGCACTTGAAGCGGCGGGCGTGCCCATCATGGGTACCTCGCCCGACGCGATCGATGTCGCCGAAGATCGCCGCCAGTTCGAGGCGCTGGTGCGCCAGTTGGGTATTCGGCAACCGCCAAATGGCACGGCCGATACCGAGGACGGCGCGGTCGCAGCGGCCGAACGGATCGGCTACCCGGTGCTGGTCCGGCCCAGCTACGTGCTGGGCGGCCGCGCCATGCGGATCGTGTATGACGAAGAAGAGCTGCGGGGCTTCTTTGACGAAGCGGCGCGTGTCGCGCCTGGACACCCAGTGCTGATCGATTCGTTCCTGGAAGACGCCTTCGAGGCCGACGTCGACGCGATCTGCGACGGCGAGCATGTCGTCATCGGCGGCGTGATGCAGCATATCGAGGACGCCGGCATCCACTCCGGCGATTCGGCGTGCGTGTTGCCGCCCTACCTGATCACCGAAGACCAGGTCGAGCAGATGCGGGCGCACACCCGGGCGTTTGCGCTCGCGCTCGGCGTTGTCGGGTTGATCAACGCCCAATATGCGATCAAGGACGGCGTGGTCTACTGCCTTGAAGTCAACCCGCGCGCGTCACGTACGATTCCATTTGTCTCCAAGACGACTGGTGTGCCGCTGGCCAGTCTTGCCGCGGCGGTGATGGCCGGGAAGAAGCTGGCCGATCTCGGCCTGACGGACGATCCGCTGCACCCGTACGTTGCCGTCAAGGAAGCGGTCTTTCCCTTTGCCAAGTTTGCCGGTGTCGATACGCGACTGGGGCCGGAAATGCGGTCGACTGGCGAAGTGATGGGGATCGCCGATTCGTTCGGGATGGCATTCGCCAAGGCGCAAGCCAGTGCTGACGGTGCCTTGCCGCTCGAAGGATCGGTGTTCGTCACGGTCAACGATCATGACAAGCCAACCGTGGTGCCGATTGCCCGACGCTTTCACGAGCTTGGTTTCCGGGTGCTGGCGACCGATGGGACGCAACGATATCTACGGGCTCGCGGTATCCCGGCCGAACGCGTGCTCAAGGTCTACGAGGGGCGGCCAAACGGCATCGACCTGATGTTGTCAGGGCAGATTCAGCTCCTGGTCAACACGCCGCTTGGCAAGCTGACCCAGCAGGACGATTACTCGATGCGCCGCGCCGCGCTGCAGCAGGGGATCCCGTACACGACCACGATGTCGGCTGCTTCGGCCGCGTGCGACGCGATCATCGCGATGAAGAGCCGCAAGCTGGAGGTCAAGTCCTTGCAGGAGTGGCATGCCATGGCGCGCGACGCGGTGAAGGCGTAGGCACCCGAATCCGAGGATCGAGAGATGGCCGAGCTCAAGACGAAAGCGAAGAGCGAGTCGGTTGCCGCATTTCTTGCGAAGGTGGACGTTGCTGTGCGTGATGACGCCCGGGAGGTGGTGGCGCTGATCGAGCGCGTGACCGGCGCCGATGCCAGGGTGTGGGGCAGCGGCCTGATCGGTGCCGGCGACTATCACTACAAGTATGATAGCGGCCGCGAGGGCGACTGGTTTGAGCTCGGCTTTGCTCCGCGCAAGGGAAAGCTGACGTTCTATCTGTCGTCGCTTGTCGATGGTCGTGCGGATATTCTCAAGCGCCTCGGCAAGCACAAGGCTTCCGGTGGTTGTGTGCATGTCGCAAGACTCGCCGAGATCGATCGCGCCGTGTTGCAGGAAGCGCTGACCGGACATGTGCGGCAGCTGCGGGCGCACATCGCGACAAAACGTGCAGATGAGACGGCGAAACGGACTGCCAAGGCCGCGGCGAAACCGGCGAAGGCCGGGAAGACGGCGGCAAAGCCGAAGTCGGCGGTCCGGAATCCAGCGGCTGCAAGTGCGAAGCGCAAATCGGCCGCGCGGAAGAAGGCTGCTCGTTGACCACTGCTCGCGACGCGACATTTGCTGCGGCACTTCGCGCTCGCGTGCGCGGCGACGTCCGTGAGGCGGAAGCGTTGTCGCGGTGGTCGACGTACCGCATCGGTGGACCCGCCACGGTCCTGCACCCCGCCAACGGCGAAGATGTTGCGATCGCGATGCGCACCTGCTCTGAACTGGGCATCGCCTGGTTTGCCCTCGGGCTCGGCTCGAACCTGCTCTTTCCCGACGACGGCATCTCGGCGCTGGTGATCCGGATGGGGAAGGGAGTCGACGAACTGACCCAGAATGGCGCTCGCTGGACAATCGGCGCGGGGCTGCCGCAACCATTGGCGGCCAAGCGGACAGCCAGTGCCGGCGTCAGTGGGATTCACAAGATGGTCGGTGTGCCGGGGAGCGTCGGCGGCGGCATCGTGATGAACGCTGGCTGTCACGGTGCCGAGTGGCGGGACACGGTGGTTTCGGTCACGGTGGTCGATGCGCACGGTAACGACCGGGTGGTCGCGGCAGCGGACGCAGGGTTCACCTATCGCCGCAGCACCCTCGGCGCGGTTGTGGTGCTCGCCACGACGGTGGAACTGCACGCCGCTGATCGGGCTGCGCTCGAAGCCGAAACAGAGGAGTTGTACCGGTGGCGCCGTGAGCAGACACCATTCAACCAGCCGTGCTGCGGCTCGGTCTTCAAGAATCCGGCGCTCGCCACCGACCGCGATCCTGCGCTGCCGCGCACGGCCGGGCAGTTCATCGAAGCAGCTGGCCTCAAGGGGCATCGGGTTGGCGCGATCGAAGTCTCGCCGATGCACGCCAACTATTTCGTCAACACTGGCGGTGGCACGGCTGCACAGGTGCGCGAGCTGATGGCACTCGCACAGCAACGGGTCGGCGACCAGTTTGGCGTGACGCTCGACCCCGAGGTCAAGCTGATTTCAGCGTGACCTCGGGTGGGCTACTCCGAACGTATCGCCCGAATCGGATCGACCGTTGTACTCCGCCGCGCTGGCCCCCAGCTGGCCAGCCACGCTGTCGCCAACAGGAGCAGCACGACCGCGCCGAACGCGAGTGGGTCGGTAGCTCGCGTGCCGTACAACATCGACTGCAACAACCGCGTCGTGCCGAGTGCGCCGACCACGCCGAGGACAGTACCGAGTAGCACAACGCGCATTGCGCCGAACTGCACCATCCGGCCAACGCGACGAGGTGCGGCGCCGAGGGCGATCCGGATGCCGATCTCGCGCGTGCGCTGCGCCACCGAATACGACACTACCCCATAAATCCCCACCGCAGCGAGGATCAGCGCGACCGAGGCAAAGAGCCCGAGCAGCAGGATCATGAACCGCTGGTCGGCAATGGTCGACGATACCAGGCTTGCCATCGGAGCAAACTCGGCGGGAACCTGTGGATCCACTTGCGTGATGGCGTGACGGAGCTGCTGCTCGAGCTCTCCTGGTGGCATGGTGCTCCGGACTGCGGCGGTGAGCCACCGGGCGCGAAATGGCAGCTGGCGATAGCTGTAGTAATAGGTCTCCGCCGCCGGCGCCGTGATCCCGTGACCCGGGACGTCGTGCACGACGCCAATGACAGTTGCCCACGGCATTGGATCGGAGGTGTCCATCCCGGTCGGACGGATCCGCTTGCCAATCGCATTCTGGCCGGGCCATTCCTTGTCGGCAAAAGTCTGGTTGACGATCGCCGCGACCTGGCCGGTGCTGTTATCGCTTTCGGCGAAATCGCGCCCGTTGACGACCTTCATCCCCATCGCTGCGAAGTAGCCGGTCGACGCCAGGCGGTAGACACCGTAGCCAGTGTTGCGATGTCCAGCTGACATCGGCGGCTTTCCTTCGACTTCAAAACCGCCATTCGGGTTGTCGCCCATGACCGGAAGGACATTGGTGACGCCAGCGGCCTCGACGCCCGGAATCGCCCGGATCAATGCCAGGGTCCGATCGTGGAAGGCCACCGCCTGCTGAACATTCGGGTAGTTCGATTCGGGAAGGTCGATCGCCACGGTAGTGACGTGGGCGGGATCAAAGCCGATATCAACGGACAACACCCGCGCGAACGAACGGATCAGCACGCCGGTACCAATCAGCAGGATGACGGCGAGGGCGACTTCCACCGCAACGAGTGCGGACCAGATCTGTCCGCGGCGCGTCCCGGCGCCACGTGCCCCACGCATCAGCTGGCCGCTGTCAATATCGGAAAGGCGGAGCGCGGGCAGGAAACCGAACAGGATTGCCGTGACCAGGGCGATGGCCGCCGTGAATCCCAGCACAGCAAGGTCGAGATGCGCCGCGTGCAGCAGGTTGAGATCAGCCGGTGCCACGGCGGTCATGGCACGCAGCAGCGCTTGCGCGAGGAGCAGCCCGGCGCCGCAACCGAGCACGGCGATGACCAGGCTTTCCGTGAAGATCTGTCGCATGACACGCAAGCGACCGGCGCCGATGGCGGTGCGCACCGCAAGTTCTTGCGCCCGGGCGGCACCGCGCGCCAGCAACGTGCTGGCGAGATTGGTGCAGGCGGTCAACAGCAACAACGCCGACGCGCCGAGGAGGAGCAGCAGCGGCACCCGCGCACTGCCGGTCAGGTCGGCGCGCAACGTGGTCACCTTGGCCCCGACTGCGTCGAAATCGAGGCCGGCGGTTTCACCAATGTGGCGCAACACGCCGCTCACCTCCTGCTGCGCCGCGGCCGGAGTGACGCCGTCCTTCAGTCGGCCGATCACGTCGCCGTTATGCGCCGTGCGCGACGGCGGCATCTGTTCGAGTTCCATCGGCAACCAGAGATCCGAGTTGTCGGGGAAGTTGAAGCCTGGGGCCATGACGCCGACGACCTGCATGTTGAACTCGCCGCGCAGGTGCAGCGACGCCAGGTCGCGATTGCCGCCAAACTGATTCTGCCAGAGCCGATCGCTGATCACCGCAACCGGCGCCGCCCCGAACTGGTGATCGCTCGGCACGGTGAGCCGGCCAAGCTCAGCGCGCGCACCCATCACCCGGAAGAAATCGCTGGTCATGTAGGTGCCGACAGCACGAAACGGCTCGTTGGCGCCGAGGAATGTGGTGCGATCGCCGAAGTAGCTGGCCAATCCCTGAAAGGATGCCGATTCACGCCGGACGTCGACGAAGTTGCTGTACGACAGGTGGCCCCAGCCCTGCTTGTGCAGCTCGACGACGTGAACCAGCTGGTCGCCGCGCGGGTAGGGGAGCGGTCGCAGGAAGACGCCGTTGATCAGTGAGAAGATTGCCGTGTTGGCGCCCACCCCGAGAGCGAGGGTGATGATCGCAACGGCGGCGAACGTCGGCGAGCGGCGCAAGAGCCGCAGTGCAAAGCGCAGGTCCTGGATCAGCCCGTCCAGGCGCTCGACCCGGTGTCGTGACTTCCGTGATCGTGCGGTGATCTCCCGGCATTTGGCGGAAACCCCCTGCAGGTCGCCGAAGACCCGTTCCGCTTCGGCGCGCGCGTCGGTCGGGTTCATTCCCGCGCCGATCAGTTCAGCGGTGCGGCGCTCGATATGATCGGCGATTTCCTGGCGGACATCCTCAGCCACCGGTTTCTGCTGCGACAGCGGCAGTTCTTCGCTGGGGCGCGACATCAGGCGATCGCCCCGCGCGGGCGGGCATCGATCACCCGGCTCATGGCGGCGACATAGCGCTTCCAGCCGGCGAGTTCCTGCTCCATCTGGCGACGGCCGGCAGGCGTGAGGTGATAGACCTTCGCCTCTCGTCCGGTCTCGGTGACCTGCCATCCCGAAGCGAGGAAGTCGCGCGCCTCAAGGCGGCGCAAGGCCGGGTAGAGGGCTCCTTCCTCGACCTGGAGCTCATCCCGGGTAGTTTCGCGGATCCATCGGGAGATGGCATAACCGTGCGTGGGGCCCCAGGCGAGGGTCCGCAGGATCAGGATATCGAGCGTGCCCCGCATCAGGACCATCGGTTCGTTCGCCATGGCAGTCCCATCCGTGAGAGTCTTATACCTAAGATACTAATGGGTATGACGCGTCACGGGCGGGAAGGGTTGCAGCCGGCCGGAGATCAGGCTTCGGGAGTGGTGGGCCCTTCGCGCACCAGCCGGTAGCCGGTTTTCCTGACGGTCAGGATGTGGACCGGTTCCGCGGGCTCCACTTCGAGCTTGCGGCGCAGCTCGAGGATATGGACGTCGACCGTGCGGGAGACGACGTCGGGTTCGTAGCGCCACACCTCGTCCAGTAGCTCGGCGCGGGTGGCGACCCGACCGTCGCGGCGGAGGAGGGCCAGCAGCAGGTCGAACTCCTTGGGGCGCAGCAGCACTCGCGATCCGCTGCGCATCACTTCGCGCGCGCCGGCGTCGACGATTACGGCATCGAACTGCCAGCTCCTCGGCGACGCGGCGCGCTCTTCGGTCGCATGGCGCCGCAACATCACCGCGACACGCGCCAGCAGCTCGGGCAGCGAGAACGGCTTGACGACATAGTCATCGGCGCCGAGGCGGAAACCGCGCAGCCGATCGGTCTCCGCACCGCGCGCCGACAGGATGAGCACCGGCATGTCGCGCGCTTCCTCGCGCAGGGTGCGGAGGACCGAGTAGCCGTCGAGCCCCGGCAACATCAGGTCGAGGATGATCAGGTCGGGATCCCAGCGACGCGCCTGGGTCAGGCCGCGTTCGCCGGTCAGCGCAATCTCGACGGCGTACCCTTCGAGGGCGAGGTTCATCCGCAGCCCCTCGGCGATCGTCGCGTTGTCCTCGATGACCAGGACCCGTCGTGTCATGTCGTCCCCATGGATGTTGGCTGCGGTGCTGGCAGTGCGACGACCACCCGTGCGCCGCGGCTGCCACTCTCGATACGTGCTGTGCCGCCGTGCAGGCGCACCAGCTGGTGCACCACGGCGAGGCCGATGCCGGTGCCGCTGTCGTGCGCGCTGCTGCCGCGTTCGAACGGCTGCCAGACGCGGTCGCGATCAGCCAGCGGCACGCCGGGCCCTTCGTCCTCGACCTGCAGTTCGAGCTGCCCGGGATGGTTGGTGGCGGTGATGCGCAACCGCTGGCCCACGGGACCGTATCGCACGGCGTTGTCGATCAGGTTGACCAGGATGCGTCGCACCGCGTCGCCGTCGACCGAGGCAGTCTCCCCGCCGAGCAGCTGCACGTCGGCGGTGATCTGGCGGCTCTGTAGCAACGGGTCGAAGGAATAGATGACGTCCTGCACGAGCTGCTCGATACGCTCCGGACGCCGCACCAATGTTTCGGCGGGACGCCCCACCCGGGAGAGGGCCAGGACGTTCTCGACCATCTGGACCAGTCGACGGGTTTCGCGGGTGATCGTTTCGAGCGCCATGCGGCGTTCGTCGGCGGTGCGGGCTCGATCGAGCAGCAGCGTTTCGGCAAAGAGCTGGATGTTGGTCAGCGGTGTACGCAGCTCGTGCGACACGCTCGACGTAAACTCCTCGCGTTGTCGTGAGAGGGCCAGTGTGCGGCGCACCAGCAACGACGCCAGCGCGAGCAGTACGACACCGAAGAGGAAACCGCCGATCAGCGCCGCGGTGTGGCGCACCGGGTAGCCGCTCTGGATCAGGATCGGCACGGCATCGGGACGGATGCTGAGTACGATCTGCGACGCGAGACCACCGGCCAGCCAGCGGGTCGCCATCCACGGCGCGGCGGGAGCGGTGCGCGTGCGGTAGAGCGGCACGCCATCGAGGGTCGCGATCGAGATCGACAGTGGGATGGCACTGTCGGCCATCACCGGCATCTGCGGCATCGAGTCGCGCAACTCTCGAAAGCTTGCGGCCAGATAGGTGATGTGCGGCGTGATGATCTGCTGGCGAAAGGTCGCCAGCGGAGTCTCGAAGCCGTACCACCGCTCATTATGCTCGGCGTGGCCGTTGATCATCGCGAAGGCGACTGTGGTGTCGCCGCCGTGGGGCACGACGACCATCCGGAAGGTGCCGTCCACCGCCATGGAATCATCGTGCACGCGGCTGACCGCCGCGAGCACCGGATCACTCGGGCCGGCGGGTCCGGTGGTGGTGCGCCAGCTGCCCGCATCGCCGGCGAAGTAACGCGTGGGCCGCAGGTCCGGCAGGTCGGGGCCGATCGCTTCCCGCGCGGCGCGGGCGGTGATGCTGTCGGTGGCGGGCCATGGGCCGCCGTTGTGGAGCGTCTCGTCCCAGGCACGCAGCAGGGTCCGGCCGGCAAACCAGCCGTTGTTCTGGATCCCCGAGGCAATCATGCCAGCGAGGTAGGTGGCCTGGTCGCGCAGCGCTTCGTCGGCGGTGCGGCGATGGTTCTCGCCGGCCTGCCAGGTGGCCCAGGCGCCGGCCGCGAGGAGTGCCACCGCGACGACGAAGGCGACGGTCACGAGCTGTCCGACTCGTCGCGACGAGTGCAGGAAGCGGCGAAAGTCGGCGGCCGACAGATGAGTCTGGGGCATCGATCCCAAGCTAACGCGGCGGGGGCTCGAGCCTAGCGGAGGGTAAACGTGGTGCTTCGGCGGACCGGTGTGCCGCTGCCGGCCGCGATCGAGACTTCAATGCGGTAGGAGCCGGTGTTCAGGCGCGAGAGATCCAGGCTGCGGGTCGACTCGGTCAGGCCATGGCGGACCGGTTGGTCGGTTGCCACCTGAAGGGCCAGCACGGCCGGCTCGCCGGTCGAGAGGCGGTAGACGGCCACGGTTGCCCGCGTAGTTGCCGCAGCTCCGTCATTGCGAACCTGGTAATAGAGCGACATCGGCACCGACCGCCGAAACTCGGCGACCGGCGCCAGCGGAATGGTGGTGCCGTGAAAGCGCCAGGTGAGCCCCTCGTTCGCAACGCCGATGACGAGGTCAGATAGCGCCACCGTCGTGGTCGACAGTGGCGGCGTCATCACGTCATATGAGCGACCGTACCGAAGCTGGGCCTGCTGCGCCGCGAAACTCCACGCACCAACCTGCGGCGTGGATGGGATGATGGTGTAGCCGACGATCGCTTCCCGTTTGACCGAACTGTCAGGAAGGATTACAGAAGTAGTCCAGGTCGTATCACGTCGGACCGCGCCATCGGTGCTCGCGAGGTGTACCGCAAGGTTGACGCTAGCGGTTCTCTGCCTGGGCGCGCCCGTCAGGGCAAGGTCGGCCGCGCGCAGCGCATAGGTAACCATGGCGATCGGCGCCAGCGTCTCCGGATCCCACAAGCGGTGCAGGTCGGCGGTAACGCCCAGATTGGCCATGCCGCGCGGCGAGTTGTCGTCATGGGTGGTTGCGTCGGCGACGTTGCTCCGATCCTCAACTTGGAGCGCAGTCACCTGTTCTGGCTTGAGTTTGTGTGCCTTCGACATCTCGGTCAGAGCACAGCGTACCGCGTCGACATCGCACAGATACGAGCCAAGTACGCCGACAACGAGGCGTGTCGCTTCGACAGTGCCCGTGAAGCCTTCGCCCTCAAAGTCAAGCAGCAAGACGCGGCCGTCGACCCGGTAGAGCCATACTTCGCGGACGACGTGCGTATGGCTGCAGAGGGACACCGCCAAGGGGCAACTCCAGGGGATCCGCCTGTCCGGCGAGCCAAGGCGCATCCAGACCACGCCCCGATCATCGAAGTCCACTTGCCAGCGATTGTATTCTCGCCACGCCGCAGCCGGCACCGATCCGGGCTCGGAAACGCCGGCTACGAGTGTACGGTCGGGGTTGAAGCCTGATTGTTGTCCGTCGACCGTCGCTGCGGGCAGTGTCTTGAGCGCTTGGTGCAGCCACCGCGGTCCACGCAGCCGAAAGTGAGATTCGACAAACTCCAGCCGCTTGAAATGTTCCGCCAGGCGCGCCCCTGCCGGCCTGCCATCGCGGACGTCGCGTTCGGCAAGCCTGGCATTCACCCAAGCGGGCCTCGCGCGATCGTCGAGGCCATTCCATTCAACGCGTTCCTCGGGCGTCAGGAACCACTGCAAGTGCCACGCGATGTCATCGCGTGCGGCGCTGCTCCGCGCTGCGGCGACTGCGCTCAGGAAGGCGCGTGAGCCTGCCAGCGTGTCGTGGGTCCGAAAGGCCAGCCGTGCCAATCGCAGCAGCTGCCAGGTTGAATCGGCAGCAAGCGCCAGCGCATGGTCCGCGCATTCACGTGAGCCCGCGTTGTCTCCGGTCTGCAGCGCCAGCTCACTGCACGCTCGCAAGGCGGCGCTTCCGTGGACACCGCTGGCGACGGCGTGACGCAGTACGCTCGCGATCTGTGCCAGGCCATGCGGTTCCCGCTCGGCCAAGGCGAACAGGCCGAGCAACTCGGCCGCGACCGAGTCAGCGGGCGCAATGACCAATGCCGAAAGTGCGGCTTCCTGGACGAGGTGGGTCCACGGTTTACCACTGATGCCGAGCACGCCGTCATGCAGTGTGAGCGTATCGGCGGCGAGGACCGCACGAAGGCAAGCGAGCGTATCCCAGTGGGCAGCGGTGCCTTGGTGCGAGTGGCCCGCGAGCTGCGATTCACGCTCGGCCAAACCCGCCCGGCCGGTGGTGTCCGACCAGGCGCAGATGCTTTTGACCGTGGCAGGACTCGGCAGGTTGCTTCCCGGAAGATCGACGGCGGCAAACCCGGACGCCGTCGCGGCGATCTGCAGCCAGAGCAAAGCGGCAACCATGTTCGATCCGTGGCTAATGGAGGGCCGGACAACTGTGTCAGTTACGTGCCGTGCAACTATGTCGCTGGGCAAACTGGCGCAGTACACCATGAGCGCAGGTGACTAACGATTGAATCGGGGTCCAGTATACTCGGACGATCTCGGCCGGGTAAGGCATTGTGCCGGCCCTATTGCCCCTCTCGGCGGGGACTATCTTTATGCGACACCTATCGGGAGCACCCATGTCCGACCCATACATCCACGAATCGGCCTACGTCGACGCTGGCGCCACGCTCGGCCAAGGGACCAAGGTGTGGCACTTCTCGCATGTGATGCCCGGGGCGGTGGTCGGCGAGCGCTGCAACCTGGGCCAGAATGTGGTGGTGATGCCGGGGACAAAAATCGGCAACAACGTGAAGATCCAGAACAACGTCTCGATCTATGAAGGTGTCGAACTCGAAGACGATGTGTTCTGCGGACCGAGTTGTGTCTTCACCAACGTGATGAACCCGCGCAGTCATGTATCCCGCAAGCACGAATACCGCCGTACTCTGGTGCGCCGCGGCGCGTCGATCGGCGCCAACGCCACCATCGTCTGCGGTACCACGCTGGGGCAGTATGCCTTCATCGGGGCTGGCGCGGTCGTCACCAGCGACGTGCCAGATTTTGCGCTGATGGTTGGGGTGCCGGCCCGGCGGGTCGGCTGGGTCTGCCAGTGCGGGGTCCGGCTCACCTTCCACGACGGCCGGGCGACCTGTGGCGAATGCGGCTGGCAGTATGAGGAGGCCGGCGGCCTGGTCCGGGTGGTCGCCGCCCAGCCCTGACGCCACGTCGGAGCCGGGGGCTGTCACAGCCAGCCCGGCTCAGCCCCCGTTGGCCCCCCATCCTGCCTGACCCTGCTAAATTCCCGCCTGACTTGGACTTGAACTCCTCTCCTGGCTCTGTCGAGGTGCTGATTCATGGCTGTTCCGATGCTCGATCTCAAGGCGCAATACCAGACCGTGAAGGACGACGTGCTGGCCCGGATGATGGGTGTGATCGAGCGCCAGCAGTTCATCATGGGGCCCGAAGTGGCAGAGCTTGAGGTGGCAGTCGCGGCACTGTCCCATGCCAAGCACGGCATCGCCTGTGCGTCGGGGACGGACGCAATCCTGTTGCCGGTGCGCGCGCTCAATCTTGCCCCGGGTGATGAGGTGATCTGTCCGGCGTTCACCTTCTTTGCGACCGCCGGTGCGGTGCACAACGGCGGCGGCCGGCCGGTGTTCGTCGACATCGACGCGCCGACCTTCAACATCTCGCCGGCCGCAGTGGAAGCGGCGATCACGCCGCGGACCAAGGCCATCGTGGTGGTGCACCTGTACGGGCAGATGGTCGAAATGGAAAAGATTCTCGCCATCGCCGCCAAGCACAATCTGGCCGTGATCGAGGATGGCGCGCAGGCGATTGGCGCTCGGCGTCACATGAACGGTGCGTGGCGGATGGCTGGCGAGACCGGCACGGTCGGCACCTTCTCGTTCTTCCCGAGCAAGAACCTGGGCGGCTACGGCGACGGTGGCATGATGACCACGCAGGACGACGCACTCGCTGCACGCCTCAAGAAGCTGCGTCTGCATGGCGGCGCCAAGCAGTATCATCACGACGAGGTCGGCCTCAACTCGCGGCTCGACACGCTGCAGGCCGCCATCCTGCTCGGCAAGCTGCCGCACCTGGAAGCCTGGAGCGCTGGCCGCCGCGCGCGCGCCGCACGCTACACCGCCGCGTTCGAGGGTTTTGCACCGGTCCGCCCGCCGGTGGTTGATCCGGCCAACGAGCACATCTTCCATCAGTACACCGTGCGCGCCGAGCGGCGCGACGACCTGCGGACCTTTCTGCAGAGCCGGAACATCGGCAGCATGATCTACTACCCGACGGCATTGCACCTGCAGCCGTGCTTTGCCGACCTCGGCTACACGATGGGGTCGTTGCCTGTTACCGAAACGGCAATGAAGGAAGTGATCTCGCTGCCGATCTACCCCGAACTCACCGATGCCCAGCAGGACGAAGTGATTGCCGCAGTGCGCGAGTTCTACGGGTGAGCAGACTCCGCGTCGGCGTGATCGGGGCAGGGGCCTGGGGCAAGAATCACGTTCGCACACTCGCCGGAATGGCCGATGTTGAGCTGGCATCGGTCTGCGATGCGAATGCCAACACGCGTACCCGTCTGGCGGCACAGTATCCCGACGCCTTGATCACGGACAGTCCTGCCGATCTGCTCGCCAAGGTTGACGCCGTGGTGATCGCCGCGCCGGCCCCATTGCACGCAGCGCTGGCATTGCAGGCAATCGACGCCGGGATCCCGGCGCTGGTCGAAAAGCCGTTTGCGCTGTCGGTCAAGGATGCCGTCGCGATGGCCGAGGCGGCCGATCGCCACAAGGTGCCGCTGCTGGTCGGTCACTTGCTTGAGCATCATCCAATCATCGAGTTGCTCAAGGGAAAGTTGCATGACGGCTCGCTTGGCACGCCGTACTACCTCTATTCGCAGCGGGTAAACCTCGGGCAGGTACGCCCCGACGAAAACGCACTCTGGTCGCTGGGGCCGCACGATGTGTCGGTCGCACTCTACCTGCTGGGTGAGACGCCGACCAAGGTTTCCGCCGTGGGGCATGCGTACCTGCAGCCGGGGATCGAAGATGTGGTCTTCCTGATCATGCAGTTTGCCTCGGGGGTGGTGGCCCACGCGCAGTTGTCGTGGCTCGATCCGCACAAGGAGCGCAAGCTGACCGTGGTGGGCTCGCGACAGATGGCGGTGTTCGACGACATGGCACCGCGCGAGAAGCTGCGCCTCTATGACAAGGGCGTCGACCGCAAGGAGGCGTTCGTTTCGGCAGCAGAGTCACTGTCGCTGCGCGAGGGCGACATCTCGATTCCGCGGATTCCGGGGGGCGAGCCGTTGCCGATTGAACTGGCCCACTTCGTGCGCGTGGCACGGGGAGCGCCGGCCGAGCGCACGGATGCGGCCGACGGGGTACGGGTGGTGCGGGTTCTCGAGGCGGCAAGCCGATCGCTTGCCGCTGGCGGTATACCGATGGACGTGGAGACGAACCGATGAGTCTGGCAGATGACCTGATCGCTCGCGCCGCCAAGCGCGATATCACGTTCGGCATTGTGGGCCTGGGCTATGTCGGCCTCCCCCTCGCGATCGAGCTGGGCCGCGCCGGCTTCAAGGTGCTCGGCTACGACATCTCGGAGCGAGTGGTCGATCTGCTCAACGGCGGCAAGTCGCACATCAAGGATGTCTCGGACAAGGAAGTCGCCGAGCTCCGCGCGAGTGGCCGCTTTGAGGCGAGCAGCGATCCAGAACGCCTGGCCGAAGCGGACGCGATTTCGATCTGCGTGCCGACGCCACTCTCCAAGTACAAGGACCCCGACGTCTCGTTCATCGTCGCGGCGACCGATGCGATCAAGGCGACGCTGCGGCGCGGTCAGGTGATCATCCTGGAAAGCACCACCTATCCAGGGACCACTCGCGAGATCATGCTCCCGGCGCTGGAGAGCACCGGGCTCAAGGTGGGGGAGGATTTCTTCCTGGCCTTCTCGCCCGAGCGCGTCGATCCGGGAAACCCGAAGTACGGCACCAAGAACACGCCGAAGGTTGTCGGCGGCATCACGCCCGACTGTCATCGTGTCGCCTGCGCGATGTACGCGCCGGCGATCGACACGCTGGTGCCGGTGAGCACCACCGAAGCGGCGGAGCTGGTCAAGCTGCTGGAGAATACCTTCCGGAGCGTCAATATCGGTCTGGTCAACGAGATGGCGATTGTCTGCGACAAGCTCGGCGTCGACGTCTGGGAAGTGATTGAGGCAGCGGCGACCAAGCCGTTCGGCTTCATGAAGTTCCTGCCGGGCCCTGGCCTGGGCGGGCACTGTATTCCGATCGACCCGCACTACCTCGCGTGGAAGATGCGCGGCCTCAACTACAAGACCCGCTTCATCGATCTTGCTGGCGAGTTGAACAGTGAGATGCCGCTCTTCTGGGTCCGCAAGCTGATGGAGACGTTGAACAACGACAGCAAGGCGATCAACGGCGCGAACGTCCTGGTGCTGGGCGTGGCGTACAAGAAGGACATCGATGACCTCCGCGAAAGCCCGGCGCTCGACATTCTCGCGCTGCTTCATCAGTACGGCGCCAAGGTCACCTACCATGATCCTTATGTGAAGAAGTTTTCCGAAGGTGGCCACGATTATGTGTCGGTTCCATTGACGGAACAGACGCTCAAGAACAGCGATGCCGTGCTGATCGTGACCGACCACACCAACATTGACTGGACCATGGTAAAGCGCGCGTCGAAGCTGGTGGTCGACACGCGGCACATTCTCTCCAAGGCGCCCTGATGCGCGTGACGGTCATCGGATCCGGCTACGTCGGTCTGGTGGCCGGAGCGTGCCTGGCGGAAACCGGCAATCACGTCATCTGCGCCGACCACGATCCGGCCAAGATCGACGGATTGCGCGCCGGTGTGTTGCCAATCTATGAACCTGGGCTGGAGCCGTTGGTCGCGCGCAACGCGGCCGAAGGACGGCTGGAGTTCACCACCGACCTTCCCGCTGCCGTGCGCCACGGCGACGTGATCTTCATCGCCGTTGGTACCCCGCCGGGAGAAGACGGGTCGGCGGACCTGCAGCACGTGCTCGATGTTGCCCGGATCATCGGCAGCCACCTTAACCGCTTTGCCGTCGTGGTCACCAAGTCGACGGTGCCGGTGGGAACTGCTGAAAAGGTGCGCACCGCTGTACAGGGCGCCGGGGGACGCGACTTTGCTGTCGCGTCCAATCCGGAGTTTCTCAAGGAAGGTGCGGCGATCGACGATTTCATGAAGCCCGATCGCGTCGTGCTCGGCGTCGACGACGCCCGCGCGCAGGAGGTGCTTGGCGAACTGTACGCGCCGTACGTGCGCAGCGGCTCGCCGATCCTCTTCATGGATATCCCGTCGGCCGAGGTCACCAAGTACGCGGCCAACGCCATGCTGGCGACCAGGATCTCGTTCATGAACCAGATCGCCGATCTATGCGAGCGCGTCGGCGCTGATGTCCTGTCGGTGCGGAAGGGGATCGCCAGCGATTCGCGGATCGGACCGGCGTTTCTCTTTCCGGGTCCGGGCTACGGCGGGTCGTGCTTTCCCAAGGACGTCAAGGCGCTGGTGCATACGGCGCGCACCGTCGGGATGGCACCCGATCTCTTCGATGCAGTGGAAGCGGTCAACGATCGCCAGAAGCAAGTGATGTTCCGCAAGCTGCAGCAGCTGGTGGGTGAGGTGGGCGGCAAGCGCGTGGCGGTATGGGGGCTCGCCTTCAAGGCCGGCACCGATGATATGCGCGAGAGCCCGGCGGTCGCGCTGGTGAATGCGTTGCTGGATGCCGGGGCCGTCGTGCAGGTGCATGATCCGGAGGCGATGGCGGTCGCGCGCACGATCTGGCAGGATCGCGTGAACTATGCCAGCGACCCCTATGCGGCGCTCGAAGGAGCGGACGCGCTCTGTGTCGTGACCGAATGGCTGGTCTATCGTACGCCCGACTTTGAGCGGATCAAGTCACGGATGCGCACGCCGGCGATTGTCGACGGCCGCAATCTCTATCAACCGGCCCGGGTCGCGCGGCTCGGCTTCCAGTATGCCGGCATTGGTCGGCCGGTCGGAGTCGTCACGGCATGAGAGTGGTCATCACCGGCGCCGCCGGATTCCTCGGCTCGCACCTGACCGACCGCTTCCTGGCCGACGGCCATGAGGTGGTTGGCTACGACAACTTCCTGACCGGCCGCGCCGAGAATGTGGCGCACCTGTCTGACAACGCCCGCTTCAAGCTGATGGCGCAGGATGTCAGCGAACCGTATCGGGTTGACGGTGCGGTGGATGGTGTACTGCACCTGGCCTCGGCGGCGAGTCCGCCTGATTACCAGAAATACCCGCTCGAGACGTTGCGGGTCGGGTCGGTGGGTACCAGCAATGCGCTCGATATTGCGCGAGCCAAGGGCGCTCGATTCTTCCTGGCGTCGACGTCCGAAGTGTACGGCGATCCGTCGGTGCATCCGCAGCCGGAGAGCTATTGGGGATACGTGAGTTCGGTGGGCGAGCGCAGCATGTACGACGAGGCGAAGCGCTTCGCCGAGGCGACCACCATGGCGTACCACCGCTCGCTTGGCGTCGATACACGGATCGTGCGCATCTTCAATACCTACGGCCCGCGCATGCGTCCGCTGGACGGCCGGGTGGTGTCGAACTTCATTGTGCAGGCGCTGAGTGGCGAGCCACTCACGATCTATGGGCACGGCCAGCAGACCCGATCGTTCTGCTATGTGTCTGACCTGGTCGAAGGGATGTACCGTCTCTTCAACAGCAGTCGCACTGCGCCGACGAATATCGGCAATCCGGGCGAGTTCACGATGCTGGAGCTGGCAGCGCTGGTGCTGGAGTTGACTGGTGCGACGCTGCCGCTGGAACATCGTCCGATGCCCGCTGACGATCCGAAACAGCGGAAGCCGGATATTACCGTGGCTGAACGCGAGCTGGGCTGGCAGCCGCAGGTGCCGTTGCGGGCCGGGCTTGAACGGACCATCGCCTATTTCCGGGAGGCGCTTGCCGGTGGACGTTAGCACACGCAGCACAGTGGATCTGGCGCGCGAGCGCTTCGCCAATCACGACTACTACGGGGCGCTGCTTTCCCTCGAAGAAGTCGCCGGGACCGGCCGCGCGTATGCCGACGTGTATCACCTGCGCGGCCTCTGTTTCTCGCTGATGGATCGTCCTGACGAGGCGCTGGTCGAGTTCGACAAGGCGCTGGTGCTCAACTCGCGATACCTCGAAGCGCTGCTGCATCGCGGTCTGGTGCTCAACCAGCTTGGCCGCGCCCAGGAAGCGGCAGCCGCCTTTGCCGATGCTGCCGCGGCCGAGGGACCGGCGGTGGCGGGGTTCAGTGCGCCGGTCGCGGCGCGGCTCGCGAATGAGCATGCCCGACTGGGCGACCTGTACGCGGAAACCGGTGCGCTGGCTGAAGCGGTGCTCGAATACCGTCGCGCCGTGCAGCTGGGGCCCAACTATCACGACCTGCGGCTCCGGCTCGCCCGATTGCTGCTCGAAGCGGGCAACCCGCTGCAGGCGCGCGAGGATCTCGAAGTGATCCTGGCGGCACGGCCTGAATGGATCGACGCCCAGGTCCAGCTCGGAATGGCGCGATACCTGGCCGGTGACGCCGCCGGGGCCCGCGATACCTGGCGTGCCTGCCTGTACGCCCGCCCTGACATGGAACGGGTGGCCGCCTACCTTGCCATGGTGGAGCGCATCCCGGAGTGAAGCGCTCTGGATGGTTGGTGCTGCTGGTCGCCGCCGGATGCGCTTGGGGCAAGCCCGGCAAGGAGCGGATGGGCGACGACGCCTGGCACGCTGGCCGCTGGACGGAGGCGGTTGCCGATTATGCCGCTGCCGGCTCGTCGCCAACGCTACTGGCGAAGCTGGCGGATGCCTCGCTGCAGGCCGGCGACCTGACCGGATCGGCCAAGGCCTGGGTTCAGCTGGCGACCGACGCGCCGCAGCGTGCGGGCGAAGCGGCGGCCGGCTTGGCGCGAGTCGCTGACGCGGCAGCCGAGGGTGGCAATCAGGCGGCGCTGGCGGCGGCAGTTGTCGGATTGCGGCAGGTGGCCCCAGGGTGGCCGCTCGGTCGATTGGCGGCCCGGCTCGGTGTTCCTGTCGGTTTGCAGCCGTTCGAGGCGGGCGAGATCATTCCGGCGCTGCTCGCGGCCTCGCCGCCGCGCGAACAGGTCGACCCGATGGTGCTGGCACTGGCCCGTGCCGACCGATCGCTCGGCGCCTGTCCGCTGGCCGTGCCGATGCTGGACGGCGTGCTGCGCCGGTCGACCGACACGGTGTTGCGGGATAGTGTGTCTGCCGTCGCGGCAACCTGCGAGTTGAGTCTCGGGCTCGCCGCGCTCGACGGAGGCCATCTCGGCGAAGCCGAACTGTGGCTCAATCGGGCAACCGGGCGCGCGCCCGACACGCCGATCGGGCGTCGTGCCATGGTTGGTTTCGGCACGGCTCGCCTCCGGGAAGGCGACTCGGTCACGGCGCGTTCCGCGTGGGAAGCGGTCGCCACCAGTCCGGCGCCTGCCGATACGATTACCCAGCTTGCGTTGCAACACTTGCAGCAGTTGGCACCAGTCATGGCCGGAGACTCCGGCATTCTTACGCCGGGGCGACCGTGAACCGCATGCGTCATGTACCAGCTCTTCTGCTCGCCGCCACCCTGACCGGATGTCTGCACCATCACGTCCGTCCGCATGTCGGGTTGAGTGCACTCACCGCCTCACCCCACACCCTCGACTCGTTGTGGACGTCGGGGATGAATCTCTACACGCGGCACAAGTGGGAAGATGCGGCCAACGCGTTCGATCGCCTCGAGCTCGAGCTGCCGCCGGGGGACAGCCGGGCGCTGCAAGCGCGCCTCTACCTCGGCGAGATCTACGTCAAGACCGGCAGCAACCTCCAGGCGGTGCGCGAATACCGGCGGCTGGTCGACGAGTTCCCGACGGACTCGCTGGCGCCCGAAGCGCTGCTGCGTGCGGGCAACGCCTATTTCGCACTCTGGCGCGGGCCGGATCTTGATCCCACCTATGGCTATACGGCGCAGTCGGTCTACACCGAAGTGCTGACCCGTTATCCGAACACGCCGGCGGCCAAGCAGGCAACGATCAAGCTCAAGGAACTCGACGATCGCTTTGCGCTCAAGGACTATCGCGCGGCGCGCTTCTACCTGAAGTTGCACGCCTACGAGTCGGCAGCGATCGGCTACCGGCAGCTGCTGGTCGATCATGGCAGCGCGACGATCGCGCCGCAGGCGTTGTCCGACCTCATTGGTGCCTACCGCAAGCTCGGCTACGCTGATGACTTGCGTGAGATGTGCGATCGGATGCAGAAGAACTGGAAGGACACTCCCGAAGCCCGGAAGACCGACTGCACCACGCCGGTGCCGGCGCCGGTGCAGCCCGCCCCGCGACCCGGCACCGAGAAGCTGACGGGTCACTAATGCGAGTGGGCGTGCTGGGCGGATCGTTCGATCCGGTACACAACGCCCACCTGATCGTCGCCCAGCTCGCGCGCGAACAGCTGGAGCTCGACGTGGTCCTGCTGATGGTCGCGGCAGAACAGCCGCTCAAGCTCGGTCAGCACATGGCCTCCGCCGCCGACCGTCTCCGGATGGTCACCCTGGCGGCTGATGGCGTGCCGGGGCTCCGGGTCGACGACCGGGAACTGCGCCGGCCGCCGCCGTCGTACACTGTGGATACCCTCCGCGCCCTCCACGCCGAACTCCCTGCGGCGGAGCTGGTGCTGATTCTCGGAGCGGACGCGGCAACCGGCTTGTCGCGCTGGCGCGATCCTCGCGCCATGGCGGAGCTGGCGCGCATCGCCGTCTGCCAGCGCGGCAGCGATGCCGCCATTCCGGCGGAGTTCACCCTGCGCGTCGCGGTCCCGCAGCTCGATATTTCATCGACGGCGATCCGGCGGCGTGCGGCTGCCGGTGCGTCGCTTGCCGGATGGGTTCCGGAGCGGGTGGCCGACTACATTGTGGCGTCACAGGTCTACGGGAGTCTTGCAGGATGATCAAGCAGGTCGTCGAATCGGTATTCGGATCGCGGCAGGACCGCGAAGTCAAGCGGCTCAAGCCGGTGCTGGCGCTTATCCGTCAGCACGAGGCGACGATTGCTGCCTACGACGAGGCCACCCTGCGCGGCCAGACCGACAAGTTCCGCTCGATTCTTGCCGAGCGCACCGACGCCCTCCGGCTCGAAGTGGATCGCCTGCGGGCAGCGAAGCACGGCTGCGCCGATCCGGTCGAGCGCGAGGCGATCGACCAGGAGCTGCAGAAGGCGGAGAACGCCTGGAAGACCGGCATGGTCGACACGCTCGACGACCTGCTGCCTGAAGCGTTCGCCACGGTCCGGGAAGCCTGCCGTCGTCTGGTGGGCACCACCGTCGACGTCACCGGCCAGCAGATCGAATGGAACATGGTGCCCTACGATGTGCAGCTGATCGGTGGCATCAACTTGCATCGCGGACGCATCGCCGAAATGGCGACCGGCGAAGGCAAGACACTGGTGGCAACGTTGCCGCTCTACCTCAATGCGCTGCCGGGCCGCGGCGCGCACCTGGTGACGGTCAACAACTACCTGGCGCGGCGCGACTCGCAGTGGATGGCGCACCTGTTCGGCTATCTCGGCCTGACGGTCGCCTGCCTCGACGACACCGAGCCGTCGTCGCCGCCGCGCCGCGCCGCGTACGCCGCCGACATCACCTACGGCACCAATAACGAGTTCGGCTTCGATTACCTGCGCGACAACATGGTCTTTGCGCTGGAGCAGCGGGTTCAGCGCGAACATGTCTACGCCATCATCGACGAAGTCGACTCGATCCTGATTGATGAGGCGCGCACGCCGCTGATCATCTCCGGCCCGGTCGGCGACGAAGACAGCGTGCATTATCGCGGCTACAACGCCAAGGTCGGCGACCTGGTCCGCCGCCAGAACGAAATCGTCAGTACGCTGCTGGCTGAAGGCGAAAAGCTGCTGGAAGATCCCAAGACGCGCACTGAAGCCGGGATCAAGCTGTACCAGTCCCAGCTCGGCATGCCGAAGAACAAGAAGCTGCTCAAGATTCTCAACGAAACCGGGATCAAGCAGCTGGTGCAGCGCACGGAGCTCGACCACATCGCCGACAAGAAGGCGCCGGTCAAGCAGCAGCAGATGCGCGACATCGAAGAGTCGCTCTTCTTCGTGCTCGACGAAAAGGGCCACTCGGTCCACCTGACCGATCGCGGCACGACCGCGCTCTCGCCGCACGATCCGCAGCTCTTCGTGGTGCCGGACATCTCGCAGGAGATTCACGACGTCGAGCACGATACCACGCTCGACGCGGCCGGCAAAGTGACCGCGCGTCAGGAAATCGAGGCGGCCTACGCCGCCAAGAGCGAGCAGTTGCACGTCATCCACAAGCTGTTGCAGGCGCACGCGCTGTACGAACGCGAGGTCGAATACATCGTGCAGGAGGGGCAGGTGCTCATCGTCGATGAGTTCACCGGCCGGATCATGCACGGGCGGCGCTGGTCGGATGGACTGCATCAGGCGGTGGAGGCGAAGGAAGGCGTGACGGTCAAGGGCGAGACGCAGACCCTCGCCACCGTCACCATCCAGAACTATTTCCGGATGTACGAGAAGCTGGCCGGCATGACCGGTACCGCCGAGACCGAGGAAACCGAGTTCTACTCGATCTATGGACTCGAAGTGGCGGTGATCCCGACTAACCGGCCGATCCGGCGACGCGACCATCCCGACCGGATCTTCAAGACGCGCCGCGAGAAGTACAACGCGGTGGCGGATGAAGTCGAACGGATTCATGCGACCGGCTATCCGGTGCTGATTGGTACTACGAGCGTCGACGTGTCGGAGACCCTTTCCCGACAACTCAAGCGCCGTGGCCTGCCGCACGAAGTGCTCAACGCCAAGCATCACCAGCGTGAAGCCGAAATCGTGGCGGCGGCCGGGCGGCAGGGCGCCATCACGATTGCGACCAACATGGCGGGCCGCGGCACCGACATCAAACTCGATCCGGTGCTTGACCTGATCAGCGATGACGCCGGGCTGCACATCATCGGCACCGAGCGACATGAGTCGCGGCGGATCGACCGGCAGTTGCGCGGCCGCTCCGGGCGTCAGGGTGACCCTGGCGTGTCGCTCTTCTTCATGTCGCTGGAAGACGACCTGATGCGGCTCTTCGGGTCGGACCGGATCGCCGCGATGATGGACAAGAGCGGCGCCGAAGAAGGCGAAGTGATCACCGGACGACTGATCACCGCCGCGATCGAGGGTGCGCAGAAGCGAGTCGAGTTGCAGAACTTCCAGTCACGCAAGCGCCTGCTCGAGTACGACGACGTGATGAACCAGCAGCGTGAAGTGATCTACTCGACTCGGCTCTTTGGCCTGGAACGGGGCGAGGAGCTCAAGGCCGAGGCGCTCAAGATGTTGCGCGCCGCGCTTGACCGGAGTGTGCGGAACTACCTGGCCGGCACCGACAATCCGGAGCATTACGATCGCGCCGGCCTGCAGGCCGCCGTCATGATGCAGTACCTGATTCCGGCCGAGGAGGCCGGTGACGCCGAACTCACGCCGCACGAGGATGCCATTGTCGACGCGGTCCGGTTGGCGGGCGAGGCGGGGTTTGCGCGCAAGATCGAATATCTCCGCGATTTCGGATCGAAGATCGGTGTCCCCGACGTGGAGTTGCAGGTGCTGTCGCAGGTGATGCTGGCCGTGCTCGACGAGAAGTGGAAGGATCACCTCTACGATCTCGATCAGTTGCGCAACGCGATCCAGTATCGGGCCTATGGTCAGCTCGATCCGTTGGTGGAGTACAAGAAGGAAGCGTTCGGCATGTTTGAGGATCTGTTGAGCGACATCCAGTCGACTTTCGCCGAGCGTTTCCTGAAGATCCAGGTCACGGCTGAAGCACCACCACCGCCGCCGCGGCCGATCCCGGCCGTCGCAACCGGTCCGTCGTCGGACGATCTCTTTGCGGGGCCACCGACCCGGACGATCGGTGCCGTCCCGCCCCGGATCACGCCGACCGGCCCGGCGGTTCCGGCCGCCGGCACCGCCGAGATCGGCCGCAACGATCCCTGCCCATGCGGCTCCGGGAAGAAGTACAAGAAGTGTCACGGGGCGGGGCTGTAGCCGGTCCTTGGCTGCTAACTTCGGCATGATTCGAGGCCGCCATGCGTCAACGCAGGCGGCTTCGTTGTGTCGGGCGCGACAGACTTCGCGAGTGTCGACACCCGCTCAACCTCTCTCCGACCGCCCCCGCGAGCGTCTCTGGTCGCTGGGCGCTCCTGCGCTTACTGCCTCCGAACTGGTGGCGCTCCTGCTCGGCACCGGTGACCTCAGTCATGACGCGACCGAAGTTGCGTCATTGCTGCTGCGTGCCTCGGATGGCGGACTGCGCCGGCTGGCGTCACGGCCACCGGGGGAACTACTCCTCACGCCAGGCGTGGGCCGGGCCAAGGCGGCCCGACTGATTGCGGCGTTTGAGCTGGCTGAACGCCTGGCCCGCGAGGATCGGCCGGCCGTGCCGCGGATTGGTGACCCCGCCGATGTCGTCCGCCTGATTGGCGCCCGGCTGCGTGACCTGCAGGTGGAGGAGTTTCACTTGCTGGCGCTCGATACCCGGTCCCGCGTGCTCCGCGATGTGCTGGTGACGCGGGGCCTGCTCGACAGTTCGCTGGTGCACCCGCGGGAAGTCTTTCGCGCCGCCATCATGGAGGCCGCGGCCGGCATCATCCTGGTGCACAACCATCCGAGTGGCGACCCGACCCCCTCGGCGGAAGACCGGGCGGTCACTCGCCAGCTGGTTGCGGCCGGCCAGCTGCTGGACATGCCGGTGTACGACCATGTCATCATTGCCGGCGATCGTTTTACCTCGTTCGCGACGGCAGGGTTGCTGTAGGCGGGGTTTGCCTCGGCGGTAAAAGGCCGGGCATATTGGAGATGCCGGGCCAATGGGGCACGGCTGCTCGATCTGGTGGCTCAACCCGGACTGCCGTGACCACTGCCTCGCCCATCCCGAATCGGCTCTCGGAGCTGCATCCGGCGTTCTTCTCGCTCCTCGAGAAGCACGCTGATCGGCTCGATATTGCCACGATCGAGCGGGCGCTCCAGTTCGCCGCCGCCGCGCACCGGGGCCAGAAGCGGATGAGCGGCGAGGATTTCATCGAGCACTCGATCGCGGTGGCGTCGATCCTGGCGACACTGCTGGTGGACACCACCTCGATCTGTGCGGCGCTGCTGCACGACGTGGCGGAGGATTCCGACGTCACGATCGACGAGATCTCGACCGAGTTCGGCGGCGAGGTCGGGGTGCTCGTCGACGGTCTCACCAAGATCTCGCACCTGACCTTCCGCTCGAGCGCCGAAGAGCAATCCGAGAATTATCGCAAGCTGCTGCTCTCCGTGGCGCGCGACGCGCGGGTGATCATCATCAAGCTCGCGGACCGATTGCACAACATGCGTACCCTCGAGCACCTGCCGGCCGACCGCCGTCGCCGCATCGCGACCGAAACCCGCGAGCTCTATGCGCCGCTCGCCAATCGATTCGGCATGGCGAATGTGAAGGCCGAACTTGAAGACCTGGCCTTCAAGTTCCTGGAACCGGAGGAGTACCCGATCCTCGCGCAGCAGGTGGCGTCCAAGCGCAAGGCGCGTGAGCAGATGATCGAACGGCTGCGTGAACCACTGGAAGCTGAACTGCGGCGCGCCAGCGTGCCGCAGTTCGAGGTGAGTGGCCGCCCCAAGCATCTCTGGTCGATCTTTCAGAAAATGCGGAAGCGCAACAAGCCGTTCGACGAGATCTACGACCTGATGGCGATGCGGGTGATTGTCCCTTCAGTGCCCGAGTGCTATCACGTGCTTGGGCTGATCCATCACGTCTGGACGCCGTTGCAGGAACGGATCAAGGATTACATCGCCAGTCCCAAGTCCAACGGCTATCAGTCCCTGCACACCACGATCTTTGGTCCCGGCGGCCAGCTCTTCGAAATCCAGATTCGAACCCGCGAGATGCACCGCACGGCGGAGTTCGGTATCGCGGCGCACTGGCTCTATAAGACCAACGACGTCGAGGACCATCTCGGCAACCAGCTCGGCTGGTTTCGCCAGTTGCTCGAGCTCCAGCAGGAAAGCCATTCCGCCGAGGAGTTTCTCGAGTTTCTCAAGGTTGACCTGTACCACGATGAGATTTTCGTCTTCACGCCGCAAGGGGACGTGAAGCAGTTACCGAAGGGTGCGACCGCCATCGATTTCGCCTTTCACGTGCACACCGACGTCGGGCTGCACACGTCGGGTGCCAAGGTGAACGGCCGGATCGCGCCGCTGCACCGCGAGCTCAAGAACGGCGACACGGTGGAGGTGCTGACCTCGGTGCAGGCCCGCCCGAGCCGCGACTGGCTTGCCCATGTCCGCACCGGGCGGGCCCGCAGCAAGATCAAGCAGTGGGTGCGACAGGAAGAGGAATCGGTTTCGATCCAGCTCGGCCACGAAATCCTGACCCGCGAACTCAAGCGTCGCCGGCTCGATGCGCCCTCGGATGACGTGATGACGACCGCAGCCATCGCGCTGAACCTGCTCAACGGCGACGCACTGGAAGCGTCGCTCGGCCGCGGCGACCTGGCCGTCGGCCAGGTGATGCGGGGACTGTTTCCGGACCTGCCCACTGAATCGCCGCAAGAGAAGCAGCCCACTGTGTTTGGCCGGGTCTTCAATCGGATCCGGCTCGGGCGCGGCATCAAGATTCAGGGCGTGGACGGACTGATGGTGCGCTACGCGCAATGCTGCCAACCGGTCCCGGGTGATGAGGTCGTCGGCTATGTGACCCAGGGGCGTGGGATCTCGATCCATCGCGCCGATTGTCCCAACCTGCTCACGCTGGCGCACGGCGGACGCCGGGTCGAGATCGACTGGCAGGAACAGACCGGCGAGACCTATGCCGTGCAACTCGAAGTGTCTGGGGAGGATCGCCGCGGGCTCTACGCCGATGTCATGCAGGCGATTTCAGTGACCGGGACAAACATTCGTGGTGCCGACCTGCAATCGCGTGATGGCAGCGTGTTCGGTTCGATCTTCGTGGAGGTCGACAACCTCACGCACCTGGCCAAGGTGCTGCGGGTGATTCGCAAGGTGAAAGGGATCAATACGGTCGCCCGGCGCGACGCCGCGGGCGAGCGATCCTGATCGTCGTGCGTGGCATCCGCGCGGTGGCGCGACTCTTTCGTGCCGCTGCGGTAGGCTGGTGGAATGACGATGTGCCGCGCCTTGGTGCCGCACTATCGTATTACACGTTGTTTGCGGTCGCACCGGTGCTGGTCGTCGCCATCGCGATCGCCGGGCTGGTCTTTGGTGCGGACGCCGTGCGCGGCAACGTGGTGGCGCAGGCGCAGGGAATGATCGGGCACAACGGCGCCCTGGCGGTGCAAGCGCTGCTGCAGGGTGCCAGCCATGAAAAGTCGGGCATCATTGCGACGGTGGTCGGATCCCTCACCTTTCTCGTGGCGGCCACTGGTGCGTTTCTCGAACTGCAAACTGCGCTCAACACGATCTGGGGGCTCAAGGCCGATCCAGCGATTCACTTCGTCGCCTATCTGCTCAACCGCCTTCGTGCGTTGGGACTGGTGATCGCCATCGGCTTCCTGCTCCTCGTCTCCCTGATGGTGAGCGCGGCACTGGCCGCTCTCGGTGGCTGGTTGGGTGCCCGGATGTCGGGGCCCGCGCCCATGTGGGAGGCGGTCAACGTGCTGGTCTCGGTGGCGGTGGTGACGGTGCTCTTCGCGTTGCTGTTCCGGGTACTTCCGGACGTCGAACTGCGCTGGCGCGATGTGTGGATGGGATCAGTGGTAACGGCTGTGTTGTTCACCGGCGGCAAGGAGGTGATCGGCCTCTACCTCGGGCGAGGTAGCGTCGCCTCGGCCTACGGCGCGGCGGGGTCAGTCATCGTCCTGCTGCTCTGGGTCTACTATGCCACCCAGATCGTCCTCTTCGGCGCCGAGTTCATCAAGGCAGCCACCACGGAAGCGCTCGGGCATCTGCCGGAACGCCGCCGTGACCGGCACAGCTGAGGCGCTTTCGGGTTGCGTCCTGTCGGGGTATCTTCGGGTATGGCCGCCTCCTGGATCCTGAAAACTGAACCATCGACCTACGCGTGGCAGGATCTCGTGCGGGAGGGCCACACCGTCTGGAGCGGTGTCGCCAATGCCGCGGCGTTGATTCACCTGCGCGCGATGCGGCGTGGCGATGAGGCGCTGATCTATCACTCCAACGACGGCAAGGCGATTGTCGGCATCGCACGGATCACGCGTGGCGGATACCCCGACCCGGCACTCGATGATCCGCGACGCGTGGTCGTCGACGTCGAACCGGTTCGGGCGCTGGCCGAGCCGGTGACGCTGGCACAACTCAAGGCCGTCCCGGCGCTGGCGACCCTTGACCTGGTCCGCATCTCGCGTCTCTCCTGTTCTCCGGTCAGCCCGGCGCACCGTGCGATCCTGCGCAGCCTCGGCGTCAAGTAACGGCCATGCCGACATTCGAAGTCCAGGCCCCGTTCTCGCCCGCCGGCGATCAGCCGCGCGCTATCGAGCAGCTCACCGAGGGGCTCGAGCGTGGCGCCAGGTACCAGACCTTGCTCGGCGTGACCGGCAGCGGCAAGACGATGACACTGGCGCACACGATTGCGAACTGGCGGCGGCCGACGCTGGTGCTTTCGCATAACAAGACGCTCGCGGCGCAACTGTACGGTGAGTTCAAGCAGTTCCTGCCGGCGAACGCGGTCGAGTATTTCGTCTCCTACTACGACTACTACCAGCCTGAGGCGTACGTCCCATCGACCGACGTGTACATCGAAAAGGACGCGTCGATCAATCAGGACCTCGAGGCACTCCGCCTCCGCTCGACGTCGTCGCTGATGGAACGGGACGACGTCGTGATCGTCTCGACCGTCTCGGCGATCTACGGTCTCGGCGATCCGGCAGCATACCGCGCGCTGATGGTGTCGATTGCGGTGGGCGAGCAGCGCGGTCGCGATTCGATCCTGAGCGACCTGGTCGGCATTCAGTATCAGCGCAATGATGCGGCATTCGATCCCGGTACGTTCCGGGTCCGTGGCGACACGGTCGAGATTTTTCCGGCCTATGATGAGCAGGCCGTCCGGATCGAGCTCTGGGGTGACCAGGTCGAGCGGATCACGCGGTTTCACCCGGTGTCCGGCAACGCGATCTCGGCGCTGGAGCGCTGTGCCATCTATCCGGCCAAGCACTTCGTCGTCCAGCGGCCCACGATCGAGCGCGCCCTCAAGGCGATTCGCGAGGAACTCGCCGATCGGTTGCGGTTGCTGCGCGGCGCCGGCAAGCTGCTCGAAGCGCAGCGGCTCGAATCGCGCACCACCTTCGACATCGAAATGCTGCTCGAAGTCGGGACCTGTGCCGGTGTGGAGAACTATTCGCGGCACCTGTCCGGTCGCGCCGAGGGGGAGCGGCCCGCGTGCCTGCTCGATTACTTCCCCGAGGATTATCTCGTGGTGGTTGACGAATCGCACGTATCGTTGCCGCAAATCGGCGGAATGTTCAACGGCGATCGCGCCCGCAAGGAGGTGCTGGTCGACTACGGCTTCCGGCTGCCGTCGGCCCTCGACAATCGTCCGTTGCGATTCGAGGAGTTCATGGCGCTGGCACCGCGGATCATCGCAGTCTCGGCAACGCCCGGCGAATATGAACTGAACCTGAGCCAGGGCGCGGTGGTTGAGCAGATCATCCGGCCCACCGGCCTGATCGATCCCGAAGTGGAGATCCGGCCGGTGCGCGGCCAGGTGGACGACCTGCTCGGCGAGATCCGCGAGCGCGTCGCCCGACGCGAACGGGTGCTCGTCACGACGCTGACCAAGCGGATGTCCGAAGACCTGACCGATTATTTGCAGCAAGCCGATGTGCGAGTGAGATACCTGCACAGTGACATCGATGCGATCGAGCGAGTGGAGATCCTGCGCGGGCTGCGGCTGGGCGAGTTCGACGTGCTGGTGGGGATCAACCTCTTGCGCGAAGGGCTCGACTTGCCGGAGGTGTCGCTGGTCGCGATTCTCGACGCCGATCATGAAGGATTCTTGCGCAGCGATCGATCGCTGATCCAGACCTGCGGCCGCGCTGCCCGTAACGTGCACGGCAAGGCGATTCTCTACGCCGACCGGATCACGGGGTCGATGCAGCGCGCGCTCGACGAGATGAGCCGGCGACGCGAAATCCAGCGGGCCCACAACGTCGAACATGGCATCACGCCAGTGTCGATCGTCAAGTCGCTTGACGAAGTCCGGCTCGCCACGCACGTCGCCGATCAGCGGACCGAACGGGTCGATCAACGCAAGAAGGAGCGGGTGGCACCGACGGTCGATTTGCACGATCCGGCTCAGCGCGCGACAGCGATCGCCGCGATGGAGCAACAGATGCGCGAGGCCGCCGCCAATCTCGAGTTCGAACTTGCCGCCATGCTGCGCGACCAGCTCAATGATCTCCGCGCGGCCGGTGCGGGCAATGTCTCGCGCGGCAGTGCGAGCCGCGGCGGCCGACGATGAGCGCACTCGACCTGGCCGCGATGGAAGCGGCGGGGCGCCACTTCGGCGCGACGTTGCCTGCCGGGAGCGTCGTCTGGTTGACCGGGCCACTCGGCGCGGGAAAGACCACGCTGGTGCGGGCGATCACCCGCGGTCGCGGCGTGACCGATGACGCGACATCGCCAACCTACAACCTGGTCCATCACTACGAAGGGCCACGCGGACCGGTCTATCATCTCGATTGTTACCGGCTTCGCCGACCTGAGGACGCCGCTGACATGGACTGGGAGGCGCTCCTTGGCGCCGACCTGTTACTGATCGAATGGCCGGAACGCGCCGGTGCGTGGGCCCCGCGCGCTACGCTGCATCTTCACCTCGATCACGCCGACACCGAGAGTCGTACCCTGGTGTCGACATGATCACCGTTGCCATCGACTCGGCGACCGATCGGTGCACGGTGGCGGCCACCGACGGCGAGCGGACGGCACACTGCATGGTCGACGGCGCGCGCCAGCACGCACGGGCAGTTCTCGGCCTGCTTGCGTCAGTCCTTGATGAGCTCGACGTCGAGCCCACCGATGTGGCTCGGCTGGTGACCGCTGACGGACCGGGATCGTTTACCGGGTTGCGGGTGACCGCGGCGGTGGCCAAGGCGCTGAGCTGGCGCCGCAACGTGGCATGGTCGGTGGCGCCCTCGTTGTTGGCGCGGGCGTGGCCGCAGATGGTCCTGGCGCCCGGGGGCACCGTCGTCGCGCTCAGCGATGCGTTGCGCGGCGAACTGTACGCCGGCGCCTGGCGAATCATGGCTGGTACGATCGAGCGCGTCGGACCGACTCCGCGGGCGATGGTTCCGTCCGGGCTGAGCCAGTTCGGGTCAGTCGCGATGGTGATCGGGTCGGTTCCAGCAACGCTTGCTGACGGCGTCGCACTCGCCACCGGATGCGTGGCCGTGACCGGCGAGGCGGCATTGCCCGATGCCCGGAGTCTGCTCGCCCTGGCGGATGTCCCGGGCGGTGTGGTGCTCGTGGCTGATTCAGCGACCTGGGAGCCTGACTACGGGCGCCCTGCTGAGGCCCAGGCGGTGTGGGAACGGACCTTCGGTGTTGCCCTCCCGATTGCGCCCGGCATCGCGCGCTGACTTGCCGGCGCTCGCCGCGCTTGAGCGCCGAGCATTCAGCGACCCCTGGTCCGAAGACCAGCTCCGCGAAGCCTTTGGATGGAGCGGGGCGGTCGTCCTGGTCGCCGAGGATGACGACGCGCTCATCGGCTATGTTTTGGCGCGGTCGGTGGTCGACGAGGGAGAGATTCTATCGCTGGCGACCGTTCCGGAGCGGCGTCGCGCCGGCATTGGTCGTGCGCTGCTCGATGCGGCGACCACGGCGCTGGCAGGTCGAGGCGTCCGCTCGCTCTGGCTCGAGGTGCGCGTCTCCAATGCGGCGGCGCGCGCGATGTACCAGGCCGCGGGATTCATCGAGTCAGCGGTGCGCCGCGATTACTATCGCGATCCGCAGGAAGACGCGCTGGTGCTGCAGCGGCAGCTCTCGGAGGCGTAAAACTGTCCCACTGTTCGTTGCCCGATTTCGGCACGGCGATGGAATGCACCATCATCCCGTGTCCGCCAGAATATCTGTCCGCCATTCGCCTGAACTGGAGCACCACATGAGCAAGAGCCTGAACAAGGTCACCCTGATCGGCAACCTCGGCGCTGACCCCGAGGTGCGCAGCACGTCCAACGGAGGACGTGTCGCGACTGTCTCGCTGGCCACCGGTCGGACCTGGAAGGGTGCCGACGGACAGCGACAGGAGAAGACCGCCTGGCACCGGGTGATCTTCTGGAACGGCAAGGCTGGTCAACAGCAGCTCGCCGACCTGATCGAGCGTTACTGCAAGAAGGGCGACAAGATTTTCGTTGAAGGCGAGATCGAGTACCGCACCTGGCAGGACAAGGATGGCCAGACGCGGTACACCACGGAGATCAATGGGCGCGAGCTGATCCTCTTGTCGGGGAAGGGCGAGGCGGGCGAGGGTGGTGGCAGCTGGAGCGGGGCGAGCGCGCCACGTTCGAGCGGCGCCGCAGCGGGCAAGGGTGCAGCTCCCAAGGCAGACAAGGGCTTTGATGAGGTCCCCGAAGCGCTTGACACCGAGGACGACGACCTGCCCTTCTGAGCAGGATGGGCCGGCGGCGTGGTCCGGGATCGCGCCGCCGGGTGCGATTCCCGGCCCGGCGGTCGATACTCCAGCAGACTGACCCTCCAGCCCGGGCGTCTGGCACGTTTCGTGGTGGTGGAGAGGTGGTCACCCGTCGCTTCCACGGAGATTCGAGCCCATGCGCTACTGTTTTGCCTTTTTTGCCCTCGCTGCCGCTGCACCGCTGGCGGGCCAATCGCCCGACCCACTGGCGTTCTTGCGACCGGCGGCAGCTCCAGACGATCCGATTCTCGAAGCCTACCGATCCCAGCCCTATGCGCCGGTGCGTTCCGGCGAAGTGCGGTCGGCCTCTTTTCTTACTGAATCCCAGGCGCTTCCCTTTGGCCAGGTGCTCGGCCCGGTCGATCCGCCAGTCGTTCATGCGACGCAGTCCGGCGAGGCGGTTCTTTCCGGCGCGTTGATCGGCGTCGTTGCGCCAGCCGGAGGGGCGTACCATCGAGGTGACACCGTCATCCTCGCTGAGAATGTTGCCGGGCCCAAGGAGTGGGGAACGATCGTTATTCCCACCGGTCTTGCACTCATCGGCGACCAGACGCCGCGGCAGTCCGTCGCCCGGATCATTGCGGTCTTCGGCCCGATTCGCGACGGCCAGGTCTCGTTGCCCCTGCCGCCGGTGCTCAACCCGGGGCGAGTGACGCCGACCGCAGTATCCGGTCCGGCTGGCACGGTGATTTCCGGCGCCGAGCCCCGTGAGCTGCAGCAGTCGGGCGGCGAGATGTTCATCAGCATGGGCCGCGCAGCCGGGATCCGGATTGGCGACTTCATCCAGGTCCGCCGCCGAGCTGAAAAGCGCGACCATACCAGTGACACCATTGATGACTTGATGGCCGTCGGTCAGGTCGTGCATGTCGGAGAGAAGGCCAGCACCATCAAGTTGACCCGGGTGATTGACCCCAGCATTCGACCGGGAACTCCGGTCGTTCGGGTGGCAACGCTGCCGGGCTGAAATCGGCCGTTCCTTCCTGCTATCTTGCTTCCCAGACAACACTTCCACGTACACGGCGGGTGCGGCTTCGCACTCGCCGCGGAGGCGGGGCATGGGCGGATCGATGCTGGTGACGGGCGGGGCGGGCTTTATCGGTTCGCACATTGCGGAGGCCTACCTCGCCGCTGGCTGGTCGGTCACCTGCCTCGATGATCTCTCGCGCGGCAAACGTGAGCAGGTGCCAGCCGCGGCCGGCTTCGTCCAGGCCGATGTGCGCAGCCGCGAGGCGCATGCAGCCGTGGCCGATGGCAAATACGACGTCGTCGTGCATCAAGCGGCCCAGATCGACGTGCGGATCTCCGTCGACGAGCCCGCGCTGGATGCTTCCGTCAATCTTGTCGGTTTTGCCAACATCCTCTCGGCCGTGGCAGCGGGCGGCGTCAAGCGCGTCATCTTCGCCTCGAGCGGTGGTGTCGTGTACGGCGATCCAGCGGTCATTCCCACTCCAGAGCCGACCAGCAACCTGCCGATTTCGCCCTACGGCGTCAGCAAGCTGGCCGGTGAGCACTATCTCCGCGTGCTGGGCGAGCTGCACGGGTTCGAGGGTGTCGCGCTGCGCTACGCCAATGTCTACGGGCCGCGCCAGGATCCGAAGTCCGAGGCCGGCGTCGTGTCGATCTTCGTGTCGCGGCTGCTGCAGGGGCGGCCACTGACGATCTTCGGCAACGGCCAGCAGACCCGCGATTACGTCTTTGTCGGCGATGTCGCGCGGGCAAACCTCCTGGCGGCGACGGTCAATGTGTCGCGAGGTGATCGTCTCGACGTCCCCGCCTTCAACATCGCGACCGGTCGAGAAACATCGGTCAACGAGCTGGCCCAGCACGTCGGGCGCGCGGTGGGCCGGACGCCGGTGATCGAGTACGCCGCCCCGCGCGCCGGTGAACTGTTCCGCTCGTGTCTTGATGTGTCCAAGGCGCAGGCACACCTCCACTGGTCGCCCCAGGTGTCATTCGACGACGGCATGAAAGCTCTCGCGGGCTGGTTCGAAGGGACAACGCGTTGATCCAGGACTCCACCGCCGCCGGCGGATTCTCGTTCGCCCATCTCGTGACGGGCGCGACCATCGAAACGCAGGTGGTCCTCGCCCTGTGCGCCCTCTTCTCCCTCAGCTCATGGTACGTGATCGCCGTCAAGTGGCGCCAGTTTGCCGTGATCAGTCGCCAGCGTGCGGCGTTCGCGCGGACGGTCGAACGGGCGCGTGGCTTCGATGAACGGCACAGCGCGATGGCGAGCCTGGGCGAGTCGCCCTTCGCGGAAGTGGTGCGCGAGACAGGCAGCTTCATCGCCGATCTCAAGGCCGCGGCGCAGCGCGACAACGTCGCCCGCACCGGCCTGTCACTCACGCAGCTTGAAGCGTTGCAGCTGACGATCGAAGCGGAAATCGGGGGCACCATCGAAGCGAGTCGCCAGATGATTCCGATCCTCGCCATTGTCGGCGCGACCGCTCCGCTCCTCGGCCTCTTCGGCACGGTCATCGGGATCATGAATGCGTTCCTGTCGATTGCCCAGAATGGCACCGGGAATATTGCTGCCGTGGCGCCGGGTATTGCCGACGCGCTGATTGCCACCGCCGCGGGCCTCGGTGCAGCAATTCCGGCGGTGATCGGCTACAACATCTTCACGGGACGCGCCGAGCGGCTGGAAGGTGAACTCGAACGGCTGGCGCAGGAAACCATCGGCGCGCTGGGCCGCGAGGGCCGGGTGTAAGGTGTCGCTCCGAGGACGCTCCCGTCGCCGCGGCGGACGACCGCTCAACGCTGAGGTCAACATCATCAACCTGGTCGATGTGATGCTCGTGTTGTTGATCATCTTCATGGTCACCGCGCCGATCCTGCAGAGTGGCATCGTGGTGCGGCTGCCCCAGAGTTCGGCCCACTCCAACGCACCGTCGGAAACCGTCACCATCACGGTCCAGCGCAACGGCCAGATCGCGGTCGGCGACACCCGTGAAAGCTGGGGCGAGTTCACGGCGTCGTTCCCGATTCTCGTCAACACCAAGCATCCAGCCGGCGTCAACCTGCGCAGTGATGCCGGCACGCCGATGGGCGACGTCGTGCGGGTGCTCGACCTGGTGCGCCGGGCCGGGGTCGACAAGATCAACCTGGTGACGGAGCAGGCGGGGTCATGACCGCGGTCAGCGACCCGCGAGACATGCGCGTCGGCGTCGCTGGCACGGTGATGGCGCACGGCACGCTGGTCGCGCTGGTACTGGTGGCGGCCCATCGCAGCCACGCCCCGCGGAGCATGACCTACGAAGTGTCACTTGTCGCGGCACCGCTGCCGACACCGCAAGTGCACAACGCGCCGCCCCAGGCGATGCCGGCGGTGCCGAAGCCAACGGTGCCGATCGTCAAGACGAAGGTGCCGAAGGTGCATCCCGCGCCGCTGCCGCCACCACCTCCGGTTGCCCATCAGCAGGTGGACAAGACGCCCGTCACGCAGACGCCCGCCAAGCCCGCGCCCGGTGAAGCGCCGAGCACCGGCCAGGACGCTGCGACGGTACATCAGCTGGGATTGAAATTCCTGTATCCCGAATATCTTCGGCAGATCGAGAACGCGATCCGCCAACGCTGGAGCTACCAGAGCTTCAAGCCCGGCTTCGATGTGCAGATCGAGTTCGTCATCGCTCAGGACGGCACCGTGCCGCCAGGGAGCGTCAATATCGTCGTCAGTTCGCGCAACGCGCTGTTCGATGAAAACGCCCGCTCGGCGATCGAGTCGGCGAGCAACCAGCACGCTTTCGGGCCACTGCCCTCGGGATTTGTCGGCACGCTGCCCATCCTCTTCGATTTTGCCCAGGTGGCAAAGGGAACGCCGTGACCTCTCGCGTCTGCCTTGCGGTGATCTGTCTCACCGTGCTGACTGGTCGATTGGCGGCACAGGCCGATTCCAACCGGATCCGCCTGAGTGCGCGCGGTACCAGCGATGCCCAGCCGGGGATTCTGGTGCTCTCTGGAGTGGGGCTCGACTCGGTCCGCGCGATCATCCAGCGCGACCTGACTTATTCCGACCGCTTCTTCGTGCCGCCGATTCCCGATTCGATTGCAACGCTGCACGGCCAGCTCAACCCGACGCTGTACCAGGACACCGGTGCGGCGTGGCTAGTGGAGCTGGAGCCGGCGATCCACGGGGTAGACGTCAAGCTGTATGACGCCCGTACCGGGGCGTTGCGCAATCAGGCGACGGTGGCGGCGCCGCTCGATGGCATCAAGGACGACCGGCTGGCGATCCACCGGATCAGTGACCAGATCGTGGGCTGGACCGGCGGGGTCGGCATTGCCGCGACGCGGATCGCGTTCGTGATGGGGCTCAAGCAGGTGTGGCGGATCGATTCCGATGGCGCCAACCTGGTGCGGGTGTCGCCGGCCGACGACCTGGCGATGTCGCCGGCATGGAGTCCCGATGGCTCCCTGCTGGCCTACAGCGTGTACCGGGATGCGGTCTGGACACTCTACGTGCAGAAGCTGGCAGGCGGCGCCCCGATGCGCGTCCCCAACTCGTCGGCGGGCAGTGATTACGGTCCGGCGTTCTCGCCCGACGGCCGGACGCTGGCCTTTGCGCACGGCGCGGAGAAGGGCTCCGACATCGAAGTCGCCGATCTCGTGAAGATGTGCTGCGCGCACCGGCTGACGTTCAGCGGGGCGCTGGCGGATAATGTGACGCCTACCTATTCTCCTGACGGGAACCGGATTGCGTTCATGTCGACGCGCAGTGGTACGCCCGAGCTGTACGTGATGGATAACGACGGCACCGACACGCATCAGCTCGTCTCGTCGGCGTTCGATGCGAATGACAAGGCGTTGCCGTCCTACACGCCATCATGGTCGCCGGACAACGCGCAGGTCGTCTTTGGGCGGGATACGCAGGCCGGCGGGGCGGGTCGGCGGTTGTTCAGCGTGATGATCCGGAGTGGGCAGGTGGTCGAACGGAGCAACTCGGGGCAGAATGAGGACCCCAGCTTCGCGCCGGACTCCCGCCATGTGGTGTTCAAGTCGCGGCGATCCGGCCGCGAGCAGCTGTGGATTCTGGACCTCGAATCGGGGGCAACGCGACAGCTGCCGACCCCCGGTGTCGCGCAGGTCCCGGCATGGTCCCGGACCCTTGGTCCCAACCCGTAAGTGGAGACAGCAATGAATCGGCGTTCCCTGGTCGCACTCTCGATCGCAATGTCCGTCGCGGCGACCGCATGTCACAAGTCGGCTCCGCCGGCGACTCAGCCAACGCCGACTCCGGCGCCTGCCACGTCCATGGCGCCGCCGCCGCCGCCGGCCGCCGCGCCGTCCAGCGCACCGGTTATTCGGTCCGAGGTCGACCCGAACGCTGCGGCTGCCGCCGCTACCGCGACGATGAACGACCGGATCCATTTCGACTACAACATGTCGGACATCAATAGCGCCGATCAATCCCGTCTCGACCTCAAGGCCGGGTTGATGAAGCAGTTTCCGGCGCTGCGGATCCTGATTACCGGCAACTGCGACGAGCGCGGCTCCGACGAGTACAACATCGCCCTCGGCATGCGTCGCGCGACGGCGGCCAAGGACTACCTGATCCGTGTCGGGATCGACGCCAGCCGGATCGACGTGTCATCACTGGGGCGGCAGTCCCCGATTGATCCGGGTCAGACCGATGCCGCGTACGCTGCCAATCGTCGCGATGAGTTCAAGATCGTCGCCGGCAGCCAGAGCCTCCGGGGGCGGTGATGAACGCGCGTCCTGTGTTGGGTGTCGCCGCGGCCCTCGTGCTGGCGGGATGTGCCACGCCGAGTCAGGTGCGTGGCGTCGCGACGCAGGTCGCGGTACTGGATCGCGAACACGCCCGTGCCGACTCGGCACGGGCGGCTGATCTGGTGCGGCTCCAGCAGATGCAGCGGCAGAGCCTCGACTCGGTCGACCTGCTGGTCGGTCGCCTCAACGATGCAATTCAGCGGATGGCCCGGGACAATGCGGCCAACTTCGACAATCTCATGAAGCAGCTGTACACGGTGTCCAACCTCGCCAGCAACACCCAGTCGAGCGTGCGGCACCTGAACAGCCAGATCGAGATGAACAACGCGGCACCGCCGCCAGCGATCAACTCCAGCGATTCGACCTCGCCAGCTGCGGCAACGTCGCCGAGCGATGTTGCCCGCCCCGATGTGCTGCTGGAGCAGGCGACCGCGATGATCAACAGTGCGGCCTATGGCAGTGCCCGGGCAACGCTGAACCGGTTGATCAGCAGCTACCCCACCGCGCCCGAAGTGGGCGAGGCCCTGTATAACATCGGCTATTCGTTTGATATCGGCGTGCCGCCCCAGGCCGATTCGGCGCGAGTGTACTACACCCGGGTGTTCACCAGCTATCCGACCTCGGTCCGGGCGTCGACCGCGCTGTTCAAGCTTGGCGTGCTGGAGCTCAAGGCCGGCAACGTCAAGGCCGCTCGAGCAGCCTGGCAGATGATCGTCGACAAGTATCCGCGGTCCGACGAGTTTGACTCGGCTCAGCTTCGCCTGCGCGAGAATCCGTAGGCCGTCGCTTCCTGATGACCAATCCGGCAGGAGAGATGTCGTTCCTCGATCATCTCGAGGAACTTCGCAAACGCATCCTCCTGTCGATGGCCGGCCTCGCCATCGGCGTGGGCATCGGCTGGTTTCTCACCCGCCATTTCCATCTGATTGAGCGGATCCAGGCGCCGATCACGCCGTACATCCCCGGCGGCAAGCTGCTCGTGCTGGGTCTCGTCGATCCGTTCATGATCGTGGTCAAGTTCGCGATCATCCTCGGTCTCATCATTGCATCGCCGTGGGTGCTCTACCAGATCTGGCTCTTTTTTGCACCAGCCCTGATGCCCCGCGAAAAGCGCCTGGTGTTGCCGGCACTCAGTGCCGGACTGGTACTCTTCGCCGGCGGGGTCGCGACGGGGTGGCTGGTGGTGCTGCCGCCGACCATCAAGTGGCTGCTCGATTTCGAAAAGGGTGCCTTTCTCACCCAGCCCACCTACGACTCCTACATGGAGATCGTGATCCACCTGCTGGTGGCGATGGGGATCGCGGCGGAACTGCCGCTGGTCATGATCCTGCTCGCAATGCTCGGCATCGTTTCGTATCGGCGCTACAAGTCGTTTCGACGTTTCGCCCTCTTTTTCGCGTTCGTCGGCGGCGCCATCCTGTCGCCGGCGCCCGATGTGGTCTGGATGACGCTCTGCACCATTCCGCTGCTGCTGCTCTACGAAGTGGGCGTCTTCGGCGCTTACATCATCGAAAGGCGGCGGGCGCGCGCTGCGCGGCTCCTGGCGGGGGCAATGGTCCTGGCGTTGCTGCTGCTGCCGCACCGGGCGCAGGCCCAGGGGGTGACGCCGACGACCCTTGGTCCGCCAGGCATGGTGGACACCGGCCGGCGCGTTCCGTTGGGGCAGGGGGTGCGCCCGCTCGATTCAGCGACGGCCAGGCGCCTCGGACTCCCGGCGGGCCGAAGCCGCACCTTTCCGGCCCCGGACAGCGTCATGCAGGCCCTCCTCGATCGGGCGGATCGGGAGGGTCTTTCCACGACCCGGTTCCTCGGGGATACCGGCATCTTCAACGTGCAGTCGCAGGAGCTCTACCTGCGCGGCCATGCCGCCACGGACCGCGACGGTAACGGGCTGGAAGCCAACACGATTCACTATGACGCCGAGCATTGCATCGGTGAGGCGTCGGGATTGCCGCGCATGTTCCAGAAGGGCCAGGCGCCGGTGATCGGCATCACGATGCGCTTCAATACCTGCAATGGCGAACGCGCCGTGGTCAGCGACGCGTTCACCAACATGCAGGAGCAGGGGGCCAACTGGTTCATTCGCGGCAACCTGGCTGCTGATTCGTCCGGCAAACGGCTCTACATGGCGCACGGCGAGTTCACGTCCTGCGATCTCCCCGACCCGCACTACCACTTCCAGGTCGGCGAGATGAAGTGGATTTCCCAGTCAGTGCTTGCCGCGCGTCCGGCGGTCCTCTACATCCGCGACGTGCCGATCGCCTGGCTGCCATTCATCTTCTCCGACACGAAAGCCGGGCGTCGCTCGGGCATCCTGATTCCGCACTTCGGGTTCAACGACATCGTGCGCACCAATCAGCAGTACAATCGCGCCATCACCAACCTCGGCTACTACTGGGCGCCGAGCGATTACTTCGATCTCACCGGCCGCCTGGACTGGTATGCCAACCGTAACGTCACCTATAGCGGCCTGTTCGAATACAACTGGCTGAACCGCTTCGTATCCGGCACGCTCGCGGTGAGTGACCTCCGGGAAACGGCTGGCAGTTCGTCATTCAACTTTGCCTGGTCGCACCGGCAGAACTTTGACGTCGGGACATCGCTCACGTTTTCCCTGCAGTACCAGTCGCGGTCCGATGTGGTGCAGGCCAACACGATCGACCCGCTGCAGGCGACCCAGACGATCGCCAGCGCGATCAATTTCCAGAAGATCATGGCGTGGGGCACGCTCGCAGTCGGCGGCACCCGGCAGCAGCCGCTCTCGGCCGGCGCAACCACGACCTCGTTCCCGAGCATCACGCTGTCGCCGAATCCGGTGGCCCTCGGACGTAACGCCTCGTGGCAGCCGACCTTCTCGCTCTCCAATGTGCTGCTGACCAATCAGGCGCTGGGGCCGTCGTACGTGGTGTCGTCCATCGGGATCGATTCGATGGCGAATTTCGGCAGCAACCGCACGACGACGGCGTCGCTGGTGACGCCAGTAACGATCGGCAAGTTTCAGTGGCGCAACACCATCAGCTACGACGCACTGCAGGTGACGGGACGGACCGTGACATCGCAGCGGGTCCCTGACGCCTCGACGCCCGACCCCGACGACTCGGTCAACATCCAGACCGTGCGTCAGGGCAACTTCGCCACCGGCGCCAACTACATCACCGCGATTGACCTGCCGCTCTTCCTGCGTAACAGCTGGAAGCTGCAGCCAACGGTCACCGAGCAGAACAACACGGCGGGCGACCTCTACATGCGCACCCCGGGAAGCAACGGCCGCTGGGTGTCGCAGGGCGTGAAGTTTCTGGGCAGCCTGACATCGTCGCCGGATTTCTTCGGCTTTGTCAATCGCGCGCTGGGGAGCTATCAGCGTTTCCGCTATGAGTTCTCGCCGACCTTCTCGCTCAACTACTCGCCGGCCGCGCACGTGTCGCCGGAATACGCCCGTGCCGTGGCGGCGGTGGGCGGTGTGGGCACCACTGAAATTCCAGCCCAGATGCTCGGCACGATCGGCCTGCACCAGACCTTCCAGGCCAAGCTGCGGCCCACGGCGAAGGACACCGCCGGCAGCACCGACGCCACCCGGGTCGACAACTCGCCGAAGAAGACCCTGTTCAGTATCACCACGTCGGCGCTCAGCTACGATTTTGAACAGGCGAAGCTGCCAGGGCGTACCGGCTGGACGACCCAGACGCTGTCGAACTCGTTCACCAGTGACCTGCTGCCCGGCTTCCAGCTCTCCACGACCCACGATCTCTGGGCCGGTGTCGCTGGCAGCGACACGGCCAAGTTCTCGCCATTCCTGTCATCGCTCAACACCAGCTTTTCGCTGACCGGTCACACGTTCAAGTTCCTGTCACACCTGTTCGGTCACGGCCGCGACACATCGGCGTCGGGCAGCGGACTGATCACGCCGCCCGCGACCGCGCCACTGGTTGCCGCGGAAGCCCTCAACATGATGCGGCCGAATGGAGCGACCCCGGTACCATTGCCGCGACGCGGGTTCACCGCCACGATCAACTACAACCTGTCGCGCACCCGGCCGAACGGTGTGGTCTTCCAGCCGGGGTTGATTGATCCGACGACCGGCAGCGCCGCAGCGTCGCCGTTCGGTGGGTTGCCCGTCACGGTCTATCCAGCGCAACCGGCCCAGAGCAGCATTGGTCTCACGATGTCGTTCGCGCCGACACCGTTCTGGAGCGTGACCTACAACTCGCAGTACGACTTCACCCACGGCCAGTTCTCCTCGACCCTGCTGCAGCTGCAACGCGACTTGCACGATTGGCGGGCCTCGTTCTCGTTCAACAAGGGCCCCAACGGCAACTTTGCGCTATTCTTCACCGTGGCGCTGATCAACCTTCCCGATATCAAGTTCGACTACCAGCAGTCGACACTCCAACAGACGCCGTTGCCCCGATGAGCCGGTCCGGGGCCGCCACGCTTGTGTCGTTCCCGGGGGTGCCCTACACTTCAAACTCCAAGCACAGCAGGCACTTGCGCATCTTCTACCTCCCCGGCCGGCCATGACGCTGCACAAGCTCAAAGTCGCCGCGCTCCAGCACGAACAGCGTGAAGACTGGGCGGCTGCCATCCAGCTGTACCGGCAGGCCATCCGCGAGGCGGAGGGCGGCGCGGAGGGTGGCGATCCGTCGCTCTACAACCGGATCGGCGACCTGGCCCACAAGGCTGGTGACGACACGGCTGCCTGCGAAGCCTGGGAGCAGGCCGTCAGCCGGTACGGCGATCTCGGCTTCCTCAATTCGGCTGTCGCGCTGTGCGGCAAGATCCTGCGCGTCGCCCCCCAGCGGCTGCAGACCTTCCTCGAACTGGCGCGCCTGCATGCCCGCAAGCGGGTGCTCTACGACGTCCAGGCCAACCTGCAGCTGTATCTCGATCAGATGGCGGCGACCGGGCGCACCGATGCCGCCCGCACAGCGGTGGGAAGCCTGGGTGACGAGTTCCCAGGCTGGCGCGACCTCGACGCCCTGATCGATCAACTGCTCGGCCGAGAGGGCCTCGCTGAGCCAGTACGGGATGACCGGGCGCCGGGCGAGGCGGGCCGCGGCTTGGTCTTTCTGGATACTGGTCCGATGCAGATTGAACGGGCCTCAGAACCTGCCGATGCATTCGTTCCGGATGGCGCCGTCGATGGAACCTCGGTCGTCGACGGGCTGGAGTTGACTGAACGCCCCGAGGCGCTGCCCTTTGCCGAACTCGAATCACTGGTCAGTGAGCCGAGCCCCGACGACGGTCCACGGCCAGGCGCCGATGTTGCCGCCATCGCCGGGTTGGTCGGGACCGCCACCACAGCTCGCGACCTGCCGCCGATCGCCCGGTTGGAAGGGCTCGATGACGCGCCGATCGATGCGGACGGGAGTGGCACTTCGCCGATCAGCGGGTTGGAGGGGAGCGCGGTGGTCGGGTCGGACGAGGCCGACCAGGGGAGTCCCCACGCTTCGCTGGTGGCACCGGATGAAACCGGAGCGTCGACCGGTGGCGAGCTGGTCTTCCTGGCCACGGACAGCGATGCCGCTGGCCCCGACCCGCTCCGCCAGGACGATCACGACCCCGATCCGCTCGGCGACCGTCTGGCTGCCCACGCGATGCTTGAAGGTGGCGATCGCGCGTCGGCGATCGGGGTGCTCGAGCAATCGCTGGCCGGCTACGAGAGCCAATCTGAATGGTTGCACGCCTACCAGGTCGCCAGCGAGCTGGTCGAGGCGGAACCGCAGTCGATCAACCGGCACCAGACTCGGGTGGAGATGGCCGCCCGGCTTGGTGATCAGGCTCGCCTCCGCGATGCCTACGCCGACCTGGGTGACACGCTCGTCCGTCTCGGCAGCGACGAGAAGGCCGTCGCGGTCTATCGGCGCATCCTGGAGATCAACGACGGCGACGAACGCGCCCGCGCGGCGCTGCGCGCCATGGCGCCCGAGAGCACTGCCGAGCCCACGCCGGACGGGTTCATCGATCTTGGCGCCATGCTGATCGATGATCACCCGACCTCCACCCGGATGCGCACCGAAATGCCGGCGGTCGCTCCCGACGAACAGGACACCTTCCGGGATGCGCTGGCTGAGTTCAAACGAGCGATTGACCAGAACCTCCCGATCGAGGATCACCAGGCGCATTACGATCTGGGGATCGCCTTCAAGGAGATGGGGCTGCTCGACGAGGCCATCAGTGAGTTCCAGAAGGCGCTACGCGCCCCTGAGCGGCGCTTGCGCACGTCGGAGGCACTGGGGGAGTCCTTTTTCGAGCAGGGGCGTCCAGCAGTCGCTGAGGCGGTCCTGCGGGGCGTGGAAAACAGCAGCGAGGGTGATGCCGAGAAGATCGGGGTGCTCTATTGGCTGGGGCGCGCACTGGAAGCTCAGGGACGCCGACCCGAGGCGATTCAGTATTATCAACGCATCATTGCCGTCGACGTTGGCTTTCGCGATGCCACCCAGCGGTTGAGCGCGCCCGAGGCGGGCGCGGAAGGGTGAGCATGCCCGGGGTCGGCGCCTTGACGCTGGCCGACGTGCAGGCCGCGATCGAGCCGCGCCTTGCCCAGGTCGAAGCCGAAGTCCGCCGGATGGTCGCGGCCGATTTCCCGATGATCACCGACGTCAACGAGCACCTGCTCCGGATGCGGGGCAAGATGTTCCGCCCGACGCTGGTGCTGCTCGCCAACGAAGCGACCTCCCGTGGTCCGACGGCCAACGCCGCAACGCTGGCCGCAGTGGTCGAGCTCATTCACCTGGCCACGCTGGTGCACGACGACGCGGTGGATCACTCGGTCTTGCGGCGTGGCATGCCGACCATCAATGCGCTCTTTTCGCATCAGGTGTCGGTGATCATGGGCGATTTTCTCTACTCGCGTGCGGTCGTCGAGCTGGTGCGCCTGGGTGATGTCGGCGCGCTGGATGTGCTCGCCCGGGTGACCAACGACATGACGGTCGGCGAGATGCGGCAACTCCTGGCCCACGATCCGCTGGCATTCACCGAGGACCAGTACGACCTGCTGATCAAGTCGAAGACCGCGTCGCTGATTGCGGGCGCCTGTGAAGTGGGTGCGCTGGGCGCGGCATCGGTGGAGCGTGACGCGCTGGCCCGCTTCGGCGAAAAGCTTGGCATGGCGTTCCAGATCATCGACGACCTGCTCGACTATACGGCTGACGAAGCGGTCACCGGCAAGCCATCGGGGCTGGACCTGCACGAGCACAAGGCGACCTTGCCGCTGATCTACGCCTTGCCCCGATTTTCGACCGCGGAGCGGGCCGCTCTTGACGCGCTGCTGGAGAACCCGTCACCGGCCGAAGGCGAAATCGCCGTGGTGGTCGCGGCCGTTGCCGCGCACGGCGGTCTGGAGCAGGCCCGCGAACGGGCCCAGCGGCTGGCTGGCGAGGCGGAGGAAGAGCTGGCGACGCTCCCCGAATCGCCGGCGCGCGAGGCGTTGCGAGCTTCGCTGGGGTATGTCCTGGATCGGAGGCGTTGATGGCAGTCGGCCCCAAGCGTCCCCGTTTTTACCTCGCGGTGCTGATCACTGGCTTCCTGGTCGGGGGCTTCGCCTCGGCGCTGCTCGCCCATTTCCTGCCGGAATCCGCCGCGCGGAGCTTCTTCACCTACTCGGTGACGCCGACCATCGGACCTGTCTCGGTCAACCTGCTGGTGATATCATTCACCTTGGGTCCGCTCGGGCTGAATGTGTCGGTTCTGAGCCTGATCGGCGTCGCCGTGGCGTACTACCTGGCCCGGTCGCTCTTTTGAAGGAGGTGTAGGATGCCATTCAAGGAAATTGGATTCGGCGAAATCCTCGTGCTGGTGATGGTGTTCCTGCTGGTGTTCGGGGCCAAGAAGATTCCTGAAATTGGTCAGGGCCTCGGCAAGGGAATCCGTGAGTTCAAGAAGTCGCTGTCTGATACGCAGGCCGCACTCAACGCGCCGGTCAACGATGATCAGGCTCCTGGGCCGCAGCGGATGATGGATTCTGCCGCGACACGACCGGCGGCGCCGCCGGCAGGGGAACCGAAGCGGCTGTCGCAGTGAGGTAGCGGAGTACTGGACACTGGACAACTTGTGAAACGCTGAAGGCCGGTCTCCCGAGCGGGGAACCGGCCTTCGTTGTGATCAATCCAGTGTCCAGTGTCCAGTATCCAATCTCTTCTCGCTCAGCTCTTCTTCCCCGTCCCCGTCTGCTGCGCCACCTGCGCTTCATTCTGCGCATTGGTCTTGTTGCTCTCATTGCGACGGTCGACAATCTTCGCTGCCGCCTTGAGCCCGTCGATGTATTCGCGGATCCGTTCCTGGCGAGCGGCATCAATCATCTGCTTGCGAAAGGCATCACGATCGGTGATGAACTTGCCTGAGTCGGCCGTGGTGTGCTCCAGAATGCGGATCACGTAGAGGCCTTCGGGCGCATCGATGACCGGACTGAGTGTTCCCACCGGGAGACCGAACGCCGCGCCGGTGAGCTGCGGCGAAATGATCGGCGGCGCGATCCGCGTGAATGGCCCGAACTCGCGGTTGGGCAACCCCATTGCCTTGGCGGCATCGGCCATCGATGCCCCCTTGACGACGCGAGCGCGGAAGTCGTCAGCGATGGCGCGGGCGCGGACTTCCTTCTTCTGCTCGCGCACCTTGGTGGCGACTTCGTCGCGGACCTGCACCAGCGGCGGAATGCCACCGGCCTGTACTGAATCGAGCCGGAACACGTAGGAGGCGACTTCGCCGTCAATGACCGGCGACGTTTCGCCCTTCTTGGCCTCGAAGGCCCAGACGCCGGCATCGGGAATCACGTAACTACCGAGGACGACGCGGGTGCCTGACGCCACCGGACCTGTGGCTGCAACATTGAGCTTGAGCGCTCGGCCAACTGTGTCGAGTGCGGCGCCGTCGAGGCGCTCGGCGCCCAGGCGTTGCAGCGAGTCCATCTGGGCGTCGACGATGGTGCGGTGCGCACCAGCCAGTTCGAAGCGCACCAGGAGGTGACGCACGTCAATCTTGTCGCCGGTCTTCTTGGTGACTTGCAGAATCTCGTAGCCACTGGCCGTGGCAATCGGATCGGAGATCCCATTGACCGGCAGCGTGAAGGCGACCTTGGCCAGCGCCGGATCGAGCTTGCTGTCGCCCTTGGTCCACTCGCCGAGTTCGCCCGCCTTGTCGGCCGTCGTGGTGTCGCCGCTCTCGCGACCGACGATGTCGGCCCACGGCTGACCGGAGGTGACCGAGTCGCGCAAGGCGTGGGCGCGCGCAAGAGCCGCGGCGCTGTCGCTCGCATCGAGCCGGCGCGACACCGCGACGAAACTCATGAAGGCGGTGCGGTCGCGCTTGAAGTCGTCGCGATGGGCGGCATAGTAGGCTTCGATTTCGGCTGCCGACACGGACACGGCGCTATCCGGCACGATATTCTTGCCAATGATCGGCGTCAGTGAAATCTTGACCGTCTCAAACTGGTCGCGATACTTCTGCCAGAGTTCCGGATCGGAGATGAAAATGTCGGCTGACACGGCGCTGTAGAGCTTGGTGCGCAAAATCTCTTCGCGCGCCTGGGCCTCGAGGGTCGGCACGTATTCCTGGCCGACCGGGCCCTGCAACCAGCGTTGGTACTTGCCGAGGTCGAAGGCGCCATTGGTCATGAAATCCTGGGCGGTCCGGACCTCATTGGGCGGAATGTTCTGGATCCACTGCGCAACTTCGTCGTCTGACGTCGTGATGTGGTACTTATTGATCTGGTCGTTGACCAGGGTCGTCTCGACAAACTGATCCCAGACATCGTTACGCAGCTGGTCGGTCGCTTCGAGCGTCATCGTTCCGCCGCCGGACTGCTGGCGCTGGGTGGTGGCGTTCTGGACGGCCTGCTGGTAGGCACGGAGCTCGATCGACTGACCGTCGACGCTCCCGGCTGACGTCTGGGTGAAGAAGCCGCCCTTGCCGGTGATGCCGCTGAGGTCGAGGATCATCCACGACAGGAACGTGATCGTGATGAGGTAGACGACCGGTTTGGCGGCGTTACGAAAAGCTTGCATCATAGGAAGGTCAACAGCTCCGGAAGACGTGTGGATAACCCTGAAATCTACGCTCTTGCCGGGGGTAACCTCAAGGGACGGCTCTCCGGGGATGCTGCGCTGGTTGACACCTCCGGTCGTCGGGCGGTACTGTTGCCGCCCCGCTTTCGCCCCACGCATGGCCCTGACCCCGGGTGGTGATGCCTTACGCTCCGCAGATCGAACGCCTCGCCGCCATCTGGCGAGAGCAGCCACGAAGCACCGCTTTCGCGCCGTTGGCCGATGCGCTGCGCAAGGCAGGCGCTACCGCCGATGCGCTCGAGCTGGCTCGCGCGGGAGTCACGGCCCGTCCGGACTTCCTCCCGGGCCACCTGGTGCTTGCCCGCGTGCTGATCGACGGCGGCGCCCGGGATGACGCCGAACGCGTGCTTCGCGCGGCGCTGACACTCGATCACGAGCACCCAGTCATCGCCGAGATGCTGCGCGAGTTGACGGGCACCGGGCAGCAGCTGGCCCTCACCGCGGGGGTTGCTCCGGTGCTTGAGCCAGTCGCACCAGCCGCCGAAATGGCATCACCGCCGACTGAGTGGTCGGTCGACGAATCCCGCGGGGAGGCTTCGGCCGATGCGGCGTCGGAGAGCGATGAAATGCTTGGCGACGAATCGCCGCACGAGCCGCTGATCACCGAATCACTGGCCCTCCTCTATCGCGATCAGGGACACCTCGATCGCGCCCTCGATGCGTTCGAGCAGCTGGTGCAGCGTCATCCGGCTAACATCAACCTTGCCGCGCGACGCGACGGCGTTCGCGCCGAGTTGGAGGCGCAACGGCCGCGCCCATACGCAGCTTCGCGCAGCGGAGGTACGCCGGTGGCGGAGTGGTTGCAGGCGATTGCTGCCGCCAGTGCGCCGCCGCCGCGCAGCACCTCGGGATTCGATGCCTTTTATGAAGCGCCGGCCGGGAGCGCGGTCGAAGCCGGCGACCTGGCGGCCTTCCAGTCCTGGTTGCGCGAGCTCGATCGATGAATCGCATCGTCGTGCTCAACGGTCCCAACCTCAACCTGCTCGGCACCCGCGAGCCGGCCCTCTACGGTACGGCAACCCTCAGCGATATCGTGACAATGCTGGCCGCCCGGGCCGGTGAACTCGGGGTCACCGTCCAGGCAATCCAGTCGAATCACGAGGGCGAGCTGGTCGATGCGGTGCAGCGCCTCCGGCTCGATGCCGATGGCGCCATCGTCAACCTCGGCGCGTACACCCACACGTCGCTGGCACTTCGTGATGCCTTTCTTTCGACGACGGTGCCATTTGTCGAGGTTCACCTGACCAACCTGTTCCGGCGCGAAGCGGCGCGGCAGCATTCGCTCACCGCCGATCTTGCCGTCGGTCTGGTGACCGGCTTCGGTGCGCGTGGTTATCTCCTCGCGCTCGATGCGCTGGTCGCTGTGCTGCGGGACACGCCCTGAACTACCTGACCCGTCAGGCGGCGCTGGTCGCGGGCTTTCCCGCCCACGGCATCGACGCGCTGCTGGTCACGCACCTGCCCAACATCCGTTGGCTCACCGGCTTCACCGGCTCCGCGGCCGTGCTGATCGTCGCGCCAGAGCGAAGCACCCTGATCACCGACTTTCGCTATGCCACGCAGGCACCGCGCGAAGTGGGCTCGGTCGCCGATGTTGTGATCGATCGATCCAGTGTCTGGGAGCGGGTGCGGCGAATGCTCGAGACGCCGTCGCTGGGGGTGGTCGGGATCGAATCGCATGTGATGCCCGTGCGCGATGCCGAGCGGATCAGCGGTGCGTCGCGGGGCCGAGTGGTGCCGGTGGCCGAGCTCGTGGAGATCCAACGACAGGTGAAGGACCCCGCGGAAGTGGCGGCGATCCGTGCCGCCGGGTCGCTGGCGACCGAAGCACTGGACGAGGTCCTCCCGACAATCCGTCGTGGCGAGCGCGAGATTGACGTCGCGGCTCGGCTCGAGTCAGCGCTGCGTCGACGGGGAAGTGAGTGGCACCCATTCCAGACAATTGTGGCCTCAGGGCCGCGGTCGGCGTTGCCGCATGCCCGGAGCTCCGACCGGGCGCTGACGACCGGCGACTTCCTGTTGATCGATTTCGGCGCCCAGGTGGATGGCTACTGCTCGGATATTACCCGGACGGTGGTGCTCGCCTCGGCAGACAGCCAGCAGCGAGCGGTCTACGAGCTGGTTCGGACGGCCCAGCACCGGGCCCGGACCGAAGTGCGGCATGGGATGTCCGGGCGCGAGGCCGACGCCGTGGCCCGGGATCCGATCGCCGCGGCCGGTTATGGCGATGCCTTTGGCCATTCGCTGGGCCATGGTCTGGGGCTCGAAGTCCATGAAGCGCCCCGACTTGCGGTCACGGCCGAGGGGGTCCTCCCCTTTGGTGCGGTGGTCACGGTGGAGCCGGGGATCTATCTTGAAGGCTGGGGTGGGGTCCGACTCGAGGACGACATCTGGCTGGGGCCGGGTGGCCCTGTTCTGCTCACCGATGGTCGCACAGACCTCATCATACTCGACGCATAGGCAGGTGCAGGAGTGGCGACAACCGCAGAAATTCGGAATGGCCTCGTCATGGACATGGACGGGCGCCTCATGCAGGTCGTGTATTTCCAGCACGTGAAGCCCGGCAAGGGGAGCGCCTTCGTGCGCACCAAGATCAAGGACGTGCGGACCGGGGCCGTGCTCGACAAGACCTTTCCGTCGGGGGAGAAGATCTTCCCGGTGGATCTGGCCCACCGTCCGATGACGTATTCGTACCGGGATGGCGATTTCTACCACTTCATGGACCTTCAGTCGTACGACGACGTGATGGTGACGGCCGCGCTGATCGGGGCCGACCAGCTCAAGTATCTGAAGGAAGGGATGGAGTGCACCGGCCTGATGCATGACGAAGAGGTGATCCTGGTGGAGCTGCCCAACTTCGTGGAGCTTGAAATCGTGGAAACCGATCCGGGGATTCGTGGCGACACCGCGACTGGTGGCACCAAGCCAGCCAAGCTCGAGACCGGCGCCGTGGTACAGGTGCCGTTGTTCATTGAGCGTGGCACCATGATTCGCGTCGACCGGCGCGAAGACAAATACCTGACGCGCGTATGACGCCAGAAGAGATGCAGGATCTCGCCCGCACCATCGAACAGGTGCCGGGGCTCAAGGGGATCGACTTCCGCGACGTCCGCCGCCTGGCGCAACTGCTGCACGAGCGTCCCGAGATCGGGTCGATCGAGCTCAAGGGGTTCTTCGGCACTGGCGTGGTCATCAGTCGCACGCAGGCCGCTGGGGTCGTGCCAGTCGCCGCCCCGGTCGTTCATGCCATCGCGGCGCCTGCGGCGGCTCCGGTTGTGACGGGCGCGGCCGAGCCGGGTGCGCCCGCCGCCGCGCTCAAGGAAATCCGCTCACCCATGGTCGGTACCTACTACGCCCAGCCCGAGCCAGGCGCCGAACCGTACGTGCGGGTCGGCTCGCGCGTCACCGCCGGCCAGACTGTGTGCATCATCGAGGCGATGAAGATCATGAATGAGATCGAAGCGGAAGTCTCGGGCGTCGTCCGGGAAGTGATGGTCGATGACACCGCGCCCGTCGAATATGGGCAGGTGCTCTACCGGGTCGACCCCAATGGCTGACGATACCATCGGCGCCCCTGGAGCGGATGTTCTCAGTGGCGACGCCCCGGCGGGGGGCTTCCAATTCCGCCAGGCGATTGTCGAGATGATCCAGCGCGGGGCGTCGGACCTGCACCTCAAGGGCGGCCGGCCGCCGACGGTGCGCGTCAACGGCCACCTGCAGGTCCTGCCAATGCCGCAGGTCAAGCCCGAAGAGCTCAAGCTCCTGGCAGAATCCCTGATGACGCCGCGTCAGCTGCGCGATTTCGCCGAATCGAAGGAAGCTGATTTCGGTATCGGCGTTCCCGGTATTGGTCGTTTCCGCACCAACGTCTATCAGCAACGCGGTTCCGTCGCATTTGTCTTCCGCGCCATCCCCTGGGAAGTCCGCACATCGCGGGAATTGCTCCTGCCAGCGATCATCGACGAAATCGCGACGCGGCCCCGCGGCCTGATCCTGGTCACCGGCATCACCGGCAGCGGCAAGTCGACCGCGCTCGCAGCGATCATTGATCACATCAATCGTAATCGTCGGGTGAACATCATCACGATCGAGGATCCGATCGAGTTCCTTCACCGCGACCAGCTCGCCAACGTCTCGCAGCGCGAAATCGGCAGCGATACGTTGTCGTTCGGTGGCGCACTCCGTCATGTGCTGCGGCAGGATCCCGACGTGATCCTGATCGGCGAAATCCGCGACATGGAGACCATGGATACCGCCATCAAGGCGGCCGACACCGGCCACCTCGTGCTATCGACGATTCACACGACCGACGCCACCCAGACGATCTCACGCGTGCTGTCGTTCTATCCGCCACACCAGCATGCCGAAATCCGCATGCTGCTCTCCACCGCCCTTGGTGCCGTCATCTCGATGCGGCTGGTCCCGCGCGCCGACGGCAAGGGGCGTGTGCCTGCCGTGGAAGTGCTGATCAACACCGCCGCAGTAGCGGACAACATTCGCGACACCCAGCGCGCGCTGGACATTCCCGACCTGATCGCCGAAGGCGGCGTCACCTACGGCATGCAGTCCTTCGACCAGTCGCTGATGCGCTGGTATCAGGATGGCGTGATCAGCTATGAGGATGCCGTGTTCCACGCGACGCACCCGGGCGAGTTTGCGCTGCGCGTGTCGGGCGTCAGCGGCACCTCCGATCGGACCTTCTCGGGCAGCATGGGTGGGGATTCGAGCTGATGTTTCGCAAAGTGATGGTCGCGAATCGCGGCGAGATCGCGCTTCGCGTGATCCGGGCGTGCCACGAACTGGGCATCCGCACGGTCGCAGTCTATAGCGAAGCGGATCGCGAATCGCTTCATGTGCGTTTCGCCGATGACGACGTCTGCATCGGGCCGCCGCCGGGTCGCCTGTCGTACCTGCGGATTCCGTCGCTGATCGCGGCGGCCGAAGTGACCGGTGCCGACGCGATTCATCCCGGCTACGGATTCCTTGCCGAGAATGCCGAGTTTGCCGACACCTGCAAGGCGTCGAACATTGTCTTCATCGGCCCGACCGGCGACCAGATTCGCGCCATGGGCGACAAGGCGTCGGCGCGCCGACTGGCGAAGGAAGCCGGCGTGCCCACGGTGCCCGGATCGCCCGGTGTCATGGCGGATGTCGACGAGGCGCTGGCGGTGGCCGAAGGAATCGGCTTCCCGGTGATCATCAAGGCAACGGCGGGCGGTGGCGGCAAGGGGATGCGCATTGCCCACGACGCGGAACAGTTCGCGCAGCTCTTCTCGCTGGCCCAGAACGAAGCACTCTCGGCGTTCGGCAATGGCGACGTCTACGTCGAGAAATATCTGGCGCGGCCACGCCACGTCGAGTTCCAGGTGCTGGGCGACACGCATGGCACGGTCATTCACCTGGGCGAACGCGATTGCTCAGTGCAGCGCCGCCACCAGAAGTTGATCGAAGAATCGCCCTCGCCCGCCATGACTGATGACCTGCGCGCCCGCATGGGTGCCGCCGCCGTCGGCCTCGCGTCGGCGATCAGCTATGCCGGCGCGGGCACGATCGAGTTCCTGCTCGACGAAGATGGCTCGTTCTATTTCATGGAAATGAACACCCGGATCCAGGTCGAACATCCGGTCACTGAGATGGTGACGGGGCACGATCTGGTGAAGGAGCAGATTCGAGTGGCCGCTGGCGCGCCGCTGTCCTTTGGTGAGACGCCGCTGGTCGGCCACGCCATCGAAGTGCGCATCAACGCCGAAGATCCCTATCGGAACTTCCAGCCGTGCCCCGGACTGATCACGGCGTACCATCCGCCGGGCGGCCCAGGCGTGCGCGTCGACACACACGTCTACGCCGGCTACACGGTACCGCCATATTACGACTCGCTGCTGGCGAAACTGATCGTGCACGGGCGCGATCGCGCCGAAGCATTGGCGCGCCTTGGTCAGGCGCTCGATTCATTCATCCTGGAAGGGGTCAAGACGACGATCCCGTTCCTCTCGCGCGTGATCCGCCACCCGGACTTTGTCGCCGGGCGCATCGACACCAAATTTCTCGAGCGCGAATCGCACCTGCTCAAGCCGGCATGAGGCTCGACGTCCTCTTCTCGCCCCGCGAACTGGCACCGGGCGAGCTGACCGATCGCGCGGTGCTGGTGATCGACGTGCTTCGGGCGACGTCCACCATGTGTGCCGCCCTGTTTCATGGCGCACGCGCTGTACTGCCGACCGCTGATGCTGCTGGCGCGATGGCTCTGGCCGAGTTGCTTGGCAGCGAGGACGTGGTGCTCGCTGGTGAACGCAACTGCGTCCGGATCGCCGGCTTTCAGCTCGGCAACTCGCCCAGCGAAATGGTCGATTCGGTGGTTCGTGGCAAGAACGTGGTCATGTCGACCACCAACGGCACTGGCGCGTTGCTCGCAACCGCGGGCGCTCGAGAAGTCGCAGTGGTCGCTGCCGTGAATCTCACGGCTGCTGCCGATCATGCTCGTCACCTGCTTGCCGACGGAGACGATCTGGTGATTCTTTGCGCTGGTCGCGAACACGGCTTCGGGCTCGACGATGCCTACATCGCCGGATGCGTGGCTGTGCGTGCGTTGGGAGGGCGACGCCGTCGCAAGGGATTGAACGACGGCGCCCTCGCGGCTGTCGACCTCGAAGGACATTACGGCGATCGTACCGAACGCGTGCTGGCGCTTTCGCGCGCCGGCCGCGAGCTGGATGCCCGCGGCTTTCGCCAGGACGTGCGTGACGCGGCACAGGTCGACCGGTTTCCGGTCCTGCCGTTCTTCCACGATCGCCGCGTCACGCTCACCCGTCCGGCATCCCGCTGATGTTCACCGCTGAGCAGCGTCGCCGTTTCGGCGCCGTCGTCGCCCTGGTCGCCGGTGCGTTCCTGCTCCTCACGCTGCTGCCGATCGACCTGACCGGCCCGATCGGACGCCTGCTCGGCCCGATGCTCTGGGGGGCGCTGGGTATCGGTGCGATTGGCGCGCCGCTGCTGGGCCTCCTGCTCGGCCTGGCGGGTTTCGAGCGCCTGCCGCGCCTCGACATGAAGCGTGCTGCGGTGCTCACGATTGGGCTTGCACTGCTGATCCCCTATGTGATCGGTGTCCTCTTTCATGTCACGCGCGGGCAGCTCGACCCGACGCCGGACTTGCTGACGTGGCCAGCGCGACTCACCGGCTGGTTCCCGGGATTTTTCGTCGATCTCGCGCTCGGCTCGATTGGTCTGGCCGGCGCGTTGTTGGCCGGGTTCATCTGCCTGACTGCCGTAACGCTTGGCACGCTGGCGTGGCATCCGTTGCAACGCCTCGAACGCAACGCGATCGTTCCCGACGCACCGGCATGGAAAGCGGGCCCTTCGATGCGGCCGGCGGCGATCGCCGAGCCAGCAGACGCGATGGCCGCCGCTGAGGAGAGCGTCCGTCAGGAGGAGCTCTTCACGTCGCGCGTGCCGAGGCGGCGCAAGTTCGAGCAGATGGAGATCGAGGATGCCATCCGGCCGACGCCACCACGAAACACCAGCACCGAAACGCCGCCGATCGACCTGCTCGACGCCCCGCCGCATGCCGACGTCGCGGCCGACGAGGCCGAACTTCGGCGACTCGGCGAGCTGCTGCTCGCCACGCTGCGCACCTTCAAGGTTGAAAGCACGCTGGCGGGGTTCACCTCCGGCCCAACGGTTACCCAGTTCGAAGTCGTGCCGGCGGCGGGGGTCAAGGCCGGGCGCATCATTGCGCTTGCCGATGACCTTGCCATCACGATGCGGGCGACGTCGCTACGTGTTGCGCCAATTCCGGGCCGCGGCGCAGTCGGCGTTGAAATCCCGAATCCCAAGCCGCGCATGGTCACGCTGCGCGAGCTGCTCGATACCGATGCCTGGCATGACACGGTGGCCGTCCTGCCGGTGGCGCTCGGGCTGGATGTTGAAGGCCGGCCGATCATCGCCGATCTCGCCAAGATGCCGCACCTGCTCGTGGCGGGCGCGACGGGATCCGGCAAGTCGGTCGCGATCAACACGATCATCACGTCGCTGATCTACAAGTATTCGCAGAAGCAGCTGCGCTTCGTGATGGTCGATCCGAAGATGGTCGAGTTGTCGATGTACAACGACCTGCCGCACCTCCGCCACCCGGTCGTGACCGACAATAACGACGCTGCCAAGGTGCTCAAGTGGGCGGTGTACGAAATGAATCGCCGCTACACACTGTTGCATGCCAACGGTGCCCGACAACTCAGCGAGTTCAATCGCAAGGTCGTCGAGGGGAAGCCGCTCCGCAATCCGCCGGGTGCTCGGCCGACCTTGACGACAATTGCGCGCGAAGCGCCCGACACGCCGCCGTCGGACTGGACCGAGGAGTACACCGAGGGCGAGCTGCCAATGATCGTATTGATCGTCGACGAGCTCGCCGACCTGATGATGACAGTGCAGGGTGAGGTCGAAACGCCGCTGGCGATGCTGGCCCAGAAGGCGCGCGCGATCGGCATTCACCTCATCCTTGCGACCCAGCGCCCCAGCGTCAACGTGCTGACCGGACTGATCAAGGCCAACTTCCCGAGCCGAGTGGCATTCCGGGTGGCGAGCAAGGTCGATTCGCGCACCATTCTCGACCAGAATGGTGCCGAGGCACTCCTGGGGAATGGCGACATGCTCTTCCTGCCGCCGGGACGCAACGAACCGCAACGGCTGCAGGGCGCGTACATCTCGACCGAAGAGACTGAACGGGTCATGCACTGGTACACGGAGAAGCATCCGCGCGAGCTGGCGCCCGAGGAATCGAACATTCTCGACGTGATTTCGGTCGAAGCGGCAAGCGGCGAGGGGAACGCCAGCAGCGAAGACCGTGATGCGCTGTTCCGGCAGGCCGCCGAACTCTGTGTGCAGAACCAGGGCGGCTCCACCTCGTTGCTGCAGCGCCGCCTGGGTGTCGGCTACGGTCGCGCGGCGCGGATCATCGATCAGCTGCATGACGCCGGAATCCTCGGTCCGCCCAACGGGTCGAAACCGCGCGACGTGCTGATCTCGCTGCACCAGGTCGAGGAATACCTCTAGCCACGATTGAGGTGCGCATGGCCAGGTACCCACGCTCGCTCGGACTCGCCCTGCTCCTCGGCGTCGCGGCAGGTGGTTGTCACGCAGCGCCGTTTGTGCTCGATGACTACGGTGCGGCTGGACCTCAGATTCCAGGCGCAGAGGCGCGCGTCACGGCGAGTGGTTCGACGCCGGAGTGGTTGGCGGCCGGCGACGCCTTCTACTATGCGGGGCCCTGCCTTTCACGAACAAAATCGCCCCGGGCTTCCACGCCGGTCGCCAGCGTTGACCTGGTACCGGCGGCCGGGGGCAGCGTCATCTGGGAGCGTTGCGAAGACCGCATCAGCCTGACCTTTCCCCTCGACTCAGCCGCCTTCTTTCCCGCAGCGGCGGTCAATGGCGATGGCGCCGTGGTGTACGTCGAGGCTGACAAGCGTGCCTTTCAGGGTGTGGCGCTCGTCGACCCGGTATTCGAACACACCGAGCTCTGGCTCAGCGATACCGTCGAATCGCTCCGCAATCGACGTCACTTGATGACGCTTTACAACGACAACAACGGGGCCGCGACGGTGGGCCCCGCCGTGATCAACTGGTTCACAACGATGCGGTGGACCACCTCGACGACGCTGTTGGCCATCGCGATCAACGCACGACCGATGGGCGACGACAGCACGCTCGGCGTGGCGCGGATCGCCATTACCGACGCCAGAGCTACGGCCACCATTCTTCCGGGCACCGAACGGGCTACTGCCTATAGCACGGCGCGCAACGGATCCTCGCTGGTGATCGCTCGTGACTTGCTGGGGTTATTCTCGGTACCGGCCGCCGGCGGTGCCGCGAGCGCGCTTCCGACGGTTCCGGCAGCCCAGGGCCGCCACATTGTCGACGTCTCCTGCGTCGCGGACCGTTGCCTGGTGCTCACGGTCGAGATGAGCCAGTCGACCTTCTGGCGGCTCGATCTCACTGCGAACACTTTGGTGCAGATGCGGCGCGATGGTCGTGTCTACCAGTACGCGCGCTGGTCGCCGACGGGCGGGGCGGTATTGGCCGGTGAAAGCGATGGTGCGCACCTGTTCACCGACCTGATGCCGTGAGCTGCTGACCGGGTCACGCGCCACCCGGCGTTGTTGCGTGCCGCCCTGCATTCCATCGACACCCACCAAGGCCTACCGCGCCGCGATCATCTGCGCGTGCAACGAACCCCGAAGTCTCCCGATGAATGGACCGACCGCCGCCACCGCGATGGCTGGCAAGCCGAGGTCACGACCGGCGAATGGCTCGTGGCCGCTGGGTGGCGCATCGAGGCACATCGCTTTCGGCTCGGTCGCAATGATCTCGACCTGGTGGCCCGGCGCGGATCGCTGGTTGCCTTTGTCGAGGTCAAGTCGCGGCGCACCGATCGCTGCGGTGCCGGCGAAGAGGCCGTGGTGGGCCGAAAGCGCCGCGCCATTGAGCGGGTCGCCTGGTGGTGGATCCTGAAGCACGGCCGCGTGGGCGATCAGTACCGCTTCGATGTGGTCGTCTTGACCGGCGACGGATCGGCTGGGCAGCGATTGCGGCACTTGGAGGACGCTTGGCGTCCCGGGTGGCGATAGAAAAAGTGGAGCAAAAGACTCCACCTCGAAAGCCTTGCTTCGGTAATAGTTCGGGTATAGCTTCAGATCAAGCAACAGAATGGCGCGTTTTGCTCCACCCAACAACCTACTCAAGAGGATCCCATGCCCGCAGCCGAAGAGACCCGGATCGACGCCGATAAGCGCAAGGCGCTGAACCTGGCGATTTCCCAGATCGAAAAGCAGATCGGCCGGGGGGCGATCATGCGGATGGGCGCTGATCGGCCACGGGTGAAGGTCGCGGCGATCTCGACTGGCGCGATCAACCTCGATGCCGCCACCGGCATCGGCGGCGTTCCGCGCGGCCGGATCACCGAGATCTACGGCCCGGAATCTTCCGGCAAGACGACGCTCTGTCTCCACCTGGTCGCCAACGTGCAGCGCGCCGGCGGCGTTGCGGCATTCGTCGACGCCGAGCACGCGCTCGACATCGAATACGCCAAGCGGCTCGGCGTCGACATTGAAAACCTGCTGGTGTCGCAGCCCGATACCGGCGAACAGGCGCTCGAGATCGTCGAAATCCTGGTGCGGTCCGGTGCGGTTGACCTGGTGGTCGTCGACTCGGTGGCGGCGTTGGTGCCCAAGGCCGAGATCGAAGGAGAAATGGGCGACTCGCACATGGGCCTGCAGGCGCGGCTGATGAGCCAGGCACTCCGCAAGCTGGCCGGCGCCATCAATCGCACCAACTGCTCGGTGGTCTTCATCAATCAGCTGCGCGAGAAGATCGGCGTGATGTTCGGCAATCCGGAAACCACCACGGGTGGCAAGGCGCTCAAGTTCTATGCCTCGCTCCGTCTGGATATTCGCCGGATCGGGCCCGTGAAGGAGCGTGAGGCGGTGATCGGCTCGCATGTGCGGGTCAAGGTGGTGAAGAACAAGGTCGCGCCGCCGTTCAAGCAGGCTGAGTTCGACGTGATGTTCGACGAGGGGATCTCGCACACCGGTCTGGTGGTCGACATCGCCAGTGAAGCCGGCATCATCCAGAAGTCGGGCGCCTGGTATTCGTACGGCGACCAGCGCATCGGGCAGGGCCGCGAAAATGCCAAGCTCTTCCTCAAGGACAACGTCGCGCTGCTGGCCGAAGTCGAGAAGAAGGTGCGTGAATCGCTGGGGGTGCTGGCCGCAGCCGGCCCGGGCGCGCCCGACGAGGACGACGCCGAGTGATGATCGAAGCGCTGCTCCCCGACCCGCGGCGGCCGGGGAGTACCCGAATCATTGTGGCGGGCCGACCAGCCTGGACCGTGCCCGCCGACGCCGTTGCGACGTTGGCGCTGGTCGTTGGCCAGGCGATTCGTGGCGACCTCACGGAGCAGCTCGACCAGGCGGCTGATGAAGAGGGGGCGTTTCGCGCCGGTCTCCGGGCGTTGGAACGTCGGGCGCACGCGGAGCGCGAGCTGGCCACCAAGCTGCAGCGGCGCGGTCACCCCCCGCGAGCCATTGGGGCCGCGATTGCCCGGTTGCGGCGGCTGGAGTTGCTCGACGACGTTGCCTTTGCGCGCCAGTTCATCGCGGGGCGGACCGAACGGGGGCGGGGCCCGATCCGCCTGCGGCGTGATCTCGCGCTGCTCGGCGTGACCCGGGAGATCGTCGATCCGCTCCTCGCCGCGTTGGCCCAGGAGAGCGGCGATCCATTGGCACGCGCCCGGGAACTGATTGTCCGGCGGGCCCGGAGCATGGCCTCGATCGCGGTCGACGTCCGCCGTCGCCGTCTGGTCGCCTTTCTCGCGCGCCGGGGGTACCGCGGCGACGACGCGATACGACTGGTCAACGAGGTACTCCGCAGCGCGGCCTGAGACGGCATCCGCCATGCGGGCAACGGCTGCGGGCATGTAGATTCCGGCATGCAATCGTCAGCTATCCGCCGCAAGTTCCGCGAGTTTTTTGTCCAGCACGGACACACTGAGGTGGCGTCGTCGTCGCTGGAGCCCAAGGACGATCCGACGCTCCTCTTTACCAACGCCGGGATGGTGCAGTTCAAGCGCACCTTCCTGGGCCAGGATCCCCGTCCGTACACCCGCGCTACCACGTGCCAGAAGTGCGTCCGCGCCGGCGGCAAGCACAACGATCTTGAGCAGGTCGGTGTCACCCGTCGACACCATACCTTTTTCGAGATGCTCGGCAACTTCTCGTTTGGTGACTACTTCAAGCCTGACGCGATCCGATTTGCATGGGAGTTTGTCACTGGCGCGGAATGGCTCGCCATCCCGGCAGATCGCCTCCGCGTGACGGTGCATCACAGCGATGACGAGGCGCGTCGGCTCTGGCAGGAGTTGACGCCGATCCCGGCACACCGGATCCATGGACTGGGCGACGCCGACAACTTCTGGCAGATGGGCGACACGGGACCGTGCGGTCCCTGTTCGGAAATCTTTGTCGATCTGGAGTGGCAGCCGGGTGACACGCCGATGCCGATGTCCAACGAGGAGTTCGAGCGCGCGGCCGAGAGCGGCCGTTTCCTCGAGATCTGGAATCTCGTCTTCATGCAGTTCGATCGCTCGGCCGACGGCACCTTGACGCCGTTGCCGCGCCCCAGCGTCGACACCGGCGCGGGGCTGGAGCGGATTGCCGCCGTCATGCAGGGGCAGGACGACAACTTCCACGGTGATCTCTTCGCGCCGCTCCTGGCGCAGGTTGGCACGCTGGTCGGCTCGCCGTATCCGGGGGGACCGCAAGGAAATGGTGTCTCGTACCGGGTGCTTGCCGATCATGCCCGTGCGGTCACGTTCCTGCTCTTCGACGGCGTCTATCCTGGCAACGAAGGTCGCGGCTTCGTGTTGCGCCGCATTCTTCGGCGTGCCGTGCGGCACGCCTGGCTCCTCGGCCGTCGCGAGCCTACCCTGGCCCGGCTGGTGCCGACCGTTGTTGCCTTGATGGCTGACGCCTATCCCGCGCTGGTCGAGGCGGAGGCACGGATCGTCGAAGTGGTAGAGCGCGAGGAAGCCAACTTCTACAACACGATCGAGGCGGGGCTGGATCGGTTGGAGCAGATCAGTCTGTCGGGTGCCAAGCGGATTGAGGGCGACGACGCGTTCAAGTTGTTCGATACCTTCGGTTTTCCGATCGACCTGACGGAGCTGATTGCTGCCGAATGGGGGATTGCCGTCGACGTGGCGGGATTCGAACGGGCAATGGAGGTGCAACGCAACCGGAGCCGGGCGGCGCGCACGGGCAGTGTGGCGCCTGCATCAGCGACTCGCGAAACAGTCGCCGAACTGGTGCTGCTCGAGCATGGCCGGCGCGAGCGTTTTGTCGGCTACTACCAGACCGATGTCGACACGTCCGTGGTGGCATTCGGCCCGCATGCCGATGGACGCTCCCAGGTGGTGCTGGCGGACAGTCCGTTCTATCCCGGCGGTGGCGGGCAGGTCAGCGACACCGGCACGCTGCAGGGTCAGGGATGGTCGATGCAGGTGACTGAGATCGCGAAGGATCCGGCGGTCGGCAATCGCTTGATTGGCCATGTCACCGGCGACGTGGTGCGCGGGCGCGTCCGTGCTGAAATCGACATCGCGCGCCGGCATGACATTGAGCGGAATCATTCAGCGACCCATGTGGCCCACCTCGAACTGCGTCGCGCCCTTGGCACGCACGTCCGCCAGCAAGGATCCCTGGTCGAGCCGGAGCGGATGCGCTTCGACTTTTCGCATCATGGCCCGATTGAACCGTCACAGCTGGATGACATCGAAGCGGCGATCAACGAGCGAATTCTCGAGAACGCCGAGGTCACCTTCCGCGAAATGCCGCTCAACGATGCGCTGGCACTGGGTGCGATGGCGTTCTTCGCCGACAAGTACGGTGACGTCGTGCGGGTGGTGCAGATTGGCGAGTCGATCGAGCTCTGCGGCGGAACGCACGTGAATAGTTCCGGACAGATCGGCCTCTTCCGTTTCACGTCGCAGGGCGGCGTGGCAGCGGGCGTGCGGCGCATCGAAGCGGTGACTGGGCGTCACGGCTATCGCTACCTCAAGCATCTGGAGCACCGGCTGGCGGCGCTCGCTGCAGCCCTGCATGCGCCGTCCGATCAACTGGAACGGAAAGTTGCAGCGCTCAGCGCAGACCGCGATCGGCTTGAGGCCCGCCTGGCCGAAGCAATGAAGGGTGCGCCTCGCGCGGAAGCGGAGCGTATCGAGGTGGGCGGCGCGGTGCTTGTGCTCGCGCCAACCGTGCTTGAAGATCGCGGCGCGCTCGGTTCGCTCGCCGACACTTTTCGGGACGAAGAGCGAGGCGGAGCCGCGGTTCTGGTGTTGTTCAACCCCGCCGCACCGGCCGCGCTGTCGATCGCGGTGACCGACGCGCTGATCGCTCGCGGCAAGGATGCCAACTCACTGATCAAGGCGCTGGCATCGCGCTTCGACGGTCGCGGCGGCGGACGGCCGACCTTTGCCAGTGGTTCGCTCGGTGTGCCCAGTGTCGAACAAGTGGCGCGGGCGGAGTTTCCGGCGATCGTCCAGGAATGGCTCTCCGCGTGACCGGGTTGCCGGCGGACAGCTGGGTCACTCAGGCAACGGCAGGTGCACCGGCTGCGTTGCGCGTGCGTGCCGGCGAGTTTTTCGAGGCCACCAACGGCGACCTGATTGATCGCCTGGCCGCCGCCGGTGGGGCGGCATTGGCTGCGGCATCGGATCGCGCCGGTGGCCGCGCTGCGGCACTCGACCTCCTGGCAGCCGACGGATTGATTACGCTGGCGTTGCTGGCGACGGCGCAGCGCGCGCCCGCCGAGCTCGGACAAGTTGCTGAGCGGTTGCGGCAGCAGGCCACGGTCGCGCCGTGATCGACCTGCACTCGCACTTGCTACCTGGCGTCGACGACGGGTCGCGCACGGTCGAGCAGTCGGTCCGGGTGCTCACTGTCCTTGAAGCCGGCGGTGTCGCCACCGTCGCCTGCACGCCGCACTTGCTGGCCTCCAACATCGCCGGTGGCTGGCCAGCCGAGTACGAATCCGCGTGGACGGCGCTCAACGCGGTGCTTCCCGCCGGCATCCGTTTGGTGCGTGGTGCGGAAGTGATGCTCGACCGGCCGATTCCTGCGGCCGCAGGCGAGCGCAAGGTCACGATCAACGGGACGCGATACCTGCTCGTCGAGTTTGCGCGCATGGTACCGGCGGACATCGTCCTGCGTGCCCTGACCGAAGTCACTCGCCTTGGCCTGGTGCCGATTCTGGCCCATCCCGAGCGGTATTCCTCGTGCTCGGTCGAGAGCGTCCGAGCCTGGCGCAACACCGGCGCCGTGATTCAGGTCGACGCCACGACCATCACCCAGACTCGCAGTCGCAGTGACCGGGCGCGCGATCTCCTCAATGCCGGTCTCGCGGACATCCTTGCGGGTGACAATCACGGCGATGATCGCAGTCTCGCGACAGCGCGCGAGTGGCTCCTCGCCCATCGCGGCGCCGAGCAGTGCGAACTGCTGCTGGAGACAAATCCGCAGGCCATTCTCGACGATCGGGCCGTTTATGAAGTCGATCCCTTGCGCGTGCGCGCCACGCTCTGGCAGTCCATGCGCCGGATATTCGACCCTGCATGAGTGACAGCAGCCAGGTGGCCACCGGCCTGCGAGCGCTCGCAGCACTCGCCCTGCGCACCGCCGATCAACCGACCGGGCTTGATCGCATCGTCGGGGCAATGCGGGACTGCCTCGCACGGGACGGCACCCTCTTCTTTGCTGGCAACGGCGGGTCGGCCGCCGATGCGCAGCATCTCGCGGCGGAATACGTGGTGCGCTATCGCCGCGGCAATCAGCGCGCCCTGCGCGCTATCGCGCTGACGACTGATACTTCTGCGATCACGGCCGCGGCCAATGATGTCGGCTACGAAGTCGTCTTCGCTCGGCAACTTGAAGCGCTCGGACGCAGCGGCGACGTGCTGGTCCTGCACAGCACCTCGGGCAACAGCGCCAACTGCCTTGCGGCCGCCGAGATGGCCCGTCGCCTGCAGATCACGGTCATCGCATTTCTGGGTGGCGACGGCGGCGCACTGGCTGCGCTGGCGGATCATCCATTCGTGGTGACTGGCGCGCCGGTCAATCACGTCCAGGAAATCCACCTCGCCGTGCAACATCAGATTGCCGCGATATTGACGGCGGAGCACGGCGGATGATCTCGCTCGCGGGCAAACGGATCCTGATCACGGGTGGCTCCCGGGGCATCGGGCGGGCCACGGCGTTGCTTTGCGCCCGGGCTGGCGCGGATGTCGGGTTGACGTACCACACCCGCCGCGCCGACGCGGAGGCCGTGGCCCGGCAGATACGCAAGCTTGGCCGGCGGGTATACATCGGCGGTGGCGATCATGCTGATCCCGCGCGGGTCAGCCAGCTCTTCGCCGAGGTCAAGGCCGCGTTCGGCGGGCTTGATGGGTTCGTCGCGAATCACGGCGTGTGGCCTACCGCCGAGACGCCGGTGGCGCAGATGGCAATCGAACGATGGCGCGAGACGATGCGCATCAATCTTGATGCCGTCTTCCTGACGACCCGCGCCGCGATCGGCACGATGGCCGGCGACGGACGGATCGTGATGGTGGGCAGCACCGCCGGTCAACGGGGCGAGGCGAATCACGCCGACTATGCAGCGACCAAGGGCGCCATGATGTCGCTGGTCAAGTCACTGGCAATCGAATGCGCACCGGCGATTACCGTGAACTGCGTCGCACCGGGATGGGTCGATACGGAGATGTCGGCCGAAGCCTACTCGGGCGATGGTCGTGACCGGATCGCCGCGTCGATTCCGGTTCACCGGATTGCTTCGGCCGACGACATCGCCGGGCCGATTCTCTTTCTGCTGTCGGACCTCGCCCGGCATGTGACCGGCGAAATCCTCAATGTCAACGGCGGCAGCGTCCTCTGCGGGTGAATCACGACGACGTGAGTCCCACCGTGTCGCCGCAAGCGCTGGCGATTCTCCAGACGCTCGAAGACGCCGGGTATGAGACGTGGTGCGTCGGTGGGGCGATTCGCGATGCATTGCTCGGCGACATTGGACACGATGTCGACCTTGCCACCGCGGCGACGCCCGACGTGGTCCAGCGGCTGTTCCGGCGCACCGTCGCCGTTGGCATCGCACACGGTACCGTCGGTGTGCTCGACGCCGCCGGCACGCTGCACGAGGTCACCACGTTTCGCCGTGATGTCACCACCGACGGACGGCACGCAGTCGTCGCGTTCGGTGTGTCGCTCGACGACGACCTGGCCCGTCGTGACTTTACGATCAACGCGATCGCCTACCATCCACCCCGTCACGCATGGCACGACCCGTTTGACGGTCGCGGCGATCTTGCCCGGCGGTTGCTCCGGGCCGTCGGTGATCCCGCCACCCGCTTTCGCGAAGACCGCCTGCGGATCCTGCGCGCCCTCCGTTTTGCAGCGCGCCTCGATCTCACGATCGATCCGCCGACCTGGCTTGCCGCGCAGGCGCTGGCCCATGACACCGGCGACCTGTCGGCCGAACGGGTGCTCGGCGAGTGGGTAAAGGGTCTCAAGACGGCGCGGGCGCCGGCCGACCTGGTGCGGCTGTGGCGCGAGAGTGGTGTGGCCGCGGTGTGGATGCCTGAGGCGACTGCGTCGATGCCGGCCGGTGACCTGACGCGGCGCGACCCGGTCGTACTCACGGCACTGGCCTGTGCGCCGGGTGCGACTGTGTGGCGGCGCTTGAAAGGCTCGACGCCTGAGATTCGGCGCGCCGAGCGGATTGACGCAGGACCGGCCGAACCTGCGAGCGCGGCGCCGGTCGACGTGCGGCGTTGGATGCAGGCCGTTGGTCCCGCTGCTGATGACCTCGCGCAGATGGCGACCCTTCGATGGGGCGAGGCAGCGCTGTGGCCGGGTGTGATGGCCGGGGTGCGCGCGCGCGGCGAAGCGACCAGCCGCGGCGAACTGGCGCTGACTGGTGCGGATCTGATCGAGGCGGGCGTCTCCCCGGGGCCGGCGATGGGAGAGAGATTGGAACGACTGCTGCGCGCCGTGATCGACGATCCCGCCCTCAATACCAGGTCAGCGCTCCTTGCGTTGCTGCGGTCGACACCGTGACCGGAGAGGTCGGGCTCTTCGCGGCACCTGAGCCGCTGGCCGCGCGGATGCGGCCGCGCACGCTCGAAGAGTTCGTCGGACAGGGTGACTTGCTGGACGCAGGCCGCCCGCTCGGCGAGGCGATTCGCCGCGGCGATGTCGGCAGCATGATTCTCTGGGGACCGCCGGGAACCGGAAAGACCACGCTTGCCCAGCTCATCGCCCAATACACTGATCGCCAGTTCGTTGGATTCAGTGCGGTCACCGAAGGCGTCGCCCGGGTTCGTGAAATTCTTCACGAGGCCGAGGATCGTCGCCGGCTGGGCCGCGGAACGATTCTGTTCTGCGACGAAATCCACCGTTTCAATCGCGGGCAGCAGGACGCCTTTCTCGGCGCCGTCGAACGCGGTGTCGTGACGCTGGTCGGTGCCACGACCGAGAATCCATCGTTCGAACTCAACGCGGCACTGCTGTCGCGGTGCCGAGTCTGGGTGCTTCGCTCGCTGACGGTGCCTGAGCTCGACGCGGTGATCGCGCGGGCACTGGCCGATGCTGATCGTGGCCTCGGCGCAATGTCGCTGGTGATGCCCGATGACGCCCGTGGATTGCTTGCGACGCTGGCTGATGGTGACGCGCGTCGCGCACTGAGTGTGCTCGAAGCTGCAGCGCAACATGTCGGCGTTGGAGGCACCATCGACACCGACGTCGTCACCGCTACGCTGGCTCGGCGGACGGCGTCGTTCGACAAGGATCGCGATCAACACTATGACGTGATCTCGGCGTTGCACAAAGCGGTACGAGGGAGCGATCCGCAGGCCGCACTCTACTGGCTCGCGCGGATGATCGAAGGCGGCGAAGAACCGTTGTACATCGCTCGGCGCATGGTGCGGATGGCGTCCGAGGATATCGGTCTCGCGGATCCGCAGGCCCTGACGATTGCGATTGCCGCCCGCGACGCATGGGACTTCCTGGGAACCCCTGAGGGCGAACTTGCTCTCGCGCAGGCAGTCGTCTACCTGGCGACGGCACCCAAGTCGAACCGGGTCTACACCGCGTGGGGCGCGGCGCGGGAGCTGGCCGCCAGCACGCCGTCGGCGCCGGTGCCGCTCCATCTCCGCGGTGCCACCACGCCGCTGATGCGGGAGCTTGGGTACGGCAAGGGATATCAGTATGCGCACGACGCGGCAACAGCGTACATCCCGCAGTCGTACCTGCCTGATGAAGTGGGCGATCCCACGTTTTACGAGCCGAGCCCGTTCGGATTCGAAAAGCGAATCGCCGAACGCATCAAATGGTGGAAGGAACAGGGATGATTGAGCTGACCGCCCCGCGCGAGCGGGTCGTGATGGTGGCTGCCCCTCGCAAGGGGAGTCCGGACGCCCAGCAGGTCGCCGAACATCTTGGCGAACTGGCGCGGTTGATCGACACCGCCGGCGCAGATGTCGTCGGCACATTGACGCAGCACGTTGCGACCGTCAATCCGGCGACGCTGATCGGCGAAGGCAAGGTCGAGGAGCTGCGCGCGCTGGTGGCGGAGACCCGGGCGACGTTAGTGGTCTTTGACGAGGAACTGACGCCGACGCAGGGCCAGTCACTGGAGGAGAGCCTCAAGACGCGGGTGATGGATCGCGCCGAAATCATTCTCGACATCTTCTCGACCCGGGCACGGAGTTCCGAAGCCAAGCTGCAGGTCGAGCTGGCACAGCTGCAGTACCTCCTGCCGCGCCTGACGCGGATGTGGACGCACTTGTCGCGGACGCGCGGCGGGATCGGCCTGCGCGGCCCCGGTGAAACGCAGCTGGAAACCGACCGCCGGATGATTCGCAACAAGATCGCGTTGCTGCGCGACAAGCTGCAGGACGTGGCCCGTCATCGTGAGACGATTCGCTCCGGGCGCACGGCGATGTTGTCTGCGGCGCTGGTGGGCTACACCAACGCGGGCAAGTCGAGCATCCTGCGGGCCTGGTCCGGCGAACACGACATCTTTGTTGAAGACCGGCTCTTTGCGACGCTGGATACGCTGACTCGCGAGGTGGATCTGGGCGACAATCTCCGGGTCCGGATGAGCGATACGGTGGGGTTCATCCGCAAGCTGCCCCATCACCTTGTCGCGTCCTTTCGCGCTACGCTGGAAGAGGCTGGGGAGGCCGACGTGCTGATTCACGTGGTCGACGCGTCGCATGCGGAGTGGGAGGAGCAGATGGCAACGGTCGCGGACGTCCTGGATGAACTGGGACTGGCCGAACGGCCGCGACTGGTCGCGTTCAACAAGCTCGACGCGCTGGACGACCCGGAAGGGTTCGCCACCTTTGTCCATCAGCGCTATCCTGCCGCCATTTTCACGACCACCATGCGAACTGACGGGCTGCAGCCGCTCAAGGCCGAGCTCCGCGGCCGTGCGGAAGCGATTCGGCCAGTGGTACGGGTCCTGCTTGATCCGGCAGACGGCAAGCGCCTCGGCTATCTCCACCGGGTCGGCGATGTGGTCGGACAGCGGTTAGCGGGCGATCACCTGGAAGTGTCGGTCCGGTTGGAGCCCTGGCGCTCCGAGCAGCTGCGGCGCGACGGCCTGACCGTGGACGCGGTGACGCATCATTCTGCAGGCGAGGATTCATGAAGCATCTGGTGACAGGGGCGGCCGGGTTCATCGGCTATCACGTCAGCGAACGCCTGCTGGCGCGCGGTGACGAGGTGGTCGGTTTCGACAACCTCAATCCGTATTACGACCCGGCCTACAAGCGCGCCCGTCTCGAGCGACTGCGTCGTCACCCGAACTTCCGATTTGTCCAGGCGGAACTGGCCGACCGGCCGGCCGTCGAGACGATGTTTGCCGACGAACGGTTCCAGCGGGTGATTCACCTGGCGGCGCAGGCGGGGGTGCGCTACTCGGTCACGCATCCGCACAGTTACATCGACAGCAACATCGTCGGCTTCCTGCACATCCTCGAAGGGGCGCGCCATCACGGTGTCGAGCACCTCACCTACGCGTCAACCTCGTCGGTATATGGCTTGAACACCCGGATGCCGTTCTCCGCGCACGACGGCGTGGATCATCCGGTGTCACTGTACGCCGCGACCAAGAAGGCCAACGAGTTGATGGCGCATTCGTACGCCCATCTCTATGGATTGCGCAGCACGGGCTTGCGGTTTTTCACCGTGTACGGTCCGTGGGGCCGCCCAGACATGGCGCTCTTCCTCTTCACCAAGGCGATTCTCGAAGGGCGACCGATCGATGTGTTCAATCACGGCCGGATGCGCCGGGATTTCACCTTCATCGACGACATCGTGGAAGGGGTCGTTCGCGTGTCGGATCGGCCGGCGGAGCCCAATCCCGATTGGTCCGGCGATGCGCCGGATCCGGCCACCAGCTCGGCGCCGTACCGGATCTACAACATCGGCAACAATCGACCTGCCGAACTGATGGACTTCATCGGGGCGCTGGAACAGTCCCTCGGCCGCACCGCGGTGAAGAACTATCTCGGCATGCAGCCCGGCGATGTCCCGGCGACGGCTGCTGACGTGGACGACCTGGCCCGCGATGTTGGTTTTCATCCCGGGACGCCGGTTGAAGTGGGCGTCGAGAAGTTCGTGGCCTGGTACCGGGAGTATCATCAGGCCTGAGCCAGGCTTCAGCGCGCGGCGAGCGTCTTTCGCCAGAACTGCACCATCCGCTCCGCCACGGCGCCGTCGCCGTATTGCTCCAGTACCCGCTGCCGAGCCGCGTTACCGATGGCGCGGCAGCGCCAGGGTTCAGCCACCAGCCCGCTCAGCGCACGAGTCAGCCCGGCGACATCCTGTTCCTCGATGACGAGGCCGCTGTCGGCCACTACGTCGGGGAGCGCACCACAGCGGCTCACCACCGGCGCGACCCCATTTGCCATCGCCTGCAGCACGACCGCGCCAGTCGGTTCGGTCCATTCGCTGGTCGACCGGGAGGGAACCGCCAAGACGTCGACCTCGCGCCAGAAGGCTGGCAGACGGTCCCGGGGCTGGGCACCAAGCCATTCAATTCGGGCGGAGAGGCCCAGGCGCTGCGCTTGCGCTTCGAGCGCCTCCTGAACCGGGCCGGTGCCAATCACCCGCAGCCGCCACTCGCCGGCGATGGTGCCCAGGGCGTCGAGCAACAGATCCAGACCGCGCTCCGCGACCAGCCGCCCGACGACGGCGATGATCACTGGCTCCGGATCGGGCCGCTGCGACCACGGCGCCGGGATCGCCACCCCACCCGGAGGGAGCACCGCGGTGGGGCGGGGGCTCTTGTCATCGCCCACCAGGTAGTCGAGCGCCGGCCGGACCGTTCCGGCCAGCCCAGCGGCGCCCTGACGGATCCGGTCAGCCTGCCAACGCGAGGTGAGCCCCGTTGGCCCACCGCGAGTGGCGTTGCCGACCAACGTGTAGGGGATCTTGAGGTCGCGAGCCGCAGCGGCGCCAGCTTCTGCGGTCGGGGTCCACGGGTCCGCCGCGAGGTGAATCAGTTCGGGTCCCACGTCGCGAACCATGGCGCGCAATCCCCGACGCGACCATCGCAGGTCGCGCGCATCGGTCACGTCACCGCGAGCGGCCACCCGGACGAAGCGCACCAGTCCGTCGGTTTCGTTGTCGCCGTTCGGGCGCGGCACCACCGGCTCCACGCCGAGGTTGGCGAGGGAACGAAGGACGCCGCGGACCGGAGTCGTGGACGAGAGCAGGAAGATGCGCACGAGCCAAAGATGGCCCAGTCCGGGCTAACTTTCATCTTATGCGCATCCTTCACCTCGCGAAGTACTATTGGCCGCGCTCCGGCGGCATGCAACGCGTGGTGCAGGAGCTGGCGGAAGGAGTGGCGGAACGAGGCCACGAAGCCGAAATCGTGGCGGTCACCGCGTTCGGCGACCCGCAGCCGGGACGGCCGCGACGAGCCGCGGTTCGACGCGCATGGTCGTTCGCGCCGGTTGGATCGCAGGAACTCGCCCCCGGCTACATGCGTGCGGCCTGGCGGCGCGCCGACATCATCCACTTGCATCATCCCAACTCGCTGGCCGATGTCGTCTTTGCCATGCGGGTGCTCTCCGCGCCACTGATCGTGACACAGCACGCCGACTATCCCAGCATGAAGTACCGATTGCCGTCGCGATACGCGCTCTGGCGGGCGGCCGCGATCGTAGTGCCGAGCCGCGCCCATATTGCGCTGTCGACCGAGCTGCGGGGCTTTGAACACAAGGTGCATGTGATCCCGTTCGGGATCGACGAGCGACGCTGGGAGCTGGTGCCGCCGCCACCGCCGGGCAACCCGCCGCGGGCGCTTTTCATCGGGCGGCTGGTCGGGTACAAGGGGGTCGACTTCCTCCTCCGGGCGCTTGAGCTGGTCCCTGAACTCCGCCTGGACATCGTCGGCAGCGGTCCGGAGCTCCATCGGCTGCGGATCCTGTCACGGGCGCTGGCGGTGGAGGATCGCGTTAAATGGTGGGGTGAATATCCCGATGAGGACCTCCCGCGCCGGATGGCCGACGCAGATTTCCTCGTACTTCCGTCGGTGACCGTGGCGGAGATGTTCGGGATGGTGCTCCTCGAGGCGATGGCCGCTGGCCGGCCGATTATCACCACAGCGGTGCCGTCGGGAGTCAGGGAGGTAAACGTGCCTGGGGAGACCGGCCTCGAAGTCCCGATCCGGGATGTCGAGGCCCTCGCCGACGCGATGAGAACCTTGGCCAACGACTCGGCACTCCGGGATCGGTTGGGCGCCAATGGCCGGGCCAGGGTTCGCGAGCGATATACCGTAGCGGCGATGGCGGAGGCCCACCTCGAGCTCTATCGTCGGGCAAGGTCTCCGGGCGGAATTTGACCAGGAAGTGAGGGGGTGGGGGTATAGTTCACTGCCGGGATAAATGTAGTAAATTCTCGCTTGTACGCTGTAACTGATTGATTTGCAAAATGTTACGTTGTTTGCTTCAAGTGTATTGATGTCTGCTGCTGCTGAGGTGTCCAAGCTCGCTCGGCAGCAGATTGATTGGCGGTTGATCGGCATGTCAGGGTGAAAGTCGTCGGGAAGAATCGCCTCGGAGCCGTTGCTGAGTCGCTCAGGCCCACCCAGATTTGGCGTGTGGAAAGATGTGGATAAGTGCCAGGCCCCGTAGCTCAGGTGGTTAGAGCAGCGGACTCATAATCTGACGGTCGAGGGTTCGAATCCCTCCGGGGCCATCGTGTTGCCAGTGGGTCAGAAGGGTGGTATCATGGGATCCCGCGCAAGCGGGCGATTAGCTCAGCTGGTTAGAGCGCTCGCCTCACATGCGAGAGGTCGGGGGTTCAAGTCCCTCATCGCCCATCGCCCCGAATCACCCCGCTGGGTGAAGTAGGGACGCCGAGTCAGTCAGTGAGTGGAGCCTCCCGGGCTGGCTCGGAACGGTATCGAAATACCAGCAGGGGCGACCGCACTTCGGTGCGGTCGCCTTTTGCGTTGGAGTCGGGCCGTCACTCCGCCAGCGCGCCGAGCAGTTCCTGGCGGGTGACGGTGGCGGTACCCCGCTTGGCGACCTCCACCCCCGCAGCAATGTTGGCGAGCCAGCTGGCCTCGGCGACCGTTCCGCCCGCAGCGAGCACCAGCGCGAGCCAGGCGGCGACGGTGTCGCCGGCACCCGAGACATCGAACACATCCCGGGCGACGCTGGCGGCGCGGCGGATCGGCATGCCAGGCGATACCAGTGCCACGCCATCGCTCCCCAGCGTGAGCAGCAGGTGCTCGGCGCCGAGCCGCTGGCGGGCGCCTTCGAGGTCAGTGTCGTCGCCGGCGAAGTGGGTCGCGAACGCGGCATCGAGCTCGCGGCGGTTCGGCTTGAAGATGGTGGCGCCTGAATAGGCAAAAAAATGTTCGGCCTTGGGGTCGACCACGACCGGGATTGTCTGCCCCCGGGATGCGGCAATCAGCTCGCCGGCAAGCGCCGGGTCGAGCGCACCCTTGTCGTAGTCCTCAAGCAGCAGGACGTCCGCACCGCTGAGGGCCGCCCGCGCTCGCTCGAGCAACTGGGTGCGATGGCTGGGATTCAATGGGTTGGTCACCTCCTGATCGATCCGGACAACCTGCTGCCCGCGTGCCACCAGGCGCGTCTTGGTGGTCGTTGGCCGACCGCCGACCGTCAGCAATCCATCCGATGCGACCCCGATCAGCTCCAGTGCCTGTCGCAGCGCCCGACCGTCAGAATCGTCACCCACGACCCCCACCAGCGTGACGCTCGCCCCGGCCGCGACGATGTTGGCCGCGACGTTGGCGGCACCCCCCGGCACCACCCGCTCCTCCGTGACCGTCACCACCGGCACCGGCGCTTCCGGCGAGATCCGCTCGGCGTCGCCATGGAGGTAGCGATCGAGCATGACATCGCCGACGACGGCGATCCGGATCTTCGCCATCTGTTCGCAGAGCGTGTTTGCACGTGCCAGAGGGACAGGATGCAGGGTCGTGGTCATGGTGGAACCTACTGTGTCAGGGATGACGGCCGCGACGGGCTGCGGGTATCTTGACCCCTTATGTCCGAACTGGTGGTTGCCGCAACGCGCGGGCCGTTGATGGAATCGTCGCACGTCGTCAGTGCGGTCGTGGTCGATGCTGCCGGGCAGGTCCTCGCCGCGGCGGGAGATCCCTCGGTCGTCACATTCTGGCGATCGGCGGCCAAACCGTTTCAGCTCTACTCGCTGGTGGCGGACGGTGGGGCCGATCATTTTGGCCTGACGCCTGACCTGCTGGCGCTGGCGTGTGGCTCTCACAACGCCGAATCGATTCACCGCGAAGTCGGGGCTCGCTGGCTGCAGGCCATCAACATCACGGAAGCCGACCTCGCCTGCGGTGGGCATCCGTCTCTCTGGCCGGCGTTGGCCGACGCGATGGTCCACGACGAGACGGTCGCCACACCGCTCTGGAGCAACTGTTCCGGCAAGCATGCGGGCCTGCTCGCGCTGGCTCGATTGCACCAATGGGGCTTGTCCGGTTACGAGGAGCGCCCCCACCCGGTGCAGGCCCGGGTCGCCGCCGCCATCGCCGAGTGGACTGGCGTGCCGGTCGACGGGCTCGCCTGGGGTGTCGATGGCTGCACCGCGGCGGCCGTTGCGCTGCCGCTCGACGCGATGGCTCGCGCCTATGTGCGGCTGGCGACATCGACTGATCCGTCGGCGCGCCGGATCCGCGAGGCGATGATGGCCAACCCCTACCTCGTCGCCGGCGCCGACCGGCTGGACACGGCGTTGATGAACGCGTGGGCGGGGCGCGTGCTTTCCAAGATTGGCGCCGAGGGGGTCTATTCGGCTGCGTTGCCGACGCTCGGGATCGGCGTCTCGCTCAAGGTGCATGACGGCGACATGCGCTCGGCGAACCTGGCGTTGGTCTCGGTACTGGAAGCCATCGTCGCTCGCTTCGCGTCCGACGATCCGTGGCCGCTTGATGCCTTGACCGAATGGCGGACACCGGCGATTCGCAACACGCGCGGCACGGTGACCGGGCATTACGAAGTCCGAGGTGGCCTCCATTGGAAATGAGCGCACTCGATCCAACAACCAAGGCGCTCGTTGGGCTGGCCGCGGCAATCGTGCAACCGAACGCCATTCGGCTGGCGGTCGCCATTGATCAGGTGATGCATCAAGGCGTCAACCAGTTGGCGGTCGACGAGCTGATGCTGCAGTCGGTACTGACGGCCGGCTGGCCGCGCGCGCTGCTGGCGATGATGGCCTGGCGCGAAGCGAGCGGCACGGCGGCACCGGCTTCGGATCTCGATGCCGACTACGCGCGACATGCCGAGTGGACGGCCCGAGGCGCAACCGGGTGCGCCCTGATCTACGGACCGACCTACGCCCGGTTGCGCAGCAACGTCCGCGCATTGCATCCGGCGCTGGAGTCGTGGGTGATCACGGAGGGCTACGGCCGCACGCTGGCCCGCCCGGGGCTCGACGTCGCGGTACGGGAGCTGTGTACAATTGCACAGACGGCAGTGCTGCAAACGCTGCAGCAGTTGCATTCGCATCTGCTCGGTGCGCTCCGCGCCGGCGCAACCGCCGATCAGGTTACTGCCACGCTCGATCTCGCGCGTGGGTACCTCCCGTCCGACGAGTGGCCGGCGATTGCCGACCTCAGCGCCCGGGTACTTCAGCGCTGGGAGCCGGGCCGATGAGCTTTGTGGATCGCATTGTGGTCGACATCTCGGCTGGTGATGGCGGCGACGGCGTCGCGTCATTTGCGCGTTTCAAGTACCGCCCCAAGGGTGGCCCTGACGGAGGCGACGGCGGTCACGGCGGGTCGGTGTACGTCGAGGCGCAGGACAATCTCGCCACCCTGCTCGACTACCAGTACCATCCGATCTGGCGCGCCGCGCGGGGCGGTCACGGCAAGGGGAAGAACAAGACCGGCGCAACGGCGGACGACATCGTCCTCCCGGTGCCGGCCGGCACGCTGGTCGAGGATGAAGCGACCGGGCAACGTCTCGGTGAGCTGCTGCATGCCGGCGACCGCGTCCTCGTGGCGCGCGGCGGCAAGGGCGGCCGCGGCAACTCACGCTTCACCAGCGCCACGCATCAGGCGCCACGCGAGTTCGAGCCGGGCGGCAAGGGCCAGGAACGTCGTCTCGTGTTCACCCTCAAGTTGATCGCGGATGTCGGCCTGGTGGGTCAGCCCAACGCGGGAAAAAGCACCCTGCTCTCAGTCGTCAGTGCCGCCCGGCCCAAAATCGCCGACTATCCCTTCACGACGCTGGAACCCAACCTCGGCGTGATTGCCTTGTCAGGGTCGCGGACCTTCGTGATGGCCGACATCCCAGGCATCATCGAGGGCGCCCATCAGGGGAAGGGACTCGGGCTGCGTTTTCTGCAGCACGTCGAGCGCACGCGAGTCCTCGCGTATCTGTTGCCGCTTGATGTTGAGGAGATCAACGCGACGTACGTCGGCCTGCGTCGTGAGGTCGCCCTCTACAGCGCCACACTGGCTGCCAAGCCGCACGTCGTGGTGCTCACCAAGCGCGACCTGTTGGCCGACGACGCCGAGCTGCCGGTGCTCGACGCACCCGACGCGCTGCGGGTGGTGGCGATTTCGAGTGCGGCCGGTAGCGGCCTCGAAGAGTTGAAGGAGCTGCTCTGGACGATTGTACAGGGTGCGCGGGCTAACGCTGTCGAAGAAGAGGATGGGCATGACGACGACCGCGATTCCCGCTGGGAGGAACCCGACCCCGAGCAGTGATGCCGACGAGCGCACGGCCTATGTCGCGCTCGCGTTGACCGATCAGATTGGTGGACGCAGGCTCGCCGCGCTGCTCTCCGCCTTTGGCTCCGCCAGCAACGTATTGCACGTCGCGCGACACCCGCCGGTCACCCGCGACGCCGCCCTTGCCAGTGCGTTGCGTCACGCCCGCGCTGCGTCCCCAGCGGACGCCCAGGCAACCGTCATCCAGTGCGAACGCAGTGGAATCGCGCTCTTGATCCCCGGCGATGCCGCCTATCCACCAGCACTCCGCTCGATTCCCGATCCGCCGGCGATGCTTTTCGCGCGGGGCGACGTGTCGCTTGCCAGTCGCCCGGCGATCGCCGTGATTGGCAGTCGCGACCATAGCCGGTACGGGCGCGAGGTTGCCGCGCTCATCAGCTCGGCGGCGGCCGACGCGGGACTCGTCGTGGTCAGTGGCATGGCGCGCGGCCTGGACGCGGTAGCGCACAGCAGCACGCTGGATCGCGAGGGGCTCACGATCGGCGTGCTGGGCAACGGTATCGGCGTGGTCTATCCCGCGGCCAACGCTGCGCTCTACGCCCGGGTTGAGCAACGTGGGCTGTTGCTTACGGAGCATCCACCTGGGGAGCGTCCGCTCCCCGGTTCGTTCCCGCGGCGCAATCGGTTGATCAGCGGCCTGGCGAACGTGATCGTCGTCGTGGAAGCGGCAGAAGGCTCCGGCACCCTGGTCACGGTGTCATGCGCACTCGAACAAGGGCGCGAAGTCATGGCGGTTCCCGGTCCGATCACGTCGCCAACATCGGTAGGTACCAACCGCTTGATCCGCGACGGCGCCGAGCCACTGCTGGCTGCCGACGACCTGCTGGCCAAGTTCGCGATGCAGACCGTTGCGCGCCCGATACCGCAGGGCGAGGAACCGGTCTGCACGCTTTCTGGTGAGGAAGCACTGGTGTTCAACGTGACCAACCACGAACCGCGGCTGGTGGACGACATTGCGCAGGCGACCGGATTGCCAATGGGGATCCTCCTCGGTCTGCTCTGCGGCCTGGAACTTGGCGGCTTGGTCGAGCAACTCCCCGGCGGATGGTTTCGGCGCGCCGCTCGTCGATGACGGTGGCAGAGCGTCTATCATTCGCTGTGCACCTTTATGTCCATGTTCCCTTCTGCGGCAGGCGTTGCTCGTACTGCGATTTTGCGATCGCCGTTCGCTCGGCGACGCCAGACCGGGACTTTCTCGCGGCGATCGCGGCCGAGTGGCAGGGTGTTGGGGCGGGGGCCATGGCGCCTGGCAGCGCGGTCGACACGATCTATTTCGGCGGGGGCACACCTTCACGCCTTGATCCGGCGTCGATCGCGGCGCTCATCACGTTGCTGGGTGCTGATCATTCGTTGACGCCTGACGCTGAGATCACGCTCGAAGCGAATCCCGATGATGTCACTCCCGCGGCTGCCGATGCCTGGCGTGCGGCCGGCGTGAATCGCGTTTCGCTCGGTGTGCAGAGTCATCGGCCGCATGTGCTGGAGTGGATGCACCGCACCCATCGCGTCGAGCAGGTCGCGCCGGCGATGGCGGCATTGCGCGCGGCGGGGATCGACAACGTGTCGGTCGACCTGATCTTCGCACTTCCTGCTGAACTGCAGCGGGATTGGTCGGCCGACCTGGAAGAGACGCTGGCGCTGGCGCCCTCGCATGTGTCCCTGTACGGACTGACGGTCGAACCACACACGCCGCTGGCCCGATGGACTGAGCGCGGCTCCGTCATCGCAGCACCGGACGATCGTTACGCCGATGAATATCTGCTGGCGCACGCGGTGCTGGGCGTCGCCGGTTTCACTTTCTATGAGATCTCGAATGCTGCCCTGGCGGGCCGGCGATCGCGTCACAACTCGGCCTACTGGAATGGAGCTGGCTACCTCGGCCTGGGGCCGTCGGCCCATTCGTTCGCCGACGGAGTGCGGCGCTGGAACGTCCGGGACTGGGTTGAATATCAACGTCGGGCGGCCTCCGGCGGCATTCTGGTGGCCGGCGAGGAAGTGCTCGATTCGACGGCCCGGCGGCTGGAAACGCTGTACCTGGGGCTCCGCACCAACGGCGGCATCGCCGCGTCACTGCTGGCTCCGGACCTTGCGGCCCGGTGGGTCGGCGCTGGCTGGGCCGTGGTCCAGGACGAGCGCTTGACCCTGACTGTTGAGGGGTGGCTTCGCCTCGACGCGCTGGTGGCAGCCGCCCGGGATTCCTAGTTTTCAGGGATGAACGATGTCCACTCCCTGACCGAGCGCGAGCGCCGGGTGCTCGAGGCTGTCATCGAGACCTACATCGCGACCGCGGAACCGGCCGGATCGAACACCGTGGCGCGGCGCTCGACGCTGGGGATTTCGTCGGCGTCCATTCGCAGCACGATGAGCGAGCTGGAGGGGAAGGGATTCCTCTATCATCCGCACACGTCGGCTGGACGGATCCCCACCGATCGGGCCTATCGCGTCTACGTCGACGCCATGCTGGGGCGCGTGCCTCCGGCGCCCGATCTCTGCGAACACCTGGAGATCGAACTGACGGCCGGCCTTTCCGGTGACGACCTCCTGTTGCGCGCCGCCCAGGTGCTCGGCATTCTCACGCAGGAACTCGGTGTTGCCGTTGCGCCGGCGTTCGAAGCGATCGTATTGCAGCGCGTCGACCTGGTCGCCGTATCGAGTGACCGGCTGCTCGTCGTGCTCAATCTGCAGAGCGGTACCGTCCGCTCGATCTACATTCGGCTCCGCGGTGCGCTCGAGCGCGATCGGATCGACGACCTGCAACGTTTGCTCAATGAGCGCCTTGCCGGACTGACGCTGCGCGACATCCGGTCGAGCTACGCCGATCGACTGCGCGATGCCGGCACTACCCCGGACCTCGCCGACCTGCTCGACATTATCGTGGCCGAGGGGGAAGAGATCTTCGAGCTGCCCACATCGCGCGATGCAGTCGTGCTGGGCAACGCGTCCGTGCTGGTTGATCAGCCGGAGTTTGCCACCAGCGAACAGATGCGGTCGTTGCTGACGCTGACCGAGCGGAGTGGCCTGCTGCGCGACGCATTGGCGGAGCGCAAGCGTGAGGGGCTGACGGTCACCATCGGCGGCGAACATGAGGAACCGGGCCTGGCTGCCTTTACGTTGGTCACCTCGACATACCGGCGCGGGTCGGCGACCGGGGTAATTGGTGTCCTTGGACCGACCAGGATGCCCTACGACAAGATTGTCGGACTGGTGGAACACACCGGCCGCCTGATTGAAGGATTGATTCAGTGAGCGATCTGTACGCCGTACTGGAAGTGACCCGTGAGTCCACCGACGACGACATCAAGAAGTCGTATCGTCGGCTGGCCATGATCTATCATCCCGATCGGAACGATGCTGCCGACGCCGAATCCCGGTTCAAGGAGATCTCGGAGGCATACCAGGTCCTCAGCGATCGCGACAAGCGTGCCCATTATGATCGTTTCGGCAGCGCACCCGCGAGCGCTGGCGGGTTCGGTCAGGGGTTCGAGCACATCGACCTCGCCGAAGCACTCAACATGTACATGCGCGACATCGGCTTCGGCGGTCTTGATGGCATGTTCGGTGGGGGCGCCCCCCGCGACCCCACCCGCGGCCAGGACATTCGTGTCACCGTCAAGTTGTCGCTCCAGGAAGTCGCGCTGGGCGCCAAGCGCACCGTCCGCCTCAAGACGCTGGTGCCCTGCGAGCATTGCAAGGGAACCGGCGCGGCACGGGGGACTCGTCCGGCATCCTGCTCGACGTGTGGCGGGTCTGGCGAGGTGCGCCGTGCGGCCCGCTCGATGTTCGGACAGTTCGTGCAGGTGGCGCCGTGCCCGACGTGCCACGGTGAAGGGCAGGTCATCGCCACACCGTGTGAAATCTGTCGCGGCGAAGGGCGCAGCCGCGGCGAGCGCAGTGTCAGCGTCGACGTGCCGCCCGGCGTGTCATCGCAGAACTATCTCACGTTGCGCGGCCAGGGCACGCCCGGCGCGCGTGGCGGAACCGCCGGCGACCTGGTGGTGCTGATCGAGGTCAAGGACGACGAACGTTTCGAGCGACAGGGGGACGATCTGGTGCTGGAGTTGCCGGTGTCGTTTTCGCAGGCAGCCCTTGGGACCCGGGCCACGATCCCGACTCCTTACGGTGAAGAAACGTTGAGCGTGCCCGCCGGCACGCAGTCCGGCACCATTCTGCGGGTCGCCAACAAGGGACTGCCGCGGCTGGGCAGCAACGGCGTTGGCGACCTGCATGTACGGGTCTTTGTCTGGACGCCCGACGAACTGTCGGATACGCAGCGGCAGCTCTTTACCGAACTCGCCCGCCACGAAGGTGATGGACCGAAACGGCGGGGCTCGTTCTGGACGAAACTGAAAGAAGCGCTGGGGGCGTGACCGAATCCTGGTGGCGCCTGACGATTACCGCAGACCCGGCGCGTACCGACGCGATTGCCGCGCTGGTGGTCGCTGTCACCGGCAACGGGGTCGAGGAGACTGCCGAGTCGGTGGTGGCGACGACCCTCGAAACGCGTCCGCTCGCTGAGGCACTCGTTGCCCGGCTGGAGGCGGAGTTCGCGGGCACCAGCGTGACGATGACTGCCACGGAGCCCGTCGACTGGGCCACCCAGTGGCGCGACGGCATCGCCACGCATCGCTTTGGCCGGCTGATCCTGACGCCATCGTGGCTGCCCGTGGCTGCCGGAGACGCGGAGATTGTGGTCACGATCGATCCCGAATCGGCCTTCGGCAGTGGCGAGCACGGCTCGACACGCGGGGCACTCGCCCTGCTCGAACGGCATCTCCGCCGCGGCGACCGTGTGCTCGATTTCGGCAGCGGCTCCGGAGTCCTCGCCATCGCTGCTGTACGCCTGGGCGCGCGCTCGGCGATCGGCATTGAAGTCGACGAACAGTCGAACGGGATCGCTGAAGCCAACGCGTGTCGCAACGGCGTGACGAGTCAGGTGAGCTTCATCACCGGTGACGCCAATGCGATTGCGCCGTTGGCCGGGCCCGCCGAACTGATCTGTTCGAACATCCTTCGCACGGTCAATACGGCGCTCCTGCCGGTGATCGGTCGCACGCTCGCGCCCGGCGGTGTGGTGCTCTTTGCCGGCATGGAAGAGCCGGAAGAGCCGCTCTTCGCGCCGGTGCTGGCCCAGCACGGATTCCAGGTGATCGACGTGGTGCGCGACGCGCACTGGTGGTCGGTCGCGGCGCGCCGCCAATGAAACCGGTCAGTGTACTGGTCCCGCCCGGGTCTCTGGTCGCTGGCGCCGCGATTGACCTCGACGACACCGAGCTGCATCACCTGCGGGTGCGTCGCGTCTCGCTCGATCGCGAAGTGACGGCGATGGACGGCGCTGGCGCTGTGGCGACAGGCGCGCTCCGGAATCGTGGTGGCATCGCCGTATTCATGGTCGACGAAATCGCCACGGTCGCGCCACAGCCGGTGACGGTGCTGGCCGTCGGTGCCGGCGATCGTGAGCGGGTCATGCAGCTGGCCGAACGCGCCACCGAACTCGGCGTGTCTGATGTCGTTCCGCTCGATACCGAACGGTCACGTACCGTGGAAACCCGCTGGCGCGACAACCTCGGGGAACGCGCGACCCGGCGGGCCCGCGAGGCATGCAAGCAGAGTGGCAACCCGTGGGCCGCAGTAGTCCACGACCTCTGCACACTGGAGCAACTGCCGTCGCGCTTCCCGATCAGCCGCTGGTTGCTCGCCGACATCAGCGGAACCGCAGCGCCGCAGATCGCCGCGCAGGAAGCGGTCGGCTGGATCGTGGGCCCCGAAGGGGGCTTGTCTGACGGGGAGCTGGCCTGGTGTCGTGAGCTGTTACTGGTGGAACCGGTGCGGTTCACCGGTCCGATACTTCGCTTCGACACGGCGGCGATTGCCGCCGCCGTCCTCACCGTCGACCGGCGAGGAAGCTGCCCATGAGTTGCATCTTTTGCCGGATCGCTGCCGGCGAGATCCCGGCTGACATTGTCGCTCAGACGGACGAGGCCCTGGCCTTCCGCGACCTGAGCCCGCAGGCCCCGGTCCACGTGCTGGTCATCCCCAGGCGGCACATCACCTCGATCGCCGACGTCCCGCCCGAGCAGACAGCCCAGGTGATTGGCCCCGTCATGGCGCTGGCTGCCCGGGTGGCAGAGCAGCTCGGATTGGCGGCCGGGGGCTACCGCCTGGTGGCCAATACCCGGGTGGAGGGGGGCCAGACGGTCGATCATCTTCACGTCCACCTCCTTGGCGGCCGCCGGATGACCTGGCCCCCGGGCTGACCGGGCTGCCCAGCTGTCGCTTTTCGATGCGATTGATTGGTTGACGGATGGCCGGTCGGGCCGTAGCTTGCCGTTCTGTATCAGCACGCCCCTTTGGGGGCCGAGAGGGGTGATTTCAGTACATGTCGGAAGTCGTCATTCACGAGGATGAAAGCTTCGAGCGCGCGCTCAAGCGCTTCAAGAAGAAGTGCGAGAAGGCGGGTATCCTGTCCGATCTGCGCAAGCATCGGCACTATGAGAAGCCCAGCGAGAAGCGCAAGCGCAAGATGAATGCGGCCCAGCGGAAGAACCGCCGCAGTGGCCGCCCATCGCATGTCTGAGATTGCTGCCCGGATCCGCGCGGACCAGATCGTCGCGCGGAAGGCAGTCGACAAGGACCGGACCCTGGTACTGGGGACGGTCCTTGCGTCGTTGAAGAACCGCGAGATCGAGCTGGGTCACGAGGTTACCGACGCCGACGTGGTCGATACGTTGCGCAAGCAGATCAAGCAGCGACTCGATTCGGTTGACCAGTTTCGACAGGGACAGCGCGAGGATCTCGCCCTGCGCGAGGAGTATGAGATCGGCGTGCTGCGAGGGTACCTCCCCGCCGATGTCGATCCTGACGTGCTGCGGAATGCTGCGCGAGCAGCCGTCGCCGGCGGCGCGCACGACCTGGGCGCCGTGATGTCGGTACTGATGGCACAGTTCAAGGGCCAGGCCGACGGTCGCACCATCAACCAGATCGCTCGCGAGGCGCTGCAGCAGAAATGAACGCGATGGCAGTGGCAACGCCCGGGGTGCCGTCTCGTGCAGGAGACGGCACCCCGGTGTGCTTGGACGCCGCCTGCTCGGCCGATGCCCTCGCCACGCTGGAGTTTGCCGCCGTGCTCGCCGTCATCGCGGAACGGGCCGCTGGCCCGCTCGCCGCCGCCGCGTTGCGCGACCGGTATCCCACTGACGACGCCGAATGGATCCTGCGCGAACTCGGGCTGGTTGGCGAGGTCCTGGCCGTGCTGCGGCGCGGTACCGCATTTCAGGTCGCGCCAGTGCCCGACTTGCAGATGCCCCTGGGACGGTTGCGGGTGGAAGGCAGCGTGCTCGAGGTGCGTGACCTCCGCGCGTTGCGCCAAGCGCTCGCGGCCGGTCGCGAAGTCGCCGCGGAACTTGACCGCCACGCCGATGCCTGCCCGCGAGTCGCGGCGCTCCGTGTGCCGCCAGTTGATCGCGGGATTGAACGGATACTGGAACTGGCCGTCGGCGACGACGATGAGCTGCTCGATACCGCCAGTCCCGCGCTCGCAGCCGCGCGCCGAGAAGTGCATGTGGCCCGCGAACGGTTGATCCGCCGGCTGGAAAGCCTGTTGCGTGATGCCGATCCCGCCGCTGTGCCCGGTGGCGCCACCGTGACAATGCGCAGCGGGCGCTACGTCATCCCGGTGCGCCGGGACTCGCGCGCACGTCCCGACGGAATCATTCACGACGAATCGGGCTCTGCCGGCACCTTGTTCATCGAACCGACGGCCGCCATCGAGCTCGGCAATGCGCTGCGATCGGCGTTGATCGACGAAGAGCGGCAGGTACAGGTCGTGTTGCGCGAGATCACTGGCAAACTTCGCCCGGTGCGGAACGAGATCGCCGCACTGCACGCGGCCGCAGTCACCATCGACACGATCGTTGCGCGGGCGCGGTGGGCCTGCGAACTGGACGCCGAAGTGCCGGCAATCGGGACGATCGGCGGTGCGCTGACGCTCAATGACGCGCGTCATCCGCTGCTGCTCGCGCGCGGTATCGCCGTGATTCCTTTCACGCTCCAGATGGACGCGGCCGAACGCACGCTGCTGATTTCCGGCCCGAACACTGGCGGCAAGACCGTACTCCTGAAGGCCGTCGGGTTGGTCCTGGCATTGGCCCAGTCGGGGATCGTACCGCCGGTCGGGCCCGAGACCGTGCTGCCGATCATGCGGCGCTTCTTTGTCGACATCGGCGATCACCAGTCGTTGGCCGCCGACTTGTCGACCTTCTCGGCGCACGTCGCCACGCTGCGTCAGGTGCTTGAATCGGCCGACGATGCGACGCTCGTGCTCCTCGATGAAGTCGGCTCGGGCACCGATCCCGCCGAAGGCGGTGCATTGGCGATGGCCGTGCTGGAGACATTGACGACGCGACGAGCCCTGACGCTCGCCACGACGCATCTCGGCGCCCTCAAGACCCTCGCCGCCCGGGTTCCGGGCGTGGTCAACGGTTCGCTGCATTTTGATGCGGCAACACTGTCACCAACGTATCGCTTCACCAAGGGCGTGCCGGGCCGCTCCTACGGCTTGGCGATCGCTCGGCGGCTCGGTATCGACGCGCGAGTGCTTGCTGCCGCCGAAGCGCTGGTGCCCGAGGCCGAGCGCGAACTTGACCGGCTGCTCGCGGCGGTGGAAGCACGGAGCCAGCAAGTCGAGCGCCAGGCCACGTTGCTCGACACCCGCGAAGTCGAGGTGGAACAGCGCGAAGCTGTCGCGCGCGTGACGGATGCGGCGCAGGAGGCACGTGATCTGGCATTGCGGCAGGCGGAGAAGCACGCGGAGCGGGACCGCGCCCGTCAGGCAAAGGCGTATCTGCTGGAAGCCCGCAAGCGGGTCGATCAGGCGCTCTCCCTGGCGCAAGGCGCCGCGGACGAGGCCGCCGCACGTGAAGCGCGCCGTCTCGTCGAGGAAGGGGTTCGCGAACAGGCGCAGCTTCTCGACGAATCCGGCGATGCCGTGGTGGCAGCGGATGGCGCGGCGGTACAGGTCGGCAGTCGCGTCCGCCTGACGACTGGCGCGATGGGCGACGTGGTCGAGTTGCGGAACGATGGCAAGGCCGTGGTACTCCTCGGCACGATGCGACTGGTGGTTGCGGCCCGTACGCTCACCGCGGTGGCAAAGTCTGCGGCGACTGGCCGCCCGCGGGCGACCCGCATCGTTGTTGACGAAACGCCACGCGACATGGTATCGGAGCTCGACCTCCGCGGCCTGCGAGCCGACGAGGCGGACGCGTTGGTGCGTTCCGCCATCGACTCGGCGGTGCTCGCCGACCAACCGCAACTTGCCATCATTCACGGCATGGGGACCGGCGTGCTGCGTGATCTGGTCCGCGGCCTGCTCGCCGCCGACGGGCGGGTCGCGTCGTTTGACTTCGCGCCGCGGCCCCAGGGCGGCCTCGGCGTCACGATCGCAGTGCTTCGCTAATGGCACGCATCCCCGACGAGGTCGTCGAACAGGTGCGCGACGCCGCTGACCTGCTCGAAATTATCCAGGAACATGTCCAGCTCAAGCGCACCGGTAGCGACTGGCGCGGCCCATGTCCCTTCCATCAGGGCACCGGCCGCAACTTCGCCGTGATCCCGCGCAAGAATGTCTACTACTGCTTTGTCTGTCACGCGAGTGGCGATGTCTTCACCTGGTACCGCGAGCGGCTCGGGCTCGACTATCCGTCGGCGGTGCGAGAAGTCGCGCGGCGGTATGGCATTGTGGTGCCGGAGTCGACCGAACGCGCTGGCCCCGATCCGCGCGAGCCGCTCTTCCAGGCCTGCGATGCGGCGCAGGGCTGGTTCGCCGCCCAGCTGCGTGACAATCCCGAAGCCGAGACCGCGCGACGGTACCTGTTGCAGCGTGATTTCTCCCTCGACGCCGCGGCCACGCTCGGCCTGGGCTATGCGCCGCGCGGCAACGAATTTCGTGCAGCGATGACGCAGCTCGGCATCGCCGACGACGTACTCGTGGAGACGTCGCTACTGGTCCGCCGAGAGGATGGCTCGACCGCGCCGCGCTTTCGCGGACGGCTGCTCTTTCCAATTCACGACTTGCGAGCGCGGGTGGTCGGGTTCGGCGGACGCATTCTGGGGAGTGGCGAGCCGAAGTATCTCAACTCGTCGGAGTCGGCCATCTTCCACAAGGGCGAGCAACTCTACCACATGCATGTGGCGCGCAATGCGATTCGCAAGGCAGAGTATGCCGTGCTGGTCGAGGGATACTTCGATGTCCAGCGCTTGGCGCTCGCCGGCATGGAGCAGGTCGTCGCCCCGCTCGGCACCTCGCTGACGGAGGCGCAAGCGACATTGCTCAAGCGATTCACCAACGACGTCGTGGTGCTATACGACAGTGATGCTCCCGGGCTGAAGGCCACATTTCGCGCCGCTGACACTCTGTTGGCGCACGGCATCCAGGTGCGGGTGGCGACACTCCCGCCAGGCGACGATCCGGATACGCTGGTGCAGCGCGGCGGACTCGCTGCGGTCGAACAGGTCCTGGCCGACGCCGTGGACGTCCTTGAGCGCAAGTTGCAATTGCTCGATCGCAAGGGATGGTTTGGCGATGTCGGTCGCGCACGCGAGGCACTCGACCGACTATTGCCAACCGTGCGTGCAACCAGTGACGCAGTGACACGCGAACTCTATGTCTCGCGGCTGGCCGAGCGCCTGGGTATTCCGCGCGACGCGGTGGCCGCCGAGGTCGCCCGAAAGGCGTCGCCGGCGAGCACGGTGATGCCGCGCGCTGCGCCGCTGCCGGATCACGGCATCGATCAGCCGACTCGCAGTACACGGCCTGGAGCGCGGACGCCCGGTGCGGAAATCGAGCGCAAGCTGATGCGCCTGGTCCTCCTCAATCCGCAATGGTTGGCCCGGGCCCGCGACGAGGTCGATCCGGCTCGGCTCGCGGTGCCGGCCTATCGAGCGATCTTCGAGGCGGTGCTTGCGTTGCCGGCCGATGCCCCGATTGGCGACGCCCTGCCACTGCTCGATGAGCGAACCCGGGATGTCTGGGCGCGCCTGGTCGAGCGAGGCACACCGGGCGAGGGGTACGATCTCGATCGTGAGTATGCTGGCGCGCTTGAAGCGCTCGATGAGATTCACACCTTTGCGGATATCGCGGCGGAAGACGATCCGGGTCAGCGCCGCCGACGCTGGAATGCGCTGAGCAAGGAAGGTCAGGCGCGGTTTAGGTTGTATCTTGCCAATTCGTCCTCGCGGCGGCATGCCGATCGAGACGCACCGCTCGTTGAGGAGTGACACCATGCATCCTGATCTGCCCCGCCTGCTTGAAGTTCAATCCAAGGACCGTCGGATTGCGGCCCTGGATGAACGATCGCACGCCATTGCTGCCGACCGCGCCGCCCTTGATGCCTTGCTGGAACGCACCCGCGCCGAAGTTGCGGCAGCGGAGCGCGCTGCACGAGACAGCAGCCAGCGTGGCACTGACGCCGAAACCAAGCTGCAGACGCAACGCACCCAGCACGAACGGCGCCGCGAACGCCTCGAGCAGGAGCGCAACCCAAGGGTGGCAGCGCAACTGATGGCCGATGTGGAGCTGGGGCGTTCGATCCTGGTCCAGGAAGAGGCCGAGTGGTTGCGGCTCGCCGAAGATGTGACGGCGCGCAATAAGGTGGTCGCTGAGGCACGCGCGCGCGCATCGGCGGCAGAGGGCGAGCAGGCCGTCGCCCGGGCCGATCTCGATCGGCGTCAGGCTGACGTCGATCGCGATCTCGTGCCCGCGCGTGCCGAGCGCGAGGCCGCCGCCACGCAGCTCGATCGCACGCTCCGGTTGCGCTATGATCGGCTCAGCAAGTCCCGCAAGACCGAAGTACTCGTCCCGGCCAGCGGCATCAACTGCACCGCCTGTCACACCGCCATCCCGACATCACGTATTGGCAAGCTGCGCGCCGAAGGCCTGCTGCTCGAAGGATGCGAGATGTGTGGTGCCATCATCTATGTGCCGGATCAGGCCGTCTGACCAATGCGCCGCGGTGGCGCCTGGCCGCGACGCCTGATAAAGCCGACGCGGCGCAGCTCGCCGCATCAATCGGAGTGCCGCTCGCGCTCGCGACCATCCTGGTGCAACGCGGGTACGCCGACCCCGCAGCCGCGCGCGCCTTTCTCCGTCCTCGCCTGGATACCCTCGCTGATCCACTGACCCTTGCTGGCATGGCCGACGCCGTCGACGTGATTGGCAAGGCGGTCCGCTCGGGCGATCGCATCCTCGTACACGGCGACTACGATGTCGATGGCCAGTGTGCGGCGGCGGTGCTGACGCGGGTGCTGCGAGTTGCCGGCGCTGATGTGCACGCCTTCCTGCCACATCGCATGCGCGATGGCTACGACTTCGGTGCAGCGGGCCTTGCCGAAGCCGCACGTCTTGGGGCCCGGTTGATCGTCACCTGTGATTGCGGGATCTCGGCCGTCGACGCCGTACAGAGTGCTCGCGCACAAGGGTTCGACATTGTTGTCACGGACCACCACCTGCCAGGGTCGCTCCTCCCGCCGGCGCACGCCGTCGTTGACCCCCAGCGCGCCGACGACCAATCGGGGCTGGGCATGCTGTGCGGCACCGGTGTGGTCTTCAAGCTGTCGCAAGCGTTGACGGCGTCGCTGGGCTTGCCAGCCGCGCTGCCACATCACCTGCTCGATTACGTCGCGCTCGCCACGGTCGCCGATGTCGTGCCGCTGGTGGGCGAGAACCGCACGCTGGTCAAGTATGGGTTGCGGCTGCTGGCCGAGAGCCGCTGGCCGGGATTGCAGGCGCTGGTATCGCAAGCCGGCCTCACCGGCGAGTTGCGGGCGACGCAGGTCGGCTTCATCCTGGCGCCGCGGCTCAACGCCGTGGGCCGAATCGCCGATGCCAACGATGGGCTTCGCCTCCTGCTGACCGATTCAGAGGACGAAGCGAAGACCCTCGCTGCACGGTTCGACGGCCTCAACCAGGAGCGCCAGGCGCTCGATCAGCAGATGGTCGACCACGCCTTGTCCGTGATCGACACCACCTACGCTGACCCGGCGCAGCACGCCGCGATTGTGGTCGCAGTCGAAGGCTGGCATCCCGGCGTCGTCGGCATTGTCGCATCGCGGGTGGTCGAGCGCTACGGGCGCCCGGCATTCATGATCGGGCTTGACGGCGACACGGGGCGGGGGAGCGGTCGCAGCATTGACGGCTTTGACCTGCATCACGCGCTGACTGAGTGCGGCGATTTGCTGGAGCGGTATGGTGGCCACCGCATGGCGGCCGGTCTTTCGATCCGGGCCGATCGCGTGGCCGCCTTTCGTGAGCGGCTCAATGCCTGCGCGCGCGCGGCGTTGACGCCCGAGGAGCTGGGCCCCACGCAGCGGGTTGACGTCGTGTTGACGCTCGCCGAGATCAATGACGAACTGGAGCAGTGGAGTCGTCGCCTCGAACCGTGCGGCATGGGCAATCCGGGTCCGGTCTTTGGTGTGCGGGCGGTGCAACTGCTCGGTTCACGCGTTGTGGGTCGCAATCACCTGAAGACCAGCCTCACGAGTGGATCGCGCTCGCTTGACGCTATTGCCTTCAACTGGGCTGACCGGGTCGCCGCCTGGGGTGATGGCCCGATGGACGCCGCCGTGCGTCTCGAGCGCAACGAATGGAACGGACGGTCGGCGTTGCAGGCCCGCGCGGTCGCGCTGGGGCCAAGTCAACGATGACCAGGATCGTGAGCGGGACGTGGGGCGGTCGCCGTCTCGCCGTGCCCGCCGATCGCCGGGTCCGCCCGACCGCTGAACGGGTGCGTGAGGCGTGGCTCAACGTCCTGGGCCCGCTGTTGCCGGGCGCCCGGGTGGTCGATCTCTGTGCCGGCACCGGGGCGCTCGGCCTGGAGGCGTTGTCTCGCGGCGCATCGCACGCGACCTTTGTTGACAGTCACGCCGATTCGCTTCGGATCCTGCGCAGTAACATCGCCTCACTCGATGCCGGCGATCGCTGCGATGTCCGCCGCGCCGACGTGATCCGGTTTACGGCCGAACTCGCACCCGGAATGTTTGACATTGCGTTGGCCGATCCGCCGTTTACCACCGACCTCGCTGCCGCGATCGTCGCGGCATGGCAAGCGGTGCCGTTTGCCGCCCTGCTGGCGGTCGAACATTCGCGCACCACCACGTTGCATGGTGGTGAGACTCGCCGCTGGGGCGATATCGCAGTCACTTTCTTTCGGGCCGCATGACTCGCATCGCGATCTATCCCGGTTCGTTCGATCCGCCCACGCGCGGACATGAAGACCTCATTCGGCGTGCGCTCGCGCTTGCCGACCACCTGATCGTGGCTGTGGCGATCAACCCCAACAAGGAGCCGCTCTTCTCGGTGGAGGATCGCCTGCGCCTCCTCAAGAGCGCCGTCGCGGACGACCCGCGCATCGAGCTGGCGTCGTTCGCCGGGTTGCTCGCGGATTTTGCCCGCGATCGTGGCGCCAGCATGGTGATCCGCGGCCTGCGCGCGGTGAGTGATTTCGAATATGAGTTCCAGATGGCGTTGATGAATCGCAAGCTGCACGACGAGTTGGAGACGGTCTTTCTGGTCCCGGCCGTCGACCTGACCTACCTCTCGTCATCGCTGGTGCGTGAAGTCGCCCGTTTCGGCGGCCCGCTCGACGGCCTGGTCAGCCAGTCGGTAGCCGACGCGCTCCACGCCCGCTTCGGGACGTGACCTGCCGCGAGGTGTTGCGCGAGCGTGCGCGCGGCCTCGGCGTGCGTCTCGTGCTGCCCGAAGGCCACGATCCGCGCGTCCAGCGCGCGGCAGAGATCCTCGCTCGCCTCGGGATCGCTGAGCCGCGCTTGCTTGGGCTTGAGCCGATCACCCCCGACAACTCACCTGACCTCGTTGCCATCGCCGATCGCCTTGCTCAGCGACGTCCGCGCCTGGCCGCCGGCAATCAGGCCCTCGCATTGGCTGCCGATCCAATCCGCTTCGGTGCAGGCCTCGTGGCACTCGGACTCGCCGACGGCTGTGTTGCCGGCGTCGCGACTGCCACCGCCGACGTTGTCAGGGCAGCGCTTGCCCTCATTGGACTGGCGCCGGGGGTCAGCTCCGCCAGCGCGGCGATGTATCTCGGGCTGGCGGACCGGACCCTGACGTTCACGGACGTGGCGGTGGTGCCGACGCCCAGCGTCGACCAGATGGCCCACGCGGCGCTGGCTGCGGCTCGCGACCGGCGTGCGCTCCTCGGTGACGAGCCCGTCGTGGCGTTTCTCTCCTACAGTACCAACGGCAGCGCCGTCGGTCCGGAGGTCGACCGGATGCGGGCGGCCCGCGACCTTTTTCGTGCGCTCGCCCCGGACATCGTGGCCGATGGCGAGATGCAGCTCGACGCCGCGCTGGTGCCCGGCGTGGCGGCCCGAAAATGGCCCAGTTCCGAGGCGGCCGGCCGGGCCAACGTCCTGGTCTTTCCCAGCCTCGACGCGGCCAACATCGGCTACAAGCTGACCGAGCGGCTGGCGGGCGCGTCGGCGGCTGGCCCGCTGCTCCAGGGGCTGGCCAAACCGATGTCCGACCTGTCGCGCGGCGCCGACACCGACGATATTGTGGACGTGGCGGCGATGGTGGCCTTGCAGACCAGCCAGCCCTGACGACCCTCCTCGGAGCGTACCTGATGCCGTTCACCGTGAGCCAGGCAGCGAATGATGTGACCGTCGTGACGGTCGACGGCCAGCTCATCGTGGCCAATCGGCAGGAACTCAAGCAGCTGATGCAGGATGCGCTCGATCGTGGCGCGCGACGCTTCGTGGTCGATTTCACCCCCACCGCCTACATCGACTCGTCAGGTCTCGGCGCGCTGGTGTCGATCAGCAAGCGGGTGCGCGAAGCGGGTGGCGACCTGCGCCTGGCCGGGCTCAACGAAGATCTCCGGTCATTGTTCGAGCTGACCAAGCTGGACACCCTTTTCACGATCGCCGACAGTCCCGCCGAGGCGCTCGCGGGCTACTGAGGCTCCGATGCCGTTCACCGCGACGACGCGCGACTCGAATGATCCGGATCATTTCCGGCTCGAGCTGCGCACCGACATCTCCCGGGTCGGCGACGTGGTGGAAACCGTGCGCTCGCGCTGCTTCGACCGCGACGTTCCGTCGCCCCGCGCGCAGTTCCGGCTCTGTACGGTGCTGGCAGAAGCCGTCGCCAACGCCATGCTGTATGGCAACGGTGGCGACCCGGCCCGCCACGTGATCATCGAGGTCGATTTTCAGGACGACCGATTCGTGATCGCGGTGTCCGATGAAGGCGACGGCTTCGACCACAGCGCCATTCCGCTCCCGATCTGCGATGAATCCCGGGCTGCCACGCGTGGCCGCGGGCTCTTCATGATTCATCGCCTCGCCGAGGGAGTGCATTTCAATGACCGCGGGAATACGATCTGGATGACACTCCCCCGCCGTTGAGTCGCCTGGGCGGTCTGCTCGGGCCGCTCGGCGCGCTCGCGGGGGCTGACCTCCGTCTCTGGCGTCTTGATGGCGCACAGTGGCGGCTGGTAGCCGGCATCCCGCTTTCCGATGGCGCTGGCGTGCCGCGCGGCCCCGGTGGCAACGCGGCGTGGTTGGCGCTGCCCGATTCCGGCGGCGTGTTTCTGGAAATCACTCCTGACCCTGGTCGCGATGTCACAGTCGCATCGCCGCACCTGCTCGCAGTGGTGCAAGGGTTGATGGAACATGAACGGGCGATGACCGCGCTCGGCGCCGAGCTCGTGGCACGCTTCGAAGAGATCGACCTGCTCTACACGATGGGCGAGCTGCTCGGCCGCGCGCACGCAGTATCCGAAGTTGCCGCCGTGATCCTGCGCGAGGTCTCGACAGTGATTGGTGCGCGGCGAGCCGGGTTGCGCGTGTACGACGAGTCACGGCACATCCTGCACAGTGTGGCAACGCTCGGGGCTGAACCTGGAGCTGTCCCCGAGGACGTAGCAGCCGACGACCACAACGTCGTCGCGTCGCGCGCGTTCATGAGCGGTCGGGTGGAGACTGGCGTACAGCCGACCTGGGTGCCGGGAACGGTCGTGGCCGTGCCGATTGTATACGCGGCGTCTGGCGCGCCGCCGCGTGTGGTCGGTACGCTCGCGCTGGCGGATCGCGCTGGGGGCGGTGCATTCACGCGAGAGGAAATCAAGCTGATCACGGCAGTGGCGACGCAGATCGGTGCCGCGCTCGAGAACGCGCGCCTGGTGGCAGGTGACCGCGATCGCCAGCGGATGCAGCAGGAGATGGAACTCGCCCACGATCTGCAGGTGCGGCTGATGCCGACACCCTCTGTCCTGCGTGGCGACGCTGACGTCAGTGTGCGATCGGAAGCCGCCGATTCGGTCGGCGGTGATTTCTACACCTTCGCCCGGCTGGGGCGTGGGCGGGTCGGCATCATGCTTGGCGACGTGGCATCGCATGGACTCTCTGCCGCGTTGATCGCCGCTGAGGTGCTTGCCGCGGCTGGTATTCACGCCAACTCCACGACGCCGCCCGATGAGACCCTGACGCTTTTGCGTGACTCGCTGGCCGATGAGCTTGAAAAGACCGAGATGTACCTGACGGTCTTCTATGGCATTCTCGATCCCACCGCCGGCCGGCTCGTCTACGCCAGCGCTGGCCATCCGCACGCCTTCCGGGTGCCCCGTTTCGGCCACGCCGAGCGCCTCAACCCCACCGCACCACCGCTGGGCCTGGTGGAAGCGGGGCGGTATCGCCGCGAGATGGTGCCGTGGCATTTTCCCGACGACCTGCTGGTGCTCTTTACCGATGGCGTCCATGATCTCGCCAACGCTGATGGTGAACGGTATGGCGAAGCGCGCGTCATCGCCTGCATCGAAGCGCACCGCGACGAATCACCGGCGGCCTTGACGGCGCTGGTCTTTGCCGATGTGCTGGCCTTTTCGGATCAGCAGGTCGACGACCGCACGCTGTTGATCCTCCGGATGTAGCGCGTGCGCACTCGCAAGGCGCTCGGCCAGCATTTTCTGTCGCACGGGCCGCTCCTGGCCAGGATCGCCGCTGTCACCGACGCGGGCGGCGACGATGTGGTGCTGGAAATCGGTCCCGGGCCGGGAGGGTTGACATCGGCGCTGCTTGATCGGGGTGCCGTTGTGGTCGCGATTGAGCGCGATTCACGCATGTCTGAAGAACTGGTGCGCCGTTTTGCTGGACGACCGTTCGTGTTGATCGAAGGTGACGCGCTCGAACTCGACTGGCCAGCATTGGTGAAGCCGTGGACCAGTCACGGCAAGCGCTGGCTGGTGGCCGGCAACATTCCCTACAACATCACCTCGCCGTTATTGGCCAAGGCGCTCAGCGCGCCGTTGCCGGCGACGATCACTTACCTGGTGCAAAAGGAAGTGGCCGACCGGATCGTGGCACCGGCTGGGCACGATGACTACGGCGCACTCTCGATCAACATTGCGGCCGTGGCCGAGGCGTCGCGTCGCTTCACCGTGGGGAAGGGTGCGTTTGCACCGCCACCCAAGGTGGACTCGGCGGTGCTGCATCTGGTGCCGCGGGCGGAGCCGCTGATTCGCCCCGAGCAGATCGATCCATTCCGGCGCCTGGTGACGTCGATCTTTTCATACCGGCGCAAGCGGATGCTCAAGGCGCTGCGCGAGGCGCTTGGCCTCAGCGCTGAGCAGGCACAGGCGGCGCTGGATCAGGCGGGGATCGATGCTGATATCCGGCCTGAGGTGGTGCCGATGGAGCGATTTGTGGCGCTCCTGGGGGCAGTCGAGAGCTTTTCCAGGGCTTGAGTTCCACCCCCGCCTTGCCCCGGCTCGCCGCTCGTGAAACATTTCACAATGCCCGCCCGCAAGATCGCCGATTCGACCGTCCGCCGCCTGGCGATCTATCTTCGATTCCTGGATGAGTTCGACCATCAGGGCACCGGGACGGTGTCGTCCGAAGCGCTGGCCAACCGGGCTGGTACGACGTCGGCGCAGGTCCGCAAGGATCTCTCGTTCTTTGGCTCGTTCGGCAAGCGCGGCCTCGGCTACGACGTCCACGCGCTGGCCACTTCGCTCCGGACGATTCTCGGACTCGACCGCCGTTACCGGGTGATCCTGATCGGTGCAGGGCAGTTGGCCGGTGCGCTGCAACAATACGCCGACCTCGTGGCGCGCGGCTTTGATATCGTTGCCGCAGTCGACCGCGATCCGGCCAAGATCGGCGCGCGCTGGGGCAAGCTGGTGGTTGCCGATGTCGCCGACCTCGAACAGATCGTGCGCCGCCAGCGTATCGAGATTGCCATCCTGGTGACGCCGGCCGATCCAGCCCAGGGGCTGGTTGACCGGCTGGTTGGGACACCAGTCACGGCGATCCTCAACTTCGCGGCCGTCCAGCTGCACGTCCCGCCCGGAATGGATGTCAAGAACGTGAACCTCGCCGTGGAGCTTGAAACATTGTCGTACGCGATCCAGCACCGGCAGCACGCGTGAGCGCATCGTGATCGGGACGAACGCCCATCCGGCCGGCACGCTCAGCGATCGCGCGGTTGAACTGTTGCGCGCTGGCCCGGCGACGGCGAGCGACCTCGCTCGCAACGTCCTCGGCCTGCCAAACGCTCCCGCAGCCGTGGCTGAGCGAATCGCCGCGGCGCTTCTGGGCGCGGATCCGCGCGTGCGCCAGCAGTCCGATGGCCGCTGGGCGCTGGTGGCGGCCGCGCAGGGTTCACCACTGCTGGAGGAGTGTGCGTTCGCAGTCGTGGACGTCGAGACGACCGGGATGCAGCCGATCGGCGACGATCGGATCACCGAGATCGCCGTTGTTGTCGTACACGGCACCCGGCGCGACGTGGTGTTCGACTCCCTCATCAATCCGGGGCGCCCGATTCCGCAGCGCATCTGTGACCTCACCGGGATTTCGTCGGCGATGGTTGCCGACGCGCCGACCTTTGCGGACGTGGCGGACCAGGTGATTGCGGCCCTCGCTGGTCGCGTCTTTGTGGCGCACAACGCGCGCTTCGACTGGGGCTTTGTCGGCGCCGAAGTCAAGCGCGCCCGCGACCTGGCACTTGACGGCCCACGCCTCTGCACGGTGCGCCTGGCGCGCCGGCTGGTGCGCAACGAAGCGTCGTATTCGCTCGGCGCCTTGGCGACCCGCTTCGGGCTGGAGTTCACCGCCCGCCATCGTGCGGCGGGCGACGCGCTCGTCACCGGCATGCTGCTCGAACGGTTGCTTGGCCACGCGCGCGAGCGCGGTGCACGCACCCTGCACGACCTCGAGACGCTGCACCGCACGCCAGTCCGGGAGATTGCGGCATGAGCGAAATCACCACCCTGCATGTTGGCGGGCTCACGGTGCACGCGATCAACGCCGGGATCCAGCGCCTCGATGGCGGGGCGATGTTCGGCGTCGTGCCGAAGCCGCTCTGGCAACGCCGCATCGCGGCCGACGATCGCAATCGCATCACGTTGGCGATGCGCTGCCTGCTGGTGGAACACCCCGACGGGCTGGTGCTGATCGACAACGGTCTCGGCAACAAGGAGCCGGCCAAGTTCCGTGACATCTACGGCGTCGACAACAGCGGCGCCGACGGTCGCACCTGGCTGGAAGACGCCTTGCGCACGCTCGGTCATGCGCCAGCCGATATCCGGGTGATGATCAACAGTCATCTCCACTTTGATCACGCCGGCGGCAACACCTTCATCGCCGCGGACGATGCTTCGCAGCGGGTACAGCTCACCTTCCCGAACGCGCGGTACGTGGCGCACCGTGACGAGTTGGCGTGGGCGCTGACGGGCAACGAACGCACCCAGGCGAGTTACCTGCCGCATAACTTCCTGCCGGTGCAGGAGGCGGGGCGGTTTGACCTGCTGGAGGGGACGGTCGGCACCATCGTCCCGGGGATCAGCATGCTGGTGACTCCAGGGCACACGCCGTGGCACATGTCGCTGTTCATTCACGACGGTGGCGACACGCTTCTCTATCCGGCCGACACGATCCCGACCGCCCACCACCTGCCGTTGCCCTGGATCATGGGGTACGACGTCGAGCCGCTCCGGACCCTGGAGAGCAAGCGGGCGCTCTATCAGCGTGCCGGCGCAGAGCGGTGGCAGGTGGTCTTTGAGCACGATGCCGAGACGGTCGGGGGGCGGCTGGCGCCGGGGGAGCGGGGCGGGGTGGGGTTGGTAGCGGGCTGATGGTTGATGGCTGATTGGTTGATCACAATGAGAGCCGGCGTCCCAACATGGGGCCGGCTCCCCGATTTAACCCAGCCATCAGCCATCAGCCATCAGCCATCAGCCATCAGCCATCAGCCATCAGCCATCAGCCATCAGCCATCAGCCATCAGCCATCAGCCATCAGCCATCAGCCATCAGCCATCAGCCATCAGCCAACAGCCATCAGCCCGCCCCTTGCC
>DASYEH010000013.1:0-1540 GCA_036499125.1 Gemmatimonadales bacterium
ACTCACCGCAGCTGGTTCACGCAGTGTGAGGGCCGGTTTCGGGCGATTGGCGCAGCGGTAGCGCGCTTCCCTGACACGGAAGAGGTCACTGGTTCGATCCCAGTATCGCCCACCATCAACTCGAACTGGGGACACCGCGGAGCGGGCACGTCCGTGACAATCGAGGCATGACCGCAGCCGAACCTCCGGCCCCCGCCTCAACGTCCGGTCTGAGCATTCCGCTGCTGGCAATCCTGTCGATCGGACTTGCGGCGTTGCCTCTGCTCATCCATGCTCTGACATTCAGCAACGTGGTTCCCGAGAACACCGGGGGCTATGAGTTGATGCTGCTCGCGTGGAACGGCATCCCTCTCATCTGGCCGATCTCGATCGTCTTCGGCATCATCACGGTGGTTCGAACCCGACGTTGGTGGAAAGTCACTGGAATCATCGCGATTGTGCTGCCCGTCGTCGAGGCGGTGATCGTGGTGGTCTATGCCGCGTTCCTGATCAGCGAGATCTAGATTTGCCCCCATGAACTTCGAAGTCCCCGCTGACGCGTACGGCCGTTTCATGGGCCGCTACTCTGAGCCCCTCGCGGTCGAATTGGCCGCCGCGGCCGGCGTCACCCCTGGGCAGCGAGCGCTCGATGTGGGATGCGGTCCAGGAGCGATGACCGCGCTGCTGGTCGAGCGGCTAGGTCGCGACCACGTGGCGGCGCTCGACCCCAGCGAGCACTTCGTGGAGGCCGCGCGCACGCGCTTGCCGGGTGTCGACATCCGGCTAGCTTCTGCCGAAGACATCCCGTTCGCCGACGCGACCTTCGATGTGGCGCTGGCCGAACTCGTGGTTCACTTCATGACCGATCCAGTGGCCGGCATCGGCGAGATGGCCCGCGTGACGAGGCCCGGCGGCACCGTCGCGGCGTGCGTCTGGGACCACGGCAGCGACACCGGCGCGCTGTCGGCCTTCTGGAAGGTGGCGCGCACGTTCGATCCGAGCATGGACGACGAATCCGGACTCGCGGGCTCACGTGAGGGGCAACTGGCCGAACTGTTCGCGCAAGCCGGGCTCCGCGACATCCAGTCCCTGAAGCTCACCGTGCACTCAGACTTCGAGAACTTCGACGAGTGGTGGGATCCGTTCACACTGGGCGTCGGGCCAGCGGGCGCCTACGTACAGAGCCTCGACGACACCCGTCGCGGGGAGCTGAAGCAGGCCTGCGCCGCCAGCCTGCCGACCGGCCCCTTCACGATCGATGCCTCGGCCTGGACCGCGATCGGCACCGTCTGAAAACGGTCGCCCCTAGGATCGAGCAATGCACCTGGACCGGTACTTCGACGACATCTATCTGGCCCTCAACATCGCGATGATTGTCGGCCTCGCGCTGACCGTCATCTTCGGCCTGCTCCTGCGGCGACGCCAGGATGACGCGCTGCGGTTCGCCGGCACGGGGTCGGTGGTCGCGGCTCTCGGCACGGTCGTCGCATTGGGAGGCGGGCTGCTCGCCGACGCCGCACTGAAGTCGTCGCCGCTGTTCCAACAGGTGCGCTTCGGCCTC
>DASYEH010000014.1:0-473583 GCA_036499125.1 Gemmatimonadales bacterium
AGCCATCAGCCATCAGCCATCAGCCATCAGCCATCAGCCATCAGCCATCAGCCATCAGCCATCAGCCATCAGCCATCAGCCATCAGCCATCAGCCATCAGCCATCAACTATCTTCCCCCATGCCCGCCAACCGCCTCGAACTCATCACCATCGGCACCGAACTCCTCCTCGGCTTCACCCTCGATACCAACGCCGCTTTTCTCGGTCAACAACTCAGTGCTGCCGGTGTGCAGATCATTCGTCGCACCAGCGTAGTCGACACGCCGGCAGAAATTCGCGCGGCAGTGGACGAGGCGTTGACGCGCACCGGTGCAGTGCTGACCACCGGTGGCCTCGGCCCCACCCGCGACGACATGACGCGCAACGTGGTCGCCGACCTGCTCGGATTGCCATTGGTCTTCAACGACGACGTCTGGGAGATGGTCTTGGCGCGCTATCGCCGCTTCGGCCGGGCGCCAGCCGAATCGAACCGGTCCCAGGCGATGGTGCCGGCGGGCGCGACCTGGTTGCGCAATGAATGGGGCACGGCGCCGGGGCTCTGGATTGATTCACCGCGCGGACTGATCATCATGCTGCCCGGTGTGCCACTGGAAATGCGCAAGCTGATGGAACACGAAGTGTTGCCACGCCTGCGCGCTCGCGGCAGCGACACGGTGGTCCGTTCCGTGACGCTGAGGACGACCGGCATCCCCGAATCCACCCTCGCCGAACGGATTGGCGAGCACGAAGACGCCATCGCGCCGCTGTCGCTGGCGTACCTCCCCGGCTTGACCGGGGTCGACCTGCGAGTGACGGCATTCCATCTTGCGCCTGACGATGCAGCGGCCCGTCTTCACGATGCGGTCACTCGACTGCGCAGTACTGCAGGAGCATGGATCTACGGCGAGAATGATGACGACCTTGCGGCGATCGTGCTGGGCGAACTGCGCGCCGCAGGTGCGACGCTTGCGGTGGCTGAGTCGTGTACTGGCGGACTGCTTGGCGGCCGCATCACGGCCGTGCCCGGCGCATCGGACGTCTTTGTTGGTGGCGCAATCGCGTATGCAAACGACATCAAGCAGCGAGTGCTCGGTGTGGATCCGGCGCTTGTCGCCGAGCACGGTGCCGTGTCAAGTGAAGTCGCCGCCGCCATGGCGCGCGGCGCGGCGCAGGCCTTTGGCGCGTCGGTCGTGGTCTCGGTCACCGGCATTGCCGGGCCCGGCGGCGGTTCGGCCGATAAACCGGTCGGCACCGTCTGGTTCGGATTGTATCGCGACGGTGTCGTCACCACTCACCGCTCAGTCTTCGGTGGTGAACGCGCGGAAATCCGCGAGCGCGCGGTGCAGGGCGCGTTGCTTGGCGTGTGGCGGGGGTGGTAAAGGCTATCATCCGGAAGGCTCGTTTGTCATCCCCAACGCGAGGGTGTCGTCTCGCGTGGAGCTCGCGGCTGAAGCCGCGGCTCGGCACACAAGTGCTGAAGCACTCCATCCTGTGAGGGCAGCCCCTGAGTGGGTCCGTGAGGGCGGTGCGACAGACAGGCACACGCCGCGCGTTCCGGGCCCGCTCGCGTCCGATGGTGTCGGTAGTCTGGAGCATGTACCATCGGCTCTATCTCCACGTCGTCTGGACGACACTTTGCCGTGAGCCGCTCATCGACGCGGTGACAGCGCGGCTGCTGGCTGACCAGATTCCGCTCTCTGGCCGGGCCGACCGGGCGCTCGTTCTCGAACTCGGCATCGTCTCGACGCACCTGCACCTGTTGGCAAAGTTCCATCCGACGACGCGGATTCCCGAGCTCCTGCAGCGTTTCAAGGGGACGAGCGCACACGTCGCGAACCGATCTCGGGCACCGTCCCACCGGCCGCTCAAATGGGCCAAGGGATATAGCGTCAGCTCCGTAGGCGAACGCTCGCTCGATCTGGTCGCCGCGTACGTACGTAATCAGCACCTGCACCATCCGCTCGACGCGATCGCCGGCTGGCCGCCACCACGCCCCGCACTCAGCAGCGCGCCTGGAAGCGGCGACTACAGGAAGTAGTGCTTCAGCACTTGTGTGCCGAGCCGCGGCTTCAGCCGCGAGCTCCCGGGCATCGCGATCTCCCCGAGCACCCCGAGCACCGCGAGCACCCCGAACACCGCGAACTCCTACATCTCACCTCGAGACCTTCTACCTGCCGCACCGCCCTCACCGACCCACTCAGGGACTGCCCTCACAGGATGTAGTGCTTCAGCACTTGTGTGCCGAGCCGCGGCTTTAGCCGCGAGCTCCTCGAGCCCCGTGACCAACGCGACCTCGCCGTGCGCCCCGACCTCCCCGAGCCCCGTGACCAACGCGACCTCCCCGAGCACCGTGACCACCACGAACTCTCCGTGCACCCCGACCTCCCCGAGCCCCGTGACCAACGCGAACTCTCCGTGCACCCCGACCTCCCCGAGCCCCGCGACCAACGCGAACTCTCCGTGCACCCCGACCTCCCCGAGCACCGCGAGCTCCCCCAACTCCGCGACCTCCCCGAGCACCGTGACCTCCACGACCTCACCCCGCACCGATCCGCGAGGCGATCCCGAGCTCACCCCCCGCTCCTTACATCGATATCTTTACCGCCACACTCCATCCCCGGTCTCCGCCATGCGCCTCGCACCATCGCTATTCGCTGCAGCCGTCCTGCTCGCCGGCTGTTCCAAGGGCAAGTCCGACGACGCCAATGTCGCGGGTACGCCGTTGGCACCGCCCGGCATGGCGCCGGCGCCAGTCGCGATCGAGGCTACTCGATTCAATCCGGCCCTTAACGTGAATCTGCAGAGCTCGACTCACACGCCATCGGGGCTTTACTATCGCGACATCACGGTCGGCACGGGCAGGGTCGCGGCCAGTGGGGATCAAGTGGTGATGAGCTACATCGGCGCGCTCCCTGACGGCACCGTCTTCGACAAGAGCAGTCCCGACAGCCCGACGATCTCGTTCCCCCTGGGTGCTGGTCAGGTCGTTGCCGGGTGGGATGAGGGAATCGTCGGAATGAAGGTCGGCGGCAAGCGCCAGCTGATCGTTCCGCCGGACCTCGGCTATGGCGCCGTGGGCCGAGCGCCAGTCCCGGGCAACGCCATCATGGTGTTCACTGTTGAACTCGTGGGGATCAAATGATCGTCGCCCTGCTTCAGGTCGTGGCTGCCCAGCGCGCCGCTGCACATGCAACCGTTTCGGGCCCTCGCTTTGCGGTATCGTTTGCCGCCGCCGCTCACGCGGCACCAATCACCGGTCGCGTCTACGTCGCAATCTCTCGCGTTGACTCGGCCCGTGGTCGACAGAGCACCCCGATCGACCAGACCGGCGAAACCGGTGTGCCGCTCTTTGGTGTCGATGTCAGTGCACTGGCAGCCGGCCAGGGTGCAGTCATCGATGCGTCGACCTTTGGCCATCCGCTCGCGTCGCTGCGTGATCTGCCGGCCGGCGACTACTGGGTCGAACCATTCATCAACGTCTACACCCGCTTCCCGCGCGCTGACGGTCACACCGTCTGGCTGCACATGGATCAGTGGGAAGGCCAGAACTGGAAGCGCTCGCCGGGCAACATCTACGGCGATCCGGTCCGCATCCATTGGAATCCGGCATCGCACGCCGTGATCACGCTGAAGGCCGATCACGTCATTCCGCCAATCGTCGAGCCGGCCGACAGCCCCTACGTCAAGCACATCAAGATCCAGAGCGAGATTCTCAGCAAGTGGTGGGGCCAGCCGATCTACCTCGGCGCGATCATCACGCTGCCGAAGGGATACGATCAACATCCCGGTGTGAAGTATCCGATTGTTTACGACGAAGGCCACTTCTCGCTGCGTGCACCGGGGGGCGGCGCCAACTCCGCGTGGCTTGCCGATTCCACGCCGCGCGTCATTCTCGTCACCATCCAGCATCCGTCGCCGTACTACGACGATTCGTACGGCGTCAACTCCGCCAACAACGGCCCTTACGGTGACGCGATCATGCAGGAACTGATTCCTGCCGTGGAGTCGAAGTTCCGCGTCATTGGTCAGCCGTGGGCACGCCTGCTCACTGGCGGATCAACTGGTGGCTGGATTTCGCTTGCCAAGCAGATCATCTATCCCGACTTCTATGGCGGCACCTGGTCGCTCTGTCCCGACGGTGTCGACTTCCGCGCCTACCAGATCGTCAACATCTACGCCGACTCCAACGCCTACTGGGTCGACAAGGGGTGGATGAAGGTCGAGCGTCCCGACGTGCGGCGTCCCGACGGCAACATCACTACGATGATGAAGGATGAGAACTGGTTCGAGCTGGTGGTCGGTGATCACGCGCGTTCCGGCGGGCAGTGGGACATCTGGCAGGCGACCTATTCACCGGTTGGCGCAGATGGTTACCCACAGCCGATCTGGAACAAGCAGACCGGCGTGATCGACCATCAGGTTGCCGCGTACTGGAAGGCCCACTACGACCTGCGCAATATCCTGCAGACCAACTGGGCGACTCTCGGCTCCAAGCTCGCCAACAAGATCAATGTGTACGTCGGTGACGCCGACAGCTACTTCCTCAATGACGGCGTGCATTTCCTGAATGACTACCTGACCACAACCAGCAATCCGAAGTGGAATGGTGAGATCGCCTTCCAGCCGATGGCGCCGCATTGCTGGGGGCCACCGCTGCCAACGCTGTTGCAGAAGATGGCCGTCGCGATGGTGAAGAATGCGCCCGCTGGCGCCGACGTCAGCAGCTGGCGGTACTGAAACGCAGGCTACCGTACTCGCAGCTCGGCCGTCGCAACGGCGGCCGTGCGGCCCTGGCTGATCAGGACGACATGTAACCAGTATTCGCCGGCCGGCAGCCGGCCGATGTCCATCGTCCGCGTGGTCCACGTGATGCCATGGGCCAGCCGAGCCGGCGTGCGTACCGACATCTGGCATCCGGCAGTCACTTCTGGTTGCTGCGTCGGACAGACCCGGATTGCAACGCTCGCGTCGACCGTCGATCCGTCATTCTTCGTCTGGTACCGCACGACGATCGGTGTGTGATGATCGAACGCCGGCATGGCGACGGCTGGGACGTTGATGCCGGCGATCGCTAGCGTGCGGTCTGCCGAATCGGACACCATCAGGTCCGATAGCGCCAGTGATCCACGAGCCACTCGCAATGCGGCATCCTGCCAGCTGCCGGTCAGCCGGGTCGAGTCCTCGGTGCGCGGTCGCACGCTCCACTCGGCCAGCGCGGCATTGCACGGCGTCTCCAGGTATCCGGATCGCCCGTCCGCGTTCCGTGTCACATGCAACACGGTATCCTGTACCGCAGCCTCGGATGCACTCCACTGGCGGAGCCGCAGGCTGTCGGGGAGCGTGACAGTACTGTCGCTGGCCACCGCGCGTCGGACCGTGACCGGCAGGACACACATCGCTACGTCGCCGGTGCCCCAGAACTGATATCGCGTTGCGACCACCTGCGGCACCGCTGCCGCGGCGTCACGCCGGCACGGGGCAACTGAATCCCGCACTGTGCAACCGCGGAACATCTGATTGTCGTATGTCAGCCGGAGGAAGTGTCCACTGAGATCGGCGTCGATGGCGACCCAACGCCCGCGGCCGCAGCAGGTCGACGTGCGCTGGTGGATCCACGCCAGCAATCCCTGATCCGGCAGCGTCAACCATTGCCGGTCCTCGCTGATCGCTACGGCCATCGCGCGAGCGCGTGGCGCACTATCGATCGCCAGACGGTCGACGGTGCGGGCGACCTGGAAATGCCAGCCGAGATCGGCGCGGGCCGATTCGTCGTGGGCCGACGTCAGTGCCCGGTCGAACCACCGCTGCCCGTCGAGTGAATCGCCGGCGCGATAGGCGATCCAGGCCAGCCGCAAGGCATGCCAGGTGGAGTCCTTTCCCGCCGCGAGTGCTCGTAGGCTGCAATCGCGGGCGGCGGCGAAGTTGTCGCGGACAATGTTGATCGACGCGCAGCTGCGGAACACACTGGCAGGCGCGTTGGTAGTTCGGGTCGACGCTTCCAGCGTGGCCACTGCCGCATCGCTGGCAGCGCTGTGGAGCCACGGCTGCACGTAGTCGGCGCCATATTCGAGATCGCCGTTGCGAGCGGCAGTCACGATGCTGTTGGCCAGCAGCGTTGAGGCCACGCTATCGCCCGGGCTGATCGCGACGGCGTGTACCCATGCGTCGATCGCCGCGTATCCGTGCACTTTGGCGATGCGCAGTGTGTTGACTGCGTCCTTGCCTACTGAGATGCCCGTTTCCGGCCACGCACCGAGCCAGCGCAGGCAGCCGAGCCGGGTCCATGCTGCAGCTGATCCACCGCCATGGGCGACCGAGTCGCTCAGCGCAGCGGTTGCTGCCGGGAGATCTCGAAGGTGGCTGTCGAGGTCGGCGCAGGCGAGCAGCGATCTGGCCATGGCGTCGTACGCGTGCCGCTGGAGGAAATTGCCTGCGCCGTCGATCACGACCTGGCCATCGGCGCTGAGCCGCGGATTTGTTGGCACCGGTCCAGGGCCTTGGGCCGCGAGCGGCAAGGCTAGCAGGAGGAACAGCATGGGAGCGCGCATGGGGGATCCCTTCGCCAAGGGTGTCTGCCCAAGATGCGACCCGGTCCTCAGCCCCACAAGGCGCGCGCCTCGCCGAGCCGCCCGCCGCGCGGCTGCCAATCCGGCATTGCCCCGTGGCACCGGCGTTGCTCTCTTTCAGCCCGAACCCTTGTGCCCTGGAGCAGTCTGCTGATGACCGACCCCAACTCGACCGATCCATTCCTCGATCCGGCCTCGCCGGCGGCCGATACGGCACCCCCCAGCCCCGACCAGCCTGCCACCGCTGGACCGGTCGGCGGGCCGCCCATGAACGATCCCCCAGGCGACGATCGGCTCCTCCGTCTGGCCGCAGAATACGACAACTACCGCAAACGCACCGCCCGCGAGAAGACCGAGGCCTTCGACCGTGGCGCCGGCGCCCTCGCGTCGCGCCTCCTCGACGCGCTCGACGACATTGACCGCCTGGCCGCCAGCGAGCCGGGCACCACGACCTACGAGACGTTCCGCGGTGCCTTTGAGCTGATCCAGCGCAAGCTGCAGAAGGAACTCGAGCTCGCTGGTCTCCGCCGCATCGATCCCGCTGGCGCTGTGTTCGACCCGCATCAGCACGATGCGGTCGCGGTCGTCGCACCCGAGACGCCCGAACAGGATCACACCGTCAAGACGACCTTCCAGACCGGCTACGAGTTCAAGGGCACCGTCCTTCGCCCCGCGCGCGTGCAGGTCTACTCGGCGACCGGGGCGGCCTGACCGTGGCCAATCAGGACTTCTACGTCGTGCTCGGCGTGCCGGATACGGCCACGCCCGCTGAAATCAAGAAGGCCTATCGCAAGTTGGCCAAGCAATATCATCCCGATGCCAATCCCAACAATCCGCAGGCATCGGATAAGTTCAAGGCGCTGTCGGAAGCCAATAGTGTACTCTCCGATCCCGACAAGAAGGCCAAGTACGACCAGATGCGGAAGCTCGGCGCCTTTGGCGGTGGTTTTTCGCCGCGCAGCGGCGCGCCTGGTCGCGGCGGGCCGCGTCAGCAGTACCAGCAACAGCAAGCCGGTGATGCGCAGTTCGAGTACGCCGACTTCGGCTCCTTCGGCCTCGGCGACATCTTCTCGTCGATTTTCGGTGGTCGCGGTGCCCGTCAGCAGGAAGCGCGTCCGACCGGCCCCGACAACGTCGAGGTCACCGTCAGCGTCCCGTTCAGGACCGCTGCAGTCGGTGGCAAGGTGCCAATCACGCTCTCGATGGTTGACGTCTGCGCGACGTGCGGTGGCACTGGCGGTGAGCCGGGCGCATCGTTCTCGACCTGTCCGGAATGCAAGGGAACCGGGGCCATCTCCTTCGGGCAGGGCGGCTTCGCCGTCAACCGGCCATGTCCCAACTGTCGCGGCCGCGGCAAGGTCCCGTCGCAGCCATGTCACACCTGTCACGGCAGCGGTGAACAACGCACGCAGAAGCAGATGCTCATCGTCGTCCCGGCCGCGACCGATACCGGCACCAAGGTGCGCCTCAAGGGGCAGGGACCGCGCGCCAAGGCGGGCGGACCCGCGAGCGACGTCCTGATCACCTTTCAGGTCGAGCCGGATCGCTTCTTCAGTCGTGACGGCCTCGACGTGTTGTGTACCGTTCCGGTGACACTGACGCAGGCGTTGATGGGTTCGACCATTCAGGTCAAGACGATTGGCGGCTCAAAGGTCAAGCTCAAGATCCCCGCCGGCACCCAGCCGGGCCGCAAGTTTCGCGTCAAGGGGCAGGGGCTCGAAAAGGGTGGCCAGAAGGGCGACCAGATCATCACCGTCAACGTCAAGCTGCCCGAGAAGATGACGCCCGATCAGGAAGCCGCGCTGAAAGATTTTGCGGGGAAGCTGGGGGTGTGACCGTGGACGGGGGCCGATCCCCTTATCTCGTGAGCAATAATCGCCTCATCCGAGCGTCGTAGTCCCCTCGTCCCGAGCGTAGCGAGGGACCTTCCGCATCGCGACACGCAGGAGCGCGAACCGATCTGCGGTGGAACGACCAACACAATCACCCGGCAGTCGCCAGCTTCGGCCCATGGCGCTGACCTTCCACGTTTACATCCTCGCGAGCCGGAGCCACGTGTTGTACATCGGCGTGACGCGATCACTATATCGCCGGTTGCAGGACCATTCCCTTGGTGAGGGGAGCGCTTTCGTTCGGAAGTATCACGTGAAACGTCTGGTTTACGTGGAGGTATGCGGGCGCGCGGTCGACGCATTCGCGCGAGAAAAGCAACTGAAAGGTTGGCGGCGCTTGAAGAAGATCACGCTGATTGAATCGATGAACCCCGAATGGCATGATCTCGCTGATGACTGCGGCTGGCGGCCGCTTCTCGACTCAGCTGTAAAGGGTTCGACATCGCCCCATCCCGGGCGCAGCGGCCGGGCTCATCCCGAGGGATATTCTTAGAGGTATCTGGCAGGGCGCTTGGTCGTCGCAGCCACAGGTCCTTCACTTCGTTCAGGACGAGGGGACTCCCACGCTCGGTCGCACAGGTCCTTCACTTCGTTCAGGGCGAGGGGACTCCCGCGCTCGGCCGCACCGGCCCTTCACTTCGTTCAGGACGAGGGGACTTCCACGCTCGGCGGCGCAGGTCCTTCACTTCGTTCAGGACGAGGGAATTCTGCCCCCAATCACCCCACCACCCAGCACCTGCTCATCCCGCCCATACAACACCCCGGACTGCCCCGGCGTGATCGCGCGCACCGGCACCTCCAGGTCGAGCGTGATCCGCTCAGCACTTACGCTCCGCACCACTCCCGGCACCGCCGTCGCCCGATAGCGCAGCTGCACCTGGCAGCGATCTCCCACCGCCAGCGGCGCTGCGAGCCAGTTGCACTCGTCGAGTGCAACCTCATGTCCCAGCAGCTCGTCAGCGTCGCCGAGCACGACATCGCGGCTGTCGGGGTTGATGCCGACGACATAGATCGGCAGCGCGTGCCCGCCCGGCAATCCCTTTCGCTGGCCAACGGTGTAGCGCGCAAAACCATCATGCTCGCCAATGACGCGCCCCGACGTGTCCACAAATGCACCCGGCATCAACGCCGGTGCATCGGCCGGCAAGTGCTGCTCAAGCACGCCGACGTAGTTGTTGTCGGGGACAAAGCAGATGTCGACGCTCTCGGGCTTGTCGGCCGTTTCGAGCGCCATTGCCCGGGCGCGGCGTCGGGTATCATCCTTGGTCAGCTCGCCGACCGGCGTCATCATCCGCGCCACCACCGTGCGGTCGATCCCCCAGAGGAAATAGCTCTGGTCCTTGGTGCGATCCGAGCCGCGGAAAAGCTTCCCCTCGCGTGCGATGGCGTAATGACCGGTCGCGATGACATCGCAATCGAGCGAATCCGCATGCGCCAGCAGGTCGCGGAACTTGGTGAACGAGTTGCACCGGACACACGGGATCGGTGTGCGGCCCCGCGAATATTCGTCGACGAAGTTGTCGATCACCGAGGTCGAGAAACGGTCTTCGAGATTGACGACGTAATGGGGAAAGCCAAGCCGATGCGCCACGGCTCGCGCGTCGGCGATCGAATCAAGCGAGCAGCAGGGCCGGTCGGGGACGTCGTCGCCATAGCAGAAAAGCTTCATAGTGGCGCCGATCACGTCGTGCCCATGCTCCACCAGCAGGGCCGCGGCGAGCGACGAGTCCACGCCGCCGCTCATGGCGACGAGGACCTTCAGGCGATCAGGCACGTCCGAGCGCCATGCCCAGCTGGCGCACTCGCGCCACGACGTCGGGGAAGGCATCCGCCACCCGGGTGATGTCCGCTTCGGTCGTGTCATGTCCCAACGAGAAGCGGATCGTGCCGAGCGCAATCTGCCGTTCAACACCCATCGCGACCAGGACGTGCGACGGCTCGACTGCGCCCGTCGAACATGCTGACCCACCCGAACAGGCAATGCCGGCCATGTCGAAATGCATCAGCATCGCTTCCGATTCGGTACCGGGCACCGAGACCGACAGGATATGAGGTGCGCGATGTTCCGGGGTACCGTGAATGACGAGATCGGGTACCGCCGCCAGCAGCCGATGCATCAGGTCGTCGCGCAGCGCCATGAGGCGAGGCGTCTCCCGGGCGAGCTCGCGCGTTGCCAGCAGCGCGGCGCGCCCCATCGCCACCGCACCCGCGACGTTTTCCGTGCCGGGGCGAATGCCGTACTGCTGGCCACCGCCATGAATGATCGCTTCAATGATCTTGCGATCGCGCACGATCAGCGCACCAATGCCCTTGGGTGCCCCGATCTTGTGTCCGCTGATCGAGAGCAGTGTGCAACCCGCGGCGTGTACGTCGACGGGAATCTTGCCGAACGCCTGCACCGCATCACTGTGCAGCGGGACTCCCGCCGCCTGACATCGTGCGCCGATCTCGGCCATCGGCTGCACGACGCCGACTTCGTTGTTGACCCACATGATCGACACCAGCGCCGGCTTCCGGGCCAAGGCCGCATCCAGATCGTCAAAGCGGACCAGGCACTCATCGTCAACGCGGAGGATCGTCTCCTGGCCGCCGAGATTGACGACCGCATGCGCCGCGGCCAGGGCCGCCTTGTGCTCGATTGCCGAGGTCACCACGTGCATCGACTGATCATGGGCGCGAGCCGCCAGCGCCGCGCCAATCAGCGCCAGGTTGTCGGCCTCGGTCCCGCCCGAGGTGAAGATGACCTGATTGGGCTCGACGCCGAGCGCCTCGGCCACCTCACGCTTCCCCTGTTCCAGCCCAGCCTTCGCCGCTCGGCCAAAGCGGTGTGCCGACGACGGATTGCCCCACGCCGTGGTCAGGAATGGGAGCATGGCCTCCATGACTTCCGGGCGCACCGGGGTCGTGGCAGCATGGTCAAAGTAGATCGGATTCATGTGGATAAGTCTAAGGGCGAGAGCGGGAAGAGAGAAGAACCCGCCAGGGGATGTCAGCTAAAGCCGCCCACCGACAGGATGTCGTCCACGCCCATCGTCTCCTGGGTCCAGAATGGTTCGCCGTAGCGCACCCGGATGAGCGAGCCGTAGTGGGCGTTCTGGGTCGCGATCAGGTCGGGAAAAGACTGCCCGGTCGGGTAGAGCTCGCCACCCTGAGTGGCGCCATCGAACTGCGAGGCATAACTCATCACCGCCCGCAACTTGCGCTCGAACTGCGCGCTGATATCGACTACGAAGGTCGGCTTGACGGCATCTTCACGGAACGACAACGCGTAGCAGACCTTCTGCGGGCGGTGCGGATCACCGGCTGCCGGGTAGTTCTTGAGTCCGGAAAGAAAGCAGGCATCGCGCACCAGCTCTGACGCGATGCGATGATCGGGGTGACGCCCCACCACGTAGGGGATGATGACAGTCCGTGGTCGCAACCGACGCAACTGATCGACGATGACCACACGTGACGCATCGGTGTTGTGCAGGTGTCCGTCTGGCAAGCCCGCGTTGGCACGTTCGCTCACGCCGAGAACGTCGGCCGCCGCTGCGGCCTCACGAGCGCGAAGCTCTGGCGAGCCGCGCGAGCCGAGTTCGCCTCGAGTCAGGTCAAGGATGCCGGTGCGGTGGCCGTGATCCGCCGCGCGCGCCAGCGTGCCGCCGCACAGCAGTTCGGCGTCGTCGGGGTGAGCCACGATAGCGAGCAGGTCGACAGACATGATGCGAATATAGTGGAGGGCGGCTGATGGCTTATAGCTGATGGCTGATGGCTGATGGCTGATGGCTGATCCCAAGGAATGTGTCATCCTGAGCGACGCGAAGGATCGCTTACCGGATCGCTTTCACCCGGCCGATCCCTCGCTGCGCTCGGGATGAGGGGAACCTTGGAATCAGCCATTAGCCATTAGCCATTAGCGCTTTGCATTGTCCAGCGTCCAACGTCCACCCCCCTACTCGTACCTCAATGCCTCCACTGGATCCAGCCCTGCGGCCTTGTTCGCCGGATACAATCCGAAAAAGATTCCCGTCACCGCCGATGCCGCGATGGCGGCGATCACTGACCAGAGCGGAATCGCGGCCGGGATCGGTGTGTAGTGATGTACGGCCCACGCGATCAGCGCACCGAGCGCCAGGCCGCAGAGCCCGCCGATCACTGTCAGCGTGGCGGCCTCGATCAGGAACTGGAAGAGGATCTCGCCGCGCGTCGCACCGAGCGCCTTGCGCACGCCGATTTCGCGGGTCCGTTCGGTGACCGAGATCATCATGATCGCGACCACGCCCACGCCACCGACCATCAACCCGACGCTCGACAGCGCCAGCATGACCAGGAAGAATCCCTGCGTCATGCTGTTGAAGCTCTCGAGGAACTTGTCGCCCGACACCAGGTCGAAGGTATTGTCTTCGCCCGGCTTGAGCCCGCGGCGAATCCGCAGCGCCGTGGTGACCTGGTCCATCGCTTCGGGCTGTGAAACGGTGGCCTGCGGAAAGACGATGATCTGCATCCAGCCGCGCTCGAAGTCCCCCGATTTGACGAACGTTGTATGCGGTACCACAAACTTGGGGGAGCTTTGTGAGAAGAGGCCCGATGGGTCCTGGTACAGCCCGACGACGGTGAATGGCAACCCGAAGATCTTGATGACCTTGCCGATCGGGTCGACCCCGGGCAGCAGCAGTTCCGCTGCCTTGTCGTTGAGCACGACCACGTAACTCAACGCAGCTTCCTCGACTGGCGTGAAGTTGCGCCCTTCAAGCAGGATGCCGCCGCCGACCTTGAGCCACGAGACATCCATGCCGGTCACGCCAACCGAACTGAGGTTCGTGCTGCGGTAACTGACGGCCGAGTTCGCCTGCTCGGTGACGTTGACGTCGGCAATCCCCGGGAGGCGACGAATCATCTCCGCCTCTTCCCGCGTCATCCGGGGGCGCCGCCGCCATGCTGCGTCGCGATCGTCGAAGTTGATGCCGGTCTGGTAGTGCCGCATCACGTAGAACGAGGTCGGGCCAGCACGCGAGACGATGTCGCTCACCGAGTTCTGGATGCCAGTGATGGTCGAGGCCATCGCGATGACGACCATGACACCGATGGCAATGCCGAGGATCGTCAGCGACGCCCGCGTCTTGTTGGCACGCACGGCGTCGATCGCCAGGGTCATCCCCTCGAAGCCGCGCGCGAAGATGTTGCCCCGCCCGAGGGAACTCATTCGTGCCCCAGCGCGATGATCGGGTCAAGCTTGGCGGCCTGTTGTGCCGGATAGACACCGGCGACAATCCCGACCAGCAAGCCGAGCCCGACGGCCATGCCGATCGACCACGGTGCCACGGCAGCTGGCAGCGGGGTCCACGCGCGTACCGCAAAGGCAAGGGCCAGACCGGTCAGGATACCAGCGCCCGCTCCGGTCAGCGACAGCACCGTCGATTCCACCACGAACTGGGCCAGGATATCCTGCCGCCGGGCGCCCAGTGCCTTGCGAATCCCGATCTCGCGCGTCCGTTCTACCACCGACATGAGCATGATGTTCATGATGACAATCCCGCCGACGACGAGAGAAATACCGACCAGGCCCGGCAGCGCCAGGAAGAGGATCTTGGAGATCTTGCCCCATTGATCGAGTGCATCCTGCGCCGTGCCGATGTCAAAGTTGTTCCCATCACTCGGCTTGAGGCCGCGGCGCACCCGCATCAGGGTGGTGACCTCGTCCACGGCCTGCGCCATCTGGGCCGGATTCTCCGTCTGGATCTGCAGATCCTGGATGACGTGCGGGCGATCGATCAGGCGACGAGCAGGGGAGGTGATCGGAATCACCGCGAACTTGTCGAGTGATATGCCGAAGAGCGTGCCTTGCTTCTCGACCACCCCGATCACGCGATACGGAATGCCACCGACATCAATCGTCTTGCCCACCGGCTGCACGCCGACGGGAAAGAGACCGTCGGCGAGGTCGTTGCCGATGACCACGACCGGCGCACCGGCTTGTACCTCCTGCGGGACGAAAGCCCGGCCGTCGGCAACGTTCCAGTGCTTGATATCGAAGAATGCCGCGTCCACCGCTTCGAGGTCGATCCCGGTCGCGCTCTTGCCACGATAGGCTACGCCGATGCTCGTCTCGGACTCGCGCGAAAAGTGCGCCGGCGTCTCCATCTTGTCCTCGATGTAGGCGGCGTCCTCGGTCGTGATCCGCGGCCGCCGCTGCCACTCTTTCCACATCTCATCGGTCACGTTGCCGAACGTCATGTTCGGGCGGGTCTGCACCTGGAAGGTGTTGATGCCCCCAATGGCGTCAGCAAACTTGCTCGTCATGTAGACGTTCATCCCCTGCACGATCGAAACGACCGCGATCAGGAACGTCACGCCAATCAGCACGCCAACCAGCGAGAAGAAGCTCTTGAGCTTCTGGGCACGAATCGAGGAGAGGGCCAGCCAGACGGCCTCGAGAATCGGCATCTAGGCGGCAGCGCTCTCTGCCCGCGGCGGATTGGGACGGTCGCTGTCGACCACACCATCCCGCAATACCACCACGCGATGCGCGTGTGCCGCGATATCCGGTTCGTGGGTCACCAGGATCACCGTCTGCCCCTGGGCGTGGAGTCCCCCGAAGAGCCGCATGATCTCTTCCGAGGTGGTCGAGTCGAGGTTGCCGGTCGGTTCGTCCGCGAGGAGGATCGATGGCTCGTTGACCAGGGCACGGGCGATGGCGACGCGCTGCCGCTGGCCACCCGAGAGTTCGTTGGGCCGGTGATCCATCCGCGCCCCGAGCCCCACCCTCTGCAAGGCATGCTCCGCGCGGCGGCGACGCTCGCGCGCCGACGTGCCGGCGTACACCAGCGGCAACTCGACATTGGCCAGCGCTGAGGCCCGGGGCAGGAGGTTGAACGTCTGGAAGACGAAGCCGATCTCGCGATTGCGTACCCGGGCGAGGTCGTCATCGCGCATCGTCGACACTTCGTTGCCGTTGAGCCAGTAGCTCCCGCCGGTCGGGGTGTCCAGGCAACCGAGCATGTTCATCATGGTCGACTTGCCGGAACCGGACGGTCCCATGATCGCCACATACTCGTTGCGGCGAATCGAAAGATCCACCCCACGTAGCGCGCGCACGACCTCGGAGCCCATGACATAGTCACGGGTTATCCCGGTCAACTGGATGATGATGTCGCTCACGGCTTCGCCGGCGTGGTCATCCCGGCCCCTTGCGCCGTCTGCCGGACCTTGGTCGAATCCTTCATGTCGCGAATCGCCTGGTAGGTCCCCGCCACGATCGAGTCGCCGGCCTTGAGCCCGTCAAGCACCTCGAAATATTCGTCGCCAGTGATGCCGACCTTGACCGGCCGGAAACGCGCCAGGCCATTCTGCACCACGAAGACGCCATCCTGTTCCTTGGCCTTCTTCTGGCCGGTATCGCCCGGCGCCGGAGTCATCGGCATCGCCTGGCTCGCATCCGAACCGGCCGGGTTGGGCGCGGCGCGCGCCGTCAACGCGATGATCGGGATGCTCAACGTGTTCTTCCGCACGCTGGTAACGATCCGCGCCGTCATGCTGAGGTCCGGACGCACGTCCTTGGGCGGATTCGACAGCGTCACTTCGACCGGAAAGTCGACCGCCTTGTCGGTGCTCGTCGCCGCGGCCGTACCGGTGGTATTCGCACTGTTGCCGATCTTGGTCACCCGACCCGAAAAGGTGGTGTCGGGGAAGGCATCAATCGACACCGACACCGAATCGTTCATCGCCAGCCGCACGACGTCGGTTTCGTCGACATTGACCTTGGCGAGGATCACCGACAGGTCGGCAATCGTCATCAGCAGGCCGACGTCCTTGGAGAAGGTCCCCGGCACGGCGACTTCGCCTTCCTGCACTGCCAGCCGCACCACTCGGCCAGACATCGGCGAGTAGATCGTGGTGCGCGCCAGATTGTCCTGCGCTTCCTTGAGTGTCGCGCGGGCCTGATCGAGCAGCGCCTGGCCGGCCTTCAGGTTGGCCTGGGCCACATCAAGTGCGGTTTGCGCCTGCTCGACCGATTCCACCGTGATCAGTTGCGGCGCGGTCTTCTGCAGTTCCTTCTGGCGGTCAAGTGACCGCTTCGCCTGGTCGCGATTGGCCTGCTGCTGGACCACGCCGGCGTTGGACTGCTCTTCGCTCGCCTGGGCCCGGTTGACGGCACCGGTGTACTGCGACTGGTCGAGCTCGACCAGCATCTGGCCAGCCTTCACCATGTCGCCTTCCTTGACATGGATCTTGAGAATCCGCGCCTGCACTTCAGACGATATGTCGACCTGGCTCTTCGCCTCGATCTGCCCGCTCGCCGTGACGGCAGCAACCAGATCACGCGTGCTGACGGCCTCGATGCGCACATCGGTCGCAGCGTTCGCCTTGCGGCGTTGGCCCACGATCACCAGGGCGACGAGCACGATCACCACGATTCCCCCGAAGATTCCCAGCTTTGCTCCACGCGACATCAGCGTCATTCCTCTCAGCGAAGGGGGCGGCCGACCGCAGCTTCAAGGCTGGCGACGGCGAGATGATAGTCATACACGGCACTGATGTAGTCGGCGTCCGCCTGCGTCAACGTGTTCTGTGCGTCCGCCACGTCGAGCGCCGTGCCATTGCCGATCCGGTACCGATCCTGGGCCAGCTGCAGTCGTTCCCGCGCTACGGCGCGGTTCGAGTCGAGCACCGTCGACCGATCCCACGCCGTCTGCACCGCCAGCAACTGCGACTGGATCGCTGCATCGGTGGTGAGCTGCTGCGCGCGCAGCCCTTCGCGCGACTGGTCTTCGGCCGCGGCCGCGCGCGAGATGCTCAGCGAACGACTGTAGCCATCCCAGATTGGCAGCGACAGCTGGAAGTTCACCGTGATCGGCTGCCGAGTGAAGTTGAACGGAAAGACATTGTTACTGCTGCGAATCTGGGTCGACACGCTTGGCAGCAGTGCGGTCCCGCTGCTGTTCAGCCCGGCCGCCGCGTTACAGTCCGGCGTGCCGGCGATCGGCGTCGTGAGCCCGGCCAGGATCTGGTTCTGGAACTGGCACCCCGCGGCCGAACCCTGGCTCTGCGCCAGGGCATTGTTGAGCAGGATCGACTCATTGGTGAACTGCTGCGTGTAGCCGTTGATGCCGCTGCTGATCGACAGCGTCGGCAGCCGGTCGAGTCGGGCCGCACGCGTGCTCAGCTCGTTGGCATGTTGGGTCGCGATGTCTGCCTGGATCGTCGGATTCGCTTCGTGCGCCATCGCTTCCAGCTTCCCCAGGTCGAATGTCGGCTGGACCAGCGGAAAGGGCTCTGATAGGGTGATCGAGTCGACGTTGGCGTCGGTTGGCAACCCGATCTGGTGGATCAGTTCGATCTTCGCCTGGGCTGCGGTCTGCTTGGCCTGCAGCCACTGCACCTTGGCGCTGGCCAGGTCGGTCTGCGCCTGCAGGACGTCAATCATCGTGGCCTGCCCGACGATCTGCCGCGCCCGGGCCAGTTCCAGGAAGGCCGTGTCGCGGGCCAGCTGCTGCACCGCCACGCCGACGACGGCACCTGCCCGCAGGGTGTTGAGGTATTGTGTAGTCACGTTTGACGTCAGCGTGATGCGCGCGCCGTCGATCCCCGCGAGGGTCGCCTGTTCCTGCGCCTTCTGGATCGCCGGGGCGGTAAAGTTCCGGGTGTTGAGCTGCCAGTTGGCTGAAAGGCTGTAGCCCGACGAGACGGTTGGCGATGACTGGCTGAAGGTCGTGCCACCGAAGGTCTGCGAGCCGGCACCGGTGTACGACACCCCGCCCCCTGCGGAGAGGGTGGGCAGCCGCGCCCAGTTGGCCGCCTTGACAGCTTCCGCCGCCGGGTCGGCCCCGATCTGGGCCTGCTGGTACGTGGGATTATTGCGGCGCGCGAGGTCCAGTGCCTGACTGAGGGAGAGCTGCCGCGGCGCCGTCACGCCGCTCTGGGCGGCACCTGGGACGGCGGACACGAACAGCAGGATCAGGGCACCGGCCAGACGACAAGTCGGCATGAGACGTCCTTCTCGTAGATAGAGGTTCCAACGTCAGACTGTACGAGCATCCATTGACAGAGTTTCACAGTGTGACATCTCCGTCGCGCCGCGAGACCATCGCGCACTGGCTGGCCGCCGCTGCCACACTCTTGTTGGCGGCAGAAGCGGTGCGTCAGGCGGAATGGTACTGGCTGGCGGCCGTCGGTATTATGGCGACGGCACTCGCCTTACGCATCCATCGGCATTCGGGTTCAGCCGCTCGCGGGCTGATCGGGGCGCTGATCGTGGTGTCGCTGAGCGCCGTTGGAGGTGGCGTGATCACCGGGCACACTCGGTGGCATGCCAACGCGCTCCAGCAGGAAGCTGTGCACGATGCAACCGTGGAACGCGATCGGCTCCTGCAATCTTCGGTGGCCACCGCGCGGCACACAGCGACCCTGGCCCTCGATCGCGTCGGTAACGCAGGACCCACCACCAGTCCCTCGCTGACCTCCCTGCTCGGCGCCACCGATATCGAAATGGCAGTCGCCGTGATCGCGGGCGACACGGTCATCGCCGTGGCCGGTCCACACCGGATGCAGCCCGTCGCGCGCAACACGCCCGCCGCATTGGTCAGCACACCGTTTGCGCGCCTGCTGGTGCTGCGTGTATCGCGCGGGCACCGCCAGGCGCAAGTGATCCTGCTCCTCGATTCACTGCCCGGCTTGCCGATCGCCGCGCCGTCTCTCGCGCAGGTCGCTGGGCACTGGCAGCGGGTGCAATGGCATTGGGATCCGGGCCTCAGCCGGACGGTCGAGTTCGGCAGCGTTGAAGCAGCGGTGGCGGGCGTGATGACCGGCATGCGGGCCGCTGCGCCGCCGGTGGCGGTGTTCATCTTGCGCGACGCCCGGGTCGCGCGCCTGATCGTGGCTGGCGGGATCGTCCTCGCGGCACTGCTGGTGCTTTTCACCACCACCATGCCGGCAGTCCGTGCCGCCACAATAGTGGTTGCGCTGGTTGCCCTGATGCGTTGCGATATCGCAGGCGCGACACTGAGCGTGGGCGGCCTGCGTGCGGCGTCGGCCGCGGCTGCATTGCTCCTGCTTGCCATCGCACTCTGGCGACGCCCCGCCCACCGCGACCCTTTGCGACTCGCCCTCGCGCTGGCCGCGCTCGCCGTTGCGCCAATCCTGGCCCTGGTGCTCGCGTCCTCGATCATGCCGCACGATGCCTTGGTCAGCCTCGCGTCGGGGATGGGGTGGGAGCTGTTGGTGGCGCTCGCGGTCGGCGGCTATTTCGCCGTGGTGATGACGCTGCTTCGTGCGCCCGATGACCGCTCGGCGTCGCCATGGTGGGGCATTGTCGCCGCGGCGACCGCCCTTCTGGTTGGCTTGATCGGCGTCGAGGCGTGGCATCCGCTCGCGATGCACACCGGCATGGGCTGGTCGACCTGGGGCGAATGGTACGCGGCATCGTGGTTGGTGCCGATCGCTCTCATGCTGCCGCGCACTCCGCCGCGCATGCGGCTGCTGGCGCTGGCCACCACCGCCGGCGTGCTGGCTGCCCTTGCGACCTGGGCAACGTCGCTCGATCGCCGGATGGAGTTGGCCCACGCCGATCTCGATCGGCTCGCGGCGCAATCGGATACCGCCGCCATCAGCGCGCTCGACAGTTTTGCGATCACTGCTCGCGTCGCGCACGCCACGACGCTGGCACGTCTCTACGCGGCGTGGAGCGGCTCCTCGTTGGCGCGCGAAGGAGTGCCGACCTATCTCGCTCTCTGGCGGGCCGACGGTGTCCAGCGCGATGCGGTCGCGCTCGATTCGTTGGCGTTGGGCTGGGAAGAGATTCAGCCGATGGTGCAATCGGCGGGTGATGAAGCCCGCCGCTTTGGATTGTCCAAACGCATCGGCCATCACGAAGTGCTGATTCTTCCGCTGGCACCGGACACGATCGCCACGGTCGCGATCGGACCGCGCACTCGCCTGCTGGTGCCGACGACGTTCGGCCTGCTGGTCGGCTGGCGCGCCCCGCCCAGTGATCCGCCGTATACCGTGACCGTGCCGAGTGACCCGGCGGCGGTTGCGGATGGCCAGTTCCACCGGGAGAACCGTTTTATCCGGGCCGACATGCTCGTGACCGGTGGCGATGTCCCCCACGTAGTCCGCGCCGAAGTGACGATGCTGACGCCGCAACCGTTCCTGATTCGGGCGGCCCTTGCCGTGCTCGGCGACGTCCTCGTCCTCGGCGGTCTGTGGCTGGTGCTGCAACGTTTGCTCGGCCTGCAGCCGCCGCTGCCCGCCGGCGTCTTCCGTCGGTCATACCGCCGGACCGTGGCTACCACGCTGATGGCATTCTTCATCGTGCCGGCGGCGCTGCTCACCCTGTCATCGGTGCTCAGGCTGCGCACCGATTCGCAGCAACAGCACGCGGCCGAAATGAAGAACATGTTGAGCGACGTGGCACTCAACGGCGGTCTCGCGGCCGCGGAACTCGCGCTGCCGGCACGCGATTCGATCGCGCTGGCACGTCGACGGGTGTTGGCCGAGTCGCTTGCCACGATTGGCGACAACGTCAACGCGGCGATCGGTCTCTACCGCCAGGGTCGTCTCTATGTCGCCAGCGACTCGCTGCTCGCCAAGCTGGGACTGGTGCCCCCGGTCTTCGATCGCACGCTGCGCACCGCGGGCGATGCCGACACCAACACGCTCCGCACGCCGCTGCTGCATGCCAGCCTGCGCCTCGGGCGGATGGCGACGCCCTTTCCGGGAACCACGCTCCTCGTCGCCGTGCCTGGCAGCGAAACGACGCTCGCTCGCGAAGGCGTTGATCAGGCACTTCGCCTGGTCCTGGTCGGCCTCCTCGGCGTGATTGCGTCGCTGCTGGTGGCTGGCATCATTGCGCGGCGCCTCGGCCAGCCGATCGACACGTTGCGGCGCACGGCCATCGCGATTGGCCGCAAGGAAGCGTTGCCGCGAGCCGACCAGGTGCCATCCGAGTTCGTGCCGGTGTTCAGCGCCATCACGCAGATGGAGCAGGACCTGCTCTCGTCGGAGGCGGAGCTGCAGGCGGACCGGACCCGCACCGCGGCGATTCTCGCGACCGTGGCGACCGGTGTCGTCGGCATTGACCAGGCGGGCCGGGTGACCCACGCCAATCCACGTGCCGCAGAGCTCTTCGGGCGCGAGGTGCTGGTTGGCGAGCCGCTCGCGGTACAGCTCCCGGTTGCCTGGGAGCGCCTGGCTGACGCGATCAGTCGCCTCGCCGGCAGCCGAGGGGTCGCCGAGAGTCGCGAGTTGTCGATCGGGGAGCGGCTGGTGGCCGCCACGCTGGCCCCGCTCGGCGACGGCGGCGTGGTGCTGGCGATGACGGATATCACCGAGGCCTCCCGGGCGGCACGCATCGTCGCCTGGGGCGAAATGGCCCGGCAGGTCGCCCATGAGATCAAGAACCCGCTCACGCCGATGCGGCTGGGCTTGCAGCACCTCCGCCGGCTGCGGGCCGACAACACCGCCGACTTCCCGAAGCTGGTCGACGAGACGGCCGAACGCCTGCTGGTCGAAATCGAGCGCCTGGACCGGATCGCGCGGTCGTTCGCACGGTACGGCTCGCCACCGGAGGCGGCTGCTCCGCTGGAGCCGATCGACCTCGCGGAGGCCACAACTGAGATGATCACGTTGTTTGGCCTGGGCGCCGAACGGATGCAGGTCGCCCTCAGCGGCGAGGCGCTCGGCCCGGTCCTGGCCAGGCGCGAGGAGCTGGTTCAGGTGCTCCTCAACCTGGTCGACAATGCTCGCCAGGCTGGCGCCAGTCAGGTGGAACTGCGGGTCGCGGGGCACACCCTGGCGGTGGTCGACAATGGGCGGGGGATTACGCCCGATCAACTTGGGCGTATCTTCGAGCCGTCATTCTCAACGACCACCAGCGGAACCGGACTTGGCCTGGCCATCGTTCGTCGTCTGGTCGAAGGATGGGAAGCGACCATCGGGGTGGATAGCGTTCCCGGCAACGGGGCGACGTTCACGATCAGGTTCCGGCCGGGCGGCCCGTTCTCCTGACGTCTCGATTCAACCCGGCAACCTCTGGCGGCGTATCTGTTCCGAGCCCGTGGGAGCCTTTTCCGGCCCCGTTCGCGGGTCAACCCCAAGCACTGGAGTAAGAGCTATGAAGTCCCGTTTCGCATTGCTGGCGATGCTCGTGGTAGCCGCGGCTCCGTTGGCGGCGCAGGGTGGTGGCGGTGGCGGTGGTGGTGGGGGTCGTGGTGGCCGCGGTGGTCGCGGCATGAGCATCGAGTCCATGACGACGATGTACACCCTGACGGCAGACCAGGTGACCAAGACGCAGGCGTTGCTCGACGATTACAACAAGAACCTGGCACCGTTGAACGCGTACATGCAGGAGGCCGGCCGCGGCAATGCATCGCCCGACTCGACCAAGAAGATGCAGGGCATGCGCGCCGACTTCAACACCAAGTTCAAGGCGCTGCTCGATGCCGACCAGAGCAAGAAGTTCGATTCGGTCCAGGCCGCGCAGGCCGCCCGCATGCAGGGACGCGGCGGCGGGAAGTAAGTAGTTGATGTTCCGGATCGCCTTCCTTGCGATCCTGATTGCCGGATGCCATGGCGGTGATAAACCGACCGCGGCATCCGGCAATGTTGTTCCCTCGGTTGGCGCCGCTGGACCCGCGCAGTTTGCTGATGTCGCCGCCGGCGATACCGCTGGTGTCCTCGACCTGATGCGCCAGACGATGCAGCAGGTCGACGCCGGGCTCCCCGCAATGACTCGTCGAGATACCACTCTTGCAGCTGTCGCCGATTCGGTGCCCCGTCATCTTACGGTCTGGTTGCAGGGCAACGATATTCGCAAGCTGACGTCGCAGCCCGACTCCACCGCGAACGGTCCCAATGATGGCGAGACCGATGTCTGGTTTGTGGGTGGCGACATTGCCGTCGTGCAACGCGTGGCCGATGCCTACGCCTTTGACGCCGGCCGGATCGTGCTCTGGACCGATGAGTCACTGCTGCCGCGCGGCGATGTGACGGCCGACCAACTCATGACCCGCGAAACCGAACTCGGCACCTTGATCCGCAGCTGGGCCGCAGTGTTCGGCGTGCAGCTGCCCTAGCGCATGGTCAGGTTGTGCCGCCGCTCGGCAGGCCGCGCACGATGCGCGCACCAATCGTTTCCCCCAGTCCCACCGCCGCCACACCAATCAGCAGATGTCCTACGCGCACGATCCAGTGTGACGATCCGATCATCATCGTTCGCTGCGCAAAGCCAAGCGCCGGCAGCAGTGCCACCCAGACCAGCCCCAGCAGCAGCGGCACGAACGACACCCGACGCACAGCGCCGATCACGACCAGGATCAGCAGCGTCAGCGTCAGGGCAAAGCCGAGCTGGATATGGATCGTGGTCATGCTGCCATGACCGGTCCAGAGCATGATGCCGACGATGATCAGCGCGGCGGCGAGCAGGCGCAGCAGCATACGCAACGTCATGACGAGCGAACGCACAGGAGCTCCGGGAAACGGGACGCCCAAGGTTGCGGCGGTGTCCCGTCGGGCGCAAGCCTTGGTGCGGCAGCACTGCCTATATTGTCGCCATGGATCCTGTGCCATACACCAGCCGACCGGTTCCGGCGCCGCCACTAATGGCTTGGCGGGCCGTGCGCCTGCGCTGCCCGATCTGTGATTCGGGCCAGCTGTTGCGTGACTGGCTGCATTTCGTACCGGCGTGTCCGGTATGCGGCTTGCCGATGGACCGGGACGAGCCGGGCTACGAAGTCGGCACGGTGTGGTTCAACCTGGTTGCCGCCGAGGTGGTTGTCGTTGTTGCCTGTGGGGCGATCTTCCTGATGCGCTGGCCCGATGTGCCGTGGTCGCTGCTCGAATGGCTCGGCCCGATCATGGCGATCGTGGCGCCGTTTGTGTTCTATCCGTTTGCGAAGATGCTCTTTCTCGCCGTCGACCTGACTTTCCAGCCCATCAAGCGCTGAGCGCGCGCGCATCCAGGTCGCCGATCCGGTCGACGGTTACGTCGGCCGCCGGGAGCGTGGCGACCTGCGGATCGTGCGCATAGTGCCCCTGCCGTGGGAAGACCGTGCGCACGCGGTCATGCCAGATATTCTTGATGGCGTTGAGCAGCCGCAGCTTGTCGTCGATCAGGACGTAACGCGACGCCGGGTAATGCGCGGCTACATCGTCGAGCGCCTCCTCCTTGTGGATGTAGATCAGGACGCGCCCGTCAACTGCCTGCCACAGTCCTGAACGGTGCAGCTTGCGCGGCTGGAAGACCACGTCGCCATCGGTCAGGATCACGGTGGGGCCGACTGCACCGAGTTGCGCCAGCAAGTTGAGTGCGCCAGGATAGAGCCGCTCCGCAAACGGATAGTCGAGCAGGAACGCCGAGAGCTCCAGCCATGCGTTGTCGGCATGCTCCGGTGGCCGTGCTCGCTGCAGTGCCCCGAGGTAATCGGCGTAGCCGAGCTCGCCGCGCAGTGCTTCGTAGGCGTGCCAGTAGCGCGCGCTGCCATCGGCGCCGACTTTCGCAATCAGGTGCGCGCGCAGGTCGGCTTCGAAGTGATCGTTGTCGAGCAGCGTGTTGTCGCAGTCGAGGAGAAAGACGACGCGCGATGGTTCAGTCAAGGTGGCCTCGTGTTGCTGTTGGCGTGGAGATGAAGATCACTTGAGGCGGCGGTGTGGGGTAGGGCTGCCGTCCCTCATCCCGAGCGCAGCGATGGACCTTTCCCAAACATTCACTCGTCCCGAGCGTGGGTTTTGTCATCCCGAGCGCAGCGAGGGAGATCCGAGTGGCCGAACGCCCCGACGCTTGCCGGAGCGGGAGCTCACGGGGGATCGGGGGATCTCGCGGGAGCTCGCGGCTAAAGCCGCGGCTCGGCACACAAGTGCTGAAGCACTCCTTCCTGTGATTCTGGGCGCTGCTCGTCTTGACTGGGGGCCCGAGTTGTACTGTGCGCCAAGCGGCCGTCCCATCTCACCCTCCGCTCGGGATGACAGCACATCGTGCAGTGGGCCACACACGCCGCACTCAGTTGCGCAGGAGGTAGTGCTTCAGCACTTGTGTGCCGAGCCGCGGCTTCAGCCGCGAGCTCATTGGATCTGCGCCGATTCCGCGAGACAGCCGCGATCTCATCGAGCTCACGAGACTCCGCGAGACAGCCGCGAGCTCATTGGATCTGCGCCAATTCCACGAGACAGCCGCGAGCTCATCGAGCTCATCGAGCTCACGAGACTCCGTCAGCTCACCCTGCTCTGGGCGAGCGCGTTCCGCACTCCGATGCACCGCCCAGCGTTGCTTCAATCCGTGCACGACATCGAGCGCGACGATCCTCCGGCACATCCCGCCCGGAGCCGCCGCTGCTCTCCCGCATCCGTTCCGCCGCCGTCCTCGGCGTTGAAGCACTCGCCGTCGACGTCGAAGTCGATATCGCCAACGGCCTGCCGACCTTTACCACTGTCGGTCTCCCGCTCGGCGCAGTGAAGGAAGGCCGCGAACGTGTCGCCGCCGCGCTCAGCAACTCTGGCTATCAGTTGCCGCTCCGCCGGATCACCGTCAACCTCGCCCCGGCCGACGTGCCCAAGCGCGGCGCCGCCTTCGACCTCGCGATCGCCATCGGTATCCTGGCCGCGAGTGGTCAGATCCCCGACGACCGGCTGTCGCGTGTTCTCCTCCTTGGTGAGCTCGGACTCGAAGGTGACCTCCGCCCGGTTCGCGGCGCCTTGCCGATTGCCCTTGCCGCGCAGAGCCTTGGCTGCGACGAACTGATCCTGCCTGCCGCCAATGTCGCCGAGGCGGCTGTGGTGGCGGGACTGTCGGTGCGGGGAGCAAGCACGCTGATGGAGGTCTGCCGTCACCTGGCGGGGCAGGCGCTGCTGCCCGCGGTGCAGACCGACGTCACCACGCTGATGCGGACGCCGCCCGATGCCGATGTCGACTTCGCCGACGTGCGCGCGCAGGGAGCGGCCAAGCGGGCACTCGAAGTTGCCGCGGCGGGTGCGCACAACGTGCTGCTGATCGGTCCACCCGGCACCGGCAAGACGATGCTGGCTCGACGCCTGCCGACCATCCTGCCATCGATGACGCTCGGCGAGGCACTCGATGTCACCCGGATTCACAGCGTGGCGGGGCTATTGCCGGCGGGGCAGGCGCTGGTTGCGCAACGGCCGTTCCGTGCACCGCATCACACCATCAGCTACGCTGGGTTGATTGGCGGCGGATCGATCCCACGGCCCGGCGAGGTCTCGCTATCGCACCACGGCGTCCTCTTTCTCGATGAAGTGGCTGAGCTGCCGAGCGGTGTGCTGGAGGTACTGCGCCAGCCGCTCGAAGATGGTCATGTGACGATTGCGCGCGCAGCGATGACGTTGAGTTACCCGGCGCGCTTCCTCTTGATTGCGTCGATGAACCCCTGAGGATTCGTTGCCGAATTACTGCGGTTTGAGAGGGAGGCGGGGGACGAGGCGAGGTCGATCGTAACCTCGTCCTTTCCAACCGTTATGCGTTCTACCAGGTTTTCGACGATGGCCCTCTTCTCTTCAAACGCGAGACTGTCCCATCGGGCGTACAGATCGCGGGCGCCGGAAAACATCTCCTCACTTGAGAGAAGCTGAACGGAGAGGAAATCAGCAGCGGCCTGAACTTCGGGAAGTTCCGTATCAAATCGCGCCACGCGGGCTTCGAGTGGGCGGTACAGATCGCCGAACCCCTTGGCAGAGAGCTCCCCGTCCAAATAGAGGCGATGGGTCTTTCGCATCTCGTTTCGCAGTGCATCGACGTCGGTTTGCATGCTCTGGGCAAGGGCTCGCCTTTCGACCAAGGTCGCATCGGCTCGTTCGAGGTAGTTCGCCACTTGGTCCGGGGATAACAGAAACCCGCGAAGCTGGTCCCGAAAGACCTCTTCCAGGTCGGTCATCACCACCTTGATCCCGCAACTCTTGCAAGAATACTTGTCTGACTTGTACGAGACTTTCAGCCGCTGTCCGCACTCGCAGTAGGCGTAGTTCACAAACAGGTGCACCGGTTTCTTGCCCGGGACTGCCACATTCCGCCGACGTGCGGTCAGGTGAGCGTTGCAAGCGTCCCAGAGCTCTTCGGAGACGATCGCCTCCACTTGAGTGAATATCCACTCATCCGGGGACTTCCAATCCCAGTTTCTCCCATCCCCGAGACTCCGCGTGCAGTTGGCCCGCCGCTGTCCTTTGGCAATGGGATCGGTGAGCAGGCGATGCACAGTGGTGTCGGAAAACTTTCCCCCGTTCCGGGTCCGGTGTCCGGCGGTATTCATCTTGTCCGCGACCGTTTTTAGGCGCCGCTCCTCAAGAAACAGCTCAAACAGGCGGTGACGGATTGGGGCCTCTTTCGGATCGGGAACCAGCCTCCGGTGTTCGTCGTAGCGAAAGCCGAACGGGGCCGCGCCACCGAGAGGCTTGCCAAGCGTCGCCCGGGTGATGACCGACGCCTTGACGCGCTCCGAAATTTCTTCGCGTTCCCATTGGGACAGGGCGGCGATGAGGGTGTAGAAGAAGCGTCCAGCGGGGGTTGATGTGTCGATGGATTCCGCGAGCGATATGAGGTCGGCGTGGTGGGTATCGAAATACTCCGCGAAGTCCAGTAGCTCCCGCGTGTTCCGCGCAAGCCGGGCGAGCTTTGAAAAAATGAGGCCAGTGATACTGCCATCGGCGATATCCTTGAGCATCGCCTTCGCTTCGGAGTGATCCTTGACCGTTTTTCCGGACACGCCAGAAAGATCGTAGACCCGAACGATGGTCCACCCTTTCATGGTGGCATACATCCGGGCCCGCGCCTCGTGGTTCTCTGGACTCTCGCCCTTAGCTTGGTCTTCGGTGGATACCCGAATCCAAATTCCGACCCGCTTCCCACCGTCCTCGTTTTGCCTTATTGGTTGCTTCATCCCGAGTCCTTGTCTCGCATTCGTCGGAGGCTCTTCAACATCACGTCCGCTATCGCTTGGCGGCGGCCGTCATCATCGCTTGAGGTGCCGGCTTGTCGGACTGTCACCTTGTATCCAGCTACTCGTGTCTCGGGTATTGGTGGCTCGTATCCGCGCAGGATCGCCACGAGTTCTTCCGGCCCGCACAGTGTGACCCGCGGTCGATCGACATCTGAGATCTCGCTCGCCACCACTGCCTCCAACGTCCGGAGGAACTTTGTATCAAGCGAAACCACGATCACCGCATGGAAGCCGCCGGCAAGGCACTTGGCCACGTTTGCGATTTCTTGCTCGACTGTAGTAATACTCGCGATTTCGCAGGCGATGTTCAGGTCGGTACGAAAAAGCGCAACATCGACCCGGCCGTGATTTGAGAGGTCGTGTTCAACTTCGACTTTGAACCCGGCAGACTGACCCCACTGTTTGACTAGACTCTGCAAATACTTGTGGATGCCGCCGCCTCGCCCTGGTGTGGAAGGCACTGGGACGGCAGTCGGAGCTATGTCCTTCGGTTCCTTTGGTGCGGGTGGCATCGAGGGTACGGAGGTAGGAAGAGTCGGTGCGGCCGCCTCTGCCTGTTGCTTCCCATACTTCAATCGGCTGGCCGTGATGATCGCCTGCCGCCATTCGATCTCCGAATCAGGCTGCGATCGAGGTTCAGGGGTCTTAAGTCGGAATGAATACCCGCGCTTTTCAACCCGGCAGATGGCCTCGCCCCGGCCAAGGGAGGTCAGGTCCTCCGACGAAAAGCCATCAAAACCTGGTGCGAGTGTCGCGGCGACCTCGTCGGAGACACGAAAACAGATTCGCGTATACGCGTTCGTGAGAAGGGCGCGTTCGACTTCCGGTGCCGCGACATGGAGTTGGTAGAGGTCATGGTGGCTTACGGTGATGCCCAGGCGGAACTTCCTCAGGCCGCTAAAGAGGCTTGCCATCGATGGCGTGGCGATGTGTTGGAATTCATCTGCGTAGAGAAAGAATGGACGTCGCTCATTCTCGGGAATATCCTGCCGGGATAGGCTCACTTGATGGAGCTTGGACACGAGCAGGGAACCAAGGAGCGCAGCATCCTCTTCGCCGATTGTTCCTTGCGCAAGCTTTGCGAGGACGATCTTTCCCGAGTCGATGGCTTCCCGGAAATTCAAGCCGTTGGGTGTTCGGGTCACGACGTCGCGGACGAGGCGCGAGCGAAGGAACCCATCGAGACGCGTGAGGATCGGTACTTGAGGACGCTTGCCAATGAGGAGCGGGTATTCCTTTTCCCAAAATGACACGACATACGGATCGTGGACGGTTGCGAGAAACCGTGACCTGGCGGTCGGGTCGAGAAGGAACTGTCGTAGATCGGTGAGCGTGCCGCCGACGTCCGAATCAAGAAACGCCATAACCGCGTTTCCGAGGACGGCCGTCATTTGGTCACCCCATGATGTCGACTGCCGACGGAAGACGCTCACGAGGTCCGAGATCAGGAGATCCTTTTCGACCTCTGAGTGGGCCGAGAGAATATTCCACCCAGCTGTCATCTCCGGGTTTGCAGGGTCGAGCATGATGGCATCGTCGATCCGCTCTTTTGGGATCTGTCCTAAGAGCGAATCGATGAGGTCGCCATGAAGATCGAGCACGCCGACGCCGTGGCCGGCTTCGATGTCATCGAGGATCATTCGCTCGATGAGAGTTGACTTGCCGGTGCCAGTCGCTCCGATGATATGGGTGTGTTGTAGGCGGATCTCTGGGGAAAGACGGACTGGGATTGACGCTCCGCGATATTCGGCACGACCAATCGTCACACCTTCGGAGGTAGCGAGTCCGGTGAGGAAATCTCCGACCGGCGAACTCGTGCGGCTGAGCCGTGGGCTCCGGATGGATTCGTCCGGAAGACGCACGAGGGACGCGAGCTCCGGAAGCGACAGGATCATTCCGCTGCGGTGAGTTGCCCGGGCACACATGTCTTCGACGACAACGTCGGGATGTTCGGAGCTGAGGGGAACAAGCTCGTTCAGGCCGGGCCGGCAGAACTGGCCTAATGTGCTCGCGATCGATCGGACGATTTCCCATGTCCTCTCTTCATTTGGGGCGATGACCGCCAATCGGATCGCGACGGCATAGAGGGGCCACCCGCATTTCTCACGGGCAAGATCTGTGATGATCGGGGCGTCAAGAAAGAAGGGTTCGCCATCAGGAGCGATGACAGCCTGAAGGATGTGCTCCGACCAAGGGCCGGAGACCTCTCCGAAGAGGACTTGGACGACAGCCAGTTCATCGATTCCGAGTGTCCCCATGGCGCCCAAGAATGCAGTTACCGGGTGAGGGCTCCGGGCGGCGGCGAGGAGCGGGACCATGAACTCCCGGCCCAAGCCAAACTCGATCGCTGCAAAGGTGCCAGCGTGGCTGCCCCAGAGTGCCTGGATGCCTTGCTCAGCCTCTCGGACGATGGTGCCCGGGGCAAATGACTGAAGCTGGGGCACGACGCTTTCACGGGGTCTCTCGGCGGCAAGGCGTAGGGTGAGCTCGCCTGCGGTGCCCAAGTATTCCCATGCGAATCGACCGCCGGTCCCTGCCATGGCCCGAAGCCAGGCTTCGCTCGTGGGGGCATCCATTTTGGCTTCGGCGGGAACCAGGATGTCCCATTCGCTCATGGGTCGGGCGGGGAACGGCTCGGGGTCTGGAAACTCCGGTGCCTCGGCGGATGGCGGTGTTGGCTTCCGAAGCAGCCGTTTCCAAGCCCGAGACCACACGGTCGGAACCCGGCCGTCATCAATCGATCGCAATGGAGAGTGGTACCCCGGAAACGGACGGAACGGCGGTTCGAGCTCTACTCGGTGCGAGTATCTCTGCCACCCACGACCCCGAAGCTCCCAATCATAGAATTGCTGGGTAAGGATCTCTGGGAGCGTCGCCGGCTCATCACGATCGTCCATCTTCCGCTATCTCACCAAATCCCGCATCGAAAGCTTGCTCTCGTCAGGTGAGAGCGCTCGAAGTCCATGGACAGACCTGACAGCGTCGACGCTTTCGGTGACCGCGCGGTGGACCGACTCCTGAAACGCGAGCTGCGTATCGGTGGCGTAGTACGTGGATGGCCTGAAGACCTGCAGGTACAGCGTGCCAATGATTGGGATCGCCAGCAGGAAGTCTTCCATGTTGTGTTGACCGCGTTCGCGCTCGATGCGCACGAGCGCCAAGATGCCTGCCCCAAGGGCGATGCAGAGCACCGTACTGACAACAAGGCCGAGTTTAGCAACCAAGAAAAAGAGCGTGACGAAGAGGGTCCCAAATACGACAAAGCCTATCACAGCCGACGGCTGGATCTGCTCTTCGACGAGCCACCACGAAAAGAAAAATGATGTGCCGAACGGTGCAGCACAGAGATCGAATATGAGGCGATTACGTTTGAATCGCAGATAGATCCGGCCGGAGGAAAGGAGACCACCTTCCTTCCATTCGATGTTACTAGCGCTGGTATGTGGAACTTCTCGCGCGGAGATCCGCTCCGTTACCGCGGAATAGAAGTCGAGGGACGACGTGCTGAAGCTGTCGATGAGCAGATGCCAGTGCGACAGAATCTGAGTGGGGCGGGCCATGATTCATCCTTTACGCAGAGGGAGCGCTAGGTCTGAAGCCAGGGATCTCGTCGAGCGAACTCAAGGTTCGTGCGGAAAACGGCCGGGACTGCTCGCCGTCAATCTGAAGTCTAAGGTACATGTTGTACCGAGGAAGGGAAGTCAGGTCTTGAGCGGAGAATGTTGGCGCGAACTCCCGAGCCAGATATGCGGCATCGGCGGCGCCGACTCGGAAGGAAATCAGGGTGCCAATATTTCCGAAGATCGCACTACGAATGGCGGGATCGAGCTGGCTCAGGTGTTGATGGGCTAAGATCAATCCGACCTTGTACTTGCGCAGTTCTGAAAGCATGGTGGCAAGGGCTTGCGTCGTGAACGTGTGGAACTCGTCCAGGTACACGAAGAAGTCCCGGCGTTCGGCTTCCGATTGCTCGCTTCGGGCCAGTCCCGCCAAGGCGATGTGAGAGACCAGAAACGAACCGAGGATAGATGCAGGCCCCTCGCCCAAGCGTCCTTTGTCTAGGTTGACGATGAGGCACTTGCCGGAGTCCATGATGTCACGGATATCGAGCTGCGGTCCATCGCCCGTGAACACGCGGCGCAGAACCGGATCGGTGAGAAGGGCACCGATCTTGTTTTGCAGCGGCGCGACAATGACTGCACGGAATGGCCCGGAGTATCGGGCGTACTCGGTTTCCCAGAAATCTTTCACCGCTTGGTTCTCAAGCTGTGCGGCCACACGCTCTCGATGCGCTTTGTTTGTCAGTAGCGGCGGGATGTCGGCGATCGTGCTTCCCTGGATTTCGAGTAGCGTGAAGATGACATTACGAAGCAAGTGTTCGAGGCGCGGGCCCCAGTCATCGTGCCAGATTTTCTTGAAAACCTCTATCAAGCCCGCCGCCGCTTGTGGGCGTCGGTCCTCGTGAACGCTAGCGAGCGGGTTGAAGCGAAACGCATCGCTGGAGTCGGCCGGATTGAGGTAGATGTGATCGTCCGGTCGGTAGATTCTAGCAGCGTGGACGAGACTAGTGGATAAATCGCCGTGTGGGTCGAAAAGAGCGAGGCCAGCGTGCCCAGCGAGATCTTGGACGGCGGTAGTGTAGATGAGAGTGGATTTGCCGGTGCCGGTCTTACCGATAGCATACAAGTGAGAAGGGCGATCATCTCGCCGAATGCCAAAGACCCGTCGTCCGTTGCGGAACGTGGTACGACCGATGTAATTGTTGGTGTCCCGGTACGTTCGGATATCTCAATGGTGGCGAGAAAAGCTCCGTTGTGGGAGCCGCTCTGCGTTGCCGGACGAGGCACCAATCCGGCACGGGAAAGCCGGTTAGGTCGGGACGCCGCTTCTGCTTCGTGGTCTGTGAACGATGTTGCCAAAACCTTCTCCGTGGAGCAGGACATGACCGGTCGGTTACATATCGTCACGGGTATGCCCGGAACAGGCGTGGCTGATGCGCTTCAGGGGTTGTCACAGTACGCCGCCGAAGTGCGGCAAGGATCTGTAGTCAAGGTTGTATCGGTTGACCGGATACTTGGCCAGCTCGCAAAGCCGTCGCTTCAAACGCTTGGTCTATCACCTGCTGGAAGGCTGTCGCCTTTTTTGTTGCCACAGCAGCACCTGCGAAGCCTTTGGGAAGCGGCTGTTCGTAACGCCGTGAATGAGGCGAATGAGCATCTCGCGCAGGATTCAGACGTAATATTGACACTTCATTTGTGCTACTACCACCATAAGTACAGGCAGTTCGTCGTAATCGCGAATTTCGAATTACTCCGCCGCCTGGTCGGTGGCCGTGCCCAACGCGTTATCACGTTGGTCGACGATGTATATGACGTGCAGGTAGAGTTATCTAGGTCGGGTCAAGTATTCACGCGACCACGCGTAGCCGAGGATCCATATGTGAGTGGACTGCGTGTATTAGCGTGGCGCGCGAACGAGATTTTAGTTTCTGCAAGTGTGGCCGCTGCGCTTGATACGACTCATTTCGTCTTCGCCGTCAAGCATCCAATTGCGACGCTTTATGATCTGCTTTATTCATCAAAGAGGACGGCATACCTCTCTCATCCAATTTCGGAAGTTCGCCGTTTGATGGCTGGCTCACAGGCGGGGGAAGGCCATGCGCTACTGCAGTCAATCCAAGACCTAACTCGCGAACTCTCACAGTCGCATGTTGTGTTTGAGCCTACAGCGATTGACGAATACCGGTTCAAGAAGGCGGCGGATGGGGCGCCTGACTGTTCTGGTTTCTGCGGCAACTTGTCGCCACGATGGCCATTCGCACCTGAAGCACGCCGGCTAAGCTGGACAGAGCCGCGAGCCGAGCCTTCGTCCTTTAACTTTCCGTTCGGATGGCAGAGTGACGAACGCCCGCAGATTACTTGCACGCCGGTGATTAATGAGTTCGTTCAGACAATCGCGCGGCAAATAGGTGCACGAGACCACTGGCTCGTGGAGCAATCTGATATAATCGTCTGCTTTCGGCCTATATTCGAGGGCCATTCGTCGTCAGGGGTCATGCACGAGCTCATGCATGTGGACCGTCTGCGACGCCTTCAGGAGCGCGGACCGAGCCGCGTTATCGCAATCGTGCCAGAGAATGATCGGAAGCAGTTTCCAGCGCGCGACTTCGAAGAGAATTTTCTCAGCGAAGAATACAAGAAGGGTAGCATCGTGGGTGATGCAACCAACCTGAAAACGCTGCAGGCCCGTATCCGCGCCGCTCCAGACTCTCCACTCATGCAGCGGGTGCTGAGCGGAGAGGCCGACGCTCTGCAAGAGCTATTGCGACAATTCGATATGGACGTCATGCCGGCACACGGCGTCGACGGCGAGGGAGTTCTCGACGACGATGAACAGGCTCGAAGGCAGGCTCGGGCTGAAGAACTTGCGGCGCAGGTCGGGGACTCTGAGCCTTATTTCGACGTACTGCCGATGGTAGAATGTTACACGAGCATTGAGTCTGCGCTTGCGGTGTTGCGTGCTTGATATCGCCGTCGGCAGTCTGGTAAGATAGATCGAGGGTAGTACATTCAAGCACATTTCTTGGGGGTGGTATTATGTCGAACAGAGCTACACGCCATATGTCGGCGAGCGGAAAGTCGCACATCTTTCGCGTATTCGTTGACGATTCTGATGACAGCAAATTGTTGACCGGGGAGTTGGAGCGCGAGGGGATGCCTTTTTATGTGATTCGCATCTCATCCAACGATGAGCGCCAGCGTCGTGAGCTACTCGATCTTCCCGCGGTAGATACAGGTGACGAGACTTTTTACGGGATGACGGAGATTCGTGCGTATCTTGGGATAGGACTCATGTCACAGTAAATGCCAGATGTGGAGGCGCGCCAATCGGTGCGCCTCTTTTCACGCCTGCAGGCTGCGTTGCTGGGAGAATCTGCGCGCACAGCGGAGCTTACCCGCTTGTGCCCACTGAGTACCATGTGTCTGCCGACACCACCAAACAATCGACAACTGTGACGCCAATAAGTCCACCCGCTTCAACCAACGACCGGTAAGTCTGCACGTCTTCCGGCGACGGCATCACGTCACCCGACGGGTGGTTATGTCCTACGATGATCGCCGCTGCATTCGAAAGTATCGCTGCCTTAAAAACCTCCCTGGGCGTGACTGGCGCTGACGAGACGTCGCCGATACTCACGATCTCGACGCCGATGACCATGGCCTGGGACGAAAGGTGAATCGCGACAAAATACTCGCGGTCCCGCGAGCCGATAAAGCGCATAAGGAACTTCGCCGCATCCGACACTTCCCGGATCGGGCCCCATGGCGGAGCCTTGGTGGTCCATAGGGCGGTCGAGAATAGACGAACCGCAGCTGAACGTCGCACAGCGTGCGCCGCGTGATCTTTCGGCTCGTCGAGGGGGGACGAATCGATGGCTAATGACATGGTATCTCCGGTTATTGGGTGGGTAAAGGCATACCGCACATGCCTGGCCGTTGCGGGGCCTGACACACGCGGTATGGGTACACAAGAACGCAGACGGGGCGGCCACGCCGCCGCGTCGCACCCACCATATCACCTGACCTCTGTTGACCGGAGCCACCGCTTTATGCCGACCTTGGCATGATGTACTTTCAGGTGTCGCCGTACTAGTCGCGGTATGCTGGTCGCATGAACATACCAAAACGACTAAAGTGGTTCGTGCTATGTGTTGCCAGGATCGTCGAGCGAGCAAAGGTGGCGATCTGTGAGCATGTGACAGCGACCGTCGCAACGAACCGGGCCGCAAACGACGAGAAACTCGCCGAACTCGAAAAATCCCTCGACGCGATTGCTGCAGGGCTGAAAGAGCACTTCAAATAGGCGGTATGCAACCGCTGAGATCCATTACCATGTATTTCTGGGAGACACGATGAGCGGGATGTTTTTGAAGCAACTGGCGCTGCACCGGGAATCGCTGCAATCGAAGCTCCGCCGCTCGGGTGGCCAGTCCACGGATCAAGAGCTCGCGCAAACGCGCCAATTCTTGTCAGCCACGAAGGACCCGAAGTGGCGCGCACAGCTGATCAAGAGAATCAAGCAACTGGAAGACAACGCCAGCGACGGCGACGAGGTGGGAGATGTGGCGAAGCGGTTCAAGCTGGTTGATGAGTTCTACCAGACCGTCGAGAAGCATCCGGAATACAACAAGGTGAGAAAGACACGGACAAAGCGGTAGCGCAGTGCCAGTGCGTGAGCGCATATAAAGAAAGCCGGTGACATAGTCACCGGCTTGTTGTCCAACCTGTAAGGATCACAAGTGCGCGCTCGTCAAGCGCCGCCGTGGATCGGCTTGAACTCACGCAAAACGGCCACGAACGGCACAATGTGCGACTCAAGGAAGCGTTCCAACATCACGTTGAATGGAAACCGCATCCGGAAGTCCGACGGCGTTATACCCATCAGCAGCCGAAGATGCCGCCCAAACGACTGCGGGCTTGCATACCCCAAACGATATGCTACATCTGCGATGGTGTGCGTGCCTTCGTCAAAGATGGCTGCCGCGTAGACCAAGCGCACGCTCACAATGTAGCTTTTGGGGGAAGGCAGCCCGGCCCGAACGAATCGAGATACGAACGTACTGCTTCCGATACCAAGAAGTCCTGCAAGGCCGCGTGTAGTCCATAACCTGGGGGCCGACCGGACAAGGACATCAAAAAACAATCGTGTGTCCTTCGTGCAAGGCTCAACTAATCGAAGGATGTTGCCGAGGATTGTGGTTGTTGTTTTGCTACCGGCTTCAGCCACCAATGCTCTGAGTCGGCGCCATCCATCGGTCTCGTTGACGTCGACCAGGTAGCGGACGCCGCAGGCACCAAGGCCCAAGAGCTGCGTTTCACTAGACTGTCGCCGCTCGCTCACAATGGCGATCGTGAGAACACCGGGTAGCTTCGATTGGAAGTTGCCAGCCGCCCTGGCAGATTGATCGGAGACTGCATCGGGAGATATCATGAGCGCCCTAACACGTGGATCGCGGCGGGCAACGGAAATCGCACTTTGGAGCGAATCGGTATGAATGACACTCACGCTGACCGGCATGGCGACTTCGAGTCGCCGCTGTATCGATTGCGGCACGGCCGCGACGACGGTCGCGGGCGCATCGGCGCCCACCCGTATGTGGGACATATGCACCTCGACGGTTGATTGGGGCTGGGCGATGGGTTGGAAAGAACGGATGGCGAGTAAGGCCGCCTCTGATCTCAGCCTATCAGGATAAGCCAGCCCCACACGTCGTTTACTGTTGCCGCTGCCGGAAAGAATGGAAGTCGAACAGGTTACGTCGGCTGAGGTTCACTCTGAGATGGCACCCTCCCAGTTCCTCCTTCGTGGGACGGGATGCGCGGATTGTTGTTTGCGAATGTTTAATGCGTACAACAACATCACTACACTGCTGTTGTCGTTGGAGCTCCGCTGGGAGCTCGAGTCGCGTACGCGAGCTTTGCTTCCTCCACGGCATCGACGAAGTTGATCAGATCACCGTGGTTCATACCGGAAATTGGCGCGTGTATTGATCCGCCCGCGGAAGCAATAGTCAGATGCGATGCGCGAGTGATGAAATATCCCACAACGCAGATCCCGGCAACGATCCATAGGGCTGGCATTCGATCCCGACCCTGCTGCAACAGAGGCACGGTTCCAATAATCGCGGCGAGCAGTAACAGCATCGGATAGGTCCTCGTCGCGAGACCGCAACTTGCCACGGAATCCAGTGTAATGCTCATGAGATGGCCTTGGCCCAGGCGCTCCGTAGCCATTCGGACACGGTGCGTGGTCAGCACGAGGATGTCGCCGTTCGTTGCCATAAGTTCGCGTTCGCCGGGGACCATATACATGGGACACTCCGCAAGGGTAGAGATGCATGGCTAATCTCAAAAGAAGCCGCTGGCAAGCGGTGATCTGCCAGTAGGTGAATTAATCTGTTCTGGCACGGTCAAATGCCCAGGTTATTGAAGGAGCGAGTAGCGCCCCCCCGCGCGCAGGGTTTTCTGCTTCTGTTCGGTTGTGGTGGAAAAGGGACACCAACTCATAACCCGCGACCGCAGCCATGGCGTGCGCATCCGCTGACGATACGAGCCCGCTGCTCGTTCCGATCCTGAGGGCTGGCTCGCCAAGTAAATCAAAGCACAAATATTATTGCCGAATCCATAAACGACACCTGCGTCTGATAGTGGCTAGGAATGGGAGCATAGCAAAGAAAAGTGTCCTACGTCGTTTAGATGCTCAGCGGCGCGTCGCGTTGGTGCTCGTTGCCATCACCGGGCCGGTCTACTCGTCCGCATGGACGACTGGCTTCCTGCTGGGCTGTTGTTGGCTAGCGCGATTCTGCCAAGTCCGGTCAAGGCGTATCCGTGATGTCCATTAAATAAGCTCTTCATGCGTGCTAAGCGGGTCGCGACCGCAGCCATGGCGTGCGCGTCCGCCGGCGATACGAGCCCGCTGCTCGTTCCGATCCTGAGGGCTGGCTGGGATGCATCACAAGCACGCACAAGCCGCATAAAGCGGACTCGGACACATACTGACAATATGATGGCACATAACACTATAAGTAACAATAACTTAACTGGCCTGACAGTTGATCACGACCTTTGCTGATTCATCCTGTATGCGAGCATTGTTGCCACCCACCTTGACGGCATTGATACGGGCTCTTACCTTTACCCCGTCTCACGAGGGAGGAACCGTGGAAGAACTCGTCCGATATGCCCGGGCCATGCTGATGGTACAGCTTCAACTTGCTGATGCCGCTGCGCGTCATGGGGGCAGCCAACTCAAGCTCGACGTGCTGCTGTCGGACGCCGGATTCGGGCCCAAGGAGATCGCGCCCATGCTTGGGCGGTCGGCTACCGCAGTGGCGAAGTCGATATCGCGCGCGCGGGCTGGTCGGAAGGCGGGAGTGGTAGACAAGAACGACTCACCTGGAGAGGACGATGTCTGATACCGATGGGAAGCGCAATCGAAACGCATCGAGTTTCGCCGATGTGGTCGAGGCTATTCAGGACCTGACCAGCGTAACTGTGCTGGTGCACGGCGGTTTCGCCACGAAGGCCGAGGCGATCCGGAAGCTCAGCGAACTGAATATCCCGAGCGGTCGCATCGCCCGAATCCTTGCAATGCAGACTGGGGACGTGGCGTCTACCCTCGCCAAGATGAAGAAGAAAGAGGGGAAAGCGGCTCCCGGAAACAGTTCAAAGGGGGAGGCGAGCAGTGGCGAAGCATGACGAAGTGATTGGGTTGGGCGATCTACATGTTCAGCTGCGGATTCTGAATCGGCTGATGGCGCTCCAGATTAAAAGCACGGTCGGGCAGCAAGACTTGGTGAAGCTGTTGGCGGGCACGGGCGCGTCGAATGCCGAGATCGCTGACGTACTCGATACTACTGCGGCGACGGTCTCGACCACGTTGCAACGCCTCAAGAAGAAGGCCGCAAAAAGCGCTGCCGGCTCCGACGAAATGTCACCTAAACTGCTCGGTCCGGGTCAGTAATACAGGCAGGCATACTAGTGGAGGAATAGATGGTGAAGCACTCACAGCAGCGGGCCGGGTTCGCGGCCGACGCCAATGCGGTTGCTGGTCAGGCGGTTGTTGACGAACTCAAGCGGACGAATCGGCTGCTTGCGGCGCTCGTATCGCGCCAAATGGAGAAGAGGGACGCCATCATCTTCCTTGATTCTCTAGGGCAGACGTCAGCCGAAATCGCGTTGGCCCTAGGTATGAGCGCGACCGGAGTGCGTACCGCACTTCATCGGGCGCGAAAGGATGTGAGCTCGGAACCTCGGCCTAGTGGGGCGCCCGAGATATGAGCAAGAAAACGCTACGGGATGCAATCACGAAAGAAACGAATTGGTCGCCGCAGGTCTTGTCGAACCGGGTCGCAGGTGTTCGAAAGGCGTCGCCGATGCCTACTTGGGTGGCCCAGGCGGTCGTGGCGCATCAGATAGGAATCCGAATCGACAAGCATTTTCTCGGGGACCCGCTCACAGTGATTCAGGCGGCGATTGGTAGAATTAGCGGCGCCTCAGTGCCGCAGGGCGCGGTTGCGTCGGAACCTTTGGGCCGGGCGCGCAAGGGGGCCAAGCTGCCCAATCCGGGACGGATGGCGGCCGACTCCCAGTTGCTCGCGCCGACTGTGTTGAAGGACATCGAGAGAATGCAGGCAGTGTATGGACAGCTGTATATCATCGAGAACTCGATGAGAAGCGTGATTCGGCTTGTCATGGCGGCCAAGTACGGGAGTGATTGGTGGGAAACGATGGTCAATGGCAAGGTAAAGACCGTACGGGAAAATGCGGACCAGCGTCGGCGCGGAGAAAACGCCCGGCGCTGGCATCAGAAGCGGGGCGCCCATCCTATCGACTATACGGACCTCAAAGACTTGGGATCGATCATCCAGGCGCACCGTGCCGAATTTTTCCCAGCCGTGTTCGGCGATGGCGACGCAATAGCGTGGTTCGAGAGCTTCATGCGTGAGCTTGAGCCGTCTAGGAATGTCGTGTGTCATATGAACCCGTTAGACGCTCACAACGTCAAAGACATCGCGATGAAGCTAGAACGGTGGAAGAGAGTCATCGCGACCTGGCGAGCGCAGAAGAAGTAGTTGAGGACGGCACATCTGGGTAGACCATCCGCGTGCCTTTTCCTTGTCAGTGAGAGATTCCCCGCTTCCGGTTGTCGGTCACTATGCTACCAATAGGAACCAGGGCAAGGCGATGCAAACGCAGGGAGCCATTCGCGCAACGTCAACCGCTGTCCCTCTACTTCACCGTTTTGATTGGCGTATAATGGTCGCCTTTTACCTTAGCCGACCGGACAACACGCCAGACGTTCGTCGCAATCGTGGCCCTCATTTCGAATCGAACCGGTTTGTTCGGCGGGATGGCCGTGATGAGCTCCTGTCCGTCCCAGACTTTGATCGGTTCTTGGTTGGTGATGACAGCCCGGCCGGCCGAGTCGAACATTTGTACCTCAAAGGCGCTTACCGAGTCGAGCGGAAAGAACTGAGCATTCTTGCCAGGCGGTGACCAGATGACGATGCCGCGGACGGTCAGAATCTGCTCAGACCGGGCCGTGATTCGGGTCTTTTCGACCTGGGCGCTATCGAAGGACAACTTGCCTTGGACCGCCCGGTTCGAAGCTCCGATTGCCGCATTCGCGCCCACTTGGGTCCCGATGCTGGTAGCGACGAAGCCGGCTGGAGTCAGACAGCCGGTTGAGCCCACGAGTACCGCAAGCAGAATCAAGGTTCGGGAAGGGCGCATAAGGGCCTCGGATCAGGGGGTGGGCTTCGCATCCGGCCGGCGCCGGCTTAGAATCCACCGTGTACCAAATCAAATCGCACAAGATTTCGCACAGACGATAAGTCGTCTTCTCGGACCTGTCAATGACAGGCGAGCACCGCTTTGGGCTTGGAACGCTCCGGGAGGCCGTTTTGGTACGGGTGAATGATTCGAGCCTTCGCGAAGTGGCCAACGAGATCGGCATGAGCTGGAGTGGGCTTCGAACGTTTCTCGCCGGGGGAGTTCCGCATGCTCGCACCCGCGGAAAGCTGGCCGCTTGGTATGTCAGTTCGAAGAGACCAGCACCTTCGAGGCTTGAAAAGGCGGATCTTTTGGCTGCTACCGCAGTAATGGCCAAATACGTCGAGGCCGGGGCTACCTCCGCCATTCGCGAAACTCGCCTGAAAGCAGTCCTCGATGAACTCTATAATGCGCTCGGCGAAAAGACGGCCGGCTCCGTCGCCAGGACAATCAGGAAGGCGAAAGACTGACGGGTAGAGATGCTTCCGTGGCCACGAGGCTACGCACCGGAGGATTGCTCAAGAGTTAGACAACCAGCCGGACGGTTAGCGCGAGACAAGAGATCTGCGAGCAACGCTCGAAGTTGACCGGATAATCCGGGGGGCGCGTCGCCGCGGGGTATGCGCGCACAGACCAGCACAAGCGGATTAGACCGGTGTTGGCGTGGGGTTCCTCAAACCACGCACGCTGAACGGCGCCTCATGAAGACGTATCGCTTGACGTTGCCGCTAGCCGAAGTGCTGCCGCCGCACGGTCGGTCACGCCGTCATCATGTTTGAGGACCAGCGATACCCGTTTGCCACTAGTTGTCGGCCGATGAGCCCGGTGCGTGAGCCATTGACGGAGCAATTGGCCTTGCGTTCCGGAACCCGGAATTGCGCGACAATGCTTTTGGCAGTAGAATGGTTGGGGGCAGTCACCGACCAGTGTACGATCCTGAGGTTGCGCTTGGCGTCCACCTAGTTCCGCTTCAGGGACCTAGTAGCGTCGATACCTTATTACTGAGACATTTCCATGACATTCGACCCCATTTCATCCATGCAACCCGTGGTTTCTCGCCTCGGCACGATCACAAGCGGGAATTCCTCAGTCGTAAAATATCCCATGGACGCCGCGGCAGCACACGGGTTCGCGTTGACGTTCATAAAGCTTCCGCTAGCGTTGATAATCAGTTTGGCCATTCTTGCTTCGCATACGTGGACAGCTGTGGCGGGAATTGCGCTCATAGTCGTCGTCGACATTTTCGACGGAGTGGTCTTCGGGACCTCGATATACCGTGATGTTGCTTCGCTACGTCGGAGCCGACGAGTATTGGATGCTGTTACTGATCGCGTGATTATCGGAGGCGTCGCCCTGGCGTTGGCGTTCAGCGGAGCCCTCCCAGCCATCGCACTCGCGGTCGTTGTCGCACGTGAAGTGGTGCTTATTTCGTTGGTCACGGTTCCTTTTTATCGCGATCGCACCATTCGCAAGCCAAATCTGATCTCCCGAACGGCAACAGCGACCGGCGGTCTTATCGCAATCTCGTGCCTAGTCCTTCCCTCGGGAACATTGCCAGCTCTTGCTGCGTACGGCGTGCTATCCATTCTCGGGTTCGCATTGTATGTCGTTTCGCCAACGTTTGAAGATCGTTAGCTGACGCACGCAAATTTGGCTCCCCCGCTGAGCGACCATACTATGGCAACCGCGACCGAGGCAGAAGAGCAGTTTATCCAGCGCCGCTGGGATTCAATCTCGCTTGCTACGCTAATCGTAGCGGGCTGTGCCTTTTTCTTTATTTTGAATTACAACGATAAGTTGCCACAGTTCAGTGGGCGAAAGCTCGTGTTCGCACTGATGGCGTTTCTCGCCCTAGCGAACCTGATCGGCTACGGTCTTCTTCGGAACAGCTCAACGTTTTTTTCTGAGAGCGTAAGCGGATACACGCCGGTCACGCGCCGGCGCTCCATTTTATTCGCGGCCCTGTTCCTACTCCTTTTGCTTTGTATTCTGTGTGCGGTTACCGGTGGGTCGGAAGTCAGTCCATTCTCTCAGTTTATTACTTCTGCTGGTTCGCTGGCAATCGTCTTCGCAAAGCGTCGACCGATTCGCGTGGTTCTGGCCTTGGCTGGAGTTGTTGGCTACGTTGTTACGAGCAACGTTGTTCTAAAGGGCGTCTTTCACATCCCGGCCGCCGAGTCGCTTTCGCCTGGCTGGGATTTGTTTGTCCGAAGTGGATGTGTCGCTATCACCGCAATGCTCACCATTTACGCCGGCTGGAGAATTGGTCTGTCAGCGGGCGCTAACAAACAGCTCTTCGGTGGTGATGATTCGGCGTGACCAGGGCAATCTGGGAAGGTGTAGGCTGTCCTGCACTTGGAGGACCGGGTGTGCATTCTTCATGAACGATCCGCCACCTGACGGCGGCGCTGCCACTGCTATATCACGGATGCAGTGCGGGCGATTCAGCTACGGGGTGCGGAGGCAGCGCTAGGGAGCTTATTTACTCTAGCTCGGGCCGTACCAACATCTCTTGCCGTTGTCCTCGGCATTGTCTGCAGCGGCGACAGAGAAGCTACTCGTAAACCTGTCTCGATGTCGCATATCACGCCTTTGGGGAAATAGCAGATGGCTTAAGCGAGCGACCATGAGGACTGGGGGCGCCGCTAAGGTGCAGGCGAATGCGTGCATGAGTTACGCGGCAATCGCGCACGCAGTATCGATGAGCTACGGTATATCGTCAGCGCTTGCGAGATGGTGCTTCGTCGATCGAGATCATGGCGGTGTCGATGAATACCCACACCCTACGCCGCTCTGATGAGATGGTCAACATCCGGGACATGGGGACGTTGGGGATGTTAGTCAGGAGGAATCAGGTGGAAGCAGTGCCAGGAGCTGCTTCAACTGCTCAACCACCTGAGCCACCCGCGGATCACCTGATGCACAAAAAGTTCTGACGTCCTTCTCCCAGCCGCACAATTGTGAAAGTATTGCCGCATACGGCAAGTTTAATAGTCTACCAAATCGAAAATGGCTTCCTTAGCTCGGGTCACTGCGCTGTCCTGGTGGCGCGACCCACTCATGCGCCTTTTGCCCTTCAGTCGTTGGGGACGTTGCGAGCGACGAAAGAAATGGGTGTGTGCGGCACCTAACACACCGAAGATATGTGTACGTGTACAAGTAGCAGCAACATGATATCATGGGGCCATGAAGAAATACTTTAACTTTTTTACTCGGAAGACAAGCGCAAAAGGTACGTCGTCATCAAACCAAGCACGGGTGAAGACACACACCCTTCCGGTCGAACAGAAGCGCGCCGTATTGCAGCAAGGAGCTAAGCGCTTCAACAAGGACTTTGCCTCTGCAATAGAGGCTCTTGCTCGTGAGTAAAGCGTATTTCCCTGATTACGAAGACCTCGCATGGTGGGTTAACTATGTGAAAGGCTCAAGCTCCGTTCTGAAGCTCTCTCTCCCGATAACAAACGCTGCATGGTACGACCGGACGCTCGGAGTCATTGAGTTGCTTCGGTTGCCATATTACGGGAATGACCTGCACATGCTTGCCGCGAGGTTGTTCTATAAGGTTGTAAAGGATCATAACTACAGTGACGGAAACAAACGTTCGGCGATCGTCGCTGTGTATGTGTTCCTGTTGCTCAACGACTACTCCATCTCTCCTAGTCTGGATATCCGGAAGCTGGCGAAGAACACTGCCAAGACTAAAGGATCGAAGGGTGAGGAACGATGTACGCGAAAGATATACGCTGCACTGCTGAAGCATTCCGAGCCGCTCGCAGACATCGAGCAGTCCTAGATAGACATGGGGAGAACGCGTACTGTGCCAACGATTGCCGCATACGGCAAGTCTCATCGTCTACCCAAAATGAAAAGGCCCCACCGTGGGGCCTTTTCGCTGTCATACTTGCAGCGACGATATCGCAGAAACTCTGAAGTCGGCAGAGTGGCCGCAGATCACTCCGTTGGGGAATAACAGATGACTCAGCCGAGAGCTCGTACGGACGGGAAGCGTGAAAAGGGTCGTTCCGATCTCACGCAAGAGGTGTTCGGCAACTGTGCGAGCGGAATCAATAAGGTGTGGGTTGTTGGTGGTTGTGCCCAAATCGTGCTGCGTTTGAGCGATCGCCCCATCGACTGCCGCGAGTCGTTCGTGGAACATCGTGCGGTCATAGCTTCCGTCCTCCCGCATCTCATGCAGAATGGTACGTCGATGGATGAGTGCTTCCAGGGTATGGGTGAGTACGAGGCGCTGATCGGTACTGTGGTCATGACGCGCTGCCGCGCTTTCTTGCAAGGAACGATCGAGCAGGGGCGCAATGGCGGGTCTGAGCGGGTGCGCGTCGAGAAAAACGCGCACGAAATCATGAAGCCGCTCGCGACCGATGGTGTGTCCCTTTTCTGAGCACTGCCGGTTACAGCAGTGGTAGTATGGATACCTTCTCCCGCTCGGATTGTGAGTGAACGCACCTGTGAAGCATTTCCCGCAGACACTACAACGTATGTTGCGACGAAAGGGAAACGCCGGATTGTACCGCTCGCGCGTCGCTGCCCACGAACGTGCCTTTCTGTGGTGAATGAGGGTGATGCGCGCTGCTTCTTCTGGGGTGATCATGGGTACGTGACGTCCCGTGTATGTGTTGCCGTCCCACGGATTGCGAAGCTGGCCGGAGTAATATGAGAGGTTTTTCGAGAGCATATTAAACGCCGTGTTTGTCGGGGTCGGCTTCCCGCGGTACATCCCTAATCCCCAATCATCGAGTGCCTGGGCGAAGTGCGTTAAGGTCCGAATCTCACCGCGCAGGTACGCACGAAGCGCGCGCTGGATGATGGGGAAGGAAATGGGGTCGGGAACATCCGGCCGCATCTTCTTATCAAGGCGGCCCCGTACGACCAAGCTCATATATCCGAGCGGTGGTTTGGACGGTCGAATGCCTTGTTGGATCTTGCTACTCATGCCATCGATTGCTCGTTGACGACGAACCGCATTGTCGAACTCGGCACTTGCCGCGAGCACCGTCTCGATGAACTTCTCGGTCGGCGTGTTGCCGATCGGTTCGTGCACCGACTGAAGGGTGACGCCGCATTTCTGCAAGAGCTGGCGGACAGAGAAATGGTCCTCGGTATTGCGCGCGAACCGATCGACTTTGGCGACCACAAAAGCCGAGACCGTGCCCTTGTGTGTTTTGCAATATGCTATGGCGCGCAGGAGCTCTGTGCGATCAGCCGTCTTCGCTGATTCGCCTTCTTCGCGAAAGACCTCAAGCACGGTGATCCGGTGCTGGTCGCAGTATGCACGACACTGACGTTCCTGAGAGTCGAGGGAAGTGCCCGCAACCTGATCACCACTACTTACTCTGACGTAGATGATGCCGTGCATGGTAGTTAGGCGGCAGGGGAAGGTGATGCATCATGACCGGCGGTCTTTGCAATGACCGCATCGATGATGATATCGGCAAGAGCAGCGCAGTCATCGCGAATCCTACCGAGCTCGTCGTCGGAGAGTGTTGCATTGTTCATGAGTTGTCGTGCTTCGTCGATCGAGATCATGGCGGCGTTGATGAATACCCACACCCTACGCCGCTCTGATGAGATGGTCAACATCCGGGACATGGGGACGTTGGGGATGTCGGTTGCGAGGAATCAGGTGGAAGCAGTGCCAGGAGCTGCTTCAACTGTTCAACCACTTGCGCAACCCGCGGATCACCCAATGCACAAAAAGTTCTGACGTCCTTCTCCCAGCCGCACAAGACCAAATAGGGGCTGATATTCTCACATACGCGGAACGGTTTCGCGGCCTCAATGCTGAGGATCCGGTCGGTCAGGGTCAAGTTCGACCCGACTAATTCGAGAATCAGCCGGCGAACGTCTTGCGCGCCGCGCGAAAAGCATTCCACCGCTCTGTTGCTGAACAAAATGGTGGTGCTCAAAAGTTCGACCCAGTCGGCCGAGGTGGTCGGCATAAGGCGTTCTTTCAAGGCGGCTTCCTCCAGGTCAATCGCCGCCCGACGAGCCGCAAACTCATCATCGTTCAAGAGATCCCGAATGCGCAGTGTGGTTAGAACGGCACGTTCGTTCGCCTTGCCTGCGATCTGCTTCGCAAGTGCATTATGGGCTGCTTGTTCGACTGTGCGGTCTTGTTCGACTGCTCCGCTGTCCTGCCGCTTGCACCACTCGTCGACCAAGCCCGGGAATGCCAAGGTGGCGAGGAACGCGATGATCTGCCTTTCGAGGTGGGGGAGGCTAATCGCAGGCTGCCGGCATAGTAGAAGAGGGTTCTTGTGCGTGCAGCGATAGTAGGTATACCGACTGCCGTAGGGATTAGTCGTTTCTTCGGCCGTGATCGAATAGCCGCAATACCCGCAGGCGATGAGGCCGGTGTATGCAAACGACTTACGGATTGGGCGCTCCTGGCGGGGGCGTCCGATCCGCAGACGAACGGATTCAAAATCGGTGAGCGATATCATCGGTGGGTGTTTCCCGGGGACCACGCGCCCCTTCCAGGGAATGACTCCCGCGTAAAACGGATTCGAGAGGACATGATAGATACCGCTTATGCTGAGCGGGTTGCCCCCGATCTTTCGGCGTTGGCGTGTCGTAAGGCCCCAGTCTCGGGTTTCCGTGAGAATCGTGCGCGGGGTATGGCTGCCGGCCAGCATAAGGCGCCAGATCCGCTGCACAAGAACGAAGCGCTCGGGGTCTGCAACGATGGTGCGCGTGAGGGGATCGTTCATGTAGCCGATCGGGGCTGAATGAGGAAGCCAACCGTTTTCGACTTTCGCGCGGATGCCACGAGAAACGGTTTCCGACAGTGCGTCAACGTAATATTTAGAATACCCGAAGATGATGGACAGCATGAACTTGCCTTGCGAGTTGTTCTCGAAGGTGAAGGTCGCAAAGCGAAGGTCTTTGAGCGCACCATTGTCGAGCATATAGATGAGTTCGCCGCCGTCGACTGAATTGCGGGCCAATCGATCGGGATGCCACGCAATAATGCCTTCGGCCTCACCGCGGCGAATCCGCTCCAACATTCGGTTAAAGACCGGACGCCCTGGCGTCTTTGCTGATCGAGCTTCTTCGAGGTACTCGACTATGGTGACGCCATTCCACGCTGACGCCATGCGCAGCATTTCGGCGTGTTGTGATCCCAAAGAGAGGATCTGGCGATCTTCGGCCTCGGTTGATTTTCTGCAGTATAGGAAATACTTCATTGCGGCGGCGATGGGTTGTGCTTGCGTGGCGATCCTCTGAGCAGGCGATGGAGCGTCATGAGTCGGAGCGCGATGACACGGGCGGCGTCTGGTGTGAGATCGTCGCCGAGCTCGGTGTTCCATATCGCGATGAACTCTGCGATCGCAGCGTCGGAGAATGTCATGGAGACATTGTGCGCCTATATGGTGCGGCGTACTGCGATCTAAATCTCGCCTCCCTAGGCAAGTGCGGGGCCGCGAACGCGTTAACAGCGTAGCGTTAACAACACGCTACGTCCAATTGACCTGCGGAAAGCGTCCCGCACGGCACGTGTGAGGTTCTGAGCCGAATGAATCGCTGGCCGTATGGTGACGCCATGAACCGTGACCGCAACAAGCGAGATATCTCTACCGCCTCTGCCCGACTCGCTGATGGGGCCATTGTCGAAATGTTATATCGGGAGGAAGACTGCCGATCTCTCTTTGCGATGTGCGGCGAGAGCCAGGTCGAAGAAGCTGACCGCGTGGCCCTTCCCGACGGGGGGCGAGGAATGCCGTGTGACCATACTAACAACCTGATTGGTCACTATGTCGTCCTCTTCCCATCACAGCAACGGAGTACGAGGACGAAGCGGAACTCGTCGCTCTCATTCGCGCCTTCATCCACCGATACGCCGACGTGTCGGAGGCCTTTGATGAGGTTGCTACGCGCTATATCTGTTTGTCGTGGGTATACTCCAACGGCGTTAGTTCAAAAACTCGACCTGGATGAGAGTCGGTTCGACCAAGTGCTGGCATGTTTGACGACCGCTGCAGAGTTGGTGGAGCAGTTCAAGCTTTCCCATGGGTTGGACAAGTAAGGATGTGACGAGCAGGGTGGTGGCAATGAACGCCCCATCATCACCGCCATGGTCTGGTGCATCCCTCGATCGACTCCGCGTACTTCTTGGTCGGTTAGACATGTCGGACGAAGAGGCATTGGCCATCAATACTGCTTGCGAGATGTCTGCGAGCTTTGCAATCGAAGCCATAGTGTCGCAGCGAGGGCACGAACGCAGTGAAGTAGCGGTCGAAGGTGACTCGACAGGGTATCCATGGTATAATAGGGGAGAAAAGTCCCACCCACACGAAAGCGATCCATATCATGTCTAAGAAAATATTTGTTGAACAGAATGACTACGGCGACTATACCGTCACGCGCGAGGGAGCCAAGCGAGCAAGTGCTGTCGAATCCACTCAAGCTGAAGCGATCAAGCGGGCCCGCGAACTTGAGCCGGGTGTGCGACCTGATGTTGAGCGAGTGCGAGACACTGACGCCGGTGGCCGAGACAAGTGGCGTAAGGCGTAGGGTTTCCGCCCGTCATATCCACAGGAGGTCACTCGCACGTTGCATGTTTGTGCAATAGCTGCTAGGATATCCATACCTGCCCGTGGATACGGGTTAACGATTCGCAAGACCTGGCCTCGTGCCAGGTCTTTGCTTTTGGGCAATATGGCGTTTGATGTCTTGCGCGTTGATGACCTTGGTGACTTCTTTGCGAAGCCCGCTCGTGATGTTTCCCCCTTTGATGAGGATGACCTTCTTTCCGTTTCGGGTGAGATGTCGTGCCAAGCTAACAAAGTCGGCATCACTAGAGAAGAGGGCAAGAGTGTCGTACTGTGGCATGAGTCGGATTGCGTCAATCGTCATCTCGACGTCGAAGTTGCACTTGGGTATATGGACGTAGATGCCTTCGTTGTCTCTGCGCAAGCTGCGTGTGTTCTTTGGAAGCTCGTCGTCGGTGAGGTGGTGCCGTACCTTCTGCATCGGCTTGGTAACGACGCGATGTTTGCCGAAGATTGCTTTCGCTGCGGTGATGAACCCGAGTGGGTTGGTACTCTGAGCATCGTGCCCATAGTAGAAACGCGCGTCGTAGGAAAACAGTCTCGCGAAGTGTTTCAGTCCATTTAGATCAACCCGTAGCTTCTCGTCGGCTCCCAGTAGTTTGTTGTCGGCGTCCTGGCTGTCGCTTTCAAACCAGTGGTTCACGTTACCGAAATCAATGATCGTGAGAATACGTCCAAACTCACTGGTGATGCCCAGCTCGTCTTCAATCAGGTATTTCTTTTTGAGTGCCTCGAGATCGATGATGGTGGTACTGATCCCGCCATCCTAGCATAAGTCGGGTAGCAGGCATATCGGTGTGACGATGCAGCACATGCAGGCAGCAACAGATGAACGGTGAGTGGATCGTCTCCTTGCCGATGACGGCATACGCAAGAAAACTCTACAAAAGACTAACGACGGCTTTGTTTAGGCGTATAAAATGGCATTTGCTGTTGTGCTTTGCAGTGAGCATACCCCGACGGCGTCGGTTCAAAAAAGTGACCTGGATGAGAGTCGGTTCGATGAGGTGATTGAGGCTCTCATGATGGCAGCCGAATTTGCTGCCGAAGCAGCGAGAATCGACCGCCGAGACCCAAGCATTTGGTCTGTAAGTGGCCTTGTTGCAGTTGGTTTGCCGTATTACGATCGCTGGATGACAGACAACCGGGACTATCAGATCTCGTACCTTCCATATCTCGGCATGGCTGATCGGGACGAGATATCGGACGGCGACCTGACAATTTGGAATGCGGACAGACAGCTGGCCAATCGTGTGTCTGATCCAGCCTTCCGCGGCCGCGTCCGCGCCCTCCTGAACATGAACGTTGAAATGGCTACCGCAAAGGGTTCCACATCCGCCGTATTGGGGATCGGCGTAATTAGCATCGGACCGACAGATTGTCGACCGTTCTCGATTGCGGAGCAGAACCGCGTGCGAGAGGCACAGCTAATGCTCTTTGCGGCGTCGCTTTCTCAAGACGCACGAGTAAGGGAAGGGCGTAATGCAGGACATTGGCTCCGCGCGTCCGAGAACGTTGCGGCGACATTTCAAGGCTTCCGGATGGATCGCGATTCAGTGGCAGAAGAGGTGGGCCAAATTATTACTCGCAGGATCATGGGCTATCAGATTGGCGAGGCGAGGTTTGTGCGGCCGAGTTACGTCCCACACCCAATGATTTATAGGCACGATGAGCTGATGTTTGAGCAACTCCGATGGTTACGACGGTGCGACAAGGGGCTGTTTCGGCGAGTTCTTCGTGCCATTGGCATGATGATGGCCGCTCATTACAACGCAAATAGCGTCGACATTCAATCGCGCATTTTGTCCCAAGCGACGGCATTCGAGGTTCTTTTGGACTTGCCGGAACAGAAGCAGCGATTGGCATTCAAGACGCGAATCGAAGAATTGCTGAACGACCGTCGTAGCGAGCCGACATTCCGATTTCGCTCTGAGCGCCTCGGAGGCAAGAGGGAAATGGAAAGGCGAAGCGCGAAAGGCATGTGGGCGGACCGCTTTTATACTCTCCGCAATCATATCATTCACGGCAATGTTGTTCGGCGGGACGAATATCGCTTTCGCGGGCAGCAGCATCATCACACAGCCGCAGTGCGGGTGTTTGTCGCGGCCCTGTCTCAGACGATCGATCGTGCTCGCATCGCACGGGGAGCGAAGCGCGTATTCTTTTCGAGTCTCCGCTGGGAGAGATGGGAGGATGACAACGATATGCCGCCGACGAACCACGCTGGCTTTGTGGTGAAAACAGACATTGCGGCACAGGTTGCATCCGCTTGTGGCGTGCCTATCGACGAACTGTGGCAGGGCTGGCCAAAGCTGCCAGGTAGACAATAGCGCCTGTGACCCAAGTCTCTCGTGCCAACCGCATGGCAAGGATACTGCATCTAGACTTAATGATGCCGGCGCGGCATGCCAACGCGCCTGTTGCCCCCCGTGGCATTCGACGTATCCTGGATCGATGGACGAGCCGACGCAACCAAACAAGACGCTGCTGATGGTGTCCGGCCACGACGAAGACAGCGATCTCGTTGAGACAATCCTTGATCCAAAGACGAATCAGACGGCTTTTGCGATCTGGTGTGGCGAGAATGCCGAGATAGTCGAATTCGCGGCCACCAGGTGCGGCCGTGCTGTCCCGTACTCTCCCTCGAACAATCTCCTGTCACATCGCGTTGTTCTCTTCCCGTCTGCGGCGGTCGAATACTCATCTGAGCGAGACCTCATTGCGGCGATCCACTCGTTCATTCACCGATATGCCGACCTTTCGGAAACCTTCGAGGAAGTAGCCACATACTACGTCCTCTTTTCGTGGGTTTATGATGGCTTTGCCGAAGTACCATACCTCCGCCTGAAAGGCGACTTCGGGAGTGGAAAGTCTCGGTGCCTCCAAACCATCGGATCCCTCTGCTACAAACCGATGTTTGCGAGCGGCGCCTCCACAGTCTCACCAATCTTTCGTATCATCGACTCGTTCCGGGGCACCCTGGTCATTGACGAGGGCGATTTTCGCTTTTCCGATGAACGGGCGGAGCTCATCAAGATCCTGAACAACGGTAACACCGCCGGATTTCCCGTCCTGCGGAGCGATGTGACGCCGAGCAAGGAGTTCAATCCGCGGGCGTTCAACGTCTTCGGCCCGAAGATCATCGCGACCAGGCGCCTCTTCGACGACCGGGCACTTGAGAGCCGGTGCATAACCGAGACCATGACAGGCCTGCCGCCCCGAGCTGGCATCCCATTCAGTCTGCCAGTGGCGTTCCATAGTGAAGCACTGACCCTTCGCAATCAGCTGCTGATGTACCGCTTTCGGACTTTCCGGACTCCGAGGTCAATGGATCGGGCAACTTCGCCAGAGATCGAGCCAAGAATATCTCAGGTCTACGCCCCGCTGCTCGCGGTCATCAAGGATGAATCAGCCCAAGCTAGGGTGGTCGATCTTGCCAAGGCAGCGAGCCGAGCGATTCGGGCGGAGCGGGGAACGAGCATCGAAGCTGAGCTGGTGGAAGCTCTCTACGAACTCCGGCAGGAAGGGGCGGCACTTTCGGTCAAGGCGATTGCCGAACGCTTTGCAGGGCGGTTTGGGGATGATTACCGACGTCCCATCACTGCCCGCTGGGTTGGAAGTCAGCTCCGCAATCGGCTTTCGCTCCTTCCAGTCAAGACGCATGGGGCGTACGTCATCCCACCCACCGAAGAACGGCGGCTGCAAGGATTGTTCGACCGGTACCGGCCGGGAGACCGGGGGACATTGGGGACAACGTGGTTGGACGACGAGAAGGGAAGCGTAGAGTAATCATAGGAAATGGGCTGAGGGACGGGCGTCCGGATACCCTCCGGCGAACGTCCCCACATCCACCCGGGCGCAGGTGTTTGCCGTATCCGGCAAATCAGGTGACCTCGTGACGAGGTCGCGGGTTGGATATGCTCTGGATTGAAATGTCACACGATCTTCTCAAGACATATCTCCGCATGTACCGACGACGATCGGGACTAACCCAGGCCGATGTGGCATACCTGCTCGGCCGAGTCTCAGGGACCACACCGTCACGCCACGAAATGGCAACGCGGATCCCGACGCTTGAAATCCTGCTTGCGTATCAGGTAATGCTCGGAGTGTCGATTGGGGAGATCTACGAGGGCGAGCTTGCTCGGATTGATCGAGAGGTACGGGCGCGGGCGCGCGGATTGCGGCGGTATCTGGAGCACCGGCCTGCAACTGCTGACCTGCGCAGGCGGATCGTATATGTCCAGGGCCTCGAAGATTCTGCCGGCTTACCAGCGCACCCGCCCAAATCCCATGCGTAAACCATCGCCCAACCATTATCGCCTGTTGTCGATCGATCCGTCCCCTGCGGGATTTGGTTTTGCCATCATCGAAGGAGGATATCGCCTAGTCGAGTGGGGCGTGGCGCGCGTCTGGTCGACCAATGATCAAGAGTTTCTCGCAAGGGTGGAAAGCAGGATCGACCGATTTCGCCCCTCCGCCGTCGTGCTCCTCGATCGCTCAGCCGACCGGCGTGAGAGCGGGGTGCTCAATCGCTGGCGTCTCCTGCAGCCGTATTGCACAAGCCGGTACCTTCCGGTCTTTTTGGTCAGTGGCTCACTGATCAAAGAGGTGTTTCGGTCAACCGGATCTACCAAAAGTCAAATCGCTTCTGCCATTGCCGAAGAGTTTCCTGAACTTGAGGGCCGGCTGCCCGCAACCCGGAAGGCCTGGATGTCGGAAGGCGAGCAGATGAATGTATTTGATGCCGTGTCGTTCATCGTCGCGCTGCGACACAAGTCGCCGCAATCTAAAGGGAGCAACAACGCTTCGTTAGGCAGGCCCTAGAACCCAAAGCCGTCGGGGCGCTGGCCATCTGTGGGCGGTACGCCGTACACGGTTGTCGCGAATGATCCGTGCACGATGTATCCGCTAGGCCCATTCGTCACGCTCGTCAGTGTTAGGGTGAAGGCATTATTGACGAGATTAAAGGTGCCCGGATCCACGTTTGCCCACTGCGACGCCTCACCGGCGGCATTCTTGAATTGGCCGAGCACGATTTCGGCGCTCGCGACTCCGTTGCGTTCAGTGTATGTCCCGATCGCCGGTTGTCCGGTAAAGACCACTTGAGCGGTGTAGGTGGAATACAGATTGTTCGCCAGGATTGTCACGGTGGTCTCGTTCGAGGCGGCATTGTACGTAGCCGTGACACTCGGGCAGTCAGGGTTCGTGCCGGTGATGCAGGGTGGGCTTGATATGGCGTCAGAACTATCGCTGCATCCGGCCAGCTGGGCCCCGAGAACCAACGAGAGGAGCGGGACGAATCGTCGCATTGGACTGTCCTCAGAAAGACGGTGAGTGTGGCGGCCGGCGCTATTTCCGCCCAGCGTTTTCCGGCTAGGGCGGCTGACCCGCCATCTGGATTGGTGCCAGGCCTTCACGTTTAGGGGGACCGGGCGTATGATCCAGCGTGTACTAAAACAAATCGCACAAGATTTCGCACAGACGTTACTACGGCGCCAGGGCCCTGTCAATGACCGGGGAGCCGCGGCGTACCCTTTCAACGCTTCGCGACGCGGTGCGGGGCAGGGTGGAGGCCACCTCGCTTCGCGTCGTGGCCGACGAGATCGGCATGAGCTTTAGCGGATTGCGGACGTTCCTTCAGGGCGCGAGACCGAATGAGGCTACCCGGTCGAAGGTCGTAGCATGGTATGTGTCATCACAGCAAGGATCGAAGGGGTCAATAACGGGCGACACCGATGTGGCCACCGCACTTGTCGCGGCTTTCGTTGCGAGGGCTTCCGGGAAGGCGAAAACGCGGCGCGCAGTGGACGCTATGCGCCGCGTGTTGGAGGAATTGTCAGTGTCGGAACGGAGGGCCGTCCTCGAGGCCCTCGGGCGCGGTGATTAGTCGAGCGACTCTACCGTCATGCGGGAGTGATCATTCCCGCCAGGCAGACAAGAAGCCTTCGCTGGGTCACGCACACTATTGCCTTATCGCACCAGACGATCATGGCAAATACTTCGGGCTTGCGATCCGTTGCACGTTAGCCCATGTCCATTCAAGTATGGTAGTTAGGCCAGCAACGGTCGACAAATCCTTGGAGCGGTTCGATCGCAGCCCGATCACTGGAAAGTCCTTTGCCTGCAGACGCATCACCAGGTCGGCAACGCTGTCGGGCATCGATTTGCCTCCTTCAATCAGGACAACTGCGAAGTTGCAATCGGTCCAACGCTGATCACGGTCGACCTCAGCAAACGAGACGGTACTACAGAGTCTGCTAATGTGGAACAGGCCATTCTTACTCGCAGCTTGGGCTTCGAGCAGGTCGGCGAAACGCGCGTGTTCTGGGCTATAAATGACGAGCAGCCGTTTCACGTCTGATTCCTTATCATCGAGGGTTAGAATGGTGCAGGAGACCTCTGCCTTGACAATAACCATGGTTGCCTGGTTCGGCAGCCGACGCCGAAATGCCCAAACGTCAGCTGAAGTAGGGACGTATCTGCTCCGGATTGATCGCTCTCGGTTCGCAGGAGCGATGGACGATGGACTTTGTGTAGATCCGATGGCCGATGGTCGGCCGTTTCGGATGCTCACCGTGGTCAATCAGCGCAGTCGCTCCGGTCCGATCCTGGAGGCTGCCTTTTCGATCCGCGAACAGGACGTGGCGGCGGCGCTCGATCAGACGATCGCGATGCACGGCGCTCCGCGATCGATCACCGTCGATCACGGCGCAGAGTGAGTGGGGCGTGCTGGGACTCTACAAGGCGCGGCGACCTCACGGATACCAGCCACATTGAGGTTATAATTGTCGGTTGTCCGGGATAGGTGCCTCAACGTCCACCAGTTCATGTCACCGACCGATGCGCGGGCGAAGGCGGGGGATTGTTGATGTGATTCTAATCAGGTCCGGCCATACAGCTCGCTCGGTTACCTGACCCCCGTCAAGTGCGGAAGTCCATCAGGAAAAAGGAATCGCGGAAGCGCGATCACTTTACGCCCACCTGCCGATAAACGGGTCAAGTCCATTTTCGGTTGCCGTTACCGCCTGCGGCGCTAACTCGGCGGCTCACGCCCCCGGGTAGCCGCACAGTCGGATCGCGTTTTGTCCACGTCAGGGCTCCGAGGTTGCCGGTAGATCTCATCTGTAGCCGAAACGAGATTGTTATGAAGATTTCTTCACGATTGATGAACCTTGCGGCGAACTCGGTTACCGCACTAAAATAGCGTCGTCCCGCTCCCTCCCTCGTCTGCGGAGATCCCTTTGAAACGACCGAGCCGAATGGTCCCATCAATCGATTTGCTTCCGCCGCAAATGCCCCAAGAGCGCAGGTTGCGGCTGATTCAGGCGCATCTTTGCTGCACTCCGGCACAGGCCAGAATCCTGCTGTGCTGCCCGAGCGGTCGGTCGTGTGCTGAGATAGCGGCGGAATTGAACCTTGCAGAGGGAACGGTTCGTTCTCATATGCATTCATTTTTCGAGCGGTCGCAATGCTTGGGCAGCAACCACGCGTCAGGCCTTGTAGCCTCCGTGCTTTGGCAAGTTGCCGCTGGACTCCTTAAGGACCCGGCATAGACGGTCTACTACGTGCTAACACTGGATTGCCCTAGAATTCGCGCGCGCAATCGCCCGGCCCCACTCGGATTGAGTCATATAGCTTCGACTGACGTGAGATGCTCGGGCGCGGAACGGTGTCGTGACGGGCCGTACGATTGTTCGGCAAATCATATGAACTCTTTCCACGTCCCCGTGCGGTTGGGCGAGATCCGCTTGGTGCGATTCACCGTGAGCATCGTGAAGAAGCGCTCGGTCGTCGCACTATTCAGACAGTCGGCCGAATGACTCATCTTGCAGGGGAACCCAACCTCGACTCGGCGCTGCGTTTCGAATGGCTCGCAACCTGACTGCCACGCTCTGAGTGTCGCGCGCGCCGACGCATGCAAAGGTCCGTCACTGCGTCAGGCCGGTGTTGTTCGAGTAATAACGGCCGCAAGGACACGCCCAAATGGACGGCGACGTATCGCCCCTTTGCTCCGTCAGAGTGTACCATGCGGTCTACACCGATAGGTCTATATCGTTCGGTCGTATTTCATAACAAACGGATATGCGGTAACGTTCTATTTCATTCAGGAGCAAAACGCTCGGAGGCAACGTGTCGGATCGCCGTTTAGGTGCACTGATTATACCTGTAGTTCAGGCAATCTGCGTTGTAATCGTCACAGTAGCGATCGTTCGCCACGAATTTTTTTCTGCAAACACAAGGCAGTCGATTGCGACCACCAAACTGTCGCAAGCGCAGTGGCGAGGTGTACTAGCGGGTGGACACTGGATGGGATCACCGAAAGCGCTCGTGACAGTGGTTGAGTTTGGCGATTTTCAATGCCCGGCTTGTCGCGTGTTCAGCACGGTTAGTCTTCGTGGAGTACGGGCAAAGTACGGAGACAGTGTTGGCGTATTGTTTCGCCATTGGCCACTTGCCTATCATGAACACGCCTATGCGGCTGCCCGGGCGAGCGAATGCGTTGCAGCGGAAGGCTCATTCGAGCGCTTCTTTGACGCGGTTTACGACAAGCAGGACTCGCTAGGCCTTCGGCCGATCGAGGCGTTTGCACGAGACGCTGGCGTTCAAGATTCCAGTGCCTTCGCGACGTGCAATGCGAGCAAGCTTCCCGTTGAGGCGATTGAGGTGGATCGCAAAGAGGCGCTCTCTCTCCATGGCTCGGGCACTCCAACAATAATCGTTAATGGCGTTCAACTTGGTGGTGTTCCGGACAGCATTGCCTTTGATGAGCTCGTTGGCAAGGCTCTCAAAGCCGCGATTCGCAACAGCAAGTGACTACCGTCGTGTCTTGTGTCCGATGGAGTCCAACGTGAAACTGCGTGTCGTTATTGGACGCGGTGTTGCGGCCGTCCTAATCATGGCGTCGTGCAAAGATGACAGCTCTCAATGGAGGCTTGATCTGCCTTCAGGGGTGAGCGAACATGGGCCGCGGGACACAATCGTTGCGCCCCTCATGCTAACGGAAGTTCGTCGCATTAGCTTTGACAGCAATGCCTCGCTGTTGACGCCGATGACCGTTAGTGCAAGTGGCGTTGTTGCCGTTTTCGACTACACTACGTGCGGATTCTATCTGCTCCAACTCCCCACTGGCGATTCGATCGGTCACGCCGGAAGCTGTGTTCCCGTGAAGCGGTTCGGTCAAGCACGTGGGGCCTTTTTCCTCGGCGATACTCTTGTCGTCTTCGATGGTCGAACTCACGAGCTCATACGATTCGATCGTATTGGTGATGAGCTTGGCAGAGTCCAAGCGCCGGGATCGCTAGCCATGACTGGGGCGTTACGAGTAAGCTCGATGAGCGTAGTCGGTGGCGACACCGTTCTCGCCGATCGTGACCTAGCAGCAACGAGTGTCGATGGACGGTTGGTCGTATTTACAATGACTAGTGACGGCGCGGTCGCAACGTTTCTCGCCGATGTACCCGGAAGTCGTGCTAATGGAGAGTCTGAGCCGATTCTGGGAATCCGTGGCTGCAGCGCGGATTGGAACGGGCGACATCGAATCGTCGCTACGCAGCCGTGGAGTTTTGAAGCGGTTATTTTCGATGAGAAACACTCCCCGTTGTGGTCGGTCTATATCCCATTGTCTTGGACGGGCGCCCACCAAGCGCCGGACCATTCACTAGGTGCAGTTTGGCCCAAAGCAACTCTTCGAACGCCACTGTGCGGGTCATGGGGAACGCTACTGCGCTTTGGAAGGGTAGACCCTTTCGTGTTTCGGACGTCGACCTATCCGAACGGTGGGCACCTTGAGTTATGGGATTCAATCGGGCAACGACGGTTGGCGGTAGACGTTGGCAACGGCCATTCGTATCTATTCGGTGCAGCGGTTACCTGGAAGGATCTCATCGTTTTCGAGGACGGCGATTCACGGCTTCGCGTTTTTCAGCTCCAACAACTTTCGCAGAGGACTAGCGGGGCGTCCCACAGAGGCAACATTGCCATTCGGGTGCTGCCCAATTGAAACGTCGGAAGCTGCAAAGCTGGGTTTGGCGCGCTGCAGTGGCGCCAATGATGTGGCGGGCAGAGTTTGACGTCCGCTAGCAGGCGCGACCAACGGAAATCCGTCCGTTTCGCGAGTCAGACCAAAGCATCGGAGGGGTTGTGAAAGCGCTGATTGCGAAGGTTTTGGTGCCCGCGTTTTTTGCGGTTGCAGTTGTCATGGTGTATTCTCCAACGCAGGCGGTTGCGCGAGAGACTGGCGGGTCGTACTGCGGTGGGGTACCCTCGAACGGCTGTTGCGATTGCGACGGAGGAGTTGCCGGAAACTCTTGTGAAGCGAACAATGACTCGGGATATTTTGAATGCAGTTCGTCAGGCTGCCCAACCGTGCAGGCGAAATGTAAAGTCAACTGACTGCTGTGAGACACGGCCGGACTAAATTGGCCGGCCGTGTCTCAAGTATTTGTTCGAAACGACCGATATACTTCAGACCATCCGCAATATCCCTATATGCATGGAGTCATACGTGATGTTGATCTCATGGCCTGATCGGTTCCGGCAATTGATCGCTGTTTCAGTATTACTGCTCACTGTCTTCCGCGGCGGCAGCGCACAGTCACGCGGTCGCCAAACGAGGGTGATTCGCGGGGACACCATCGTGGCACATTTGCCGAACGTTGGCCGGTGGGGGCCGCCACGGGTTGCAACTCCGCTTCCGCAAAGCGCTCAACAGCTTGCGCAGGAATTCGGCAATGTGACCGGTTTGGCAGCATTGCCAAATGGCGGTGTGCTGGCTTTCGACGCAGGTGGTCAGTCGGGGCCCTCACTCCTAGAGTTTGATTCCGCCGGGAGATTTGTAAAGACGATTGGGCGGGAAGGGGCTGGTCCGGGCGAATACACTCATCGCGCAGGTGATATCGCGGTTGCTGGAAATGGGCAGATATTTCTCCGCGATGGCGTCCATGGGAGGATCAATCATTACGATCGTGATGGGAGGCTACTAGGTACAATCACTTCATCGGCAATTCTGCCGATTTTCAAGGGCATGTCACCCCAGGAAGACGGCTCTGTGTTTGTCCTTTCTCCCGGCCTTGGGACTGGTGAAGATGCACCAACGATGAGTCATTTCTCGCCCAGCGGAGCCCTAATCGAGGTGCGATCCCCGCCAGTCCAACCATATTCCACGGTGATCTATGGTGGACCGTTTCTACCTTTTTCGGCATGGACAATCCTACAAAATGGACGGACGGTCTCAGTTAGGTCAGACCGAGCTGGAATACTTCTGAGTCCTGCTCATGGGAGCCACACGTTTAGGTTGACAGAGATTGAAAGTCAGGCTGAACGTTTTTTCCCGGCTGAGCGCGCTGAAATGCAAGCGCAAATCGATTGGTACGTCAAATATGACCCTCGTGATATGCCGATCAGGACGGTCGTACCTTCAGTCAAACAGTTCATTATATCTCTGGCGGTTGATGTGAACAACAGGATCTGGGTTCGCCGGACTGGTGTATCAATCAAGAGTGCTGAAGGCATTCCTTTGCCCAAGCCGAACGAACCACCGCTTGTTACATACAAGGAGCCATGGATATTCGATGGATTCACAGCCGAGGGTGATTTTTTGGGAGAGGTCCGTTTTCCCTCAAATATAGTTCGAGTTTCAATTGCCAACGATATTGCGTGGGCTATCGTTACGAATGTCAATGACGAGCAATCGCTAGTAAGATTCCGACTGCCAGCCGGACAATAACGATATTGGTCACCCTGACCACATCCACTCAATGATCGTAGACATGAACTGCGCTTCTGGTCGATTGTGGCCCGTCTCCCAGTTATTGACGGTGTCCTTCGTTACTCCGAAAATCGTGGCGACGTCCCTCTGGAGCAGCCCGATTTCAATCCGGTGCGCGCGAATCTGATCACCTAAGTGCTTGACTTGTTTGGGGTAACCAGGCTTCGGGCGGACCGTTCTAAGCCTCACCGGTATTTGCGCAATGAATCCCTGCCCATGCGGCTTCCTGGGTGATCCTTCGCGCGCGTGCAGCTGTGCGCCAGCCGCAGTGCAGCGCTATCACGCCCGGATCTCAGGGCCGCTGCTCGATCGCATCGACATGCACTTGCAGGTGCCCCCGGTGGCATACGCCGACCTCGCGTCACGCGCGGCGGGCGAATCGAGTGCGACGGTGCGGAGCAGGGTCGAGGCGGCGCGCGACCGTCAGCTGCAGCGCTTTCGGCATTGCCCGGGGATCTACGCCAACGCGCACATGGGGCCGCGAGAGTTGTCGCGGTTCGTGAGCATCGATGGCCCGACCGAACAGGTGCTGAAGAGCGCGATTGCGAAGTTCGGGTTGTCCGCGCGCGCATATCACCGGGTACTCAAGCTGGCGCGGACGCTGGCGGACCTGGCGGGCGTCGACGAAATCGCGCCGGTACATGTGACCGAGGCGATTCAGTACCGGGTGCTTGATCGGGGGGAGTGACCTGAGCGGCTAACCGCGCCTGCGGCCGGCGCCCAAAAACCGCCGCGCCGCCGCCGGCGTTAACCAGACATCACACGCTCGCCGGACCGACACTGGCGTAACTTGTGAATGATGGTTCCCCGCGACCGACGCTGAGGCAACATGAGGGAAGTGACGCTGCTGGTCCTCGCGTTCCTGGGCGGGGTGCTGACGATCCTGAGCCCCTGCATCCTGCCGGTCATTCCGCTGGTCTTCGCGCGGGTCAATCGCGACTTCCGCCGCGAGATCATTCCGATGCTCGGCGGGCTGGCGCTGGCCTTTACCTGTGCCGCGCTGATCGCCACCGCCACCGCCCGCTGGCTCCTCGCCGCCAATGAAATCGGTCGCGACCTGGCGCTGGCGCTGCTCGCCGTTGTTGGCGTGACGCTGCTGCTTCCCGCCAGCGCCACGCTGCTCGCCCGTCCGTTGGGCCGGATCGCTGGTCGGGTCCTTTCCCCCCGCCCAGGCTCGGTCGCCACACCGGCCCGCAATGTCGTCATCGGCGCAGCGATTGGCCTCCTCTGGGCGCCATGCGCCGGGCCGATCCTCGGACTCCTGATCGCCGCAGCCGCCACCAGCAGCTGGTCCCACGCGGCCCTCCTCTACCTGAGCTTTGCTCTCGGTGCCATCATGTCGCTCGCGATCGTGACCTCCGCCGGTCGTCGCCTCATCGCCGCGCTCCGTCACGTTGGCACGCCCGATCTTGTCGTACGCCGCGTGCTCGGCGTCGCAACACTCGTGACCGTCCTCGCCATCGTCTTTGGCTGGGATCAGGCGATCTTCGGGAAGGCTGGGCTGGTACAGACCGCCAGTGCGGAGGAAGTCCTCGTGTCGCGGCTGGCGCCACAGCACGTGCGCTCCGACAATGCGGGATTGTCCCTCGACCAGTTCGCCGCCCAACAGTCTGCTCACCGCGCCGCGCTGGCGGCACTGCCCGCATCGGACGGCGTGATGCCCGGATTCGACGGCGCCACCGAGTGGATCAACTCGCCACCGCTGACAGCCAAGTCGCTGCGCGGCAAGGTCGTGCTGGTGGAGTTCTGGACCTTCGCGTGCTACAACTGCCTCAACGCCCTGCCGCACATCAAGGCGCTCTACGCCAAGTACAAGGATCGTGGCTTCGTGGTGATCGGCGTGCACACGCCCGAGCTGGCGCGCGAGCGGGTGCCCGAGAATGTCCGCCGAGAGGTGAAGCGTCTCGGCATCGAGTTCCCGGTCGTGATCGACAACGACAACCGGATCTGGAATGCCTATCACAATGAGTACTGGCCGGCGATGTTTTACGTCGACGCGAGCGGACAGATGCGCTTCCACATGTTCGGTGAAGGGCGCTATGGTGAGCAGGACAATGGTGTGGCTGCGCTGCTGGACGAACGGGATGCCATGATGCATTACGACCCGGGCACGGCGAAGATCGGCGCGATGGGCGGCGGCGGGATGTCGCGGTAACCATGACGCCTGCTGGCGATTCGCACCCCCGGCCGAAGCTCGCGGTTGCAACTGCAGTACAGGCCGGGCTGCGCGAGCGGCTTCTGGCGCGGGACGAGACGGCCTTGGCCGAGCTGGTCGACCTGGCGTCACCATGGCTCCTGGGCGTGACCGAATCGATCCTGCGCGATCGCAGCGAAGCGGAAGAGGTCGTCTTCGATGTCTTCGATACTGCGTGGCAGAAAATCGGTGAAGTGGAACCCGAGCGCGGCGGGCTGATGCCGTGGCTCCTCAGGGTCGCCCGGAACCGGGCGATCGACCGCCTCCGCCGGCGCAACCGTCGGCTCCGCACCATAGACAGCGCCCGCGCGAGTGGCGTGCTCGGCGACGACATCACGGCGCCACCGGATGTGAATGAAGCCGGAACACCTGGCTGGCACGTGCATGCGCAAGTGCACGCCGCCCTGGCCGCGTTACCCGACGAGCAACGTGCCCCGGTGCGGTTGGCATACTTCCATGGCCTGACCCATTCGGAGATTGCCCGCGAGCTCTCGATTCCAATGGGGACAGTCAAGACGCGACTCAGGCTGGCGTTTGATCGGCTCCGGCCGGCGCTGGCGTCACTGAAGGATTGGGTGCAATGACCTCACATGACTGGTTCATCGAACATCGTACCGCGTGGATCGCGCGCGCGCTCGACGCCGAAGAGGAAACGAGCTACCGCGATCACCTCGCCCGCTGTGCCGAGTGTCGCGACGCGGTGGCCGAACTGCAGCGCGAGTTCGGCTGGCTCTCAATGGGGGTTGAACCGGTGGCGCCGCGTCCCGGATTTCGCCGCGAAGCGCTCGATCGGATTGTCGGTGCGCGTCGTCGCCGTCGCAGCTGGATCCTCCCGACGGCGCTCGCGGCGTCACTACTCCTCTCCCTCGGCGTCAATGGCTATCAACGTGCCAGGATCGTGGCGCTTGATGCCAGTACGGCCGTAACACAGACCTCGGTCGTGGCCCTGCGCGACACACTCTCGGTGCAGCGCGATGCCGGACAGGTGATGCACGCCGATTTCGCGGCGAGCGGCGCGCCGTGCAGCATCACCATCATTGCCGATGGTCACACTCATCGCTGGGACGTCGTTGTGCACGGCCTTCCACCAGCGCAGCCCGGGCAGAAGTACCAGTTCTGGTTCATCACCGACGACGGCATGCGGCAGGGTGTCTCGATCGACGCGGTACCGGGGAGAGTGTCCACCTTCCTGACCGGGATGCCTCCCGGCCATGCTCGCGTCATGGGGGCGGCGCTCAGCATCGAACCGCGGGAGAACGACGGCACCGAGATGCAGGGGGCCGAGCTCGCCAAGATCATGATGTGATGGCGGCGCCTACGGCAGGATCACGATCCTGCCGGCATTCGCCTGGACGGGGCAGGAGACTTCCTCAAGCCCGATCGGGTAGGCGTCCACGGTCTGGCCCACGGCGAGTTGCCCCGACGAACTGGCGTGTGACCCCTTCAGGACCTGGGTCGCTTGACCCACGTTGAACCAGCCGCTCAAGCTGCACGCTCCGGGAGTCTTCAAGCCATTGCTTCCGTCGACGAAGATCCTGGTGCTATCGATTGACGCAATGAGGCCGTGGACTGCGGGACCGAGGTCGTTGGACGGCGGCGGGCCCATCTGGTCGGAACAGGCGGCCAGGGCGGCAGCGAGAATCAGGATTGCAGCAGTGGGTCGCATGACGAATCTCCCGGGCGCGAGATCTGAACAGGCCTGCCCGCGAAGTATGCTGCCGGGTCAGCGGACCGCAAGAGTGCGACCCGCGCCATGAAGGCCACGATTTACGTGGCCCTTGTGGCATTGCGATGGCCGCGTCCTTGAGCGATTGTCCGTGATACCCCTGCGCCAAGGCATTCATGCGCCCCTTTCTGTCCAGCCTGTTGTTCACCGCCTCCGTCATGGCGACACCCGGTCCCGGTGGCCCTGGGCGACCCTTCTACGATCGGCTCCTCGACCGACTCGACTCAACACGCACCTTGGGCGCGTTGCCGCGCCAGGAGTGCCAGCCGCTTGATGCGGCCAATCAGCGTCTCTGCACCGCCTTCATTGCCGAGCGGCAGTTGGTTCTCTCTGGCGACCGGACCATTGGCCGCCAGGCGGAGGCGGGCTTTGAGCGCGCGGTGCTTGAGCTCCCCAAGTCAGCAGTTGCCTGGTACGGTCTCGGGATAGTTCGCATGCAGCTCGCGCAGGACACCGCCTTCTCCCGTGGCGGCGCGGAGATGGGGGTCGGTGTCAGCTATCTCACGGGGGCGGTCAACGCCTTCGCCGCAGCGGTTGATCTCGACCCGACATTCGGCAGAGCCGTCGAGGCGCTCGCCCTCTGTCCCATCGGTCGTGATGAAGGACGGACGATTGCCAGACGTGTCGCGTTGCTCAGGAAGGTGCGCGCGGCGATTCCCGCGCGCGCAGCGCTTGCCGTCGCAACGGTCGAGCGGAATGGCGGATCGATCGACTCGGCACTCGCGCTCGAGCGGCGCGCTCTCCATGCGGCTGTGGTCGATTCGGGCACGGCCTCGCTGGCGCTGGCCCGCGACCTGTACGCTACCGGTCGCTCGCAGGAGGGTCGGGATGTCCTGTTGCGTGGAGCAGGCACGCCGACGCCGTTGGCGGCGTCGGCGTATCGCGCCGAGCTGGGATTTGTCGCGTCGCCGGGCGAATTGACGCAATGGGATAGTCTGCCGCCCGCCCGCCGACCGGCATGGCTCGCCGATTTCTGGCAGAAGCGTGATATCTCCGAAGGGCGAAACGATGGTGCTCGACTGGTCGAGCACTATCAGCGGGTGGAGTATGCGCTGAAGCACTTTGCGCTGGTCCTACCGCAAACTGGTCGGCAGCGGATGTTGTCGTATCTGCCCTCCGGAATGGACATGACGGCCACGGTGCTTGATCGAGCCATGAGCGATCCGAGCTGTGGCAGCGGCGTTGCCCAATACGCACTCCTCGATCGCGACCTCGGCTCACATGTCCCATGGCGCGACTACAAGCCGACGCAGGACGAAGTGGATGATCGTGGTGTCATCTGGATCCGTCACGGGCCACCCACCCGCCGTGCCATCAGCAACGCCACCGAAGCGGCTGAGGTCTGGCAGTATGACCGTGCACCGCACCCGCTCGTGCTCCAGTTTCACGAAGTGCTCTTCAACGGTATTGGTGCGAGTACGCTGGTGTCGACCCTGGTGACGATGCCGGCGGCCACGCGCTTGCAACTGTGCGGCGTGGAGTACACGCTCTGCATTCCGGGAGATGATGTTGCTGCCCTCGCCATGCGAAAGCAGGTCACGTCTCGCAATGTTTGCTCACTCGCAGCAGCCGTTGTCCCTGTGGCCGCCGAGGAGATTCGCCGCGATCATGACGCCGGCCTGGTGGCGCTGCATGCGGCAACCACGACGGACTCATACACGCGTGACTTTGCCAAGGCGCTGCGCCCGGGCGTGCAGATGCTCGGCTTGGCACGCACGGAGGCGGGGCAGCAGCCCGAGCTGGTGGTCGCGTATGCGCTGCCCGGCGAACAGCTTGCGGCGACTCGATCGGGAGGCCGGACGACGTACAAGGTGCAGCTCCACCTCCTGGCGTCGCGGTTCGACGGGTCGCGCGTCGATCTCGATACGGCGGTCACCTTTCAGGTGGACTCCGCGCTCGGCCGTGGGCAGTATCTCAACGGACTCCTGCCGATGGCACTTCCGCGCGGAGCGTATCACGTCAGTCTCGTCATCACGCAGCCGGATGGCCGTGGCGCCATTGCTCATATGGACAATGTGATCCTGCCGGACTGGGCGGGCGGACCGCTGAGCGCCAGCGACGTGGCCTTGGGGGTGCTGAACCACGGTGTGCACTGGAACTCAGGTCGCAGCAACGTCTGGCTCAACCCGGCGGACACCTTTCAAGAAAACCAACCGGTCGAAGCCTATTTCCAGGTCCACGGGCTGCAGAGCGGTCAGCAGTATGCGGTGCGCGTCGAGTTGTACAAGGGTGATCCGGTCGCGGGAGCACCGCTGGTCCTGTCGATCGGGACGACGATCCTGGCGACCGGCACGTCGATGGAGATCGCCCGGACCCTCGATGTGTCGCGACTCGGCCCCGGCCGCTATCGGATGCAGGCAGTGGTCTCGGCGGGCAGCCAGGTCGTCACGACGGGATCGTGGTTGACGGTGGTGCGGCGGTGACGGCGCGTTGCGGCGCGTGGCAACATTGACACCGCGTTGTCCTACAGCCGGCAACTCAGCAGCGTCTGGAAGCCGTCTGCCTGCTCGGCGGCAACATAGAGGCGGTCGTCGTACACCGCGCTGAGCGAAGTCTTGGCGGGCAGCATCAACGAACGGACTGGCACACCCCGCGCCGACAACAGCGTCCAGACCTGACGGGGTTCGCCGAAGGTCGACCGGAGGATCCAGAAGCGGCCCTGGTTGTCCATCCGGGCGCTGAAGGCTGCCGCGAAGGCGGCCGGCTTTGGTGTCTCCGCTCGAACCTTGGCGGCCTGCTGCGGATCGAGTCCCCGCACCATCGATGCAAGGACAGCTTCATAGTCAGCCGTGGTCACGGCACGCGGCCCCAGCATCGTCGTGGTGTCCAGCAGTCGCGCTCCGGCTTGACCAAGGCACTGCAGGTGAATGTCCGACACCGTGCCCGACGTGACGGCACACCATTCCGAGCCATCCGGAGTCCATGCTGGGAGAACCAGCCGCATCGTAAAGGGTGTCGGGCCGCTCGCGCCGCCGGTACGGAGGTTTTCTGGTGCGGGGAAGGCGCCGAGTGTGTCGAGCGGCTGGCCTGGAGTGTAGGCGAGGAAGACGACATTCGGATTGGCGGCAGCCATCTGCCCGATCCCCACCGAGCGCCCGCCGGCTGCGCGGACCCAGTAGCCCGGCATCGGCGGGGTCAGCGTGGTCAGGTATTTCCCATTGACGGTATACGCGACCGACCGCCCTTGGCGATAGTCGCTGACCCAGAGCGTATCAGCGACCCACCACGATGGGCCGATCGAATAGAACTCACCCGGTCCGGCCCCGCTTCGACCGAGCAGGGTGTCGCGTCCATTGGCGTGCAGGTGAATTGCGGTCGCCCGGCTTCCGGCGCTCCAGGCCAGCGCACCGTTCGGACCCGGTGCGACGGTGGAGATCGTGCCGACATCGGACTGCGCCGACGAGACGGCGGTGTCGCAATGGGAGATGTCAAAGCTCGGAAACGCCGCTGAATCGGTCGTCTCGCCGCGGTGGCAGGCAAGGCACAGGAATGGAATGAGGATCAGGCCGCTGCGGCGAAGCAACGCAACGCCGGAAGGTGTGCCGATCAGCCGGGCTGGCTGCATGATGGCCTCTTGTTGCTGGGGGAAGGAGAGCAGCGCGAGGGGCGCGATGGGGCTCCACCTCGACGATAACCCCGGATCAGCTTTTTGGCGCGCAAACGCCGGCGCCCGTGCATCCCCACTGCCACCCCGCGTCTCCCAACCGGTGCCGTTACTGGCAGCCCGGCAGGATGGTCGCGCTGGATCTCCCGGCCCGGACCGCTCCGCCAACCTCATTCCACGGAGTCTCTCATGTCACTTCGTCTTGCTGGCCTGGCCGCCGGCGTCGTTCTCCTCGCCGGCTGGACCGCCCAGAGCGCCGCCCGGTCGGTCAACTATGTCGCCCGGATGAACGGCGCCCAGGAAACCCCCGCAAACAACACCAAGGCGACCGGCTCGGCGACGCTGTCGCTTGACGGCACCAAGCTGCACTATTCGGTCGAAGTCCATGACCTGAGCGGGCCGGCTACTGCCGCGCACATTCACGTTGGCGCGACGGGCGTGGCGGGGCCGCCGGTCTTCACCTTCCCGATCAAGGCCGGTGTCGGGATGAGCGGAAATGTCTCCGAAGGGACGATCGACCTGACGAGGGACGCCAGCACCGGCGTGTCGGGCGACTCGCTCAAGATCCTGCTCAACAATGGCCACGCCTACATCAACGTCCACACCAAGAACTTCCCGGGCGGCGAAATCCGCGGGCAGGTGATGATGAAGCAGTAGGCGGGCAGGCCGTTTGTATACTGCCAGTACACAAATGTCAGTAATTGGTCAGCCGGAAAAACGGGGCGCCTCATTGACGCCCCGTGTCGCGGGCCGAACGAGGTGTGTCGCGAGCCGAACGAGGTGTGTCGCGAGGTGAACGAGGCGCGGTGCGAGCCGAACGCAGCGCGGTGCGAGACGAACGAGGCGCGGTGCGAGACGAACGAGTCGCGAATCGAGTTGAAAAATCCGGAAACGTGTTGAACGGGGCGGGGCGCGAGGCGAACGAGGTGTAGCGCGACGTGAACGAGGCGTGGCGCGAGGTGAACGAGGCGTGGCGAGCTCCGAACCAGGTGTAGCGTGAGGTGAACGACGTGTAGCGCGAGGCGAACGCCGCCGGGATCGAGTTGAAAAATCGGGAAACGAGTTTAAAAGAGCGGGGCGCGACGTGAACGGGCCGAGGCGCGAGCCTGGCGTCGCCGGGTGCGACGTCAGCGCCGCCGGGCGACTCCCGGTGTCCACTCATCCTGACACAAATTTTCCGGGGAACGAGTTGAAAAATCCGGAAACGAGTTCAACAGGGCGGGGCGCAAGTTCAATCGATGCGGGCAGTTCGTCCAGTGTCCAGCAGGTCCCTCGCTTCGCTCGGGACGAGGGGTGGGGTCAGTTCGTCCAGTGTCCAGCGTCCAGCGTCCAGTGTCCGGTGTCCAGCAGGTCCCTCGCTTCGCTCGGGACGAGGGGTGGGGTCGGTTCGTCCAGTGACCAGCGTCCAGCGTGCGGTGTCTAGCAGGTCCCTCGCTTCGCTCGGGACGAGGGGTGGGGTCGGTTCGTCCAGTGTCCAATGTCCAGTGTCCAACGTCCAACGCCCCACGCCCCATCAGCCTCCCCCCGCACGCCTCGGACTCGGCAGCGTGACGGTGTCCGGTCCGCTCCGCAGCAGCCTCAGCCGTCCATGCGCCTGATCGAGCGACACGACGAAGTTGTCGAGCACCTGGGTGCCGATGTTGGGCTGGTTGGGATAGTCGGGTGGTAACGGCGTGACCGTCAGGAATGGCGTGGGGATGGTGTACTTGCCGATCACGACATTGCCGCTGAGCTGTCCACCCTGCACATCAATGGTGCCAAACGCCCCGCGCGCCTTGCCGACCGCCCGCAGTCCGCCGTCAAAGGTCAGTTGGCCCGCCACCGACACGGGAATCCCGATCGAGCCGGAGTTCTGTGTGTCGAGCACACCCACAAAGGCCTTGCCACCGATGTTGATCGGGATCCCCCAGAAATCTGCGACCCGACTGAGCGCGAGAATGTCGCGTCCGTTTGCCGCTGGCAACGTGTCGCGCTCCAGGCGGACCTTGTGTCCCGGGTAATCCACCGTCAACAGGAGGCCCTGATAGAACGGCAACCCGAGAACACCGTCGATCCCGGGAAAATCAAATGGCAACGCCTCGGCGGGCATGTCATGAAAGGCGCCGCCGCCGAGCGTGATGGAATCGATGTGGAACTCGCGATCAGTGTCCGGTCCGCCGATTCGGGGGAGCCGCAGCGAATCGGCGAGGCGGCCCGCGATGCCAATCACCCGCGCGCCGGTCTCGACCAGGAAGTGATACGGCCCGTGGCCGTTGACCATCACGTCGACCATTGCAGTGGCGTTGCGACCGGGTTGCCCGACCAGCGGCACCTCGATCACACTCGGCATGACAATCCGACGCGGAGGCGACGAATCGGGTACGTACCGCGGTGCGGTTTGCGCACCCAGGGCAACAGCGGTGGTGCAGCATGTGAATGCCAACAGAAGAGTGCGCATCGCTAGAACCGATCGGCGCGCGCCGTGCGCCACGCCTGGCCCAGCGAGCCGCCCACCGAATCGGTCAGCAGCGCTCCGGGCTCTGTCTCTGGATAGATCTCGTGGTAGCTCCGGACCTCGCCTGAACCAACTCGCTTCATCACATACCACGGCTTGAGTTCGCTGGTCGTCGACAGCCCTGCCGCTCCAAGGACCTCGAGATAACTCTTCACCGTCTCGCGGTGGAAGCGCATCACGCGCACCGATTTGTCGGTGACATCAAGTCCGCGCACCAGTTCGGGATCCTGCGTGGCAACGCCGGTGGGGCAGCGATTGGTGTTGCAGCGCAGCGCCTGGATGCAGCCGATGGCAAACATCATCGCTCGCGCGGCGTTGCACATGTCGGCGCCAAGCGCCACCTTGGTCGCGATCTGGAAGCCGGTGTTGACCTTGCCTGACGCGATGATGCGGATCCGGTCGCGAAGCCCCGCGCCAACCAGCGCGTAGTGGATAAACGACAACCCTTCATTGAGGGGTGTGCCAACCGAATCGGAAAACTCCATTGGCGCGGCCCCGGTGCCACCTTCGCCACCATCAACCGTGATGAAATCGGGCATGATTCCGGTTTCGAGCATCGCCTTGACGATCCCCAGGAACTCATGCCGCTTGCCGACGCAGAGCTTGAAGCCGACCGGCTTGCCGCCCGAGGCTCGACGCAAGTCGGCGACGAATTGGATCAGGCCCAATGGTGTGCTGAACGCCGAGTGGGCTGGCGGCGAGATCACGTCGACGCCAGGTGTCACACCGCGAATGGCGACGATCTCCGGCGTCAGCTTGGCTGCGGGGAGGATGCCGCCATGCCCCGGCTTGGCGCCCTGCGACAGCTTGATCTCGACCATGCGCACGTTGGGCAGCACGGCGCGCTTGGTGAACTCATCGAGAGAAAAGTGCCCGTCAGGCGTGCGGCAACTGAAGTAGCCGGTGCCGATCTGCCAGATGATGTCGCCGCCGGGCTCGAGATGATACGGCGAGAGGCCGCCTTCACCGGTGTTGTGTGCGAAGCCGCCAAGCTGCGCGCCGCGATTGAGGGCGAGCACGGCGTTCTTGCTGAGCGAACCGTAGCTCATCGCCGACACGTTGAACACCGACGCCGAGTACGGTTGGGTGCAATCCTTGCCACCGACCATCACGCGCGAGTTACCCGGGTCGGGGTGCACCGGCGCGAGAGAGTGGTTGATCCACTCGTACCCGGTGGCGTAGACATCGCGCTGGGTGCCGAAGGGGAGGGTGTCGAGTTCACCCTTGGCGCGCTGGTAGACGACTGAGCGATCGTTGCGCGAGAACGGCTTGCCGTCGCTGTTCGATTCAACAAAGTACTGATTGATCTCGGGGCGAATGCTCTCGAACAGGTAGCGCGCGTGGCCAACCACCGGAAAGTTGCGGCGCACCGCCTGGCGGCGCTGCAGCATGTCGACTACGCCGAGAATGATCACCGGCCCGACCACCACCAGTGCCCAGAAGGCGTTGGGCCAGAACCAGCCGGCGGCGGCGATCAGGCCGAGGGCAAAGGCGGACACGATCAGAAAGACATTGCGCATTCAGGAATGCTCCGGCCGGTGGTTGGCGATCGGTTGGGGGCCCGACTGCTAGCGTGGTTCGATGATCTTCTGCAGCGTGAGCGTATAGCCGCCCGACTTGACCTTGGCCGGCAGGCGGCGCCCGTCGTCCGTGAGCCAGATCAGGGCCTCATTGTCCTTCATGAAAAGGCCGTGCGGCGGATCCTCAACGACCGGGTGCAGCACGAGGCACTGGGCGCGAACGTTATCTGGCAGGTCACACAGCTCATGCCGCAGAACGGTGACGGTGACCGGATTGCGATCCGCCTTGAAGTAGTTGGTGTACTGATAGGTCTTGCCGACTTCGAGCGGGACCGAAGGCAGCCGCAGGAAGTAGAAGAAGGCCACGTCGTCAATTGGCTTCTCCGGAGTCCGCTGCGTCTGGTTGTCGCGCATGTTCCGGTAGAACCCCGAGTCGGGATAGATACGGAAGTCGTCGTGTCGCGACCAGCCGGTCTGGTCGGCGTTGTGCACATACCGGTGCGAGACGAAGTCGCTCACCCGCGTCCAGGAGGTCTGGGTGCTGTGGTCGTGGTAGAGCGGCACGGAGATCGTCGTGTTGAGCGTAAAGCGCCAATAGGGGGTACCGTCGATCGTGTCGATCGCGGCCACCGTGAACGTGAACGCGTGGTTCGCACGGATCGATATGAGGAGCCGCTTGGATCCGCTGAACTCCAGCGTTTCGCCGACGGCAAACGGTGGGTGCAACTGGGGCGCCGGGAGGTGACTTGCGCTGAGTGCGAGAGCGGCAATGACCTGCGGAACCAGAGAGACCATCCTTGAAGTGTAGTCGAATCCGCCGGGGTACCGGCTCGCGGTTCTGCCGTCAGCTGCGCCGGCGGAGCCCCATCAGCATCGGCGGCAGGATGAACATGACGCCGAGGGTGCCGGCAATGGTCCCGCCGGCGGTCGCCAGGGCGATGGCGCCGAACATGGTATCCGAGCCAGTGCCCGCGGCCATTGGCGTCAGCGACGCGAGCGTCGTCAGCGTGACCAGCACGATCATTGTCACCCGGTCGGTGGCTGAGTCACGCGCATCGTCGAGTGACAGATGATTGTCATGGGCTCGGCGTCGCTGCAGCGCCGCGTCGATCAGCAGGATGGCGTGGTTCACGGCCAGGCCGACCACCAGGATGACGCCGACCGCTGCCTCGCGGGTGAACGCGGTCTTGGTGATCCAGAACGCGGCCACGACCCCGCCCATCGCCATCGGCAGCGAGACGAAGACCATCGCGGCGGCCCAGACCGAATCGAATACCAGCGCCACGGCGAGGAGCACGAGCACGGTCCCGAGCAGGAAGACCTGCACCAGGCCCTTGCTCGAGTCGTCGTTGTTGTAGTTGTACTGGTCGTCGGCGACGGTGTACCCGGCGGGCGTCGTGATCGACGTCATGAACGCCTTGTGGGTCCGTGTTGCCATCTTGTCGGGGCCGCGAAAGTCGTAACTGAGGATCCGGATGTACTGCTGATTTTCGCGCTCGATCGATGACAGTCCCTGGACCTCGCCGACCTGGCTGACGTCGCCGATCCGGGCCGGGACGCCGAGCGAGTTGGCGACCGCCCCTTCATCCAGCTGGGCAATGTCCCGCTCCTGCGCGCCGGCAGCACGCAACGTCACGTTGAGCTGTTGATTGTCGATGTCGAGCTGCGCGGTGGACCCGCCGCCGCTGATCTGGTGTTGCACGCTCTGGGAATACTGCGCGGCCGAGGCACCAATGCGGGCGAGCGCGAGGCGGTCGGGGATGAGCGACACGCTCACGGCCGAGCCGCCGCCGCGGTACCCCGATCCTGCGTTGATGTTGACGTCGCGCACCCGCGGAATCTGTTCGAGCCGGCGCTTCAGGTCGAGCGCCAGTTGCAGCACGCCGCTGTAGGAATAGCCAGTAATCTTGATCGAGCGCGACCCGCCGCCGCCGCCCCCTGAGCCGTTGGAAAAGCCATTCCCCTGCGGTCGCGTCACGTAGATGTTGTCGACGCCGCCGATCAGTACGGCACGCTCGGTCAGCTTGTCGGATATGACCCATGGCGCATCACTCACCGATCCGGCTGCCGTGAAGTCGACCTGCACATTACCGCTGAGCGTGTTGCCCTGCGACCGCACCAGCGCCACGCCCGGTTGTCCCACCGCAGCGGATTCCAGTTCGGAAATCATCTGGTTGACGGTCTCCGGATCGGAGCCGCGCGGAAAGGAAACGCTCGCAGTGACGGTCTGGCGGGTTTCGCCAAAGCCGCGTCCCCAGTCGACCTTCGGCACCTTGACGATGAAGCCCCAGGTGAGCACGGCCAGCACGGCCACCGTGCAGAGGATCGCCGTGCGGCGCCACCGCAGCGTCCCGCCAACCATCCGCGCATACAGCCGCGCCAGTCTCGGCCATCCCTTGACCTGTCCGTCGTAACCACGGCCCACCGCGGGCACGAAGACCAGTGCGGTGCCGACCGACCAGAAGAGCGCCAACGCAAACGCCGCGGCAAACGGGGCGAAGAGTGCCCGCGCGTTGCCTTGCAGGTAGAGGAAGGGGAGCAGGACCACGGTGGTCGTCAACGTCGAGCCAAGCACCGCTGGCGCGATCCGGCGCGCGGCGTCGGCGCGTGAGGTTGCGGTGTTGGCTGCTGCGCGCAGCCGCTCGACCACCACCAATCCGTTCTGCACCAGGATACCGACACCCATGCCGAGCCCGGCGAGGGTAAGCAGGTTGGCGGGAATGTGCAGCAGGTAGAGCGACAAGGCGGCGCCGGCAATCGCGATGCCGGCGCTACCAATCACCAGTGCGGCGCCGGAACGGCTTCGCAGCGTGATCAACAGCACCAGGAAGACGGCGACGAACGCGATCCCGCCGCGAATGAACAGGTCCCGAAGCTGACCGGCGAGGTCTTCGCTCTGGTCGCTGCTGATCTGGAGCTGCACGCCTGGCGGCAGGGTCGGTTGCAGCTGCCTCACCATTGCTCGGCCCAGTGCGGCGGTCTTGATGGCATCAGCCGCCGCCTGCCGGTAGAGCGAGATCGACACCGCGGTCTGGCCGTTGAGTCGATAGAATCGCCCGCGGGCATCCTCCTCGGGCACGATTGTGGCAACGTCGTGCAGGGCGAAGACCTGCTTGTTGCTTGCCGTGACCGGGAGCGCACCGAGTTGCTCGATGCTGGTTGGTGCATCGTCGATGGTGACGGGCAGCGCTCGCAGGTTGTCGCGCATCAGGCCGAGGGATCGGTGTTGCGTGGCGTCGTTGAGCGCGACGGTCAGCGCACTGGGGTCGATCCCCAGCTGGCGCAGCAGGGAGGGGTCGTAGATGACGGCCAGCCCATTGATGGCGCCGCCGTTGAGGGAGACCGATGAAATGCCCGGCAGGTTGGTCAGCGCCGGCATCACCGTTTCGCGAACCATCTGCGCCAGGGTGCCCGGGGTGTAGGGGCCGACGACATTGATTTCCAGCAGCGGCTGGGTGGCGAGGTCCGGCGGTATGTAGTTGGTGACCGTGATCATGGCACCTGGCGGCAGCAGGCTCTTGATCGCCTCCTTGCGTTCCAGCACGGCGAGGCGAGCCAGGGTGACGTCAGTTTTCGGATCGAGGTTGATGGTGATGGTGCCGGCGCCCTGACTGGCGGTCGAGCTGGTGCCGCGCACGCCACGCACGCCCTGGATCTCGCCTTCGAGCGGCGAGATGATATACGTCTCCATCAGCTCTGGTGCGGCGTCACCCCAGGTGGCCTGCACGGAGAGGGTCGGGAACTCCACCGTGCTGCGGGTGGCCAGCGGCAGCCGGGAGAAGGCCACGGCGCCGGAGATCACGATGCCACCCGCCAGCGCCCAGATAACCGCCGGCCGGTGTGCGCCCCAGCGGATCATGCCGGGAGGGCGCGGGCTGCCCGGGCGAGTGCCCGGCGCTCCTTGCGCCGTTCGATCACTGCGTAGAGGGCCGGCATCAGGAAGAAGGTGACACCGAGCTGACTGATCGACCCGCCGATCACGCCGGCCGCGAGCGGTTGATAGAGCGCGCCACCCTGGCCGAGGTTCAGCACCAGCGGAATCACGCCGGCGATCGCGGTAAAGGTCGTCATGGTGATGGCGCGGAGCCGTTTGTGCCCGCCGCGCATCACGGCTTCATCGATCGGATAGCCGAGGTCGCGATAGCGATGAATGGCGTCGAGCTTGACGACGGCCTCATTGTCGGCCATGCCGATCATCACGACGATGCCGATCAGCGATACCGCATTGAGCGACTGGCCGGTGGCCCAGAGCAGGAAGACGCTGCCAGCGCCAGCGATTGGTACTGTCGTCATCACGATCAGCGGCGACGTGAACGACGAGAACTCGCCGGCGAGCACCAGGAACATCAGCGCTGCCGCCAGGATCGCCACCAGGCCGAGCTGCTTGGTGGTGCGGCGCTGTTCGGTATCGGCACCGGTGACCTGCCACGATACGCCGGGCGCCAGGGTAAGCCCGGCCATTGTGGCCTCGACGGCGCGCGATGCCCGCGAGGTGCCGCCGTGTTCCACCACCCCTTGCACGATGGTGACCGGACGCTGGTCAACGCGGACCACTTCCATTGGCGCACGCCGCTCGGCGACGGTGACCAGTTCGCCGATCGGGACATCCTGCACCGTCGCTTCCAACGCGGTGGTGATGTTCTCGTTGGCGTTGCCGGCGTAGCGCACCCGGATAGGGGTGTGCTGGTCGGTCTCGCGAAGATCGTCGGCTGACACGCCGCCGAGCGCGCCCTGCAGGGCGCTGAGCACGGCGTCGATCGTCAGCCCGCGGCGCGCAATCCGGTCGCGCAGCAACGAGACTTCGATGACCGGCTCGGTGCCGCTGAAGGCATCCTGGACATCGGCGAGGTTGGAGTCGCGGGCAATCGCATTGCGGACCACCACCGCTGCGGCCTGGGAGTCTTCCTCGCGCGGCGCGGAGATTTCCACCCGGACGCTGCGCCCTTCGCGACCGATCAGCGACCCGAACTCCGATTGGCCCGCCAGGTCGAGCGACAGCGCGCCGTTGGTCAGGTCGGGGACCGCGGCGCGCAAGCGATCGCCAAAGGCGGCCGCCTTCATCCCTTGCGGCACCGGAAAGACAAACATGGCGGTGGCGGACGAGCCGGGCTCGGAGCCGCTGAGCACTTCTTCGTCGCTGGCCACGCCAACCCGTGCGTAGGTCCCCTGACTGCCGAGTCCCGCGGCCGCCGCTTGCAGTCGGTCCGCCTGATGGAGCGTCTCTTCGATGGCGGTACCCGGGGCGAGCCGTAGCTGCGCGGTGACGGTTCCCTCGTCCACTTGCGGCAGAATTTCGCGCGGCAGGTGTACCAGCAGGAAGATGGTCGCGATCACGCACACGACGCCGATCGCAAGGACCCGCACCGGGTGGCGCAGTGACCAGGTCAGGCCAATCTCATAGACCCGCGTCATGTGATAGCCGGCCTTGTCGAGAATCCCGGGGTTCTCGGGCATCTCCGCCATGTGCGGTTCGAGCGCCATCTCGGGCGACCAGCGCCGGTCCGCTGGGTGATGCACGGGGCCGTGGCCCGCTTCGGCCACCCGGCGATCACGCTTCTTGTGGCCCCAGAGTGTGAGGACCGGCATCAGCGTCAGGGCGAGGACCAGTGATGCCATCAGCGTGACGACGACGGAGATGGAGAGATCGCGGAAGAGCGCCGCTGACAATCCCTGCACAAAGACGATCGGGCCGAAGACGAGTGCGGTGGTGAGGGTGCCGGCGATCAGCGGCGCGCTGACTTCGTCGGCGGCGACGCGCGCCGCTTCCTGGTCTGCTTCACCGACGTCGCGACCACGCTCGGTTGCTTCCGCCACGACGATTGCGTTGTCGACGAGCATGCCGACTGCCAGCGCCAGGCCACCCAGCGACAGGATGTTGATCGTGACATGAAAGAGTTGCATCAGCGTCAGTGATACGAATACGGACAGCGGTACCATCACGCCGATCGCCAGCGACATTCGCAAGTCGCGCAGGAAGAGCAGGATGATCAGTACGGACAGGATGCCACCAACGACAATCTCCTGCCAGAGATTGCTGAGCGCGGCGCTGACGAAGGCTGCCTGGGCTGCGACGACGCGGACGTGGACATCGGGAAACTGGTGTGCCAGCAGGGCCAGCGCCCGGTCGATGCCAGCGGTGACCTTGACGGTATTGGCGCCGGCGTCCTTGTAGACCACCAGGCCCACCGCGGACTTGCCATCGAGGCGGACGATGGTGCGCGGATCGGCGCTCGCCGGCGTGATCGTCGCGACATCGGCGAGCCGGATGCCGTGCGCGGCGGGCCCCACCGGCACGTCGCGCAGTTGCGCCGGGTCCTGCAGCTCCGTCAGGGTGCGCACCGAGAAACGGAACTGACCACGCCGCACCGTGCCACCCTGGTCAATGACGTTGGCGGCCTTGATCGCGGTAGCGACGTCGTCGGGGCTGATTCCCATCGCGCGCGATCGATCGGGGTCCATGTCGACGCGCACCTCGTCCGATGGATCACCGACGACGCCGACGCTGGCAACGCCGTCGAGCTGCTCCAGCTGGCGGGCATGGACTTCCCGCGCGGTCCGCGCGATGGCGCGCAGGTCGCCCGGGCCAGTGAGGGCCAGGATGGCGATGGGCCGTTCGCCGGGATCAGATGTCAGCAGGGTCGGACGTTCCGGCAAGTTGCCTGCCGCGTTGTCCAGCTTCTCGCGCACCTGCAACACGGTCCGCGCCATGTCGGTGCCCCACGCAAACGAGAGCGTGGTGTTGTCCTCACCGTTGCGGCTGACCGATCGCATGCTGACCAGGCCCGCCGTCGAGCCGAGCGCATTCTCGATCGGCTCGGCGACGAAGCGCGACACTTCCTCTGCGGCAGCGCCCTTGTCGACGGTGCGGATCGTCAGGACGGGCAAGGCCACGTCAGGAAGGAGGGAGACCGGCATCTGCGAAATCGACACCACGCCCAGCAACACCATGGTGAGCGTGGCGGCGATCGTCGTGACGGGGCGCTTGAGCGCCGCCGAACTCAGCGACATGCGGGCTGTTCCGTCAGTGCGCGGCCACGTCGCGACGTGGCGTGAGGTGAATCGGAGCCTGATGGGTGAGGGTGCGCTGGCCTTCGGTGAGGACCATGTCACCGGGGTGCAGCGGAATCACGCCGGTCGAACTGTCGGGCAGGACTTCTGTTTCGCGTCCGTTGCTCCGCCCGGTGAGCACATAGACCCACTCGGCGCGGCCATCCTTGGCGACGAAGACCAGCGGACGCCCGTCGCGCTCGACCAGTGCCTGCGTCGGAATCAGGATGCGATCGGCCAGGCGATTGGTCTCGAGCCGCACATCGGCGTACATGCCGGGTCGGAGGGTACCGTCGCCGGTGATCCGGATGATCGCGCGCCCGGCGCGGGTGACGCTGTCCACCAGCGGCAGCACCGCAGCAATGACCCCCCGCACCGGGCGATCGGGGATTGCCGCAACGGTCACGACTGCCTCGCCGCCAACCCGGAGCAGGGGAAGGTCATGCTCCAGGACCTGCGCCTCGACCCGCAGGTGCTTCATGTCGACGACGGTGGCGATGTCTGCACCGACGGAGATGCGGTCGCCCACGGCCACGGCGACGCTTTCAATCGTGCCATCAAACGGCGCGGTGATGGTGGCGTGGTCGCGCGCCATCTTGGCCTTCTGCAGACTCACCTCGAGCCCGTCGATGTTGTGGCTGGCCCGAGCGAATGACCGCCGGGCCTCGCGGACCTTGCCTTCGGTGACTGAATCGGCGTAGACATCGGAGTTGTAGCCAAAGAGCCCTGCGTCGAGCGCGGCCTGCGCGGATTGCACGTCGAGGTCCAGCGGCTTGGGATCGATCGTGACCAACGCCTGGCCGGCAGTGACCCGGTCGCCTGGGCGTACCGTCACGGCGATGACCGTGCCCTGGGCTTCCGATTTCAGCATTGATGTCGCGTCGGTGCGGACCTGCCCGGTGGCGTTGACCGTGAGGATCAGGTCGCCCTTGCGAACCGGCTCCCCGACCACAGGGAGGGCCAGTGTGCTGGCTCCCTTGCTCGAATCGGTCGCCGCCGTGAGTGGCCCGTCGGCGCCGTCTGTCGGCGTTTTCTTGCCGCAACCGACCAGCGGGAGCAGGGCAATCAGGACGAGGGATCGGGACAGGATGTGGCGCATCAGAACCTCGCGGCGGCCGACCAGGGGATCGACTGCGGAATGAGGCGCGGCGCGGAGCGGACACTTTTCCGGCCGAACTGGCTCGTCGCGGACGGTTCCGCGATGTCAATATGTGTCATGATAGATCGGTCAGCACGTCAGGTTCCGCAAGGGGGCCCGGGGTCAGCGCACCCGGCAGCCGCGAAACCGTGGCGCTCCCTCCCGCGTTAGTTTGAGTCGTGCTTTCTCTCGCTCAGGATCGTCAAGTTGACTCGTAAGACTGTGCTTCGTCGCTGGATTCCCCTTGGCGTGCTCGCGCTCGCCATTCCTCTGGTCTTTGGCGCCGCTCGTCGCCGCGCCGCGCCGGGCAACGGCGCCAACGTGCTGGGTCAGGTGTTCCAGATTGTTTCGCAGCGATTCATCGATTCGTTGCCTGAGGATTCGGTCTACATCCGGGCCGCCCGCGGTCTCGTCAACTCACTCGACGATCCGTACGCGTCGTTGTACAACCAGAAGGAAATCAATGACTTCATGCGCAACACCATCGGCAACTCGTATGGTGGGCTTGGCATGGGGATCAATCAGCAGGATTCCACTGTCGTCGTCGCAGATGTCTTTCCGGGGTCGCCGGCAGAGCGTGGCGGGGTCGAGCGCGGTGACCTGATTCTCAAGGTCGACAGCGATCGCGCCGTGGGTTGGACGACGGACAAGGTATCGCAGCACTTGACCGGCCCGATTGGCACGCCGGTGCAGGTGACCTTTGGCCGGGTCGGCATGACGTCGCCGATCGTGACCAGGTTTACCCGTGCCCAGGTCCACGCGGCGGCGGTGCCGTACACGCTGATGCTCGACGATCATATCGGCTACATCCCGCTGCAGCGGTTCAACGTGACCGCGGGGCCCGAACTGGCGGCTGCGGTGCGTGACCTCGAACATCGGGGTGCGACGCGCTATGTCGTCGACTTGCGCGCCAATGGTGGTGGCGACGTCGAGGGAGCGATCCAGGTCAGTAATGTCTTCCTGCCACGCGGCGCCGAAATCGCCACCCAGCGGGAACGCAACGTGGCGCCCAAGATTCACACGGCCACCGCCGAACCGGTCACGACGACGGCTCCGCTCGCGGTCCTCGTGGATGGCGGTACCGCCTCGGCGTCGGAAATCGTGACCGGCGCATTGCAGGACCACGACCGCGCGCTGGTGCTCGGCACCCAGACCTTCGGCAAGGGACTGGTGCAGGCGGTCTACAATCTCGATGGCGGGTTCGCGCTGAAGATCACCACCGGCAAGTGGTACACGCCGAGCGGCCGATCGATTCATCGCGACCGCAAGCTCGTCGATGGGCGACTGGTGCTGAGTGATTCTGGTGGTGATACCGCCAAGGCGGTGATCACCCATTCCGATGGCGGCCGTCCGTTGGTCGCGCGGGGCGGAATTTCGCCGGACGTCACGGTGAACCCTGACACGCTCAACAGCGCCGAACAGAGCTTCATCCGGGTGGTGATTCCGAAGGCGGCGCAGTTCCGTTCGGCCATCTTTGACGAGGCGCGCGAGCAGCACGGCCATGTCACCGAAGGCTTTGTGGTCACGCCAGCACTCCGTCAGGAACTGCGCGACCGCCTGGCACGGGGCGGCATCACGTTCGATGACACGACCTTCAACGGCGGTGCCAACTACCTCGACCAGTTGCTCGCCCAGCAGACGCTGCGGCTCGCGTTTGGTGATTCGGCGGCAGTGCGGCGAAGCATTTCAGTGGACGCCCCGCTATTGCGTGCCATCACCATGCTGAAGAAGGCGAATACCCAGGCGGAGTTGATCAAAGAGGCGACCTGAAGTCCGGTCGCCCTGAGGGCAACGAAGGATCGGTGAGGGTCCCAGGCCGATCCTTCGCTGCGCTGAGGGTGCCACGATCCGCGACACTCTCTACCCCGGGACGGGCATCACGTCCCGGGTTTCTGCTATTATTCCACCGCAGCATGTTACTCCCGCGTTTCCTACTGACACATGATGGAGGCAGGATGTCCCGAATGATCGGGTCGATGCGCGCGCTTGCGCTGGCCGCAGCGGCCGTTGGCATGGTGCATGTTCCGGCGCTGGTGGCACAGCAGGCTCATCCGGCTGCCGCGCGGGCCACTGTGGCGCGCAAGGCGGCGCCGCAGAAGAACGACTCCGCCTATACGGCAAAGATCAAGGAATACCTGTCGGATCCACGGATCTCGACCGAACTGGTCGACCACCTGCCGGCGTCGGCGACGGTGCCGACGCCGCTCAAATATCTCGGCCGGATCATCGGCACGCCGGAGGAGTTGACCCACGTGGCCGATATTCACGGCTACATGCGGGCGATTGCCAAGGCGTCGCCGCGTGCCAAGGTCTGGAGCATTGGCAAGACGGAAGAGGGCCGCGAGATGATCATCATGGCCATTGCCGATGAACAGACGATCGCCACGATCGACAAATACAAGGGGTATCTCAAGGAACTGACCGACCCGCGCAAGACCAGCGAAGCGCGTGCGCAGCAACTGCTGCACACTGCCAAGCCGATCTACTGGATCACCAGCGGCATGCACTCGCCGGAAACCGGTGGCCCGGAGATGCTGATGGAGCTGGCCTACCGGTTGACGGTGGAGGAAACGCCGCTGATCCAGAATATTCGCAACAACATCATCACGATCATCACGCCGGTCGTCGAACCTGATGGCCGCGACAAGGTCGTCGATGCGTTCTACTACAACAAGAAGAACGCCGCGACCACCGGCCGGATGGGAATCCCGTACTGGGGCAAGTATGTCGAGCACGACGACAATCGTGACGGCATGGGGCAGATGCTCGACCTGACCAAGAACATCACTCGCGCCTTCCTCGACTGGACGCCGCAGGTGATGCACGATCTGCACGAGTCGGTCACCTACCTCTATGTCTCGACCGGTACTGGCCCGTACAACGAGGAGCTTGATCCGATCACGGTCAACGAGTGGTGGACCATGGCGGAGAACGACATCCTTGAAATGACCAAGCGCGGCGTGCCGGGTGTATGGACCTATAACTATTACGATGGCTGGGTGCCGAACTACATGTTCTTCATCGCCCACGAGCACAACGCCATCGGCCGCTTCTACGAAGTGCAGAGTTACGGGTCGGACACGACCTGGGTGCGCCCCGGTGCCACCACCACGAGCCGCGAGTGGTATCGTCCGAATCCGCCGCTCGAAGCGATCAAGTGGAGCCCGCGCGCCAACACCAACATCCAGGAATCGGCGCTGCTCTTCGCCCTCAACGGCTTTGCCAACAATCGGCACATGTATCTCGAGGATTACTGGATCAAGAACAAGAATGCGGTCAACAAGGGGAAGCACGGACCGATCTTCGGTTGGGTGATTCCGGCCGGCCAGCACGCCGCCGAGAACGCGGCCGAAGCCGTCAACGACCTGCGGGCGCAGGGGCTGGAGTTCCATCGCGCCAGCCGCGCGTTCAAGGCCGGTAATGTGTCGGTGGCGGCAGGCGACTACATCGTGCGCGGCGATCAGCCGTACCGGACGCTGGCGGCGATGTATTTCTCGCTCCAGAACTTTGCGCCGGACAACCCGTCGCCGTATGACGACACCGGCTGGACCTTCCCGTTGATGCGGAACCTCACCGTCACCGCGCTCACCGATTCATCGGCGCTTGCTGAGCCGATGACGCCGATTACCGCCGATGTCCGGGCCCCGGGTGGCATCACCGGCACCGGCAACGTGGTGATCGTGGCCAACAATCAGGACAACACCCTGGTCACCTTCCGCTTCAAGTTCCCCGGCGTGAAGATGCAAGCCGCCGAACAGGGCTTCGATGTGGCGGGCCATCATCTGGAAGCGGGATCGCTGATCGTGCCGAATGCCTCTGCGGCGCAGCTTGATCCCGAGCTGCGGACGCTCGGCCTTACGGCATACGCCATGGCGAGCGCGCCGAGTGTCAAGACGCATGACCTGACGATTCCGCGGATCGGTTATGTCCACAGCTGGACCAGCACGCAGGACGAGGGTTGGGTCCGCGGTGCGCTCGATCACTACGGCGTGCCGTACACCTACTTCGGCGAGCCGATGCTGAAGGGGCAGAACCTGCGTGCCAAGTACGACGTGATCATCTATCCGTCCGGTGGCACCGGGGTGAGTGCTGGCCGCGGTGGCTTTGGTGGCGCAGCGGGTGCTGCGGCGAACACCGCACCGATCCCCTACAAGAAGTCTGCCGAATACCCGAGCTTCGGTACGCCTGACTCGACTGACAACCTGCGCGACACCGGCGGGCCCGAGGCGATGAAGGCGCTGTACGAGTTCGTGCAGCAGGGCGGCACGCTGATTACCGAAGGCGGCACGGCGTCGATCTTCCCGAGCCTCGACCTGACGCCCGGCCTGCACGTCGAACCGTCGAACGGATCGGGGCTCTTTGCTCGCGGCACCATTCTCCGTGGCATGATCACCGACAAGAGCAGCCCGCTGGTGTATGGCTATCAGCATGACGAGGTCCCGGTCTACTTCAGCAGCGGGCCGATCCTGACGACGACGCCGTCAGCCGCCGTTGCTGCGGCGCCGGCGGCTGGCCGCGGTGGTAACGGCCGGTCGAGCACCACTGGCCAGTACACCACGCCCATGGCCGCGCCGAACCGGGTCGAGTTGTCGCCGTGGGACCCGGACAAGACCGGCACGCCGTACGGTGTGCGCGCCGACTCGGCTGCTGAAGTGGCCGCCCTGGCACAGTCGGGTGGTCGCGGCGGCCGAGGTGGTCGTGGTGGCGGGGCGGGCGGGGCGGGCGGGGCGGGCGGTGGCGGATTCGGACGCGGTGGTGGAGCTGCGGCGGCGGCGCCGACCCTGCCGGGCGTGACTGCGGATCCCGGCTCACGGGCGCGCGTGGTGATGTCGTTCCCGGTCAAGACCAGCGACATGCTGCTCTCGGGCACCCTGGCCGACGCAGACATTCTGTCGTCGAAGGCGCAGTTGATTGATGAGTCGGTCGGCAAGGGACACCTGGTGATGTTTGCCTTCCGGCCCTACTGGCGCTGGCAGACGCAGGGTACCTTCGCGATGGGCTTCAACGCCATCATGAACTGGGACCATCTCGACGCGGGGAGCAAGTAGGCTCGACCGGTCGTGTGGTGATGCAGGTGAGACGCCGTCCGGTCAGGTACCGGGCGGCGTCATCATCATCCAGAGGTGTATGCCGCTGCCGGTTTCTCCCGGGCTGCGGTCGTTGCAGATCCCCTCGAAGGTCATGCCGTCGCGGCGGCTGAGCCGGCAGTAGAGGAACGACGCCGGGCCGGTGTTCCAATCGAACGTCAGTACATCGTTCTTGACCTTGGCGCCGGCCATGTCGTAGGTCACGCCGCTGCGGCCCGTGAGCGTGATCACGATGTGCTTGCCGACGTGCTGGACGTCGTAGCTGACGCGGATGCTGTCCTGATCGGGCTGTTGCAACCAGCCGCGCCAGCGGCCGTCCATCATGTCCTGCGCGGCATTCTTGACCGCCTTTGGCGCGGCCTGCGCCGTGAGCGGTGCGGCCAGTGCGCCCGCCATCACCACGATCCACCCAGCTCGCATCATTCCTCCGTGGGACGCTGACGCTCGCGCTTCTGCGCGCCCCGTTTGCGTTTGGTATCGAGCCTGGCGCGCTTGGCAGCGCGTGACGGGCGGGTCCGCTTGCGAGCCTTCGGAATCACCAATGCTGCGGAGACGATCGCGGCGAATCGCTCCAGCACTGCCTGCCGGTTGCGGAGCTGGCTTCGCTCTTCCTGGGCAACCAGGCGCAGCTTGCCGGTCGAATCGAGGCGGGAGGCAAGCCGCGTCAGCAACCGGGTGCGGGTGGCGTCATCGAGCGACGGCGACGCCGCAAGATCCCACACCAGTTCGATGCGGCTGGAAGAGGTGTTGACATGCTGCCCGCCGGGGCCGCTGCTGCGCGACGCCCGGAGGATCAGTTCCTCGCGCGGGATGGCGAGGATGTCGGAGACTGCAATCGGCTCGCCGGGCATGCCACGACGCTAATCGCGCGCCGCGCCAAGCGACAGGCCGTCACCGGGAATCGGTGCGATGGTGACTAGTTTTCGGGATGCGCTGCCTTGGCCGACTTCTCTCCCTGATGATCCTGGCATTGCTGGTCGCCGGGGCGTGGGTCTACCGGGACAATGTGCGACGGCTGGTCCACCAGACGCTGGGTACGGCGCCGGCGGTGAGCCCGGTCGGCCGGCCGACCCCGGCGGCGCTGGCGTCCGCCCATCACAAGCTCGACTCCCTGCGGGACTTTCACCGCGATTCGGTGCGACTCACCCCCAACGAGACGGCCGCCCTGCTGGCGGCGGGGTCGAGCGTCCTCCCGGGTTCGAGCTTTGATTCGATCAGCATCGAACTGGGTGATCGGACCCTCAGGGTGCGGACCCTGGTCGACAGCGCCCGGATCGCGTCGCGGATCAGGGCGTTCATACCGGGGACGCCGTCGCGATATGAAGAGGTGATTGTCCGCGGCACGTTGACGCCCGTGCACGCGGGCCTCGCCGAGTTCGATGTCGAGCACGTCTCGCTGCACGGCATTCCGCTGCCGGTGGACGTGGTCACGCGCATCGTACAGGCGAGCACCGGTCGCACGCAAGGAACGACGCTCAACGTGGTGCTTCCCCAGGTGATCGGCGGCTTCCGGGTGCATCCCGATGGTGTGACGGTCTATCGCGACGGAGGACGGCCATGAAGGGACGCATCCTCGTGGTCGATGATGAGCGGTCGATCCGCGACATCCTCGCTCAGGTACTCGGGTACGAAGGATACAGTGTCGCCAAGGCGTCGTCGGGTGGCGAGGCGCTGGCAACCTACCGCGCTCATCCGTTCGACCTGGTACTGCTCGACGTCAAGATGCAGGGCATCGATGGGATCGACACCCTGCAGCAACTGCGCGAGCAGAATGCCGAGGCGCGGGTCGTGATGATCTCGGGTCACGGTTCGATCGCGACGGCCATGCAAGCGGTCAAGAGCGGTGCCTTTGACTTCCTGGAAAAGCCGCTCGATTCTGATCGCCTGCTGGTGACTGTCGCCCGCGCACTCGAGCATGTGCGCCTGGTCGACGAAAACGCCCGGCTGCGTGACGGTCTCGCGCTCGCGACCGATGCCCGGTTCGCCATGGTTGGCACCAGTCCGGGCCTGGAAAAGATCCGCGAGCTGGTGGCGCGCGTGGCGCCGACCAACGCGCGAGTGATGATCACCGGCGAGAATGGCAGCGGCAAGGAACTGGTCGCGCGGTCGATCCACGACGGATCGGCGCGGGCCAGCGGACCGTTCATCGAAGTCAACTGCGCTGCGATTCCTGCCGATCTGGTCGAGAGTGAACTCTTTGGCCACCTGAAGGGGTCGTTCACCGGCGCTGTCGCCGATCACCGTGGCAAGTTCGAGGCGGCTGACGGCGGGACACTCTTTCTCGACGAGATCGGTGACCTCGCGCTGAGCGCGCAGGGGAAGATTCTTCGCGCGCTGCAGGAGGGCGTCATCGTGCCGGTCGGCGGATCGCGAACCACGCCGGTCGACGTCCGCGTGATCGCGGCGACCAATCGCGACCTGACCGACGAGATCACCGCGGGGCGCTTTCGCGAGGACTTGTACTTCCGGCTCAACGTGATGCCGATTCACGTCCTGCCGTTGCGTCAGCGACTCGAGGATATTCCGGCGCTGGTCGCGCACTTCGTTGCGGTCCTCGGCGCCGGCCCTGGCATGGCGACCCGGGCATTCACCGCAGGCGCGCTGCGACGGCTGCAGCAGCGGCACTGGCCCGGCAATGTGCGCGAACTGCGCAACGCGGTCGAACGACTGCTGATCCTGGCGAGCGGCCCCGAGGTGACGGAGGACGACGTGGCGACGGTGCTGCCGCCCGAGAGCAAGGCGCCCGATCCGGTGACCTTTGCTGCGGCGGCAACGGTCAAGTCGCTGGCCGAGTTTCGTGACGACGCGGAGAAGGTGTACATCGTGGCACGGTTGAAGGATCATCATTGGAGCGTGACCGACACGGCGCGCGCGTTGGGCATGAAGCGCTCCAACCTGTATCACAAGATCGTGAAATACGGTATTGAACGGGAGCCGGTATGACCGAACCGCGCAACTGGGACAAGGAACTCGCGGACATTGATCGGGTGATCGCGGCCGACAAGGTGGTTCCCGCCGGCATGCCTGCCCGCGCTGGCGCCCCGGCGCCGCCGCCGAGTGGTCGCGGCGGGCCGCCATCGGGGTCCGCGCCGCGCAAGCGCGACCTGGCATGGGTCTGGCTGCGCGTCGTGGTTGGCATCGCCGCTGCGGTGGCGCTGCCGTTCTGGCCGCGAAGTCACACCTGCGGCCTGGACCTCTACCTCTATCTTGCGGCGACGGCGGTCGTCACGCTCTGGGGCGTGTGGATCATGCACGGCGCCTGGAAGCATCGCCGTGCCGTTGCTCATGTAAGTGGCTTGCTGGTGTTCCTGGCGGGCCTGGTATTTATCGCCATACCGATCGCGCAGCGCACCAGCTTTGCTGCGGCGCGGCTGACCTGGACCTGTCCCTGACCTGAGTATCTCCAGATGACCAAGACATTCAAGAACTTCATTGGCGGCGCGTGGGTGGCTCCTTCCACCGGCCGCTATTTCCAGAACCGGAACCCGGCCGACACCAACGACCTGATCGGTCGCTTTCCTGATTCGGGTCCGGCCGACATCGCTGCCGCCGTCAAATCGGCGCAGGCGGGGTTTGAACAGTGGTCGCGCACGCCCGCGCCGTTGCGGGGCGAAGTGCTGCGGCGCGTGGGCGACCTCCTGTCGGTCCGCAAGGACGAAATCGCCGACGCCATGACCCGCGAAATGGGGAAGGTGCTCGCCGAGACGCGCGGTGATGTGCAGGAAGGAATCGACACGGCGTACTATGCCGCGACGGAAGGGCGTCGCCTCTTTGGCCGCACGGTTCCGTCTGAGCTGCGTCGCAAGTGGGCGATGACGATGCGCCGGCCGCTGGGCGTCTGCGGGTTGATCACGCCGTTCAACTTTCCAATGGCAATCCCGACCTGGAAGAGCTTCCCGGCGCTGCTGTGCGGCAACGCCATTGTGCTCAAGCCATCGGAAGATGTGCCGCATACAGCCCACCTGCTGGTCGAGGTGCTGCTCGAAGCGGGGCTGCCGCCGCAGGTGATCCAGCTGGTGCACGGTGGCGAAGCGGCCGGGCGTGCGCTGGTCGACCACCCGGGCGTGCCAGCGATATCGTTTACCGGTTCGACTGCCACCGGTTCAGCGATTGGCCAGAGCTGTGGCCGGATGCACAAGCGGTTGTCGCTCGAGATGGGTGGCAAGAACGCGATGATCGTGATGGACGATGCCGATCTCGACCTGGCGCTCGAAGGGATCCTCTGGGGCGCCTTTGGCACTACCGGCCAGCGCTGCACCGCCACGTCGCGGCTGATCCTGCACCGGCGCATTCACGACAAGTTCGTCAATCGCCTGGTCGATGCCGCGGAAGCGTTGATCCTTGGCGACGGGCGCGATGGACGTTCGCAGGTCGGGCCATTGATTCATGAGGCCGCTCGCCAGAAGGTCGAGAGCTATCTCGACCCGGCCGTCGTCGGTGATGCCGAGGTGCTCTGTGGTGGTGCGCGCCCGAAAGGGAAGCGGACCAGCAGCGGGTACTTCTACAAGCCGACGGTGATCGCCGGTGTGAAGCCGGGGACGCGCCTCGCGATGGAAGAGATCTTCGGTCCAGTGCTCAGCGTCATCAAGGTCGGGTCATACGAACAGGCCGCCCGGGTCAACAACGAAGTGAAGTACGGGCTGTCGAGTTCGATCTATACCAATGACGTGAACCTCGCCTTCCGGGCGATGGATGACCTGCAGAACGGCATCACCTACGTCAACGCGCCGACGATCGGAGCGGAAGCGCACTTGCCGTTTGGCGGCGTCAAGCAGACCGGCAACGGGCATCGCGAAGGCGGCTGGGAAGTGTTTGACTTCTATTCCGAGACCAAGGTCGGTTACATCGACTACTCCGGCACGCTGCAGCGGGCGCAGCTCGACACCTACGACATCTGATGCCGTCCTCTTCGTTTGACGTATCCACGGGTGCCGACCTGCAGGAGGTCGACAACGCCGTCAACCAGGCGATCAAGGAGATCGTCGGTCGGTACGATTTCAAGGGGACGCACTGCACCATCGAGTTCGATCGCACGGCAGCCACGATCGCGCTCCTGGCCGACAACGAGTTCCTGATGGAGGCGCTGCAGGATGTGGTGCAGGCGCGGCTGATCAAGCGCGGCGTGCCGACCAAGAATCTCAAGGTTGGCGATCCGATCTTCGGGTCGGCCGGGTCGGTCCGGAAGGTGATCACGCTGACGCAAGGGATTCCGACCGATACTGCCAAGAAGATCCAGCGGGCCATCAAGGACGGCGGCTTCAAGAAGGTGACGGCCGCCATTCAGGGAGAGGAGTTGCGGGTGACATCGCCATCGCGCGACGAGTTGCAGGCGGTGATTGCCTTCCTGCGGGGTGAAGACTTCGATGTCGAGCTCAAGTTCGGCAACTATCGCGGGTGAGGAGCATGTCCCGGCGCCGGTGGCGATCGGTGATCGCCGGTGCGGTACTGATGCTCGCCTGTGCCCAACCCGATGTCGCGCCGGCGCCCGCCGCCGTGCCGGTGGCGAAGGCCCCGGAGATCCGGATCGGATTGCTGGTCAACGTGCGCCACGCCACCATCGGTGGCGGCGGCGCATTTCGCGTCAGCGACCCCGATGAGGGAGAGCTCACCGCGTACCTCCCCGGCACGCAGCTCGATGTGGGTGCGTCGCGTGGCGATGTGGTGCTGACCGGCGACGTCCGGCCGCTGGAGCGCGCGGTCTTCCTGGTCGAGGCAGTCGATTCCGACGCGGTGATGCGGGTCAACGGCCACGACTATCAAGGATCGATCGAGCTGCGCGCCTCGGACAGTGGCCTGGTGGTAATCAATCACGTCTCGCTGGAGGATTACCTGGTCGGTGTCGTTGGCGCCGAACTCGGGCGTCGCGCCCCAGGCGACGAAGAGGCACTCAAGGCGCAGGCGGTGGTCTCCCGCACCTATGCGCTGCGTAACCAGGGGCGCTACAAGGACCGTGGCTTCGACCTGATGAGCAGCGTGAACGATCAGGTGTACGCGGGGCAGCTCACTGACAACGCAATGGCCGCGGCCGCAGTGCGCGCGACGCGCGGTGAAATTGTCGCCGTCAACGGCCAGCCGATCGACGCGTTCTTTTCGTCGACGTGCGGCGGGCGCACCGAAGACGGGACGGCGGCCTTCGCCGGAGCTTCGCGTCCCTACCTCCAGTCGGTGGACGACCTTGACCCATCGGGGATCCCGTGGTGCGCGATCTCGCCGCGTTTCCGCTGGACGGCGACCTGGAGTGGCGCAGAGTTGGCGAATACGCTACGTCGCACCCTGGCGGCGGAGCACCTTCCGGGAGGTGCGGCAACCGGGTTGTCGGCGGTGCAGATTGGCGGGCGCACCGCGACTGGCCGAGTGGCGACCATCACGCTGGTGGGGCGCGGCGGCCGGACTGTCGTCTCGGGCCAGGCGATTCGGCGGGTGCTGTCGCCGCTGGAAGGCGGCCTGCTCAGGAGCACGGATTTCACGTTGCGCCTGACACGGTCAGGAAGTCAGCTCGAACGGGTCGATATCGACGGGCGCGGCAATGGTCACGGTGTCGGGATGTGCCAGTGGGGGGCGATTGGCCGATCGCGTGCCGGGCAGGATTACCGGACGATCCTGGGCAGCTACTTTCCGGGCACGGATGTTCAACAAGCGTACTGAAGAGCGAGGCGCTACATGGCGGAGCGGTTGCGGCTGGGAATCGTCGGCGCGGGGGCAGTCACCCAGGTCGGGCATTTGCCGGCGCTCAAGCGGATGCGCGACATCGAAGTGGTTGGCATCTGCGACACCGACCTGCCCAAGGCGCGCGCCCTCGCCGACCGCTTCGGCGTTCCCGATGCGTTCACCGATATCGAAGAGTTGCTCGAATACGAAGAGGCGCTCGACGCGCTGCTGATCTGCACGCCGAGTCACCTGCACGAATCACATATCCAGGCAGCGCTGGCCGCTGGTGTTCATGTACTGGTTGAGCGGCCGATGGCGTTGACGCCGGCGGGTGCTGCCAAGCTGATCAAGCTCGCGCAACGCCGGGAGCGAGTGCTGATGGTGGGTGCCAATCACCGCTATCGTCCTGACATCCAGCAGATTCGCTCGTTCGTGCAGAGTGGCGAGCTCGGCGATCTCGAATCGATTCGTGCGTCGTGGTTCATGGCGCGCGCGGGTCGCACTGGTCTTGGCTGGCGGCAGAAGCGCGAGCTCGCCGGCGGCGGTGCGATGCTCGACCTCGGCCTGTCGCTGCTCGACCTGTCGCTCTGGCTCACCGGCTACCGTCCCGTCGAGCGCGTCGTCGCCGCGTTCCCGCCTCGCGGCCGCGAGCAGGCGATCGAGCCGTCAGGCACCGCGATGCTGGTGCTTGAAGGCGGGGTGTCGGTGCAACTCGATGTGTCCTGGCGCTATGTCGGGCCCGGAGAGCGGCTGGCCTTTGAAGTGCGGGCCTCTCGCGGGTCGGCCGGCATCAATCCGCTGGCGATCTGGAAGGACTTCCACGGTGTGGCCCAGGATGTGGTGTCGTCGGGAGCGCACTCGCGCGAGACACCGTTCACGCTGGGGTTGCGGGCGCAGTGGGCGCACTTCGTGGCGGCCGTCCGGCAGGAGTCGCCAGCGCCGTCGCTGCAGGAACAGGTCACGCTGCTCAAGGTGATGGACGCGATCTATGCCTCGGCGGAGCAGGGAAAGGCCGTCACTCCTTGAGGCGGTGGCTGCTGGCGTTGCTGCTGGTACTCGCGCCTGCTGGGGCCCGGGCGCAGGCCGAACCGGGCGCCAACCTGCGGATCTACCTGCTGACCGCCGGTCCTGGCGACGCGATCTACGAACGCTTCGGCCACAACGCGATTCTGGTCCGCGACACGGCGACTCGCCAGGATTCCGTCTACAACTTCGGCACCTTCGAGATCCCCGAGGGACTTGGAGGTCTGCTGAGCTTTGCCTGGCAGTTTGCGCGGGGCACGCCGCACTACTGGCTCGGTGAAGACGACATGCAGGAGACGATGGCGACCTTTACCGAGCGCCATCGCAACCTCACCGCCCAGGAACTGAATCTCACGCCGGCGCAGCGCATCGACCTTGCGACCCGCCTGGCAGTGAACCTGCGCCCCGAGAATCGCACCTACGTTTACGACTACTTCCGCGACAACTGCTCGACCCGGGTGCGTGACGTGCTCGATGCTGTGCTCGGCGGGACGCTCAGGCGTGCGACGCGCGATCACCTGACCGCGCACGGCTATCGCTATCACACGCTGCGCTCGCTCGACAACACGCGGCTGATCATGGTGGGAATCGACGCGTCGTTCGGCGCACCGGCCGATCAACCGATCGATCAGTGGCAGGAGATGTTCCTGCCGCAGAAGCTGCATGACCGTATTGCCGAGCTGCGGGTACCAGGAGCAGACAGCGGCACGTCATTGCCGCTGGTCAAGGCAGAGTTGCCGTTACTGACGTTCAGCGAGTACCGCGTCGAGTCCGCGCCTCCGCATTGGCTGCGGTGGTTGCCGGGCGGCGGTGTGCTGTTGGCGTTGCTCATCGTGCTCGGCCTGCGACGGGACGGGTTCGGTAGCGCGGGACGCGTCGTTGCCAGCATCTGGCTGCTCGTGGCAGGGTTTGCTGGCCTGACCTTGGCGTTTTTCTGGCTGGGCACCAACCAGGTCTTCACGTATCACAACGTCAATCTGTTTTTTCTCAACCCGATTGACCTGTTGCTGATTCCGGTCGTGTGGATGGCCCGACCGCTGGCGCCGAGCCGCTGGCGCGATGGCCTTATCGGCCTGGTCATGGTGGGGACCGTGGTGGGCGGCGGGCTCCTCGCGCTGAGCCTTCCCGGCCATCAGGACGCGGTCGTCGGGCTCACGGCGATGCTGCCGACCCTGGCGGCTGCGGTGGTGGCAGGGCGGGGTCGGGAGGCGGTTGTGATGCCGGTGTCGTCGGGGTTCTGAGGTCGGCGATGGACATTGGACGCTGGACAATGGACGCTGGACAATGGACGATGGACGATGGACGATGGACGATGGATGGCGGAACCGGCGGCGGCTGGATTCCGTTCCTGATTGGACCAGATTAGCTTGTCGGTTCTCATGGCGCCGCTGTGGCCCATGGCTCTCCAAACTGTGAGATATCCAGTGAAGCCGAACGTGCATCCCCTCTACGACACCATCACGGCCCATTGCCAGTGTGGCAATACCTTCGAGACCCGCAGCACCGCCGGCAAGGGGATCAGCGTCGAAGTGTGCGCCCAGTGTCACCCGTATTTCACCGGCAAGCAGCGCCTCGTCGACACGGCTGGCCGCGTCGATCGCTTCCGTCGCAAGTATGCGACTGGTGCGCCGGCGGAAACGCCCGCCAAGAGCTGAGCCATGGACGTCCGACTCCGCCAGGCGTTGGCCCGGGCGGAGGAGGTCGCTCGGCAGCTTTCTGAGCCCGCCACTGCGGCGGATTCGGATAAACTGAAGTTGCTCGGCCGCGAACATGCTCGGCTCACGCCGATCGTGCGCGCGGCCGAGTCGCTTGCGCGCCTGGAAGCCGAACGCGATGGCGCGCTGGAGATGTTGCAGTCGGGTGATCCTGAGATGGTCGCCATGGCCGAGGACGAGTTGCCGCGACTGCACGCGGCGATCGCCCCGCTCGAGTCTGCCATCGCCGAGTTGCTCGTGCCGCCCGATCCGCATGACGACCGCGACGTGATTGTCGAAATCCGGGCCGGCACCGGCGGTGATGAAGCCGGTCTCTTTGCCGCGGACCTGCTGCGGATGTACACGCGTTTCGCTGAGCGGCGTGGCTTGCGCGTCGAGCCGATTGACGTGCAGTCGGGGACGCTGGGCGGCGTGCGCGAGGCGATCGTCGCGATCCGCGGCCCGGGAGCGTTCGGGCTGTTGCGGCGTGAATCGGGGGTGCATCGCGTGCAGCGCGTGCCCGCGACCGAAACGCAGGGGCGGATTCACACCTCGGCGGCGACGGTCGCGGCACTCCCTGAAGCTGAAGAGGTTGACGTCAAGATCGATCCACAGGATTTGCGGATCGATGTCTTCCGCTCATCGGGGCCGGGCGGGCAGAGTGTCAACACGACCGATTCGGCGGTGCGGATCACTCACTTGCCAACCGGCCTTGTGGTGTCGCAGCAGGACCAGAAGTCGCAGTTGCAGAACAAGCTGAAGGGGATGGAAGTGTTGCGGGCGCGGCTGCTCGATCGAATGATCGCGGAGCAGGAAGCGTCGCGGTCGGCGGAGCGGCGGGCGCAGGTTGGTACCGGCGATCGATCGGCCAAGATCCGCACCTACAACTATCCCCAGAGTCGGGTCACCGATCATCGGATCAACATGTCGGTCCACAACCTTGCGGATGTGGTCGATGGCAAGCTTGACGAGCTCGTCGATGCCTTACGCCTGGCCGCCCGTGAGGAGGGCCAGCGTGGTTGATGCGCCGCTGCGGCGCGATGACCTGATCGAAGCGGCTGGGCGCCGGCTCCGCGAGGCGGGCGCCAGCGAGCCGCGGCGTGAGGCCCGGCGGATCTGGACCGATCTGCGGCCGGCCAGCCACGATCCGGTCGTGTCGACAACGGTCGCGCCAGACGTCGCCGCCAGGTATGACGCGGCCGTTGAGCGCCGGGCCGCCGGAGAACCACTGGCTTACGTGACGGGCTGGACCGGGTTCCGGCACCTCACGCTGGCTTCGGATGGTCGGGCGTTGATCCCGCGTCCCGAGACGGAAGGACTGGTTGAGGCGGCCCTGGCCCGCGCGCGTTGCGGCGTGGCGGCGGATGTGGGGACCGGGACCGGGGCGATCGCCCTGTCGCTGGCTCATGAGGGGAGCTTTATCCGGGTGATCGGTACCGATCTCTCGGCAGACGCGCTGGCGCTGGCCCGCTCAAATGGCGAGGCGACCGGGCTGGCAGTGGATTGGCGGTTGGGTGACTTGCTCGCGCCCCTGGCAGGGGAACGACTCGACCTGTTGGTGTCGAATCCACCGTACCTGACCGCAGACGAGTATGCCGGTCTCGACGCTTCGGTGCGAGATTACGAGCCCGCGCTGGCGCTCGCGTCGGGAGTGGATGGCCTGGACGCGACTCGGCGCCTGCTGGATGGCGCGCCCGCGCTGATGGCCAACGACGGCTGGCTGGCGATGGAGATTGATAGTCGTCGCGGGGCGGCATCGGCGGCCTGTGCCGCCGCTGCTGGCTGGAGCGACGTGATAGTGCAGGATGACCTGTTCGGCCGGGCGCGCTACCTGCTCGCACGGCATCGGAGACCGGAATGATTGATGACAAGGCGCAGGAGCTTGGCCGGTTGATTGGCCAGGCCCCTGAATACCAGGCCCTTCGCCGCGCAGAGCAGGCGCTGCGCGATGACCCCGAAGCGCAGAAGCGGCTGGAAGTCATTTCCCGCCTCACGCGTGAGTTCGACCAGATGATCGCCCAGGGGCAATCGCCGGAGGAGGCGAAGGCACAGGAGTATGAGTCGACCTTGCACGACTTCGAGGCGTCGCCGATCGGGCAGGCCTATCTGGTCACGCGTGCGAACGTCGACAAGCTGATGACGCGCGTCAACCAGATGATCGGTGAGGGGATGGAGCGCGGAGCCACGAGCGGGATCATCACGCTCTGATGTCGGCCGGCTTCTTCCTGGTGCTCGAAGGACCTGAGGCGGCGGGAAAGTCGACGCTGGCCAGGGCCCTGGTGCAGCGATTCGAAGCCCAGGGCGAGCCGCCGTTGCTGGTACGTGAGCCTGGCGGGACGCCGGTCGCGGAGGCACTGCGCAAGGAGCTGCTCGACGCGGAGCGCAACTTCGCGCCCGAGATGGAACTGCTCTACATGACGACTGCGCGCGCCGATCTGGTGGCTCGTGTGATTCGCCCGGCGCTGGCGGCGGGGCGGGTCGTCATTTCCGATCGGTACGACCTGTCGACCCTCGCCTATCAGGGTGCCGGTCGCGGGCTGCCGCCGGAACAGGTGCGCTGGGTGAATCGTGCTGCCACTGGTGGCCTGTTGCCCGACCTGACCCTGGTGCTGGACGTCGATCCCGCGCTCGCCCGTGCGCGGCAGGTCAGCGCGGGGAAAGGGCTGGACCGGATGGAGCGCGAGCCCGCCGATTTTCATGCCCGCGTTGCTGCGGCATATCGCCAGGCGTCAGGTCCGGGGATTCATCATATTGCGGCGGACAGTTCGATGGATCAGGTCCTGGACGCGGCCTGGCCGGTGGTGGTCAAGGCGCGAGCCGCGACCGTTACATCTTCGGGGGTTCGATGAAGCAGCGCTGGGGTCTGATCGTACTGGTAGCCATCGTGTCCTTCCTGAGCGGAGGCTACCTGCTCCGGAGCGCGCGTAACCGCCCCGCACTCCAGGGCTCTGACCTGATGCAGACTGTGCTGCAGTACATGAGCAAGTACTACGTCGATTCGTTGCCGCCTGACAGCATTTATGACATTGCCGCCGCCGGTGCAGTCAAGGGACTCAACGACCCGTATTCGTCGCTGGAAGTGGACGAGGACTACCGTGCGCTGAGCGAAGTGACCAGCGGTAACTACGGCGGTCTCGGGATGCAGATCGACGTGCGTGATGGCTGGATCACCGTGGTTGCGCCGCTGCCGCAAACACCGGCAGAACGGGCTGGCGTGCAGGCTGGCGACCAGATCATCGACGTCAACGGCAAGTCGACCCAGGGGCTATCGCAGGAAAAGGCGGTATCGACGCTGCGAGGCGACGTCGGCACCAAGGCAGAGCTGCAGATCCGCCGACCGGGTGCGCCCGCGCTGCTGCATTTTTCGCTCACCCGCGAAACGATTCACAACCGTTCCACCCAGCCCGGAGCGATGCTGCCGGGCAGCATCGGCTACGTGGCGCTTTCGACGGTCAGCGACAGTTCGGCCAGCGAAATCCGCAGCGAAGTCGATACGCTCCTGAAGCACGGCATGAAGGGGCTGATTCTCGACTTGCGCGAGAATCCCGGCGGGTTGCTGACGCAGGGTGTGTCGGTGTCCGATCTCTTCCTTGATCCGGCGCGCAAGATCGTGCAGACCAAGGGTCGCATGGCCGACATGAATCACGAGTTTGTCGACGGTGCGCCGCAGGCCTGGCCGCAGCTGCCGGTGATCGTGCTCGTCAACGAATACACGGCCAGCGCTGCCGAAATCATTGCTGGCGCGCTGCAGGACAACGATCGCGCTGTGATCGTCGGCACGCCGACGTTCGGCAAGGGCCTGGTGCAGACGCTCTGGTCGTTTGGCGACGGTCGCGGGCTCAAGCTGACGACCGGCCGCTGGTACACGCCGAGCGGGCGGACCATCCAGCGTACTGCCAAGGGATATGTCGAGCAACAGAAGCTGGCGAATGCGGAGGCGAGCCGGACCGATCGCCATTGGCTCGATTCGTTGCCATCGTTCAAGTCGGTGAGCGGGCGCACGGTCAAGGGCGGCGGCGGAATCGTGCCGGACCTGATCGTCCGGATCGATACACTGAGTGGCGCGGCGCACGACTTCGCCATGGGGATTGGCGCAAATGTGTCGGCCTTCCGCGACGCCCTGGTGGCCGAAGCGCTCGACGTCAAGGAGAAGAAGCTGGTCACGTCGCCGGACTTCCTGGTAACACCGGCGATGCGACAGAGCGTCCTCGATCGGCTGAAGGCGAAGAGCGTGACGCTGACCCCCGAGCAGGTTGCTGGTGGCACGCTGGTACTCGACCAGCAGTTGTCATACGAAATCGAGCGTTACGTCTTTGGCCGCTCGGCTGAGCTTGAGCGCCGGACCAGTAACGATGCGCAGGTGCAGGCCGCGCTAGGGTTGTTCGCCAAGGGCACGACGCAGGCAGCGCTGCTGGCACAGGTCGCCGGGGGGCCGTCGCTGCAGTGACCCAGCGCCGAGTGGCGGTCATCGGGCGGGGGCGCGTGGGACGATCGTTCGCACGCGCCCTCGCGCGCGTCGAGGCTGACGTGACGCTGTGGCCCGGGCGCGGTCCCTGGCTTGCGGGTGCTGGCATGGTCGGGTTGATGATCATCGCCGTGCCGGACGATGCAATAGCTGGCGTCGCGGCGGCGCTGGCTGGGAGTGGCGCCGTCACCCCCGACACGGTCGTGCTGCACACCTCCGGCCTGCGGGATCGCTCTGCGCTGCGGGGACTGGATGCCACCGGTGCCGCGCTCGGTTCCTTCCATCCATTGCAAACCTTCGCCGACGCTGACGGTGATCCCGACGCACTCTGTGCAGCACCCGCTGTCATCGAAGGGGACGCGCGCGCACTGGTTGCGGCTCGCGAACTGGCGGTCGTGCTTGGCATGGATCGGGTCGTGGAGATCGCGGGTGATCGCAAGCCGCTCTATCATGCCGGGGCCGTGTTCGCGTCCAATTACCTGGTGGGCCTGGCAGATATTGCCGTTCGGCTGATGCACGAGGCCGGGATTGCCAACGCCGACGTGGAGCTCATCCTGCCACTGATGCGACAGACCCTCGACAACCTGCGCGACGGTCCGGCGGCTGCGCTGACCGGCCCGGTCCGGCGCGGCGATGCCGGGACCGTCACCGCGCACCTGGCGATGCTCGGCGAACCGGAGCGCACGTTGTACCGGATGCTTGCGTTGCAGTCGTTGTATGTCGCGACAGCCGCCGGTGTACCAGCGGATCAGGTCCGTGCGATGGCCGACCTGCTCGACTACTGAAGGACGACGGTCGTTCCCTTGGGCGGACTGCAGATGAAGGTCTGCGGCGGAAGTGACAAGTTGATCTGGATATTCTTGAGTTGCAGGATGCGCCGGTGATCGCGCTGTTCCTCGATATCCAGTTTGCGGGGCAGGTTGCTCTCGCGGTCAAACCAGATGGTGGCGCTGCGGAAGGGCATATCGCTCGCTGTCGGTACCATCGTCACGGCATCAGTCATGTGGCCGTCGATGGGCTCGGCGCGAACGTAGCTGATCCGGTACCGATCCGCAGCGTTGTCCAGGAACTCGCCGAGCAGGTTGGTCGCATAGGTCGGGTGATTCTGCAACGGATAGCCGATCACCTTGCCCGGTGCGGAACTCGGCAGGTACATCCAGAGTCGCGTGCCGTCGACGACAATGGCATCGCCCTTGGGATCGGTGAAGCGCATCGCGAAGTGATTCTTTCCCTCCTGATACAGCGTGCCATGACTCTCGGGAAGGTCGAGCATCCGGTCGTCGAAGTGCTGGGTAAAGTCCGCACGAAAGCTGCTGAGCACCTGGTAGGCGCCACTCGCGCGCTTCACCACTTGCACGCCAGGATCGACGGTCTGCGCCGAGAGGCCACCGACGCCGACGACGCCGCCGATCACCAGTAGCCAGCCAGCGTGCATCCGGATCACGCCGTCATCCCGGCGGTCGCGACTGACCGACCGATTACCTCGGCGATGGCGGAGACTTCACGCATCACCCGCTCGAATTGCTCGGGAAAGAGACTCTGCGCGCCGTCCGACATGGCGCGTTCGGGGTTCGGATGTACCTCGATCAGCAAGCCGTCCGCGCCGGCGGCCACGGCCGCGCGCGCCATTGGTGGCACCATGTCGCGATGCCCGGTGCCGTGACTCGGGTCAGCCACGATCGGCAGGTGCGAGAGCCCGTGGACGACCGCGATCGCTGCCAGATCGAAGAGATTGCGGGTCGTGGTATCGAAGGAGCGAATACCCCGTTCACAGAGGATGACGTTGGGGTTGCCCTCGGCCAGGATGTATTCGGCCGACAGCAGGAGCTCGGTAATTGTCGCCGCGAGACCGCGCTTGAGAAGGATCGGCTTGCGCAGCCGACCGCACTCCTTGAGCAGCGGATAGTTCTGCATGCTGCGCGCGCCCAGCTGGATGATGTCGGCCGTCTCGGCGACCATTGCGAGGCCTTCGGTGTCCATTGCCTCCGTAACAATCAGGAGGCCGGTTTCCTGACGCGCCATGGCGAGCAGCTCAAGGCCGCGCTGGCCCAGCCCCTGAAAGGAGTAGGGCGACGACCGCGGCTTGAACGCACCGGCGCGCAACACCGTCGCACCGGCCGCCTTGACGGCGCGCGCGGACGCGAGGATCTGTTCCTCGCTCTCGACCGAACAGGGGCCGGCCATGACAATGATTTCCTGGCCACCGACGAAGGTGCCATCGGGAAGCGGCACCCGCGTGGGTTCGTTCTTCCACTCGCGCGACACCTGCTTGTAGGGCTTGGAAACGTGGATGACCTCGGCGACGCCGGCCATCCCCTCGATGGTCGATGCGTCGACGCGCCCGTCGTTGCCAACCAGTCCAACCGTGGTGCGCTGGCGGCCGGGCATCGGCCGGGCTTCGTAGCCCATCGCGGCAATGGTGGCGACGACGCTGGCGATGTCGCCGTCGGTCGCGTCCTGCTTCATGACGATCAGCATGGGGGCAATTTAGCTGGGCGAGCGAGGGAGGGATACTGGATGCGGGACATTGGACACTGGACACTGGATGCTGGACACTGGACGACGGACACCGGGGGCCCGGCGTCCGCCTGTGGCTTCCTAGTTGTGCTGCTCGGCGTGGTCGGCGATACGCACGCCGACGATGGTCGATACCCCGAGCTCCTGCATCGTCACGCCGTAGACGCTATCGGCGGCCTGCATGGTGCGCGGGTTGTGGGTGATGACCAGGAACTGGGTCTGGTGCTTGAACTCCTCAAGCAGGAGGAGGAAGCGGCCGACGTTCGCGTCATCGAGTGGTGCGTCGACTTCGTCCATGAGACAGAACGGGCTTGGCTTGGTCAGGTAGATCGAGAAGAGCAGTGACACCGCGACCAGTGTGCGCTCACCCGACGAGAGCAGGTGAATGCGTTGCGTCTTCTTGCCGCGCGGTGCTGCCTGGATCTCGATTTCGGATTCGAGCGGATCGTCGGGGTTGGCCAGGCGCAACTCGCACTCGCCGCCGCCGAAGAGGGTCTGAAAGACCTTGACGAAGTTGGCGCTGACCGCATCGAAGGTGGTGAGGAAGAGTTCGCGGGCGGTGCCGTCGATCTCCTTGATCGCCTGCAGCAATGACTGGCGAGCGGCGACGAGATCATCGCGTTGGGCCTGGAGAAATGCCAGCCGCTTGCTCTCCTCGGCGTGTTCCTCGACGGCGAGCGCATTGACCGGTCCGATCGATTCCAGCGCGTCAGCAATCCGCAGTGCTTCGGCTTCGAGCGTGTCGAGATCGAGGTCGAGCATCACCGCCACTTCGAGCAGCGCGTCAAAGGGACGCTTCCATTCTGCCTCGACGCGCTCGACGATGCGGCGACGCTGGGCAGTGGTCTCGGCGACATCAAGCTCGAGACGGTGATGCTCTTCGCTCATTGCGTCCGTTACGCGCCGGCACTCGGTCAGCTCGGCCTCGTGGCTGGCGAGCGCCACTTCGGCTTCGGCCAGCGCGGTATCGGCCGCGAGCGATGCCGCTTCGAGGGCACCGGCCTGTTGGCGGTGTTCGTCGAGTGTCGCCTGCCACTGCTGCCGTTGCTGTTCGATCAGCGCCGTGTCGGTGTCGAGCTGGGCAATCTCCTCGGCGCGTGCCCGGCCTGCGGCTGTCGCATCGCGAATGACCTGTTCGCTCCGGTCGATCGCCGTACGCGCGGCGCGAAGGCGGGCGCTGATATGTGCTTCCTGTACCTGCCACTGGGAACGTGCGTCGCGAGCCTGCTCCTGCTCGAGGTCGAGTGCAGTCAGCGCACCGCGCGCGTCGCCCAATGCCCGGTCGAGCTCACCCCGCTCGATTCCGCCGGCGGCGACGGATGCCTCCAGTTCAGCGTGACGGACCTCGGCGCGGCCGAGCCGCTCGTTGAGCCGCTCAAGCTGCGTCCCGGATTCGGCAAGTTCGCGGTCGAAGTTGGCGACCTGGCGGGCAGCATCTTCGCGGGCCGCAACGGCCTGGCGCTCGATTTCGCGGGCGTGATCCGCGTGCTGCTGGGCCTCGGTCGCTGCCGCTTCGCAGGCGGCGAGTTCGGTCGCCGTCTCACCACGTCGTTGCTGGGCGGTCGCGAGCGAGGCGTTGGCCTGCTCGATCCGGGTGGCGAGCGACTTGATCTCAGCCCGGCGACGAATCGGACCGGCGGAGGTTGATGGACCAGTGAGATAGACGGCGCCGTTGGCATGGCGAAGCGCGTGACCGCTCTGCTCAAGCACTTCCGAACCACCGACCAGCGCGCTGAGCCAATCTGCGGCCACCGGATCAATCCGGAGGCGGCCATCAACGGCACCGGCGCGCGCGGCAGGGCCGGGATCGAGCGGCAACAAGATCAGTGCGCCCGGCTGCTCGGTCTCGTGCCACCGTTGGACTGCGGCGACGGTGGCAGCGTCGCGCACCAGGACGGCGTGCACGTATTCGCCAAGAATCTGCTCGGCAAGCTCGGCCTGTTCGCCGTCGCTCGAGACGAAATCGCTGAGCGGACCGAGGACCTTGCCGCCGAACTGGTCACGGTGAGCGAGCAGCGCTGCCGCAGCTGGCGCCAAGCCGACCCGGTCGCGTTCGAGCCCCTCGAGCGCGGTACTGCGCGCGGTGAGGACGGCGACGTCCTGCTCACGGGCGCGCTGGTCGGCAACTTCGCCAGCCTCTCGTTCACGGGTGACGCGTAACCGGTGCCGTGCAGCCTCGGCGTCGTCGCCACGGGCACGGGTATCGGTACCCAACTGTTGAGCCACGGCGGCAAACTCGGTCAGCCGTTCACCAGCACCCCGTCGCTCATCACCAAGTTCAGTGCGATGGACGGTGGCTTCGCCGATCCGCTCGCGCAGCGAGGAAATCTCGCCGGCCAGCGCGTTGCGTTCGCCTTCCCAGGTGCGCAACTGCTCGGCGGCGCGTTGCAGCTCATGCTCGAGGCGGCGGACATCATCGCGTCCCGCGACGAGGCGGCCGCGCACCAGTTCTTCAGCCTCGGCCCGGGCCGACAGCTCGGCCTGCACGCCGATGTGCTCGGCCTCGGCGACGCGGAACTCTTCGCGGCTGCTGTCGAGCTCACTGCCAGCGTGCTGGAGGCGGATCTCGAGATCGCCGCGCTCTTCGGTGGCGCGCCGACGCCGTTCACCAGCGTTGGCCAGTCGTTCAGCTGCGACCGCGAGGTCGCCTTCGAGCCGTCCAACTGTCACGCGGAGGCGGCCGAGTTCGTCCGCCACCGTCGCACGATGCCGCTCGGCGGCGTTGCGCTGGTGCACGGCTTCTTCGCGGGTAGCCTCGATGCCGACCAGCCGCTCGCGATGCTGCGGGAGTAGCGCCGTGAGTTCTCCGTGGCGCTGCTCAAAGGTCTCAGCATCCTGGGCGAGTTGCTCCAGGCGGCGCTTGGCCAGCGTCAGCGTGACGGCAAACTTCTCTTCGCTGAGAGCGCCATGCCGTTCGGTCTTGCCCTTCTGCCGGGCGAGCGAGCGAATCTGCGAGGCCACTTCCGCAATCAGGTCTTCGAGACGCTGCAGGTCGGCGGCGGTCTCTTCCAGGCGGCGCGTCGTGGTGTGGCGACGATCACGATAGAGACCGACGCCCGCTGCTTCCTCGAAGAGCGAGCGACGTTCGTCGGCGCGATCGGAAAGCAGCAGGTCGATCATCTTCGCTTCGATCACGACGCCGGCATCGCCACCGAGACCAGTGCCACGCAGCAGGTCCTGCACGTCGCGGAGCCGGGCAGGCGCATTGTTGAGCAGGTAGTCGCTCTGCCCGGAGCGCGAGAGGCGCCGGGTGATCACGACTTCGGTGTAGGGCGTGGGAAGCTGACCGTCGCTGTTGTCGAGAAAGAGCGAGACCTCGGTGACGTTGACGGGCCGACGGCTGGCGGCGCCCTGGAAGATGACGTCTTCCATCTTGCCGCCGCGGAGCAGGCGCGCCGACTGCTCGCCGAGGACCCAGCGCACGGCATCGGACACGTTGGACTTGCCGCAGCCGTTGGGCCCGACGATAGCGGTGACACCCTCTTCGAAGGTCAGGGTGACGGTGTCTGCAAACGACTTGAAGCCGGAAAGTTCCAGCCGGGTGAGCTTCATGATTTGGCGGGTAAGGGGTTCTCTGACCGACCGCGCGCGACGTCACGCGGCCGTTGCAAGGCGCAAAGATAGCAGGGCCGATCAGGTGTCGCCGGACCCCGGGGTAATGATGAAATAGGAGCGTCCCAGGCGCTTGCCAACGGCGTCGGCTTCTTCGCGGGTCCGATAGGGCCCAATGACCACCCGGTAGCCCTCGTCAGCGCTCTTGGGGTCCATGACCCGGGCCGGAAAGCCGCCATCCTTCAGTTGCCGGGCAAAGGCCTGGGCCCAGTCGTTGTTCTGGGAGGAGGAGACCTGCACATAGATCTTCGCTGCGGTATCGCTGGCGGCGCCCTTCCCAGCGGCAGTCGTTGGGGCTGGGGCCGCCGCTGGCTCGGCTGCCCGGGCGGCGGCGGCCGGGGGCACGGAAGAGTCGGTTGTTGCGGCCGGCGGCGGTGCGGTGGCGACCGTCTGGACCGGCTGCCCGGCGACGCGTGGGGCCCACGGAAGCATGATGTAGAGATCGGCAGCGCCGCCGGCGAGCGTCGCTCGGACAGTGGGTGGCGTGGCGCTGAGGTCGACCGCCTGGAGGTCGGCCTTATGGCGGAAAACGATGGTCTTGCCGTCGACGACCTGCGGGAGGTCGGCATCCCACGGCGCGTGCTCGACGGCGGTCACGGCCGGGGCGGTCAGGTCGACGACCCGGACCGAATCGCCCACCGGCACATGTTCGAGCAGCCAGCGACCGGTCCGGTCGACCCGCAGGGCATCGGCGTTGCCGGGAACCTTCAGTTCGTGGACCTGGGATCGCCGGTTCCGGTCGACCATCACGAGGAACCGGTCGACGATAACGAGGCCGCCGGTCTTGCGCGCGACGTAGAGGCGGTGCCCGGATGGCGAGAATGCCGATACCGTGGGCGTCCCGCTGATCCGGACAAACCGGCTGGGCGACTTGCCGAGCGGGTCAACGAATGTCACACCACTGTCGGTCGTGATCGTGACGAGGTCACCGCTCCAGGTCGTTGCCAGGTGCCCATGCGGAATTGCGGCGTGATGTGACTCGCTGGTGGCCGTAAACGCCTGCAGGGTGCCGGGGCGATTGTTGGCGACTACCACTTGCTCACCTGGTCCGCGCAGGACGGTGGCGTCATGGTCGACCGCGGCGTGATAGGTGATCAGCCGGCGAATCGTGATGCGAACCGGGTGATGGGCGGAATCGATGCCGAAGATCGCGCCATCGGGCGCGGCAAAGAGCTGGCGTGCCGAGGTTGCGATGACCCGGGCGCGGCGGGCCGCGAGGTCAATCGCCACTGGGCGGCCGTTGTTGTCGGCGGCGTATACGGTCTGGTCGTCAGCGCCGCTGAGGCCAAGAATCCTGGAGATCGGGGGAATGCCGCCCTGGACCAGCCATTGGCGGGGTGTCAGCGTCGAGGCGTTGAGGAGCTGGGCGCTGCCGACCGTCCGCGAGATGCGCACCAGCCCCGGTGAGGCTGGTGGAGTGGCGACGTCAGGCGGCAGTCGCTTGGCTGAGGCTGGCGCGCGGTCGCCGCCGCATCCACTCAGGGCGGCGACCAGCACCAGGCCGATCGTGCGGCGGCGTGTCATCCGCTCAATATGACGGCCCGAACGAGATCGTCCAATATGGCGAGACACCCGGACGACCAAGCGGCTTGGCGTAATCGAAGCGCAACACCACAAAACCGAGCGCGTTGATCTTGATCGACAGGCCGACCGAGCGCAGCGGGACCCGCACATCGGACGGCGATTGATCGGCAGTCCGGCTGAATGCCAGCGAGCTGTGGTCGTCCCACGCGACGCCGGCATCATAGAACAGCGCGCCTTCGATCGGCGGGAAGAGTTGCGGCAGCCAGTGCATGTATTGCTGACTGAGAATCGGGAATCGCAGCTCGGCGTTGAAGACGCCAATCTGGGTGCCGATCAGCTGATCGAGCGAGGAACAGCCCGTCTGCGAGTTCGGGTCGGCGACAGTGAGGGTGGCGCACTCGTTGCGATCGAACGAGCCCGACGTCCAGCCGCGAATCAGGTCCGGGTAACCGAGGTACTGCTGGAACTTGTCGGCATCCCGCCCGGAGCGCCCGAAGTAGAGCAGGCGGGTTGCCAGCGTGAACGGCCCGACCAGGTGATCGTACCGTCGGAAGTCTGCGGTCGACTGGATATAGCGCCAGCCGCCAATCGTTGGCGCGATCTCGACGCGCGAACGCCGGCCCAGGAACGGCCCGGTGTAGCCGGCGATCGAGTTGTCATAGACCCATGCGATCGACGGCTGCACAAAGCCGGTCTCCTGCAGGATAGTCTTCTGGCTGTAGGCGTCTTCAGTAGCGACGCCGGTCGACGGATCGAAGGGCTGGTAGTAGTCGAGCACCGCATTCTCGACATTGGTGAGATGGGTACCAAGCTCGAAGCGCTGGAAGCGTGAGACGGGATAGCTGCCGGTGATGAACGCCGATCGCAGCACGATGCGCTGTACCTCGGTGACGTACGTCTGTTCGAACTCGCTCGGGCCGGGGATGTAGCCTGACCCGTTGTAGTAGAAGTAGGGGTCCTGCGAAATGCCGGTGGCCCAGTTGATCCGGCGCGTGAGGTTGACATAGGCTGCAAGCACTTGTGCTTCATCGATGCGGCCGTTGACGTAGCCGCTGAAGAGCATCTCGTGGTCGCCGAGCATATCGGACAGTTGAATCGCCGTGCCGCCGAAGAACCCGCTGCCGAAGTTGTCGCGCGTGTAGCCGACACTCGGTCGGGCGACGTAATCCGGGGTGAACTTGACGCGGTAGCGCCGTTCGGAAAAAGTGCTGGTATCGGGCAGCGGGATCTTGTTGGAATCGATCAGCCGGGCGATGGACACCTCGGCCGGGGAGCGGAGTGAATCGGGGAGCACTGACTGTACGTCGACTGGCCGCAGCCCCGTTGGCGAGCGATAGAGTGAGGTTCCGCCGACAGTCGCCGCACGGACGGTATCGCGGGGCGTGCTGTCGGGGTGTGCTGGCGGTGGATTGGTGGCCAGGACTTCGGCGGCGCGGTACGGTGCCTTCTTCAGGTGTTCCGGATCGGAGATCATGTAGACGTCGTAGTCGCCCTTGGAGTAATACACGAAGGCGAGCTTGTTGGCCTGACGGGCCCACGACAGGTCGGGCGACAGCGGCGTGATGCCCTGGGCGCCGGTAAAGAGATTCGTGATCTGATACGACTCGCCGGTCGGCGTGTCATAGAGGTAGATGTTGCTGACGCCGGTGCGGTCGGAGATGTAGGCAATCGTCTTGCCATCGGGCGACCACTGCGGGTCGACATTCTTGCCGTCGTCCATCCCCTTGAGCAACTCGATGCTGCCGTCGCCGAGATGATACAGGGCAATGCGATAGTTGCCAAAATGCAGCGTCTGGAAATTGGTGTTGGGGCCGCGGTCCGTAGTGAACGCGATCGTCTTGCCATCGGGTGACCACGCCGGGTGGAGATCGGCGTACTTGTCGTTGGTCAACCGGCGCATGTTGGTACCGTCGCGGTTGATCACGAAGAGGTCGGAGAGCCCGCCGTCGTACCCGGTGAACACCAGCTGGCTGCCGTCCGGACTCCAGGCTGGCGTCGTCACGCCGCTCAGCGGGATATGCATCGTGCGAACGGTCCGGTTGGTCGCGACATCGATGATCAGGATATCGTCGTGCGCGCCATTCTTGCCTGCAAATGCGAAGAGCTTGCCGTCCGGCGACCAGCTGCCCGAGGAATTGATGAAACGGAGCGACTCGTAGTTCGAAGAGAACGTCGACTTGAACACGCGGCGCTGCGCCTTGCCATCGGCAACGTTGGCAAGCCACAGGTCGATGAAGTAGAAGTCCTTTTCGGAGAAATAGATCACCTGCGAGCCATCGGGCGAGAGGGCCGGCGCGAGGTGCAGCGTCCCTTCGCTCCGCTCCTTGTCGAGCACGACATCGGAAATCGCGGCGACCTTGTCGGCCGTTGGCAGCTGCGGCAGATATTCCTTGAGCACCGCATCGCGCCACTGATCACCGAGCTGGCGGTAGTTCAGGCCGATGACTCGGCGAAAGGCGCCCTCGAGCGAGCCCGAACGTGAGGCCGAGAGAATTGCTCCGATTGCTTCGTCGCCCCAGCGCTGACCGACATAGGCGAGCAGCGCCTGACCAAAGCGATAGGGGAAGAGTCGCGGGTCGGTCTCGAGTTCGTGAATGGTCGGGACCTTCCCCAGCTGGGCGGCGTCACGCATCCACATGGCGGTGTTCGGATCGACCCCGCCAAGTGACATGTACTCGGCCATCCCCTCGACAAACCAGAGCGGCGGATTGAGGCCGATGAGGGTTTGCACGCCAGCGCCGGCGCGGCCGCCGGACCAGACGTCATACTGGAACTGGTGGGTCATTTCGTGCTGCAGGACGTGCTGCATGTCGGCATAGGAGCCGGTCAGCGGCACGACGATCCGGTGCTTGATGAAATCCGTGAAACCGCCGACGCCTTCCTGCACTTCATCGGGCGACGTGTTGGTCTGCTGGAAGTCGGAGAGCGAGGCATAGAGGATGATCGGCTTGCGTTCACGGAACTGATGGCGCAGGACGGTCGACAGTTCGGTGTACGAACGTTCGGCCATCCTGGCGACGTCAAGCGCGGCAGGGCGCTCGACATCGTAGTAGTACAGGTCAAAGTGTTCGGTCGCGATGACCTTGAAATGAAAGCGGGAGTAGAGAACCTTGTTCTGCCCGAAGTACTGCGCCCTGAGCGGGGAGGCCAGCAGGGGCCCAGCAACGAGAAGCAACCACGCGAGGCGGCGCATCGTCGAACCCTTTCGTCCAGCAGGGACCATCATAAATCGGAAAGCAGCGTTGGCGCGTCCTGCCACAATCGTTCGAGCTGATAAAACGCCCGGGTCTCCGGATGGAACAGATGGACGACCAGGTCCACAAAATCGAGGAGGACCCAGCGTCCCCCCTGAACGCCTTCGACATGGTGCGCCGGAAGACCGGCCGCATCCATGGCCCTGACTACACCGTCGGCAATCCCGCGGACATGTGCATCAGACGTGCCGGACGCGATGACGAAGTAGTCAGCGGCATCGCTCAGGCCGCGAAGGTCGATCACCTGGAGCTTGATCCCCTTGCGGTCGTCAATGGCGTCAACCGCCAGTCGCAGCGCGGCCGGGAGCCGATTTGCGCGGTGATCAGCCACGGTCGAAACCGGCCGTGAAATGGCTACTGCGGGGTGCCATTTCCGCTGCCAGAAAGATAGGCCTGAGGCTCCCGGAACGGCGATCCAGACCGTTCCGAAATGACCCGATTGTACCCATTCCTGACAAAGTGTCCTGATTCGTGGACAGTGTCCCGGTGCTCCTAGGCTGTTGCCGTGATGGTAATCCGAAGTTCTGCGGTGACGTCGTGATGCAGCCGAACCGACACGCTGTGAAAACCGAGCTGCTTGAGCGGATGTTCCAGCTCGATCTTGCGCTTGTCGATCTGGACGCCGCGGGCCTCGAGTTCATGCGCGATGTCGCTGGACGTGATCGATCCGAAGAGCCGTCCGTCTTCGCCAGCCTTGGCGTGGAACGACAACTCAAGCGCGCCGAGACGGGTGGCCAGCTCCTGCGCCGCAGTGCGGTCGCTATTCGCCTTGGCGGTCCGGGCACGGGTCTCGGCCTCGATCCGTTTCTTGTTGCCCTCGGTGGCTTCGAACGCCAAGCCGCGGGGCAGCAAGAAATTGCGCGCATAGCCAGGCTTGACCCGCACCAGCTGGCCCGCCTTGCCAATGGAAGGGACGTCTTCGCGCAGGATCAGGTCAATCATCGAGGTGCTCCTGTAAGGGGCGGCCGGCGCCGCCGGAAATCGATCCAGGTATCGGCGACGCCAATGGCGGCGAGGCCGATCAGGACCAGATAGAAGACGAGCAATATCATCAGGGCCATCAGGGCAACCAGCAGCGGTGGCATCTGGCGGAGCGTTGCACTGGACACCGCGCCGCCGCGAGCGATGTAGAGCGCGACGACAACGACCAGGGCGTTTTCGCCAACCAGCTTGATACCGGGGTTGGTCACGAAGAGGACCACCGTTGCGACCACGACCAGTACCCAGATCAGGTGATCGTTGAAACGGAATTGACTGAAGGGCGGCGCCGCATCAGCAAGTGGATGCAGCGCGATCCGCTGGTACCATCCCCATGCCAACCAGGTACCGAGCAACGCCGTGAGCGCGATCGCGGCTGGGTAGAGGGGAACCAGACGGGTCAGCGCCGAGGCCAGGATGGGTCCGATGTCGGCCGTGGCAGTCGTGCTGAGGGTCGCGCCGTCGTCGACGGGGTATACCGGGGTCGGCGGCAGGTGCCAGCCAGGCTGCAGGGTGCGGAAGCCGTTCCACGACTCGGTGACCAGCGTGTTGATGAACTGGCTGAACTGGAGGTGGTAGAGCAGGTACCAGGTCGCCACGACCAGCGCGCTGACAATCACGGAGAGTGTTGCGCGGATAAAAAGTGATCGGATTCTCGCCAGGGTCAGCAGCACGAAGCACCCGATGTAGGCTGCGGCGGACGCTTGAATGGTGCGCTGGGGGAGGGTCTCCGGAATCATCGTCCACCACCAGACGATCAGCGCGCAGAGGGCGATCCAGAACCACTCGCGGCCGGTGGTGGGGCGGGAAATAAGCAGCAGGACCCCGAGCAGCCCCAGAAAAAAGACCGGACTGAGCTGAATCGCGCCGATCAGGAATGCTGCGGCCAGCACCAACTGCGCGATGGGCCAACGCCGCCCGCCAGGGGCGGGCGACGTCGTAGCGGTGGTCAGCCGGCGAATCCCTTGATGTATGGCAGGAGCGCCACTTCGCGCGCCCGCTTGATGGCGGTGCTGAGCTGGCGCTGATGGCGGGCGCAGGTGCCCGACAGCCGGCTCGGCAAGATCTTGCCACGCTCGGTGAGGAAACGGGTGAGCAGGCGCTCATCCTTGAAGTCAACGACGCGGACGCCGGATTCGCAGATCGCGCAGGTCTTCTGTGGGCGGGCCATTATTCCTCCTCCTCCCCGTCCTTGGCGCTCGGCGTGGGGGCCATCTTGGCGCCCTCATCCAGAATCACCAGGTGACGCAGCAAGCCTTCGTCGAGGCGCATGGCGCGCTCGAACTCGGGCAGCGAGGCGGCCGCGGCTTCGAACTTCGCCACGACGTAATAGCCAGCTTCCTTACCAGCAATCGGGTAGGCGAGCGTGCGCTTGCCCCAATGGCTGACTTCCATCTCGACACCCTCACTCTGCGGAATCAGGGCGTGGAAACGATCGACTTTTTCGGTAACGGCGGCTTCTTCGAGGGCGGAATCGAAGATATACACCGCCTCATAACGACGAGGCACAAGCACCTTCCTTCGGTCTGGAGACGCCCCGGCGCGGTGCGGCGCCGAGGAGGATTGATTGGCAAACCTGAGGGCTAAGCTAGCCGGGCCGGGCCGTGAACGCCACGGTGGATCAGGGCCTGACGTGAAGGAGGCCGGCTCGGCTGATGATCGTGCCGGTGGCCGGGTCAGTGACGCGGACCAGGACTTCGTAGTCGTCCGGCGTCAGGCCGGCCAGGGTCAGTTCCCGCTGGAACGACATCCGGGTGCCACTTGCCTGGCTCGGAAAGGCGATCGAAGTGGTGAGCGAGTCCGGGTGACTGGTGCGGCGCAGCTCGACTGTCGTCTGATAGGTCGCGCCAGGCTTGAGCCCGTCGACGGTGTAGCTGATGGTCGCAACGTCGCCTCGGCGCCACCGATCGCGCGGGTTGAGGGGAATTGGCTCGCCGCCGTGAAACCAGCTCAGGTCGCCGTCGGGTGCGCCCAGGATCAAGTCGCTGAGCTGAAAGCTCTGGTCGAATGGCTTGGTGGACACGGCCAGCACCTGGCGTCCGGTGCCAGCATGGCGCAGCGGGTCACTGATCACGCCGTTCACAGTCCAGGTTCCGGGCGGAGTGGGAACAAGCAGATAGCCGGTGAGCTGGGTGTCATCGTTGACCGGTGACTTGAGTGTCCACTGGCGCACCGTGTCGATCACCGACGCGAACGCTCCGGTCAGTGGATCACCGATGACGATCCGGATGCGCGCGGCAAACGCCGAGACGGCCTTGGGGTCGAGTCGGCGAGCTGGCACGGCGAAGACGACCAGGGCACCCTCACCCGGAATGCCGAACGCTTGCACGCTGGCATAGAGGGGCCGTGGAAAGGATTCGCGGTTGTCGTCGGTGTGCTCGGCCGTGACCCGCATGGCGGTGTATTCGGTGAGGAGCCTGTCGGCCATGACGACCGCTGCGGCTGACGCGCCGGACTCGACCAGACCTGCAAGGATGCAGAGCCGCGGGTCGAGCGCGCAGTTCGACATCAGGTCGCCGGGAGGATAGTTGCGGGCAAACATCCCGAAACGTTCTGAGGCGGGAGCATCGGGAAAGGACGCGCGGGAAAAGCCGACGACCAACCGCCCGTCGGGAGTGTCCCACGCCAGCACCTGTTCGAGCAGGTTGGTTCCGCCAGGCAGGTTCGACACGAGGGTCGGATCGCCATGTCGCAGGATCAGGCCGCCGCGATCATCGATCACGACGGTGAGCGGGCGCTGACGGTTGCGGTACACCAGCGGGGAGATGGCTGGATCGCGAGGAAAGGCTTCATCGCCGGGCAGGTATTCCGCGCCGTCCTCGGCCGGAACTGGCACACCGCGCGCTGTGGTTGCGTCATAGATCCAGCGATAGTCGCGCAGCACGATGCGCCAGCGGCGGAACTGCTCGGGGAGTCGCGACCCTGGCAGGCGGCCGTCTTCGATGTCGCGGCGATTCCAGAAGGTCTCGAGCCATGCTTCGCGCGCGGATGGCAGCAACGCATTCCAGTGATCGAGTTCTGCCGGTTGAGCGATCCAGGCAAGGTCGCGGCTGTACCACGCCGCATCAGTGCTATCCCGGATGGCGGCGGCACCATCGTAGTATGCGGCAGCGCCAGCGGAATCGTGACCGAGCGCGAAGGCGACCTCGGCGCCGAGATGGCCGCGAGCGGCGTCGGTCAGGGTAGCCGGAGTGATCTGTGCGAATGCGGCCGCTGCACTGTCGGCGCTACCGACTTCCAGTTCGATCCGAACGGTCAGCGCGCGGAGGGCCGGGGAAAGATCTGGATGACGCGCCGCCAAGGCGCGGAGGACGCGCAGCTCTTGTTCCGGTGCCGCCCAGATATACGGATAGGGCACCAGCCGTTGCAGCTGTTCGGCGCTCCAGAGGTCACCGGGATCGCCGGTCAACGCATCGTTGAGGGCCTGGATCGTGGCGCTGCGCCAGACCCGATCGCGTGCTTCCGTCGGCTCTTCGAGCGAATGCCACGGCGCGGCCATCTCGATCCCGATGCGGGCCAGGTCGCGAGAGTGCGCCGGGTCAAGGCGGCCAGTGGTTGCGGTCGTCTTGACGAGCAGCCAGCCATCCGCTTCGAGGCTGCGGTGCGCGGCGGCGTCGCCGCGTTCGCTCCGTGCGACCAGCGCGGTCAGCCGGGCGCTGTCTGAACGGGCGCGCTGCGCGGATGCAATCTGTGGCGGGGCGCACAGGAAGACTCCAACCACGAGCAGCAGCGACGGGCGCATTGGAGCTCCGGGGTCTGGGGGGCCGGACCGTGAGACGCGACTGCAGCCGGGCGCCGCAGGCGCGGCGTGACCTAGAAGCTACGGCTTTTTGGCGAAGCGAAGCCAGCGGAGTTCGAGTGCGGCGTTGGCGCCGACGCGCTGGACCAGGATCGAGTCGCCGCCAAAGAGCAACGGACGGGTCTGGCGCGGCAACGCCATGCGGCCCACCGGTGCGCCGGTACGGTCGAGGACGTATAGCGCGACCGAATCCCCAGCGCCCGCCGGCGCGCCAACCAGCAGGACGCGATTGTCCGGGGCGACATACAACGCGGCGACAGCGGGGTAGTTCCCCGGCGTGCGCGCGACGCTCGAATCAAATGCGGCCATGGCGCCGGGTTGATCGCCCGGCACCCGCGTGCGCAGTGCTGCGATGTCGGCTGGCATGATGGCAGCACCGGTGGCGGGGCTGGTGAGTGTCCAGCGCACCTGGCCGTGCGCCGAGACGCGCTGCACGTCACGGATATTGCCCGGACTCCAGACGACGTCACTGTCGGCAGCGATGGCGAAAGACGGCAAGGTGGGGAAGAGCGGCAGCGCATGCGCCGGCCGACCGTTGCGAATGATCAACCACGGCAGCGGCACCTTGAGCACGCTGACGCCGATGGTATCGCCCGGCGAGTCGATTTCGCGAACCTCGAACACTGCCGCAGAATCGGTCGGGATCTCATGCACCGATTGGAGCAAGGGAACACTTCCCGAGAAGCCAGTGGCAAAGGTGGGGCGGATGGTCGGAATCGGGTGGTTGGATTGGTAGTTGCCCTTCTTGTCGAACAGCAACGCGCGGGTGCCGAATGAGCCGACGTCGAGTACGGTAAAGCCCGATGGTGTCGCCGCGACGGCGGTGACCGTTGAGTACTGCTTTTCGGCCGGGCCTACGTCACCGATGTTGCTGGGATTCGGGTTGCCGCCGGTCCAGACATCGACCAGGCGATCCGGCTGCCAGGTCGCGAATCGACCATCCGAAAGCCAGTTAGCGGTGGCCGCCTCGAACGGACACGCCGATGCTGGTCCGGCGGAGAGGCAGACGAGCGTGCCGCTGGCGACAGGCAACAACGGCAGCGAGTCCCACGCGCCGGCGGTCACGGTACGGGCAAGATTATCGGGCTGGGGCAGCGGGTCGGTGGTCGCGCCGCGATGGCAGCCGGCAAGTAATGCCACCGACGCAAGCAGAGCTCGGCCGGCAGTCCATGGCAAGCGATGAGCAGAGTTTGGCATGATCAGTTATTGAAACGGAACAGCATCACATCGCCGTCCTGGACAATGTATTCGCGCCCCTCGGCACGAGCGAGCCCTTGTTCACGAGCAGTCTTCCAACCGCCGACCCGCACAAAATCGCTGAAGCCGACGGTCTCTGCCCGGATGAATCCTTTTTCAAAGTCACTGTGAATCACGCCAGCCGCTTCGGGCGCGCGCGCGCCGCGGCGCACCGTCCACGCCCGCACTTCCTTTTCGCCGGCGGTGAAATAGCTCTGCAATCCGAGCACCTGATAGGCGGAGCGTGCCAGTCGATCGAGCCCGGATTCGGAGACCCCCAGCGATTCCAGAAAGACCGCACGATCCTCCGCCGGCAGTTCGGCCAGCTCCGCTTCGACCTTGGCGGAGAAGATGATGATCTCCGCCGTTTCGCCTTCGGCCATCAGCACCGCGCGAAGCTGCTCGACGAAGGCGTTGCCAGTCGCCAGGTCGTCTTCATGGACATTGGCGGCATACATCGTCGGCTTGGCGGTCAGCAGATTGAAGCCGAGAAAGAGCGGCCGCTCATCCTCGCTGGGCACCACGGTGCGCGCCATCTGGCCGTCTGACAGGGCAGCCACGACGCGTTCGAGCAGGCCCTTTTCGAGCTTGGCGGCGGCATCACCAGTGCGCGCGGCGCGCACCGATTTGTCGAGGCGCTTTTCCATCGACGCCAGGTCGGCGAGGGCCAGCTCGGTATTGATGATGTTCCGGTCGCGCACCGGATTGACGCTACCCATGACATGCTGGATGTCGTCGTCGGCGAAACAGCGCACCACCTGCACGATCGCGTCGACCTCACGGATCGTTGCCAGGAACTGATTGCCGAGTCCTTCGCCTTGTGAGGCGCCCTTGACCAGGCCGGCGATATCGACGAACTGCACGGTCGCAGGGACCGTGCGCTGCGGGTGGACGAACTCGGAGATCGCCGCGATCCGCTCATCAGGAACTTCGACGACGCCAGTATTCGGTTCGATCGTCGCAAAGGGATAGTTGGCGACGAGCGCGCCGGCGGACGTCAGGGCGTTGAAGAGGGTCGACTTGCCGACGTTGGGGAGGCCGACGATTCCGAGGGATAACATAAGGTCTTAGGTGCGGGTGGATGGCAGATGGCTGATGGCTAGTGGCTAATGGCTGCGTTTGCTCGTGCCGCTGGGCATCGTTTTGCCGTCCGTATCAACGCTCCGGCCTGCACAATGGCTCTCATGGGCACATTTCAGAAACTAGTGGCGTGGCAGGAAGCGCAAGCTCTCGCCGCGGAAGTATACCGCGTCAGCGCGCAATTTCCGACGGCGGAGCGGTTTGGTCTGACCTCCCAACTGCGCCGGGCTGCGGTGTCGGTCCCATCGAATCTTGCAGAGGGGGTCGGGCGCGGCTCGGGCCCAGCCTTGCGGGCCTTTGCCCGGATCAGCCGCGGCTCGTTACAGGAGCTGTGCAGTCAACTGCTGCTCGCCCAGACATTGGGTTATCTCGACGGGGAAAAAACAGAAGCCGTCCTCGCGCGTGCTGCACGCGTCGGACGGCTCCTGAGTGGTCTGTCGCGATGATCAGCCATCAGCCATTAGCCATCAGCCGCCAAGGATCTCACCGTCCTAGAGAAGCAAACCACGGCGCAAACACCAGCGCCACCACTGCCGTCACCTTGATCAGGATGTTGATGCCCGGGCCCGAGGTGTCCTTGAAGGGATCGCCAACGGTGTCGCCGACCACAGCGGCCTTGTGCGCGATCGAGCCCTTGCCATCGTGGGCGCCGGCTTCGATGTACTTCTTGGCATTGTCCCAGGCGCCGCCGGCGTTGGCCATCATCAGCGCGAGCAGCGCGCCGCTGAGCGTAGTGCCGGCGAGGAGGCCGCCGAGGGCCTGCACGCCGAGGAGCGAGCCGACGAGGATCGGCATGCTGACGGCCAGCACGCCTGGCGCGACCATCTCCTTGAGCGCTGATCGTGTCGTGATGTCGACCACGCGCGCGGAGTCGGCCTGCGCTGTGCCTTCCATCAGCCCGGCGATCTCGCGGAACTGGCGGCGCACTTCCATCACGACGCCCTGTGCTGCGCGGCCGACCGCCGTCATCGTCATCGCGCCGAAGAGATACGGCGTGATGCCGCCGATGAAGAGGCCGATCACGACCATGTGATCGGTCAGGTCGAGCGAGAGCTTGTGACCGCTATGCGCCTCGACCGACGATGCATAGGCGGAGAAGAGGGCCAGCGCCGTCAACACCGCGGAGCCGATCGCGAAGCCCTTGCCGATGGCGGCCGTCGTGTTGCCGAGCGAATCGAGCTTGTCGGTGATCTTGCGCACTTCGGGTCCGAGGTGACTCATCTCGGAGATGCCGCCGGCGTTGTCGGCGATCGGGCCGTAGGCGTCGACCGTCATGATGATGCCGACGGTGCCGAGCATGCCGACGGCGGCGATGCCGATACCGTAGAGCGACGCGAAGTGATTGGCCAGAAAGATCGCAAGGCAGACGACCAGCAGTGGTGCTGCCGTCGAACGCAGGCCGACGGCGAGGCCGCTGATGATGTTGGTGGCCGCGCCGGTGAGTGACGCATCGGCGATTTCCCGCACCGGCCCGGCCGAGGTGTAATGCTCGGTGATCAAGCCGATCGCGACACCGGCAAGCGTGCCAACGACGACGGCGATGAACGGACCGTTGAGCTCGGTACCCGGGATCGTGATCGGCAGGTCCTGGATGATGAACCAGGCGAGTGCCACAAAGATCAGTGCGCCGAGCATCTGCACGAGGCGGAGCGCAGCGGCGGGCGAACCGCCCTTGAAGAGGCGCATCGAGAAGATGCCGATCGTCGATGCGATCAGCCCGGCGGCAGCGAGCGCCAGCGGCAGTGCAATGGCGTTGATGCGCGAACCATCGGCAACCAATGTGCTGGTCGATGCAATGGCGACGGCGGCGACGACGGCATCGACATAGCTCTCGTAGATGTCGGCGCCCATGCCGGCGACGTCCCCGACGTTGTCGCCCACGTTGTCTGCAACGACAGCCGGATTGCGCGGGTCATCTTCCGGGATACCGGCTTCGACCTTGCCGACGAGATCGGCGCCGACGTCCGCCGCCTTGGTATAGATGCCACCACCAACCCGGGCGAAGAGTGCGATCGACGAGGCGCCCATCGCGAAGCCGCTCATCGTCTCGGCGAACGCACTGAACTGTTCCGGGGTGAGGCCTGCAGCGGTGAGGTTGAGGGTGCGGTCGAGGACGATGCCAAGACCAAGCAGGCCGAGCGACGCGACGGCGAGCCCCATGACGGCGCCGCCGTCAAAGGCGATCTCGAGCGCGCGGGCTTGTCCATGCGTGCGGGCTGCTTCGGTAGTGCGGACATTGCACTTGGTGGCGGACTTCATGCCAATGAACCCGGCGAGCACCGAGCAGACGCCGCCGAAGACGAACGCGATACCGATGCCGACGCCGACTTTCCAGGCAAGCAGCAGGGCGACGACGACTACGACGGGAGCGAGGACGATGTATTCGCGGCGGAGGAATGCCATCGCGCCGGTTTCGATCAGCCCGGAGATCTCGCGCATGCGCGGCGTGCCGACCGGTTGACGCTTGAGATAGAGATACATGGTGAGAGCCGCCAGCAGGCCGACGCCACCGAGAACCGGAATGTACCGGACGAGTTGCTCAAGATGCACAGCAGGCTCCCAGGAAAGTCGCGCGACGCGCGTGCTTCAACGGTTGAAGCGATTCATGGCGCGTTCGATTCCATCTGTTACCCAGCATTCCACCGCTTCGGCCATCTGATCGAGCTCGGCATCGAACGCGCCACGCTCCTCGGCCGTCATCCGTCCCAGGACCCAGTCGGCCAGGTCGTCGTATGCCATCGGCTTGCTGCCGATGCCGATCCGGAGCCGAGCGTAATCCTGTCGTCCGACCACGGCCTCGATACTCTTGAGTCCGTTGTGACCACCGGCCGAGCCGGCTCCCTTGAGCCGGAAGGTGCCGGCTTCGAAGGCGATGTCGTCCACCAGCACCAGCAAGTCGTCGGCGACATTGAAGGCGGCGGACCGAAGGGTCCGTAGTGCATCGCCGCTCGCGTTCATGAACGTCATCGGTTTCAATACACGAACGGGGACGCTGCCCAGCGTCCCCGACACGGTCATTGCGTCGCCGGAGCGACGAAACGGACCCAGCTGCCAGCGCCCGGCGAGGTGATCGGCGAGCAGGAACCCGGCGTTGTGCCGAGTGCGCTCGTACTGGGGACCGGGATTGCCGAGCCCCACGATCGCCTTCGCCACTTACTTGCCGGCCGGCGCCTCGGCGTCGGCTTCGTCGCCCTTGCCCTTCTTGATGACTTCGGGCTCACCCACGGCCGGCGTGGTCTCGGCCGCGATTTCGGCACGCGACGCGATCACCGAGACGACCGAGACGCCATCATCGTTGACAAACTCGCCCTTGGCGAGCTTGAGGTCGCCGATGTGAATGGCGTGGCCGAGCGCGAGGTTGGTCACGTCGATCTCGATGTGCTCCGGAATGTCGCCCGGCAGCACCTTGATGGTGACGCGGTGCAAGTGGTGATCGAGTACGCCGCCCTGGTTCCGCACGCCCTCGGCGGTGCCGACGATGTGGACCGGGATTTCCACTTCGATCGGCTTGTCGGCGGTGACCGCGTACAGGTCGAGATGGATGATGTCGGTGCGCTTGACCGGGTTGCGCTGCACTTCGCGGACGAGCGCCTTGACCGGCGCGCCGCCGTCGATCGACACGTCGAGCAGGGCCGCCTCGCCGCCGATCACTTCGAGCAGCTTGAGGAGGGCGCGGTGTTCGACGGCGAGCGAACGCGCCTCGATCGACTGGCCATAGATCGTCGCGGGGACCTTGCCCTCGCGGCGCAGGGAACGCGCGGCACCTTTGCCGGTATTGGTCCGCGACTGCGCGGCCAGATTCACTTGCTGCATTCTACTCTCCGTCCTTGCGTATCAGTCGAACAGCGACGACACCGACTGGTCGCTGTGGGTATAGCCGATCACCTTGGCCAGCAATCCTGCAATCGACAGCACCTTGAGCGCGGGGAAGTGCCGCTCGGGTGGAATCTCGATCGTGTTGGTGACCGCGACCTCAGTCACCGGTGCCTGCGACAGCCGCTCCACCGCCGGGCCCGACAGCAGGGCATGGGTGGCGCAGATGTAGATGTCCTGGGCCCCGAGCTTCTTGAGCGCGTGGACGGCCTCGGCCATCGTTCCCCCGGTGTCGATCATGTCATCGGGGATGATGCAGTTCTTTCCTTCGACTTCGCCGACCACGTTCACCGCGTCGACCACATTCGCCGTCGTGCGACGCTTGTCGATGATCGCGAGGGTGCCGTTCAGCCGCTTGGCAAACCCGCGCGCCATCTTGGCGGAACCGACATCGGCCGCCACAACCGCAACATCCTTCAATCCCATCGCCCGGTAGTGGGCGGTAAAGACCGGTGCTGCATAGAGGTGATCGACCGGCAAGTCGAAAAACCCCTGCAGCTGATGCTGGTGGAAATCCATGGCGAGGACGCGGTCCGCGCCGGCGATCGACACCATGTTTGCCATCAGCTTGGCCGAGATCGCCACGCGCCCCTGGTCCTTGCGGTCCTGCCGGGCATAGCCGAAGTACGGAATGACTGCCGTAATTCGCGCTGCGCTGGCCCGCTTGGCCGCATCCATCAGCAGCAACAGCTCGATGAGGTTTTCGGCGGGGGGGTTGGTCGGCTGGATGACGTAGACGTCCCGACCCCGCACATTCTCATCGATCTTGACGAAGATCTCGCCGTCAGCAAAGCGCCGAGTAGTCGCGTTGCACAGCTTGGTCTCAAGCTGGGTCGCGATCTCCTCGGCGAGGCCCCGATTGGCCGACCCCGAGAGGAGTAACATCGTCTTGGGCGTCAACGGGAGTTCAGCCATAACTTAGCCCGACAAGGTAACGGCGGGCCGGGGGTCCGGTCAATCTTGGAGGCCGGATGCCGGCTAAGGAGGTGCCCTGATTGTGGGATGGGCGATTTCCAGCGATTCGGACTGCATGGGTTCGGTATCCTGCCGGTGGCCGGTCGACATCCGTGTTTCGGGGCGGGAGCACCGCGGCGGGTTGGGGGACAGCCTTAACGCAGCGAAGACGGTCGCCATGGGCCCGGCCTGCCTGCTGGTGGCTGGCTTTCAGCGTTGCCGCGGTCAGGTGTCCGTTCGCAGGACGGCAGCGGGGTCCAGCCGTGCGGCCTTGATCGAGGGTATCAGTGCTGCAGCCAGCCCGACGACCAGGATCGCGACCAACGAACCGATGACGGCGATCGCGGTTCTGTCTGGCCCGCGGAGCAGGAAGCCCTGCGGGGCAACATTCGGGACCACGCGGCCAAACAGTATTTGCTGCGTCACCCCACGGGTTGCCTGCCATCCTGCGGCCCCCGCGATTAATCCCGCGCCAATCAAGCGGGCAATCCGCGAGACGACGGTTCGGATCGCGCCGACACGGCTGCACCCGAGCGCAAGGCGAATCCCCATTTCTCGCGTCTGGCTGCGCACCGATTCAGCCGCGGTACCAGCAATTCCGCCGATCACGAGCACGATCAGGATCAGGGCAACCGTCGACGTGACGAGGGCGTTGGTCCGCGCGCCGCCCTCCACGGCGCCGCGAGCCAGCACGGCCTCCATGGTCGATACGGCGGGCCGCTCGATCTCTGGCAATGCCGTTGTCACGATTGCTCGCAGGCTCTTGACTGCCGCCTGTACCGGGAGACGTGAACGCACGGCGACAAAGAACGGGAATCCCATGCCGTCGCCGGCGTGTGCCAGCATCGCCTGGCCAAGCGGTATGTAGATCATCGCCGGGGTGAGGGGCGTTTTCCGGAAGAGCCTGGGCAGCCGGGCCATTTCGTTGAGTTGATTCACATTGCCGACGACGCCCACGATCGTGCGCCAACGTTCGCCGTCGTCGGCTCCGCGCAGCTGAATCCGTTTGCCGATCGGATTGCTGCCGGCGAACCATGCCTTGGCGCCCTGCACGTTGATGATCGCCACGGGATCACCAGCGCGATCGACTGGACCGAAGACGCGCCCCTGCACCAGCGGGATCCCGACGACGCGAAAAGTGTTGTCGGTCACCGGGTGGATCGTGAATGGACAGGTATCCCAGTTGCAGCGCGTGGCGCCGATGCGCTGATCGCTGCCTTCGATGACCATCGAGTAGTCGACCGCCGATCGTGGCATCCGGAAACCGAGAGTGGCCCATGCCGCGGATTCGCCCAATCCGGCGGTTGCTGCGGTCGTCGCGGCAAGTGCGGCCGCCAGATGATTGGCACCTTCATTCGTGCCATTGACCGTTCCCCACACGGGAAGCTGGGCGACGACAAGATGGTCGGTTTCATAACCGACAGGCACGCTCGACGTGTAGCCGACCGATGCCAGGAGGCGCGCTGCCGTGACTGCGGCGACAAACGCGAGTGCTACCTGTACCGTCACAAGCATCGCGCGCCAATGATTGTGGGTCCGTACGGTGCCGGCGCCCGTGCCATGGAGATGCCGTGAGAGATTGATTCGGCGCACAGCGAGGTGCGCGCCCAGGGCAACGATCGCCGAGATGATCGCCGCTGAAGCCACGGTGGTTGCAGCTCCGGTGACGGAGTACGGCAGTCGGCTGGTGTCCCCGGTGACCGTGGTGCTGACGAACTCCTGCAGCAGGACACGCCCCCAACACATTCCTGCGACCGCGATCAGTCCGCCCGCCGTTCCCAGCAGGAGGCCCTCCATCGCGGCCTCGCCGAGCAAGGTGCGTGCGCTGGCACCGAGCGCCATGCTGATCGCCGTCCGGCGGGTCGCACCAAGCGCGCGGACCAGGAAGAACGTGAGGATGTTGATCAAGGCCACGCCCGACAGGAGCGCGACGGCGGCGATTAATAGCGTGGCAATGCCGGATAACCGTTGCTGGTCGTCGCTGAAGGACGTGAGTAATGCACCGTGTTGAAGTGTGCCACCCGGCATCGTGGATGCGCGCGCGGTCAGGACGGACAGGTCGGCGGTCGCCATCGCCGCCGTTTTGCCCGGCGCCATACGACCGATTACCGAATACCACTCTTGCGACGTCGCGGTGAAGTGGCCCGGATCGGAAACGAGTGCCGCTCCTGCCAGTGTGTTGGCCTCGGCCGGCAACACGCCGATGACGGTGTACGTGATGCCTGCAAGGTGCCATGGTTTGCCGATGACATCCGGCTTGGCGGCAAATACATGGCGCCATATGGCGTTACTCAGGACCGCTACCGGCACCGCTCCCACAACGTCGTCCGACGGCAGAATCCCCCGACCGAGTGTGACCCTGAGTTCCAACGTCCGAAAAAAGCTGCCATCCACCGCCGTGGCCGGGTATGTCGTCGTCACAGCCCCGGTCGCACGCAGAATGCGCGATTGGGACGCGGTGATCGCCGTCAAGGAGCGGAGCGGGCCGCGCCAAAGGGCGAGTACGTCGCCTGGCACGAGATCCTGCGTGTTGCCGGAGGTGGCGGGGTCGAGCGTCCAGAGGTTGACGAGCGCGGTGGCATGTCCCGCGGCTACGCGTCGAAAGCGTGTGGCGAATACGGCGCTTCCAGCGAGGGTAAGTGCCGTAAACGTCAAGGCCAACAGCAACACGACGGTTCCGCTGAAGACTGGCGCGCGTCGAATCCGTCGCAGCAGGATCGTGACGCGATTGAGCCCGGCTCGCATCGGCTGGCTCGCGAAGTGCTCCTCCTGATGCATCGTCACGTTGCCGAACCGCGCTCGCGCTCGAGCGTACGCTTCGGCCGGCGACGTTCCTGCGGCGATGAGCCGATCGGTTTCGTGTGCAATGTGGGATCGGACTTCTTCGGCAAACTCGTCCGGTCGAGGCATCTCACTCCTCCGTGAACTCAGGGCCGAGAACATGACCGATTGAGCGGACCATGCGCTGCCACGTCGAAACCTGATGATGCAATTCGCGGCGGCCACGCGCGGTGAGCTCGTAGAAACGGGCGCGCCGGTTGTTGCTGGAGACCCCCCATTCAGCGCGGATCAGCTTGAGCCGCTCCAAACGCTGGAGGGCAGGGTAGAGCGATCCGTGGTCGACCAGTAGCGTCTCGCGCGAGTGCTGCTCAATCGCCATGGCGATGCCATGGCCATGCTCGGGCTTGAAGAGCAGCGTCCGTAGCACGAGGAGGTCAAGCGTGCCGGGGAGGAGGGGTTGACCATGCTCTTGGGTAGACATTCTACTAGAGTTATCGGCTGGGGCGCCCCCGGGCAAGAGGTGAGCACGACAAAGGCCAGCCTCGCTGGCTGGCCCGCGTCACTCCCCGAGTTGCCCCACGTGGATTCGAACCACGATTCGATGCTCCAAAGGCATCTGTCCTGCCATTAGACGATGGGGCAGTGCAACCGGCTGCAAGATGGTGGGGCCTGCTTGGCCGGGCTAGCCCGCCGTGACTGGAATCGCGGTCCCCAGGCCAGTACCGAGCTGCCGTGCGGCATCGTCGCGGTCGGCCTCCGACCGATAGACGGCGAAAAGGGTCGACCCCGATCCGCTCATTCGGCAGAGCAGCGGCCGGGTGCCAGCCAGTCCCTCGAACGCCGCGCGAATCGCCGGGAAGCGACCAAAGACTGGTACCTCGAAGTCGTTGCCGGCCAGGCGAGCGATATCGCTCCAGCCGTGCAGCACCTCGGTGTCGAGCGTGACGCTTCCGCGGCCGGCACCGGTTGGGCGCATCTCATCAAGCCAGCCGTACGCGGCGGCAGTCGACACAGCAATGCCCGGCAGCAGCAACAGCGCCGGTCGGGGCGTCAACGACGCGAGGCGCAGCAGTCGCTGGCCATGCCCCCACGCCAGCGCCAGCGTGGCGCCACTCAGAAAAAAGGGCACGTCGGCCCCGAGGCGATAGGCCATGTTGAGCAGCTCGGCGCGGGGAATCGCGTTGCCGGCGAGTTGGTTGGCGAGGTCGAGCGCCGCCGCTGCGTTGCTCGAACCGCCGCCGAGCCCGCCGCCGGCCGGGATCCGCTTGACCAATCGCATTGCCACGCCGAAGCGCCGGCCCGTGGCGGCAAGCACGGCATCGGCCGCGCGCCAGGCGAGGTTCTGCTCGATGGGTCCCAGCTCAGCACCCTCGACGTCGAGCGTAACCCCGCGGTCGGTGCGCGCCACGGTGAGCGTGTCATTGAGCGAGACACGACAGAAGAGCGTTTCGAGCGAGTGGTAGCCATCGGATTCGCGGGCCAGGACACGCAGGAAGAGATTGACCTTGGCCGGGCAATCGCGCGTGTGCGTGTCGGTCATGGCGTATCGGCGGGTGGCCGCAGGCGAACGCCAGTGCGTACGGCCGAGATCAGTCCCAGGATCGTGATCGGGAAGAAAGTCGTGATGTGGAAGGTGAGGGCGTACGCGAGCGCGTCGCTGTCGCCAATGCCAAACAGCGCGAGGCTGCCAATCGACACCGCTTCGAAGATGCCGGCATATCCCGGCGTCGATGGCGCTGCGATGCCGAACATCAACGCACCTTGAATGACGAGTGCGCCAGCAAATGGCACCGGAAAGTCAAAGGCCTTGAACGCGAGGTAATAGCCCGCAGCACTGGTGGTCCACACGACAAACGACCAGAGCACCACTGGCAGCGCGCGACGCCAGTCACGCAGCGCGCCGAGGCCGCGCAACACGTTGTCGACGAACCCGACAACCTTGGTGGCGAGCGGGCCTGAGGGTAGCAGGCGCTCGAAGAGTCGCAACGCCATGTCGCGTCGCCACGAGGCGACGATCGCCAACGCCAGCGCGAGCAGACAGAGGAGGCCTGTGTCGCGTGCGAGTGTTTCGATCGGCACCTTGCCGCCCAACGTGGCGTGCGGGTCGAGGTGCGCTGTCACCAGCCCGATGCCGAGCAGGGTGATGACAGTCAGTGCATCGATGACTCGTTCGACAGCTACGCTCGCCACCCCGGCGCCGAACGACACACCGGTGATCCGGTTGATCGCGGCGACCCGCAACACTTCACCCGCGCGCGCCAGCAGGATGTTGTTCGCCGCAAACCCGATGGCGATGGCATGCCAGAGCGACTTTGCCGGCAACGGATTGCCATCGGCATCGGGGAGGAGCAGCTGCCAGCGTGGGACGCGCAGTGGGAAGGCGAGGGTGGCGAGCACGATGGCACCAGCCATCGGCAGCAGGTGAATCGTCTTGATCGTCAGCCAGAGCGTGTGGAAATCCTTGCCCCGGAACGAGAAATAGATCAGCACCGCCGAGATCGCGAAGCCGAGCACGACCAGGACGGTGCGGGTCGAAGAGCGACTACGCGGGGTCACGAACCAGCAGGATCAGGTCGAGCAGTTCATCGACATGGGGACGCAGTTGGGTGACCGAGAGCTCCGGCGCGTCGAGCAGTGCAACGAGTTCACCGCGAAGATCGGCCGCCCGATTCAGCGCCGCTTCGCCGCGGTACAGCAACGATGCAACAGGCACGATCTCGGCGGCGATGAATCCGTCGAGCGAGGCGGGGCCTGCAATGGTGTCCGCTGCGACCTGCTGGCGACGACCGAACGCGACTTCGAGTCGTGATGGCTCGCCGGCCGCGTATTCTGGGATGACGGGCGCGGGGATCTCGGGTGGCGCATCGAAGGCGAGAGCCGCGATGTCGACGGTCTCGACGACCGGCTCGTCGGGCGCGAGCGCGTCGATTGAGACGACCGGCTCGTCGGGTGCCAGCGAGTCGATCGACACGATCGTTTCGAGGGTTGGCGCCGGCGCGTGGGTCGTGAGAATCTCGACCAGCGACGGTGCCGCTGGCGGGATCGATTCGAGCGGCTCGGTTGCCCAGCTGATTGTCAGCGCCGGTGCCGCGGGCTCTGCGGATGCCGCGCTGGGTGGCGCGGGAAAGGCGGCGTCCAGTGAGTCGCGCGGATCGTCGGTGGCGACGAGGTCGGGTTCGATCGAAGCGGCGTAGTCGGGTGTCGCGGCGAGCGTGGCTGGCGGTGTGCTTTCGGGCTCGCTCACAGCAACGGGCGGCGGCGCTGCGGCGATGGCCGGCGGCATCTTGGCGTCGGGCGGGCCGGCCGGCGCGCCCATGCCGATCATCGTCAGCGAGGTGGTGATCGCGTCGCGGCGGCGAGTGAGGGCCTGGCGGTCGGTCATGCCACCTGCGTCGACCAGGAAATGTCCGCAGCCGCGCAGCATGGCGACAAAGGCGTCCGGGCGTTCGGCCGCGACCTGGTAGGCAATGGCGGCGGTGATCGCTTCGGTCAGTGGCGCGAGGAAGCGGCCCGTGGCGCTCCGTGCCGGCATCGCTGCCAGGGTGCGGTGCAGCACAAAGAGGCGCAGGTCGCGCGCCGCCGCAGTGGCCGGGCGGGAGAGCTGGTCCGCGACCAGCAGCAGGTGATCTCCGACGCTCACCAGTTCGACCGGAATCGGGTCACTGTCCGGCAACTCGGAGGGTGGCGTGCCCATGCGGACGATGCTGTCGACGCCGTCGGGTGCCAGTGCGGCGACGGCGATGACATCACTTTCGGAGGCGTAGCTCTCCAGCAATCGCTTGGCGATCGACTCGAGTTCGGGAGACTGGGCAATCTGCCCGGCGTCAGCGACCGCGCGCGCCATTGCCGACATGACATGCGCGGCGTCGGCAAAGACGGTGGCGACGTTGGGTGGTGCGGGGACGTCGGCGAGCAGGGTGCGGGTGACGATCTCCATCGCGTCGAGCAACTCGGGGAGCGGCGACAGTTCCGCTGATGCGCCGAGACCGCGCAACGATTGCATGCGCTCCAGCACGCCGGCGAGCGCGGCGGCCGGCGGAATCGGCGCGAGCGCACGCGATGCCTGCTCAAGCGAGCCTGCGATGAGCGCCGACTCCCGGGCGATGAACGCGCGCACGCCGGGCGTCAGCTCCGCGCGCGCCGGCGCGCTGCGTGCCGGCCGCCCGGTGATCACTTCGTCGAGCCGTTCGGCGAGGAGGAGTGCCTGGCGGTCGTCGGCCGCTTCCCACGATGCGGCGCGCGCCACCAGGGCGCGGAGCGTGGCAATGCCGTCGATCCATGCGGTGCGTGCCGCAGGTTCCCATCCGAGGGCGTGGTCGCGTACCTGCTTGGCGATGGTTTCGAGTCCTGCGGCGGCGCGCGCGTAGGTGCCGAGGCCGGCCATGAGCGCGGCGCCGCGCAGCGCGCGCGCACCGCGCACCAGGCGCTCCGCGTCGGGGCGATCGTGCACCGCGACCAGCGGATCAAGCTCGACGAGATACTCGTTGGCTTCGACCGCGAAGAAATCGGCGCGACGCGACGCGTGGGTCATCGGCGCGCCTCGTCGACGAGCGCTTTCATGTCGTGCACGGCCGGCCCGATGCCGGTGAGGATGGCGCGACTGATGATCGTGTGTCCGATGTTCAACTCCTCGATCGCCGCAATGCGCGCTACGGCCGTGACGTTCTCATAGGTCAACCCGTGCCCGGCGTGGACCGCCATTCCAAGCGACGCGGCGTGGTCCGCCGCCCGCTCCAGCCCATCGAGTGCGGTCCGATCGGTGCGCCAGAGATGCGCATAGCGGCCGGTGTGCAGTTCGATCGCCGGGACTCCCAGTGCATGGGCCGCGTCGATCGTCGCCCGATCCGGGTCGATGAAAAGTGACACATGCACACCGGCGGCGCCGAGTCGCTGGACTGCCGACACGAGCCTGGCATCGGCCGGGTCCACCGTCAAGCCGCCTTCGGTGGTCACTTCCTCACGCCGTTCCGGGACGATGGTCGCCTGAAAGGGCCGCAGCTCGCAGGCCATCCCGATGATATCCTCGCGGACGGCCAACTCAAGGTTGCACACCGTCTGCACACCGCGGAGGATCGCGAGCACATCAGTATCCTGGATGTGGCGCCGATCCTCCCGCAGGTGAATCGTGATCCCGTCGGCCCCGGCCGCCTCGGCCGCGAGCGCCGCCGCCAGCGGGTCAGGCTCGTCGGTCTGGCGCGCCTGCCGCACGGTGGCGACGTGGTCGACGTTGATGTAAAGGCGCAGCGGTCGCATTCACTGTCCGGAGTATTACGTTTCCCGAGTCAACGCCCTAACTGGAGGACGTGCGATGCCGACAAGTGCCACCTGCAAGATCGCCCTGTTTGCCCTGCTTGCCACGCCCCTCGCGCTGGCGGGTCAGGCGCCGAAAGCCGGCAACTCCCCGGCCGACGCGGTCACCCAGTTCATGCGCGCAATTTCCGATAGCAATCTTACCCGCGTTGCCCAGCTTTTCGGCAACAGCGATGGACCGGCTTTCCGGACCCACAATCCCAAGGACTACGAGAAGCGCATCATGGCGATGCAGCTCTTCCTGCGCCATGTCGAGGTCAAGACCCTCGGAGACATGCCCGCCGACAAGGGGAAGGGCCGCACGGTCACGGCCCAGCTGAGCCACGGGGCCTGCCGGGTGACCATCTCGATCGGCGTGATGCACGCGCACGAGGGATGGCTCGTGAACAACTTCGACCTCGACCGGGCATCACAGATCAACCGCCCGTGCGAGGCCAACAGCGGCGGCACCGGCGGCGGGAACCTGAACTGATCGGTTGTTGTTGACAGTGACTTGAGCGAGTCAGGCTATTCGGTGAGTTCGATCAGGGTGCCCCCGGTAGCCTTGGGGTGGACAAAGGCGATCCGTTTCCCTTCCGCTCCGGTGCGGGGTACCTGGTCGATCAGGGTGAAGCCCTGGGTCGCGCAGGCGGCGAGGGCGGCATCGAGATCGGCGACCTGGTAGCAGACGTGGTGCAGGCCTGGGCCGCGGCGGGCCAGAAAACGACCAATCGGCGAGTCGGCTTCGAGCGGTTCGAGCAGCTCGACGGCAGAGTCGCCAAGATCGAAGTGGATGATGCGGGCGCCGTCGGCGATTTCCGGCCCGCGGGGTGTCAAGCCCAGGACATCGCGGTAAAAGGCCGACGCGGCATCGAGGTCGGCGACGGCGATGCCCAGGTGAGCAATGGTAGGTGGCATGATGGACTTGAACTTAATGCGGACACGCAAGGAGCGGCGGGGAAGATGAGCGAGAACACGGTAGCGGTGACCGATACGTCCTTCGAGGGCGAAGTCACCAACGCGAAGGGGCTGGTGCTGGTCGACTTCTGGGCGACCTGGTGCGGGCCGTGCCGGATGATTGCGCCAACGCTCGATGCGCTGGCCAAGGAATACGCCGGCAAGATCAAGATTGCCAAGCTGGACGTCGATGCGAACCAGCAGACCGCAATGAAGTTCAACGTGCGCTCGATTCCAACCCTGGTCTTCTTCAAGGACGGGAAGCACGTCGATACGCTGGTTGGCGCCCATCCGCGCCCAGCGCTGGAAGCGAAGATCAACCAGCATCTCGCCGCCTGACAGCATCGTAGCGACCCGTGACCAGCCCCCGGCTGGTCACGGCGTCGCATCCGGGGGCCGCTTCGGTTTTCTTTCTCCCCATGGCCACCGGTACCCTCTATATCGTCGCGACCCCGCTCGGCAATCTGGGGGACCTCTCTCCGCGAGCAGCCGAGACGCTGCGCACGGTCGATACCGTCGCTGCTGAAGACACACGCCACACGCTCGGCCTGCTTCACTCCATCGATGCCCATCCGCGACTGGTCTCGTACCACGCGCACTCCAACGAGAGTCGAGCTGCAAAGTTGGTCGAGCTGCTCCTGGCGGGCCGCGACGTCGCGGTGGTCACCGATGCCGGCACGCCGGCGATCAGCGACCCCGGGATGGATCTGGTGGCGCTGGCCCGGGATGCAGGGATTCGGGTCGTGCCGATCCCCGGTCCATCGGCGGTGGCGACGGCGCTCTCGGCGGCGGGCCTGGTGGGTGATCGCTACCTCTTCGTCGGCTTCCTGCCCCGCAAGGGCGCGGCGCGGCGCCGGATACTGGAACGGATGGCGGGGGAACCGTGGAGCGTGGTCTGCTTTGAAGCGCCCGGGCGGCTGGCCGACCTGATGGCCGACCTGATTCCGCTTTGCGGGCCCGAGCGGCAAGCCGTGGTCGCTCGCGAGCTGACCAAGATTCATGAAGAGTTTCGGGCTGGCACCCTGGGCGAGTTGCAGGCGTATTACGAAGACGCCGCACCGCTCGGCGAGATCACCGTCGTGATTGCCGGGCGCGATGGGGCCATGGACGACGAGGCGGAAGTCGATACCGCGGCTGTGCTCGCGGCTATTGGTGAGCGGCTGGCCGCGGGGGACTCCCGCAAGGATGTGGTGCGGATGGTGACTGCACGATTCGGCCTGTCGCGTAATGACGCCTATCAACTGGTGACCAGCCAGCCGTGAGGCCCGGCGTCGTCTTCCTGGCGGCGATGCTGACCGCGCGGGCGCTGCCGGCGCAGGAAACGTCACAGGTCCCCGCAATCACGATCGGGCGATTGCATTACGATGGCGGCGGCGACTGGTATGCGAATCCGTCCAGTCTGCCGAACCTGCTCGCCGCGATTCGTCAGCGGACCACGATCCCGGTTGCCGCGCGCGAAGTGGTCGTCCGCCTCTCCGATCCGGAGCTATGGGACGTGTCGTTCCTGCACGTCACTGGACACGGCAATATTCATTGGAGTGACGACGACCTGAAGATCCTCCGACGCTGGCTGGAGCAGGGCGGCTTTCTCCATGTCGATGACAACTACGGCCTCGACGCATCGTTTCGGCGCGAGGTCAAGCGCCTCTTTCCCGACCATCCCCTGGTCGAGGTGCCGCTTTCGCATCCGATCTATCATCTCATCTACGATTTTCCGACCGGCGTGCCCAAGATTCATGAACATGACGCGAAACCGGCGCAAGGTTTCGGGATCTTCCTGAAGGGTCGGCTGGTGCTGTACTACACCTATCAATCGGATCTCGGCAACGGCTGGGAAGACACGACGGTGTACCATGACCCGCCGGCCAAGCATGAGGCCGCGTTGCGGATGGGCGTAAACCTGTTCGCCTATGCCGTGGGATTTGGTGGCGGCTGATGGCACTCCTTCCGCTGGACGAGGCGATTGGCACCGCTGCACGGCCGCTGCGCAGCGCGCGCGGCATCGCACGCCTCTTGACTGCCGGTGCCATCGCGCTCGCGGTGGTTGCGGTGGCGGCGTGGCTCTTCCGCATCGGCTGGATTGCTGCGCCGCACTGGGTCCTCCTGACATGGGTTTTGGTCGCGGCACTCCTGATTGCCGGCGGGTGGGCTGCCCGGCGCACAATGGCGGCGCTGTCGACCATGCGCGCCGGCGCACTGATCGAAGAGCTCGGCGGCTGGCGGCACGGCGCAATCACCTCGGTGCTCGAACACCCGGTTACCGGCACGAGTGGTGAGCTGCACCGCGCGGCGTCGCAGGCGCGTGCGGCGGAAGTGGGTGCGCGAGCCGATGACCTGTTGAGTCCGGCGTTGCGGCGTGCGCATCGGGCCGGTCTTGCGGCGATTGCCGCGCTGGTTGTGGCGGTGCTGATGCTGGTCGCGACACGGCCCGCCGAGGGGGCCGTTGCGGAGCTGTGGCATCCATCGCGCGCGCTGCGCGCACTCTTTGCGCCGGTGCAGCTGCGCGCTCGGCAACGTGAAGTTTCGCGCGGCGAACGTGCGCAGCTCGAGATCGATGTGATCGGGCGCGCCACCGCAACATTGTTGACCCGATCGCCCGGTGAGGGGTGGCACGCGACGACGGTCACTCTCGATCAGGACGGACATGCTGCCGTGACGACAGCGCCGCTGTCGGCCGACCTTGTCGCCCGCGTTGAGGCTGGCAATCGTCACTCTGTCGACGTGCATGTGGCCGTGCGGTTGCCGGCGTTTCTTGGCGCCGTTACGGCGGTGGCACACTATCCGGCCTATCTCGGTCGCGACGATGAATCGCTGGCGATTGCCGGTGACACGCTGGTGCTGCCCGAAGGCACCCGTCTCGCGATCGCTGGTCGCGCTACCGCCGCGCTCGCCCGCGCCGAACTGCAAGGCGCACAGGGGAGTGTGCCACTGGCCGTTGATGGTCAAGCAATCCATGGAGTCTGGCTGCCCCGCGCCTCGGGCACGTGGCAACTGCGTGTGGTGCCGGCGGCTGGCGGCACGCTTGATGGTGATCTGCCGGTCGTACCGATCCGGATCGTAATCGACAGCGCACCCACGGTTGATGTTCCGGTGCCAGGCGCTGACACGGTCGCCGCGCCGAGCCTGACGTTGTCCGTTGTTGTGAGTGCTCGCGACGACCACGGCATCGGATCGATGCGTGTCGAGACCCGCCGTGGACAAGGCGGTGCGGTCCATCGCATTGCGCTGCCGCTCGGCCCTGCGCCCTCGGATCGCGCGCTGATCACCACCACGCTCGACTTTGCCGCACTTGGCCTGCACGCGGGTGACACGTTGCGATACGTCGCGGTGGCGGAGGACAATGCGCCGGCGCCGCATACTGGGCGCTCGCGCGAGTATCTGGTACGCGTCCCCTCCGAGACTGAACAGCGCGCCGCGCGTTCGCAGGCGACGGCCGCTGCGGTGACCAGCTTCGATTCCTTGTCGGCCAGGGCTGCCCGCGCCCAGCGCACCGAGGAGGATCTTGCCCGCCAGCGTCCGCGGGCCGACGCTGCACCGGGGGCAACGGCGGGCGATAGCAGCTCCAGCGACAAGACACCCCTCAGTAGCGAGAACGCACGGACGGCGCAGGCGGCGGTGCAGGCACAGCAGAAGGTGATGGACGACGCCAAGGCGCTGCACCAGTCTGTGTCGCAACTGCAGCAAGCCGCTGAGCGACAGGGCACTGCCGATACGTCGCTCGCGCGCCAGCTCGCGGAGATCAATGCATTGCTCGATCAGGCGATATCGCCGGCGTTACGCGAGAAGCTGGCGGCACTCCAGCAGGCGGTCAAAGACCTCGATGCCGAGCAGACCCATGACGCCATGCAGGATCTCGCGCAGCAGCAGGCCCGGCTCAAGGAAGCGATGGACCAGGCTCGGGACCTTTTCAAGCGGGCTGCACTGGAGACGAGCCTGGCCAGTCTCGGGCAGGATGCCAAGCAACTGGCTGACGATCAGCACAATGCGTCACAACAGATGGCGGGATCGAAACCGGGGAGCGCGGACTCGGCCGGTGCGCAGGCAGAGAAGGAGCTGGCTCGCCGCGCTGATTCGCTCGCGTCCGGTCTTGAGCGGGCGGCGCGGCAGGTCCCGGCCGCGAAGGTCCGGACCGGGTTGCAGCAGGCGGCAACAACAGCACGGAGCGCGAGCGCAGCGATGCAGCAAGCGGCCCAGTCAAGCCAGGCCGGTCAACAGCAGGCCGCGCAACAACAGGCCAAGAAAGCGGACCAGCAACTGAATCCGTTGTCGAAGCAGATCAACCAGCAACGGCAGTCGATGCAAGCCGAAATGCGTGCCGAGGTCAAGCAGCTGCTTGAGCGCGCGCTGGCAGAGACGTCGGAATTGACGAGCCGCCAGGTTGCCGTCATCGATGCCCTGCAGCAGGGTGCCCTGTTGCCCGGGACTCGTGCCGACGAGGGGATGGTTGAAGAAGGTGCGGGGAAGATCATGCAACAGATTTCGGTCGTGTCGGCGATGAACGCGCTGGTATCACCGCAGGCCGGTGTCTCGCTGGCGCAGGCGCGTCAGCTGATGCGTGACGCGCTCGAGGCCGTGTCGAGCGCGGCGCCCAATAGCCGTCTGGCCGTGGACAAGGCCGGGCAGGCGGCCGATGCGCTGGCGGTGGCGGCATTTTCGCTGATGCAGTCCAAGGACAAGGTCGATGGCTCGCAATCGGGGAGCGGCGTGCAGGAGGCGATGGAGGAGATGCGCCAGATGGCGGGGCAGCAGGGGAAGCTGGCGCAGCAGGGTGCTGGCATGATGCAAGGCGGCCAGCTGAGTGCCCAGCAGCTGATGCAGATGGCAATGCAGCAGCGGGCAATGGCCCAACAACTCGACCGGCTGCGCGCGGGCGGCCAGCTTCCGGGCGCTGGCGCATTGGCCCAGGAGGCGAAGGCGCTGTCGCGGTCATTGGAGGCAGGCCAGCTCAATCGCGACATCGTTGAACGGGAGCAGCAGCTGTTCCGACGAATGCTCGATGCCGGGCGTACACTGCAAGGTCAGGAAGATGACGAGCGCAAAGAGCGCCAGGCCACCACGGCGAAGGACGCGCCGCCCGCGATTCCGGGGGCCGTGGATCCCAAGGTCCTCAGTGGCGAAGGGGAGATCCGGCTGCCGTCGTGGGATGTGTTGCAGCGGCTGGCGCCCGAAGAGCGCCGCCGGGTCATTGATTATTTCCAGCGGCTGATGCAGCCGAGCAAGCCATGATGATGCGCATCGCGCCGTGGCTTGCGTTACTCGCAGGCGTGCCGATTGCTGCACGGGCCCAGTTGCAGGTCACGACCAACAGCACGCTCACGCCGATGGGTCGTGCGATGATGGCCGAGCGGAACGGCGAGTATGCCGATGCGGCGGCGCAATACCAGGCCGTGCTGGCGAAACAACCCGCAAACCTGGCGGCGCTGGCAGGCCTGGAGCATGTGCTGCCGAAACTCGATCGCCGGGCCGACCTGGTGCAGGCTGTGCAGGCGGCGTATCGCGCCGATTCGACCAGCATCGGGATCATGGGCGTTGCGGTGCGGACCTTTGCCGCCATGGGGGCCACCGATTCAGCGGCGCGGTATGCTGATCGCTGGTCGGCGCGCGCGTCGGGAGATGAGGAGCCGTATCGCGAATGGTCAGAGGCGGCACTGGAACTCCGCGACATGGCGCAGGCGCGCATCGCCATCGATGCCGGTCGCAAGCGCCTGGGCGGCCACGCCCTGGGCCTGGAGCGCGCAGAGCTGCTGCAACGCGCCGGCGACATCGCGGCGGCGGCGGCGGAGTGGGTCGGTGTGGTGCGCGAGACGCCAGCATTTCGTGATGGTGCGGTCGGCGTGCTGGCACAGGTGCCGGTAACGCAACGCAATGTCGTGCGCGCCGTGCTGGAGAAGGATGGTTCACCAGATGCCCGACAGATGCTGGGCTTGTTGCTGGCCCAGTGGGGCGACCCGGCCGGCGGCCTGGCCTCACTGCACGGCGCGTTGCCCGCCGACACGACCGCCGCCGTCCTCCTGCTGCGTCGATTCTATGACGCGCTGCGCAATCATCAGGACAAGCCGTCGCAGTTGGCCCTGGCCGGGGCACTGGAACTGCTTGCCGCGCGCGAAGGCGCCAGCAACTCGCCGCGCGACCTGATGGAGGCGGCGCACAGCTACGCTGACGCTGGCGACGAACGGAACGCTCGCCGCCTGCTGGATCAGGTTGCGCGCACACCGGGTGGCGCGCCGGGCAACTCCACGATGGCGGCAACCGCCTTGCTTGGCGTCATGATCGCCGAGGGCAAGAGTGCGGAAGCGGAACGCGCACTCGCGGCCCTGGGAACCCACGTCGACGCTGATGAACATGACCGGCTGGCGCGCCGGATCGCGATGTCGTGGGTGCGTCAAGGGGACTTCGCGCGGGCCGACCAGGTGATCGCGCACGATTCGAGCACGACGGCATTTGACCTGCGCGGTCGGCTGAGGCTCTACCTCGGTGATCTCTCTGGCGCCAACGACCTGCTCAAGTACGCCGGCCCCTACGACGATGACCGCGAGCTCGCACTCGAGCGCGTGCGGCTGCTGACGCTCATTCAAGCGGTCGGCCAGGACTCCGTGCCAGCGCTCGGCGCGGCGTGCCTGGCCGTTGCTCGAGGCGACACCGCTGCCGGTGTGCGCGACTTGACAGCGCTCGCGGCGACGCTGACCGCCAACGGCGCTGCTGAAGTGCGGACGACGGCCGCGCGCCTGGCAATCGCTCGGGGTGACACCACGGCAGCTGTCGCGCTTTGGCACGCGGCGGACGGCAAGGATGCGCCAGCGGCGGCTGCCGCGGCCCGGCTGGCACTGGCGGAGGTCGCCGCAGCACGCGGACAGATCGCCGACGCAGCGACGCTCCTCGAATCGCTGCTGGTTGATTTCCCGGACAGTGCGCTAGCGCCAGATGCACGGCACCTCCGCGATACCCTGCATATCAGCGTGAAGGGGGAATGATGCGACGCCGGGATTTCCTGCGGCATGCGGTCGCCGCGAGTGGCGCGATCGCGTTGCCTCGTCGCCGCTGGATTCAGGGCGTCGCCCGCGGTACCGATTCGCTGCTGGTGCCAATGGATGACGCGCAGCAGGATCATCTCAAGGCATATGGACTGGCGTTCCGCTCGCTTGGACGAGGTGATCGCAGTGAGTGGTGGCTCAACTATCGCAGCGGTTCGTTCCTGGTGCCGGCCTCGGACGCGGTGACCCATGATGCGGCACTTGCGGGGGTCACGCTCGAGCCGATCGATGCCGGCGCAATCACCGACATCCGCGGCCAGATCCTGGCGGGCAACATGGAGTCAGTCCCGCTCGAAAAATTGCCGAAGATCGCGGTCTACGCGCCGCCCGACGCGGCGCCGTGGGACGATGCAGTGACCATGGTGCTCAACTATGCTGGTGTGGAGTTCAAGCGGGTCTGGGATCCGGAAGTGATGGCTGGCGACCTGGCCAAGTTCGACTGGCTGCACCTGCACCACGAGGATTTCACGGGCCAGTATTCGAAGTTTGCGCTGACCTCCGCCGGGGCGCCATGGCTGCAGGCCATGATGCAGCTCCAGCAGACGACCGCCGCTCGCCTCGGTTTTGCCAACGGTCCCGACCTGAAGCGCGCCGTCGCGCAGAACCTCGAGCAGTTCGTGACGCGGGGTGGTTTTCTCTTTGCAATGTGTACGGCGACCGAAACGCTCGACCTGGCGCTGGCAAGCCAGGGGGTGGACATCGCTGCCGCCTACGCCGACGGCACGCCGATGGATCCGCTGGCGTCGAGCAAGATGCACTGGGACAAGGCGCTGGCCTTTCACGATGCGCAGCTGGAACTCTCGCCATCGCTGGCGGTGTTCAGCGACATCGACGGACACCAGGTGAACACCAGTAACAAGCAGCCCCTCGGCGCATTCACGCTGTTCAACTTCGCAGCCAAGATCGATCCGGTCGCGACGATGCTGGTGCAGAACCATCGGCAGGTGATTCCCGATTTCTACGGTGTCACGACGTCGTTCCGGCGGACGCGGATCAAGCCGGAAGTCGTGATCCTGGCCGACGAACCCGGCGCGCCCTGGGCCAAGTACCTGCACGGTGAACATGGCCGTGGCACATGGACGTTCTTCGGTGGCCATGACCCCGAAGATCCGGAGCACGCGATCGGTAATGCGCCAACCGACCTGTCGCTCCACCCGCACTCGCCGGGCTACCGGTTGATTCTCAACAATGTGCTCTTTCCGGCGGCCAAGAAGAAGGAATTGAAGACCTGACCGATCGGATGGCAGTCGCGGTGCGTGAGTTGTTGCGGCGCGAGATTCATGCGGCCGGTGGCAACGAGGTGTCGTTCGTCGCGGTGGTCGACGCCGACGGCATCCTGACGTCGGCGCGCGCCGTCGCGCGCGGAACGGCGGACTGCGTACTGGCACTTCCCGGCGTGGCACGGCGTGGCGAAATGCTGCTGCACAATCATCCGACGGGCCGGCTCGAGCCGTCGATGGCTGATCTGTCGATCGCGGCGCGGGCGCATGATGATGGCATCGGCTTCGGCATCGTCGATAACGATGGCGAGCGACTGTACGTGGTTGTGGAAGTGCCGAAAGCGCCAGCGGTCGTGCGGCTCGACCCCTTCGAGGTAATTGCCACGTTGGGCGAGCACGGACCGATCGCACGCGAGCTCGGCAGCTACGAGGACCGCCAGAGCCAGCGCGACCTCTCGGCGCACCTCGCCGACGCCTATAACGATGGTGGCGTGCTGCTGCTTGAAGCGGGCACTGGCGTCGGCAAGTCGTTCGCATACCTGGTCCCCGCACTGGCGTGGGCCAAGGCGAACGGTGAACGCACGGTCGTGTCGACCAACACGATCAACCTCCAGGAACAGCTGTTCGGCCGCGACCTGCCGCTGCTGCGGCGGGCACTCACCACCGACGAGCACGCGCCGACCTTTGCCTTGCTGAAGGGGTGGCGCAACTATCTCTGCAAGCTGCGGCTTGAGCTGGCGACGTCCAGCCAGCAATCACTGCTCGAAGGCGACAAGCTCGACGAGCTGGTGCAGATCGCGGCCTGGGCCGCCCACACGAGTGACGGCACGCTGGCGGACCTGCCGGTCGCGCCGTCGGGCGAAGTGTGGGACGAAGTGTCGGCGGAGGCGGATCTCTGTTCGCGATTGCGGTGCCGGTACTTCGACCGGTGCTTCGTGTTCCAGGCCCGGCGACGGGCGGCGCAGGCCGATATCGTGGTGGTGAATCACCACCTGCTCGCGGCGGATCTTGCCGTCCGGCAAGCGTCAGACAACTGGGAAGAAGCGGCGGTGCTGCCGGCCTACAAACGCCTGATCCTGGACGAAGCGCACCATCTGGAAGACGTTGCGGCCGGGCATCTCGGCGTGCAGGTGTCGAGTCGTGGAGTGCAGCGGCTGCTCAACCGGCTGGAGCGAAAGGGGAAGGGGTTGCTACCGGCGCTGCAGTACGATCTTTCGCACGCCGACGACCTGCTCAACCGCGCGTCGTTCGACCTGCTACGCGAACGACTGCTGCCAGCGGTCATCCATGCTCGCACGGCCACCGAGGGACTCTTCCTGCGGCTCTTCGAGCACGCCGCCACCGGTGCGTCCGGCCAGGTGCGGCTCGATGAAGATTTCGAACGGCACGCCATCTGGACCGACGGACTATCGCGCGAGCTCGATCAGGCCATTGCCGGATTCCGCACTGTGGCCGACCTGGTCGAGACGATCGCGGAACGACTTGAACTGGGCGAGATGACCGACAAGCGACAGCAACTGGTGAACGAATGCCGCGGTGTGGTGCGGCGCCTGCAGTCGACCGCCGATGGGCTCAACACAACACTGCGCCCGGCGACCGGGAGGCCCCCTGAAGTGCGCTGGATGGAACGGAGCAGCGGGCGCTTCCCGACGCTGAAGCTCGCCGCCGTTCCGCTCGACCTGGCGCCGGTGCTCCGCGACCTGCTCTTTGATCGACTCGACACTGTCGCGCTCACCAGTGCCACGCTCGCGGCCGGCGGCGATTTCGCGTTCCTTGCATCGCGGGTCGGTCTGGCAGGCGAAGGGTCGCCGCTGACGGTCCAGGAGATCTTTCCGTCACCCTTTCCCTACGGCGATCACTGCTTGCTCGGTCTACCCGATGATGTGCCCGATCCGCGCGAAGACGAGGCGGGCCATGACGCCGCCGTGGCGCAGGTGGTCCAGGATCTGGCCTGGGCCGGCGATGGTGGGATTTTCGTGCTCTTCACGTCGCACGCCGCGCTGCGTCGCGTCGCGAGCCTGGTGCAGCGGGACCTCGGTCATCGATTCCCGATCCTGGTGCAGGGCGAAGGGCAGCGAGACCAGCTGCTGCGCCGTTTCCGTGAAGCCGGTAACGCGATCCTCTTTGGCACCGATTCCTTCTGGGAAGGGGTCGACGTGCCGGGCCGCGCCCTGCGTGGGCTGGTGCTCGCCAAGCTACCTTTCAAGGTGCCATCGGAGCCGCTCACTGCGGCGCGACTGGAGCGCTTGACGGAGCAGGGAGAGGACGGCTTCTTCGGCTACTTGCTGCCGCACGCGGCGCTCAAGTTGAAACAGGGGTTTGGCCGCTTGATTCGCGGTGCGGAAGATGTCGGCGTCGTGGTCCTGATGGATCGCCGGGTGCTGACCAAGCGGTACGGCGCGATGTTGCTGGAGGGACTTCCGCCAGCTGAACGCGTGATCGGTTCGTGGGCGCAGGTACGCACCCGGATCGAGGACTTTTTTGCCAGGCATGGCATCGGGGCCGCAACATGAGGGTGGCAACGCCGAGCAAGATTGTCTGTGTCGGTCGCAACTATGCGGCGCACGCGCGCGAGCTGGGCAACGAGGTGCCGCGCGAGCCGCTGATCTTTCTCAAGCCGTCGTCGGCAATCATCGCGGATGGTGAGACGATCCGGATGCCAGGTGTCTCGCAGCGGGTCGAATACGAATCTGAAATCGCGATCGTGATGGGACGGCGTGCGCGGCACGTCACCGCAACTGATGCGATGGACTATGTACGCGGCTTCACATGCGCCAACGATGTGACTTGCCGCGACCTGCAGAAGAGCGACAGTCAGTGGACTCGCGCCAAGGGGTTCGACACGTTTTGTCCGGTCGGGCCGGTGGTCGCGGCGGGCCTGGATTGGCAGGCACTTGAAGTGATCGGGCGCCTCAATGGCGTGGAAACGCAGCGGGGCCGGGCCCGCGACATGATCTTCAGCATCCCGGTGGTGATCGCCTATATCAGCGGGATCATGACGCTGGAACCAGACGACCTGATCCTCACGGGCACGCCGGAAGGCGTCGGGCCGGTCGCCGCGGGCGACGTGGTGGAAGTGGAAATACCAGGGGTCGGTGTTCTGCGCAACGTGGTCGCTGCCGAGGAGCGGGGATGACACATATCAGCATCAGCAAGCGGGTGGGCCGGTTGCCCGAATACACGCTCGCCAAGATTCCGACGATCAAGCGCCGCCTGATTGCGGCCGGGATGGACGTGATCGATCTCGGCGCCGGCGACGCCGATGGTCCGCCGCCTGCAGCGACGACCGAGGCGCTTCGTCAGGCGCTCGATGTCACGGCGTTGCACAAGTACGGATTCCAGCAGGGGCTGCCGGAGTTTCGTGCGGCGGCGGTGCGCTGGGTTGCGCGGCGCTTTGGCCAGACCTTTGACGCCACCACGGAGATGTTGCCGTTGATCGGTTCGAAGGAAGGGCTGTCACACCTGCCGCATGCGATCTGCAATCCGGGCGACGTGGTGATTGTGCCGGAGCCCGGATATCAGGGGTACATCGGCGGGGCAGTGCTGTCCGGCTCGGAGCCGTACATCGTACCGCTGCGTCCGGAGAACAACTTCCTGGTGGAGCTCGACCAGTTGCCGACCGAGATCCTGGAACGCGCCAAGGTCGTCTACATCAACTATCCTAACAACCCGACCGCTGCGATCGCGCCGCCGGAGTACCTGGTCCGCTTGGTCGCTGCGTGCAACAAGTACGGCATCGTGCTGGCCTACGACAACGCCTACTGCGACATCACCTTCGATGGGTACGTCGCGCCAAGCATCTTCGAGACGCCGGGCGCGCGAGACGTGGCGATCGAGTTCTTCTCGATGTCGAAATCGTTCCAGATGACTGGCTGGCGGGTCGGCTTCGCAATTGGCAACTCGACGCTGATCGGCGCGTTGACCAAGGTCAAGAGCTACATCGACACCGGACCGTTCCTGGCATTGCAGCAGGCGTCGGCGTTTACCCTCGATCACGCCGAGGAGCTCAATCGCCCGATCGTGGCCGAGCTGACGCGACGTCGCGATGCGGCCGTTGCCGCGCTTACCGAGGCCGGCTTCGCGGTCGACACCCCGCGAGCTGCGATGTATGTCTGGGTGCCGCTACCGCCCGGATTGCCGTCGGCGGAGTTCACGTCGCGAGCGCTTGAAGAAGAAGGGGTTGTTACCCTGCCGGGCAGCGGGTTCGGGCCCGGCGGAGAGGGCTTTTTCCGGATTGCGCTGACGGTGCCGCCGGAGCGGATTCGCGAAGCCGTGACGCGCCTGGGTCGTACCTTGGCCGCGTGCACTGGAGCGGTTGCTGCAACGGCCCGCTGACCGGACGTTTCACCTCCCGGGCGCGCGCCGCGTGCCGTGGTGGGTGTGGTGCGTCGCGTTGCTGCTGCACGTCCCGCTGGTGTGGCTGGCGGTGACCCATCGCAATCGTCCCATGAGTCTGGCGGTCGTGGCACGGCCCATGGCTTTGCAAGATGTTGCGGGGTTTGCGGTGCCGACTCGCGATCATGCCGTCGTTGCCCGGCGGCCATCGGTTGCCCAGGCCATCGCCCCAGCCAACGTTGCCGAGGTGTTGCCGCCGGAGGCCGTGGTCCCATCATCGGTCACGGTTGCATCGGCAGTGGTCGATACGCCGCCAAGTCGGCCCGACCTGCGGCCGCACTATGGCGATGGTCGACTCTGGGTGGCGCCGTTGCCCGCGACGCCGCGCGAACTGGCGCAGACGTTGAGCGGCAAGACGGCATCCCAGCTTGCTGACAGCGCTGTGGCGGCGATGGTGCAGGCATACCTCGATCAGATGGCGGCCGACCGGGCAGAACATGCGACTGCAGCGCTGCCGAGCTGGACGACGAAGATTGCGGGGAAGACGGTCGGCATCGACCAGCGGTGGATCTACCTCGGCAAGTTAAAGATTCCGACGGTATTACTGGCGCTGCTCCCGTTGCATATCACCAGCAACCCGACTGAGGCGCAGCTCAACGCGAAGTTGCAGGTGATGCGGGACGACCTGTTCGAGGCTGCGCGGCGGGCGGCGAACTACGATGATTTCAAGAACGCCATCAAGACGCTCCACGAGCAGACCGAACGTGACCGCGAGTTCAAGCGCAATCAGCGCATACCGCCCGATACGAGTCATCACGCATGAAACTGATCGATAACGCTGAAACAGTAATGGTCGTGGTCTCGGCCGACATCGCAATGGAATCTGATGACCGTTCCGCCGCCGAGGTGCTCAAGCACGCCATCGATCACCGTGGCGGCGGCCACCCGTATCGGCGTGCGGTGATCGTCAGCGATGTGGCATGGTTCGACACCATCCTCTTTCACGACAGCCCGACGATCTCGATTGGTGGGCCTGGCGTCAACGGTGTCGCTGGGCGTTTCAGCGCCGAACTGCCGACCGTGTGGAGTGACGAAGACCGCTCGCTGATCCAGGGCGAGTTTGGCGACGGGCCGAAGCGGGTGGCGCTCTGGGGTGCCAACGCGGCGGCAACGACCGCGGCCGTCGATGCGTTCATTGCGCGCGGCTGGCTGGATGAATACCTGGACCGCTGCTGGCGCTTTCGTGCCGGCGCTTTCGCCTGAGGAGTATTGCCGTGAACCGATGTCGCACACTGCTGGCCGTTGCCTTCTGCTGCATTCCGGTTGTGGCTGGCGCGCAAGTCGTCAAACCGCTTGGTCCCAATCGGGCATTCGCCGCGATCACTGATCCGATCAGCAAGACGTTGTCGGGTGATCGCGCCTTTGCCACCGTCAACTACGTCCAGGAATTCTACCGCAATCCTGCGAGTCGCGGTTTTGATGCGTCGATTGACACGGTTGTGCAGTTGTTGAAGCACGCCGGTTACGTCGAAGAGGCGCAGGCAAAGCCGGGAGACCGGCTGACCTACCGGATCGAATCGAAGGCGCAGCTTGCCAATGTCTGGTCGCCGCTTGCGGCGACGATCACGCTGGCCGGGCGGCAGAAGCCGCTGGAAGAGTGGGCGACCAATCACGACATGTTGGCGAGCGGATCGTGGCCGACCCCGCCGGGCGGGGTGGACGCGGAGATCGTCAACGTCGGTGGCGGCAGTGACGCCGAACTCGACAAGGCCGACGTCAAGGGAAAGATCATCTATTCCGAAATGCCCGCGGGCGGTGGCCGCGGCCGCGGTCGTGGCAACGGCACTCCGGGCCTGGTTGCCCGCGCGGCGATGCGGGGCGCAGTCGGCGCGTTGCTTGGCGAAAAGCTGCCCGCGTACAACGAGCAGGAGAAGAACCCCACCGCGATCAACTTCCAGTCGAATAGCCAGCCGTACGACACGGCGGCAAAGATCTTTGTGATCAAGGTGTCACTTGCAGCGCGCGACACGATCAATGCCGCGCTTGCCAAGGGCCCGCTGCGGGCCCACGCGGTGACCGATGCGGTATTCGAAAACCGCACTGAGCGGAAGATCGTGGCCGAGATTCGTGGCAGCGTCGCGCCGGAAGAACGGTTTGTCTTCTCGGCGCACGTGCAGGAACCCGGAGCGAATGACAACGCGACGGGGGTCGGGCTGCTGGCCGAGATGGCGCGCACGGCCGCGGTCATGCTCAAGGCTGGGCAAATCAACCCGGGTCGCACCATTACCATGCTCTGGGGCGTCGAAACGCAGCAGACCAGGGAGTTCATCTCCGAGGATTCTGCGCGGCACAATGGGATCGCGATCAAGTGGGGGATGTCGCTCGACATGGTCGGCGAAAATACGGCGCTGACCGGTGGCAGTTTCCTGATCGAGAAGATGCCCGATCCGTCCAAGGTCTGGGTGCGGGGTGAAGATCAGCACACCGAGTGGGGCGCTGGACAGAAGATGGGGCCCGACCGCATCTGGCCGCACTACTACAATGACTTCGTCAAGCAGCGCTGTGTTGATCAGTCCGTCGCGACGGGCGGCGACTGGGTGGTCAAGGCGAATCCGTACGAGGGCGGCAGCGACCATACGCCGTTCGTCGGGGCGCATATTCCCGGCGTGCTGATGTGGCACTTCACTGATCACAACTACCACGACGATCTTGACCGAATCAACATGGTGAGTGCCAAGGAGCTCCAGCACGTCGGCAACTGTGCGCTGTCGACGGCGCTGATCCTGACGTCGGCGAACAAGCCGGCATACGCCCGGGCAACCCTGGCCGAGCTGGCGACGATCGCCGAACGGCGGCTGGATGCGGAAGGCCAGATCTCGCGGGACACGCTGGCGCGCAATCCGGCCGACACGGCGCAGCAGCGCACCATCCTGACGGCCTGGCGGGACTACTATGTCGGTGCACTGGCCAAGGTGCCGGAGATGACGCTGCCTTTCGTGCCGCTGACCAGCGACGTGGCCGCAGCGCAGGCGCGGGTGAATCGCAAGGCTGCGGCAGTGCTGGCGTCGTTGAAGAGGGCGGGACTGTAGCGCAGGATGAGGGGGAGTGTTCGGGGTCGAGGGGGCGAAGTGTTGACCCCCTCTTTACCGTTCCCAGTTGCGCCATCCCGGCCGACCTGATGTATTGCACACCATCCATTCCCAGTTGAGGTAGCCCGTGCGCCATCGGACCATGCTCTGGATTGTCGCGCTGCAATGCGCCCTGACCGCGGGGGCTGCGGCGCAGCGCACCACGGGCGTCATCGGCCAGTACACGCCACCCCGGAGCTGGCCGCAGGAGGCCAGGCGCTTCGACCTCCTCCACCAGCGGATCGAGATCGCCTTTGACGTGCCCCACCGGGCGATCACAGGGAAGGTGACGACCCGGGTGGCGATCACCCTGGCCCCGACCGACACGATTCGCCTCAACGCCGAGAATCTGACCATTGACGCGGCCACCGACCTCAGGGGCCGCGCGCTCAAGTTCTCGCAGGACACGACGCACGTGACGGTCCAACTCGGCCGGCGAGCGGCCGTTGGTGACACGGTGGAGTTCGTGCTCAAATATCACGGGGTGCCGGAACGCGGACTGTATATCGTTCCGCGGCGCAATATCATCTGGAGTCAGGGCGAGGCCACCGAGACCCGGGCCTGGGTGCCGACCTACGATGCGGCGAACGACAAGACCACGTGGGAGTTCCTCGTCACGGTCGACAGCAACATGAAGGTCCTCTCCAACGGCCACCTGGTGGGCGTGACGCCCACAAACGGCGGGGCCCAGAACATCTGGCACTGGGCGCAGGATAAGCCGGCATCGACCTATCTCTATTCCGTGGTCGCGGGGCCGTTCACGATCCTGCATGATCAGTGGCGCGGCATTCCGGTCGAGTACTACACCTACGCCGACACCGTCAACGCGGCATGGCGCACCTTCGGCGAAACGCCGGCGATGATCGAACTCTACTCGCAGCTCCTGGGCGTCAACTTTGCCTGGGACAAGTACGATCAGTCGATCATTCCGGATTTCACGTACGGCGGGATGGAAAATGTGTCGGCGACCACGCAGACCGACCTGGCATTACACGGTGCCGGCGCGGAGCCAGAGAGCAACGGCCGCAGCCTCGATGCCCACGAGTTAGCGCACCAGTGGTTTGGCGACCTGACCACGACCGCCGACTGGGCCGACATCTGGTTGAACGAGGGGCTGACGACCTACATGGAGTCAGTCCAGGACGAGAAGACGCGTGGCTGGGACGATGCGGAGTTGAACTGGTATGGACAGCAGCAAGCGGCGATGGCCGCTGACCAGAACGAAGTGCGCTCGCTGGTCTGGGGCAAATACGCTGGCACTGATCCGATCTCGCTCTTCTTTTCCGGACATGTCTATCCCAAGGGCGCGCAGCTCGCCCATCAGTTGCGTCGCCTTCTCGGGGACTCGATCTTCTGGCGCGGGATGAAGCGCTTCCTCACCGACAACGCCTACCAGCCGGTGACCACCGCCGATTACGCCGTGGCAATGGAGCGAACCTGCAACTGTGACCTCGACTGGTTCTTCGACCAGTGGGCCTATGGTATCGGCTACCCCAAGGTGCATTTCGCGCGCCACTGGGCTGCCGACCAGAAGACGCTGCACCTGATCGTCACCCAGACGCAGCTGATCGATTCCCTGCACCCGACGTATCGCTTTCCGGCCACGATTCGCATCATCACGCGCGATTCGGTCGTCCGCCAGCAGATCATGGTAGCGCACCAGACCGACACTTTCGCGATTGCCCTGCCGTCGGCGCCGCTGTCGTTCCGCTTCGATGAGGGCGGCTGGCTATTGGGCACGGTGACCGGCGACCAGAGCCCGGCTGAACTTGCCGACATGGCAAAACACGACCTTGATATTCGCGGCCGGCGCTGGGCAATGGATCAGCTCGCAACCGATCGTGATTCAACGGCGGCCGATGCGCGTCGCTTGATTGCACTGAACGAGCACAACGATGCGTTGCGTCAGCTCGCGCTGCAGATGATGATCCACGACCCAAGCGCGGCGTCGATCGCCGTGGTCCGGTCGGCGGTGCGCGACCCGGCGCCGCTCGTGCGGGCCACTGCGCTGGGAACATTGGCAGCGCTTGACCCGGACGCCGGTCTCGTGGATGCCACGGCGATCTATCCGACCGACCCGAACGATGCCGTGCGGGTCGCTGCGCTCAACATCATTGGCCGCGCGAAGGGAATGGCGGCGATCGACCTGGTCATCGCGGCGAGTGGCAGTGATCGGACCCTTGCCATGCGTTCGGCTGCCGCGCGCCTGCTCGGGCGCATGCACGACAGCCGGGCTGAGGACGCACTGGAGCGGCTGACCGCAACGGTGGAGGAGCGGGGGCTCCGGACCACGGCACTCACCATGCTCGCAGCGACCGGTGATACGGTCCGGGCGAGCGCGGTCGCTCGGCGATTGATCGACGACTATGACCCGCTCTTTGCGGCGGCGGCAGTGCGGGTGCTGGCGCAGATCGGTGGCGAGGCGGGGAAGGCCGCGCTGCGGGAGGCGATGGCGCACGAAACGAGGGTCTACGTCCGCTTGGCGATGCAGCAGGCGGTGGGCAAGCCCTGAAGCCAGCGTAATGGTGCGCGTCGAGATGAGTGATGAAACCGGGGCGTCGTGCTGGCGTCCTGGTGCGGAAGGTCCTAGCTGGCCGCCGCCAACCGCGCGAGGCTTTCGTCGCGGCCCACGACGGCCAGCAACTCCGGCACCGGTTCCGACACTGTGCTACCGGTGAGCGCGACCCGAATCGGCTGCATGATGTCGCCGAGCTTGGCGCCTTCGTTTTCGGCCAGCTGCTTGAGCAACGGTTCGAGTGCCGCCGCGTTCCACTCGGTCGGAGTGACGGCGCTCAGCGCCGAGTGCGCCAGCTCCAGATAACTCGCGAATTTAGGGCCGAGCTTTTCCGCGAGCGCGGCACCCTTGGCATCGCGCACCACGCGCGAGGCATCGACCCGCAGGGCGACTTGCTCGGCCAGGTGAGTGATAGTGCGGGAACGGAGCTTGACCACTTCGATGATCGGCGACAGGTCGCGGGTCGTAGTTACGCCGAGCAGCGCGAGCTGGCGGCGCACCGGGTCGAGCAGCTCGGCGGCCGGAAGCATCGAGAGGTACTGGCCGTTCATCCATTCGAGCTTGGTGGTGTCGAACACCGCCGGCTTCTTCTGGACGTGGCCCAGGTCAAAGCGCGCGATCAGTTCGGCTTCGGGGAGAATCTCATCGTTGCTACCGGGTGACCAACCCAGCAGGGCCAGGAAGTTGCGCATGGCGCCCGGAAGAATGCCCATGTCCTGGTAATCGCCCACCGCCGTCGCGCCGTGCCGCTTCGACAGCTTCTTGCCATCGGCGCCGAGAATCATCGGCACATGCGCGAAGATCGGCTCGGCGTGGCCCAGGGCGCGATAGAGCGCGATCTGCTTGGGCGTATTGGAGACGTGGTCGTCGCCGCGGATTACATGGGTAATGCGCATGGCGATGTCGTCGGAGACGACGGCCATGTTGTAGATCGCGGTGCCGTCCGATCGCAGGATAATGAAATCATCCATGTCGCGACCCTGCCAGGAAATCCGGCCATGGACCGCGTCGTCCCAGGCGATCTCTTCGTCGGGAATCGCGAAGCGGATCGCGTATGGCGCACCGGCCGCCTCACGGCGCGCGACTTCATCGGCGGACAGGTTCATCGTGGCGCGCGTAAAGCGGAACGGCACGCCGGTCGCCTTGGCATGCGCCCGATGCACCTCCAACTCGGCCGCTGTCAGGTAATCCTTGTAGGCGCGGCCGAGCGTCAGCAGGCGCTCGGCGTCAGCGCGATGCTGCGCGTTGTTGGCGCCCTGAAAGAACGGACCCTCATCCCAGGTGACGCCGAGCCAGGTGAGCCCGTCGAGGATGACCTGGGTGTGCGCGTCGGTGCTGCGCTGCTGGTCGGTGTCCTCGATGCGCAGGACAAAGGTGCCACCGGTATGCTTGGCGTAGAACCAGTTGAAGAGGGCGGTGCGCGCTCCGCCAACGTGGAGATAGCCAGTTGGTGACGGGGCGAAGCGGACGCGGGGTGGGGTCATGGGTGGCTTATGGCTAGTGGCTGTTGGCTGATCCCAACGCAAATGTCATCCTGAGCGAAGCGAAGGATCGGTCGGGCGTACGCCATCCGGTAGGCGATCCTTCGTTTCGCTCAGGATGACAACAAACGGGCGAATCAGCCATCAGCCATTAGCTACCAGCCATTAGCCCACGGAGCGAGAGGGATTCGAACCCTCGTTAGGAGGTTACCCCCCTAAAACGGTTTAGCAAACCGCCGCCTTCAGCCACTCGGCCATCGCTCCAGACTGCGCGCCAGAAGATAAGGCGGGGCTGGCGAGATGTCATCTTGCGGCCCATCGAGCGGCCACAATTGCCCGTGCGGCGGCGCCGAGGCTGGGGCCCGCCCGGGAAATCAGGTCGCTGGAGACCTCGATCAGCCGCCCGGCCTTGACCGCGTCGAGGTCGCGCCATCCAGGCGCCGCCCGGAGCTTGGCGAGCTCCTGACCCGGCACACCGCGGGAGACCAGGAGCCACTGTGGCTGCCGCTGGGAGATCGCTTCAAGCGAGACGGTGGGCCAGGCACCGGCCAGGTCCTCAAAGACGTTGCGGAGGCACGCGGTGTCGAGCAGCGAGCTCAGCCAGGTGCCGCCGCCGGCGGTCATCGGCGGGTCGGTGGAGAGGACGACCAGCACGCTCTGCCGGGTGGTGTCGGTTCCGCACGAAGAGCGGCGCACCTCGGCGAGTTGGGTGCGCAAGTCGGTGGCGAGCGAGTCAGCAAGATGCTGCTGACCGACCAGCGTACCCAGGCGAGAAAGATTGCGAAAGAGGTCGGCCGTGTCGGTGGTCTCAAAGGAGAGAACCGGGATGTGAAACGGCACCAACGCGTGTGCAAGGTCGCTCGATGAACGAATCCGCCAGCCAATGACTACGTCGGGCTTGAGCGCAGCGACGGCTTCGGCCGAAGGATCGAGCCCACCACCGATTGATGGAAGCGAGGCAAGCTCGGGTTGACGATCGTAGTCGGTTCGCGCAACCAGCAAGTGAGCGTCGCCCATCTTGACCAGCCACTCGGTTTCCGACTGCATGGTAGAGATGATGCGATGGACTGGAAGGTGAACTGCGACAGGGTGACCGTCAGGATCGACGAAATCGGCAGCACCGTTGGAAGGTGCAGCGGTGCGATGGCACGCCCCGACAAGCACGAGCAGGGCGAGCCATCGCAGCCGGGCATTCATCGTAGCGTGCTGCCGGTCCCCTTGAACGGCAATGCAAACGGCGCCGGCATCAGGTTGGCAGGAAGCTGGAAGAGCGCCGGGTCAGGCATTGCGGAACTGGCCTGCGTGAGCTCCATCGAGGTGCCAGTCTTCCCGTCGTGCATCTTGATCATGATCATGTCGCGGCCATTGAACGGCTTCGGCCCGTTGCCGTACATTCCCATTGCCTGGTCGACGAACTTTTGCATGCCGGTGGCGGCCAGGAAGCGGGTGCGGTAATCCTTCATCGCAGGAGATTCAGGCGTCATGCATGCCGTGACGGTATCGCCTATCGCCACGTTTTGCCAATTCTCGCACGAGATTCCGGCGACGACTTCGCTGGTGCCGAGCGCGCGCGGCGCATTCACGACGATGGCCGAGTCTCGCATTTTTTTCATGGCCGAGTCCATGGCCTTGTTCATCGTGGTATCGAACATGCTCTTCATGCTGGCGAAGGTCGACGTCGGCAGGTCGAGCTTGTAGCCGCCGGCCGAACCGGTGCCCATGTCGGGCATCAGCAGCGCGGCGTGAATCGTGTCGATGGCAGGATCATAGATCGCGCGCACATGCATGCCCGCGAACATTGGCATCGCGCCGCCGGCTGGCAGGCTGATGTCAACGGCAAACCGCTTTCCATCGGTGGCGGCCATGAGGGTGATGTTCATCGGGCCGCTAGCACCAGGCAGCTTGGCCGCCAGGGTGTCGGGGAGGTGGATCGTCATGTGCATTGTGACACTGCCAACGAGTGGCTGTTGCGCCGCGGCAGGGCCAGCGCCAGCGACCGTGAGCAGCGCTGTGACAGCGGCGAAGCGGACCGACATGATGACTCCAAGGTGGGGGACGTGACGAACCTGCCAGAAAGATAAAGGGCCACCCCGCCTGGAGTGGCCCCGCCCCCTCCCCTGAAGGGACTCAGCGCCCGCCGCCGCGCCCGCCTTGGCCGCCCATCATCCCCTTCATCATCCCTCCCAGGCCGCCGCTTCCCATATCCATGTAGCCGTCGGGAATGGTGAAGGCGTCCGCCGGGACGCTCCCTTTCTGGATCGAGGTGACGACCATCGCGACCTTGCCGTCGGGGGTCCAGACCTTGAGCGGGAAACCGGGGTTCTTCCCAAGGAATCGCGCCCAGGCGGGAGCGCCCTGGCGGCCGCCCATCGGGTTGGACGGGTAGGAGAAGGTGCCAAGGCTGTGGGACATGCAGAGGTTGGTGACGTTCTTTCCGTCGGTCACGGAGTAGTCGTCACATTTGTAGCCGGCAATCGTTTCAGTGGTCCCCAGCGCCTTGACGACCGGGTCGGGGCCTTTCATCTGGCTCATGACCTGGTCGACGTTCTCGGTCATCTTGAAGCCCTTCGAACCGTTCATCTCCACTGCAATCAGCATGGTGACGGTGTGAGCGCCGTTGTCGACGATGCCATGCACCGACTTGCCGGCCATCGGTCCGCTGTTGCCTGGCATCGTCATGTCAAAGGCCATCTTGTCGCCCTTGATCAGGTAGTTCATTGTCATCGCGTTGGAGCCGCCGCTCGACATCGTCATCGTGACGGTGCCTTCGAACGACTGTGCAGCGGCTGGAGCGGCCACCAGGGCCGGCAGCGCAAGGATCAAGGCAAGTCGACGCATCTCTGCTCCCAGGGTTTGGATGGAATCGGGGCGACGGCGTGGGTGAGATTCGAACTCACGAAACCCTTTCGGGTTCGCCGGTTTTCAAGACCGGTGCATTCAACCGCTCTGCCACCACGCCCCGGACAGAAGGTATGGCCGGAGGGCGGCGGTTTGAAGGGGTCCGGTTTCGCCCGGGGCGACGGCCTCGACTAGCATTGGGGAATGCTCCCACCCACCGATCCCGTCGTCCTCACACGCGCACTGCTCGCGGTGCCCTCGCCAACCAATCACGAAGGGCCAGTCACGGCCTTCCTCGCCGAGTACCTGCGACGGCGCGACTGGCAGGTGACGCTCCAGCCGGTGACCGAAGGGCGCCACAACCTCTACGCGTTGGCCAGCGATCCGGTCGTCGTCCTTTCGACTCACCTGGACACGGTGCCGCCGGAGCTGGCTTGGCGGGAAGATGATACAACGATCTACGGACGGGGTGCCTGCGACGCCAAGGGGATCGCCGCGGCAATGATCGCCGCCGCCGAAACATTGCGCGCCGAAGGCGAGCTGCGAGTCGGGCTGCTCTTCGTGGTCGGTGAGGAAGACGGATCGGACGGTGCGCGTACCGCGGCAGATTTTGCCTCCAAGGGCCACTACCTGATCAACGGCGAACCGACCGAGAACTCGCTGGTGACCGCGCAAAAGGGGACGATGAAAGTGCAGCTGCGTGTGACCGGCCGCGCGGCCCACTCGGGATATCCGCACCTCGGCGACTCGGCGATTGACCGCCTGCTCGATGCCTTGCAGCGGATCCGCGCCATTCCGTTGCCGGCCGATCCGCTCCTCGGCGCGTCGACGCTTAACATCGGTGTGATCCACGCTGGTGAAGCGCCCAATGTGGTGGCGCCGTGGGCAACCGCGGAGCTGCTCTTCCGCACCGTGGGCGACACGACCGCGACGGTCGCAGCGGTGCGCGACGCGGCAGGTGAGGGCGTCGAGGTCCTCTTGACCGGAGGAATTCCGCCAGCGACTGCGCCCGCCCTGGCGGGATGGCGCACAAGTATTGCCGCGTTTGCGTCAGACCTGGCGTATCACGGCAGTTGGGGGACGTGCTACCAGCTCGGCCCGGGATCCATTCATGTGGCGCACACCGAACATGAACAGATCAACAAGGACGAGCTGCGGGAAGGTGTGGTGCTGTACGTGCGTTTGGCTCGGCAGCTGCTCGCGGAGCACGACAGAAGCACGCGCTAGAAATCGATCCTGGTGATGCGGCCGCCGGGTCCGACGGCCCATGCTCGCTTGCCCGCCGCACCAACGCTCCAGTACGAGGCCTTGGCGATCGGCGTCCAGTGATCGCCGTTGTCAGTGGTCAGCATCAGGCCGCCCATGGCCGCGGCGAGCGCTACGTCACGCCCCGCACGCGGTACGGCGATGACGCCGAAGAGGGCGCCAGGCAGTTCCGGGCGGTGGCGTAGCGACCAGCTCTTCCCACCGTCTGTCGTGATGGCGACCGCGGCGCTCGACGTGTCGCGGTTGTAATTGCCGGCGATGTTGGCGGCGACGCCAATGCCGTGCTTGGCATCGACAAACGAAATCCCGGTCCAGCCGGCATTGGCGGCATGCACCACCGGCGTGCTCCCGGCCAGGAGCTGCCATGTCTTGCCCGCGTCGGCCGTCCCGAAGATGCGCGCCGCCGGACTGCCAGTTGCGACCCAGCCGCGCTTCGCATCGACATGCACGATGCAGCCTCCGCTCGCCGAGAAGGCCCCTTCACCCGCAACGGCGGCCGGCACGCTGGTCGGCGGCAGGAGTGCCCAGTGTGCGCCGCCGTCCTCGGTGCGAAGCATGGTCGTCTGGCTGTGCGCCGCATCGCTGAAAGCGACGCCGTGCTTCGCGTCAAAGAAGGTGAGGCAGTCGTAGAATGCGGCGCTGTCGGCGTTGCTGAACTGCTGGGTCCAGTGGGCGCCGCCATCGCGGGTATGATAGATCCGCGACGCATCACCGTTGCCGGCACTCATCACCCACGCTTCGTTGGCGCTGACCGCCTGGATCGCCCGGAACTCCAGTTTCTCGGCGCCGGCAATCGGCAGCAGCTGCCAGTGGTCTCCGCCATCAATCGTGCGCAACACGGCGCCACTGTGGCCACTCACCCACGCAGTCTGCGGTGTCACGGCGCTGACGGCCTGCAGCAGCGCGCGGGGTGCGCCGCTCACTTGCTCGGCGACGACAGGCTGTTGCGCGGCGAGTGGCGCAGCTGCGGCCGCAATCAATCCGGCCAGCGCAACGCGATGCCGGCCGCTCATCACTGACCGCCCAGTGCTTTCTCGATCCGCGTGACGATCGAGGCCGCCTTGGTGGCCGTCGCGGTGTCACCGGTCTGCAATAGCACCTGACCAAAGCCGTTGTAGACAATTTCGTAGAGCTGCAGGATCGACCCGGACGGCGGATCAAACCAGCCGAGCGGGCGATCGTGCGCGGCGGCTTCCGGATGATAGACACCGAACAACAGCTCGCGGGTGCGCGGTACATCGACAAACCCCATCGGCGAGTTGACCACCGGTCCACTGGCGACGACCGGATGCGGCATCAGCCGGCGCACCAGGCCGGTGGTGACGAGATAGTCGCCGATGCCCAGGGTCTGATCGGGGTAACCACCATCGCTCCACGAGAAGTAGATCGGCCGCTTGCCGAGGTTGTCCTTGATCAGGAAGAGGGTGGCAACGTCGGCCTTGAGGATGGTCTGCGTGCCGATCTTGACCCAGACCGTCCCGAGCTGGATGCTGTCCTTGGGCGACTGCATGGCGTCAGGAAGCGAGTCGAGCGTGGCAGCGCTCTCGTCAAAGACCGTACCGGTCGGCTTGACCCAGCCGCGCGTGGTACCGCCGGCGAGCGTAGTCGCGTTGGTGTCGGTGCCCGGCTGGTACATGCTGGGCGCGCCGGCCGGATCGAAGGTCGGCGTGACTCGCCGCTCCAACTGGCGCAGGTGCCAGTCCGTGTTCATCAGCGACAGGTTGGCGAGCGTCACGTCCTGCCGTACGCCGAGGACTTCCTGGGCAAACCAGAGCGGGAACGTGTCGTTGTCGCCGGCGGTGATCAGGATGCCGTACGGTTCGATCGACTGGAGCATGTCGACGGCGAAGTCGCTGGCGAGTGTTTCATGATTGCGCGGCGCGCTGAGTCGATTGCCGACCAGCGGAATCAAGGCCAGCGCCAGCACCGGTGACCCGACCAGCCAGCGTTTCTCCTCAGTGGTGCGATTGCCGGCCCATTCACCGATGGCGCGAATCGCGGCGGCGAATCCGGCTGCAATCAGCACGCCAACGAACGTGAACGACGCCAGGAAGAAGTAGTCACGTTCGCGCACTTCCTTGTCGTCGCCCGACACGCCCGGGTAGGTGTACATGTAGCGGAAGTTGAGGTAATAGATCAGCAGCAGGGTGAGCACGAAGAGCAGTGTTGCGGCGGCCACGCCCGCGCGGCGATCGCGCTTGACGAGGATCCCGACGCCCCAGGCGCACAGGGCGGTAAACAGGCCGGTCGCCACGCTGGCGAACGCCCCCAGGTCGCGGGCCCACTGCCAGCTCCAGTAGTGCCAGTACATCCCGAGCTGCGCGCTGAGCGGCGACATCCGTTGCGAAAGCGGCGGCTTGCCATACTGCAAACGGTTGATCACGTCGCTCAGTGCCTGCGAAAAGAAGCCGGTCGGCTCCCCTTCGTTGATCGGCGGATGCTGGCCGGCGCGAATCGGGAGATAGATGTAGTTGATCGACAGACCGATGATGACTGCGACGACACCGATATAGAGCAACGGATCGCGGCGGTCCTTGTAGACGCCCCACCCGAAGATGCCGAAGATGCCAAGCAACCCGCCGATGCGGACCAGGGCGTTGAGCGACGACGCGCCATCGGCAGAGGCGCTGAACGAGAGCGCCTGTGCCGGGTTGGCCATGTTGCCGTGATTCCAGAGCACGGTCAACGTATCGCCGAGAATGCCGGAGACGCCGAGCGCGAGTACCCATGCCATCAGCATGACCCAGGGCTCGAGTGCCAGGCGTGGTTGAGTCCAGAGCACGTAGACGGCGATGACGGGCAGGGCGAGGACGCCCATCAGGTGATTTGACGAGGTCAACGCCCCGATGTAGCAGGCGAGGATCAGTATGCCGTTCCGGCGCGGACCCTCCCTCATGTCGGCCCAGTGCACCATGCACCAGCTCATCATGGCGATGCTCATCAACGAGACCGTGTAGACCTTCTCATTGACGGTCGACTGATTCCATACGGTCCACGCCATCGCGCTGGCGAAGATGCCGGCAAAGGAGCAGGCGATCCGCATGCTGCGCGATGGCAGGATGTTGACCAGCCACCGTTCGGCCACCAGGAACCAGAAGCCGGCGCCTACCGCACTGGTAAAGGCGGCAAAGAGGTTGATCCGCTTGGCGTAGTTGGCGGCGAGCGGCAGCAGTCCCCAGGCGTGCGCCATCAACGTGAAGAGCGGATTGCCGGGTGGGTGCGGAATGCCGAGCACCTTGGCCGCTGCGATGTATTCCGATGTGTCCCAGAACGCCGTCGTGGGCGAGAGCGTCAGCACGTAGATGAAGAAAATCACGGCGAACGTCAGCAGGGCCCAGAGGTAGGGCGGGCGGTGATCGGTGTCCTGTTCCAAGGTCTTCTCCATGGGTCGAAACGTCACGAGCGCGGATCGCGACGAGCGGTTGCGTTCGTCAATGCCTGAACATCCGGGCGCCGGTCATGATCATGGCGAGTCCGAGGCGGTTGGCTGCGTCTGTCACTTCGCCATCGCGGATCGAACCACCGGGCTGAATGATGGCGCGGATGCCGGCGCGAGCCGCTTCTTCGACGCCATCGGGAAAGGGAAAATATCCGTCCGAGGCGAGCACCGACGCCGCAGTGGCGTGGCCCGCCTGGGTTGCCTTGTGGACCGCCAGAAAGGCGGCGTCGACGCGGCTCATCTGCCCGGCGCCGATGCCGATTGCCTGTTCATCACGCGCCAACAGAATTGCATTCGACTTGACCATGCTCACCGCTGCCCACGCAAAGCGGAGGTCGTTGAGCTCGGCCGCAGTGGGCTGACGTTCCGTTGCGACGCGCCACGCTTCTTCGGAATGGTCAAAGGCAAACTGATCCTGGATCAGGAAGCCACCGCGGATCTTCTTCCAGTCAAGGCCGCCCTGGGCGCGGGCGGCCGGCAACTCGACGATGCGCAGGTTCTTGCGGGTCGCGAAACGCTCCAGGGCGTCGGCGTTGAAGGCAGGTGCCACGATCACTTCGACGAAAAGATCGGCGATTGCGTCGGCCGCCTGTCGGTCGACAACGGTATTGAACGCGATGACGGACCCGAACGCCGAGGTGGGATCAGTTGCCCGCGCCCGGCTGAACGCCTCGGCTGCGCTGCGTCCCAGCGCAAGCCCGCACGGCGTCGTGTGCTTGATGATCGCGCACGCCACGCGGTTGCTCCAGGTGGCAACGGAGGACATTGCGGCATCGATGTCGAGCAGGTTGTTGAACGAGAGTTCTTTCCCCTGGCGCTGCGTCAGGTCGCCGATCCCGCGCGGCTCTTCATTGACATAGAGCCCGGCGCGTTGCTGCGGGTTTTCGCCATAGCGCAGTACCTGGCGCCGTTCCATCGACAAGGTCACCCGCTCCGGCAGGTGGTCGCCGCGCGGCGTGAGGTAGCCGGCAACCGCGTTGTCGTAATCGGAGGTGTGGGTGAACACCTTGGCGGCAAACTCGCGCCGCGTGTCGAAATCGATCGAACCCTTGCCGAGCAGATCCAGCACGCGCCCATAATCGCGTGGGTCGACGACCGGCAGCACGAACTCGAAGTTCTTGGCGGCGGACCGTAGCATCGACGGCCCGCCGATATCGATATTCTCGATCGCCGTTTCGAACGTTACGCCTGGGCTGGCGATGGTCGACTGGAATGGATAGAGATTGACCGCGACGAGCTCGAATGGTGCAATGCCGTGCTCGGCGAGCTGACGCACATGCTCGGCGCGATCGGGGCGAGCCAGCAGGCCGCCGTGCACTGCGGGATGCAACGTCTTGACTCGGCCATCGAGAATTTCCGGAAAGCCGGTCACGCGGTCAACCGTCGTGACCGGAATGCCGGCGTCGCGTAGCAGGGCTGCAGTGCCGCCGGTCGATACCAGCTCCCAGCCGAGGGCGACAAGCCCCTCGGCGAACGACTGCATCCCACGCTTGTCACTCACTGAAATCAGCGCACGCGGCATCCACACTCCAGCACGGCCAGGCCGTCAGGGAAATTCAAAGGACACAGGACGGCCGTGGTGCGCTGCGACCACGACCGCGGCGGGGAGCAACCGGTGTTCGACCTCGAGCACGGCACCGGCGAGTTCCGCCGCAGTGGCACCAGCCGGGACGGCGACTCGGCCCTGCGCCAGGATCGTACCGCGATCGTACACCTCGTCGACCAGGTGCACGGTGGCGCCACTTTCCGCATCGCCAGCGGCCAGGACTGCCTCATGCACCCGACTGCCGTGCATCCCGGGGCCACCATGCCGCGGGAGCAGCGCCGGATGCACGTTGATGATCCGCCCGCTGAACGCGGCGACGACGGCAGCCGGGACCAGGCGCAGGTAGCCGGCAAGGACCAGCAGGTCGCAGCCAGCATGGTCAAGCCTGGCAAGCCACTCGGCCGGATCCCTGAAGTCGGCCAGCGGCACCGCCGGGATGCCACGTTCGCGAGCGAGCTGCAGCGCCGGCGCGGCCCGGTCGGAGATCACGGTCGAGATGACGATCTCAGCGTGACCCGCCAGCGCATCGACCAGTGCCAGCAGGTTGGACCCTCGGCCCGAAACGGCCACCACCACCCGATAACTCACAGCGCGTGAAGATAACGGGCAATCTGCCCAAGTCCGGTGGCCACGTCGTCGACAATGGCCATACCTGCCGCTTCTGCTGCTGCTTCGTGGTGGGGACCCTGTCCAGTCCGCACAAGGATCCCCAGGCCACCGAGTTCCAGCGCTGGCGCGATGTCGCGGAAGTTGTCGCCGAGATACCAGCAGCCAGCCGGATCGAGGTCGAACTGGGCGATAGCCTGACGATAGAGTGCCGTGGCCGGTTTGCGGCAGGCGCAGCCAGCGTCGGGCAGGTGCGGGCAGTAATAGGTGGCGGTGAGGGAGGCTCCGTCGACGGCCAGCAGCCGGTCGAGTTCGGTCGCAGCGGCGGCGTAGTCGACCTCGGAAAAGAGTCCGCGACCGATGCCGGATTGGTTGGTGACCACAATCCGTGCCATTCCCAGGCTGGCGATCTCGGCGAGGGCCGCAGCGCTGCCCGGAATCAGGCGGATACCATGGACCGGCGTTGGCTGTGGGCCTTCAGTGATCAGGGTGCCGTCGCGATCAAGGAAGACTGCGCGGCGGGATGGATCAATCACCCGCGGGGTCGCCGGGTCGAATCGGGCCGGACGCTCTTGGCGGAATCGGTACGCAGCGAATCGGGTTTGAGCGAGTCGCTCCTGGCGCGAAGCGAATCGGCCCGGGCCTTGGCGTTGACCTTGGCCGTGTCGACCGGCGGCGGCTTGGGCGGGTCCATCCGACCGGTCACGGTGCCACTGATGCCACCAGCGGTTCGCACGCCCATCACGGTGACGACATATCGGGATCCGGGTACGATCAGGCCACGGGTGCGGACCACAATGGCATTGCCGAGGAGCGGGCGCTTCTGCAGCGGTGGATCTTCCTTATGTACCGTCGCACCGCGACGACCAGCGTTGGCCGCGGCCGCGGCATCGGCGACCGCCTTGCGGCTGACCGCAGCGATCGAGTCGACCTTGAACTTGGCGGAGTCGGCGGCGGTCTTGAGCGGCGGCGGCGCCACGATCGGCTTGAAGAGGGAATCGTACAGCGACTTGGCGTAGCCGTCTCGCGGACCGATCGTCGCCGAGTCGGGAAGCAGCACGACACGAATCGAATCGGCGGTGAACCGCTGCGTTGGATCGACCGGATTGGTCAAGGTGATCGTCAGCGTGGTGGAATCGGTGCGGACGACATCCTGCAGCTTGGGTGGCAGCGAGTCGCGCTGGAAAACCCAGATCTCGCCGGTCGTGTCCGAGGTGGCGGCCACGCGCACGGTGTCCCACGGTTCCTTTGGCGTGCGCTTGTGATCGTCGTTCTGGTCGACCAGCGCCTCAACCAGATAGGCCCCGGCGGGCAACGGTGCGAGGTGAAAACGCCCAGTCGAGTCGGCGAGTGCGCGATAGCGGGCCGAATCGCTGATCCGGTAGGCGGTGACCAGCGCCAGCGATGCGCCGGTTCGTGATGACCAGTTGATCACCCGGCCATTCAGTTGCCGCGTCGGGATCGAGTCGCCCGTCACGACTGTGATATGGTAGGGAATCTTGGAACTGTTGCGATGCAGGTCGTCGATACCGGGAAGGAGGTCGATCCAGTAGACGGTGTTGGGACGCCAGCCGTTGCGGGGTCGCACCGTGATACGGTCACGATGCCATTCGACATGCGGCACGGTCGTGTCGGGCGAAAGGAGTACGTGGCGCTCGAGGTCACCGGTGCCGCGACCGAAACTCGGCGTCGCTTCGGCGATGACCTCATCGAAACGGAATTCGGCGTTTCCCTTGAAGCCGGGCAACGGTACCAGAGAATCGGGAAAGGTGCCGATCAACCTGGGCGGAGTGCGCCGATTCGGGCCGCCCGGCGGGGGCGCCATATGGGCGCAGGCCGCGGCCAGCGCCAGCAGGACAGCCGCGATGACTAGTCGGCGCATCCGAGCGCTCGGCGCTTGTCGCGCAGCGACAGCGCCTGGGCGCGCCAGGTTGCCAGCTTCTCGCGTTCCTTTTCGACGACGGCTGCGGGGGCGCGCTCGACAAACTGGGCGTTGCCGAGCTTCGCTTCCTGCGCGGCCGCGAGTTGATCCAGCTTGTCGGCTTCGGCGCCGAGTCGAGCACATTCCTTGTCGACATCAATCAGGTCGCCGAGCGGGAGGAGAATCGAGGTACCATCGGCGAGCACAACGGCGGCGGCGTTGGCCGGTGCCGATCCGCCAACGTCGAGCGCGCTCACCTTGGCGAGGCGACCAACGGTGTCGGCCTCGGCGGCGAGAACGCGGGCAGCCGTGGCACCCGGATTGACGACGGCCACAGTCACCGTCTGTCCGGGGGGCACTTCGTGCTCGGCGCGCAGATTGCGAATGGTCGAGATGATATCCTGCAGCGCTGCAAAATCTGACGTTGCGGCGGCATCGCGGTCGCTGCCCACGGCAACGGGCCATGGCGCGCGGGCGATCGATGCGCCGGGGGCGTGATTGGGGAGCCGCTGCCAGAGCGCCTCGGTGATGAATGGCATCACCGGGTGCAGGAGGCGCAACGCGATGTCGAACACGTGCGCTGCCACGGCGCGGGCGACATCGCCGCCTTCCTGATTGCCATAGAGGCGCGGCTTGATCTGTTCGAGATACCAGTCGGCGAAGTCACTCCAGAGGAAGTGATAGATCGCGTTGGTTGCTTCGTTGAGCTGGAAGCGCTCGTTGAACTGGGTCGCCTGATCGATGGCGTCCTGTGCGCGCGAGAGGATCCAGCGATCGGCCAGCGCGAGTCGGTCGCGGTCGATCGTATCGAGCGGGGCCGCGCCTTGCTCAAGATGACCGACCAGGAATCGGCCGATGTTCCAGAGTTTGTTGGCGAAATAGCGACCCGAGGCGAACGACGTGTCGAGATCGGCAGGATCAAGGATCAAGTCGGTGCCCACGGACATGCCGTTGATCACTGTGTAGCGCAGCGCATCGGCGCCGTAGCGCTGGATCACTTCGACCGGATCGATCCCGTTGCCGAGCGACTTGGACATCTTGCGGTGCTGCGTGTCGCGCACGGTGCCGTGCAGGTAGATGGTGTGGAACGGCACCTCGCCCATGAACTCCAACCCTGACATGATCATCCGCGACACCCAGAGGAAGAGAATCTCGGGGGCGGTGACCAGCGTGTGGCTCGGATAGAATGTGGCGAGGTCGGCGGTCTTGTCGGGCCAGCCGAGGGTGCTGAACGGGACCAGCCACGACGAGAACCAAGTGTCGAGCACGTCCTCGTCCTGGGTGATTGCGCCGCCACAGTCGGGGCAGGCGGCGGGATCCTCGCGCGCGACGATCGTCTTGCGGCAAGCGTCGTTGCCGCAGTACCAGACCGGGATGCGATGACCCCACCAGAGTTGCCGCGAGATGCACCAGTCGCGGAGGTTCTCGTGCCAGCGTTGCAGCACGTCGCCGTGAAACTCGGGGATCAGCCGGAACTTTCCCTCCCGGAAGGCTGCATTGGCGCGATCCGCCATCGGCTTCACCTTGACGAACCATTGATCGGACAGGCGCGGTTCGACAATCGTGCCGCAGCGATAGCACTGCCCGACGGCGTGGCGATGCTTGTCGATCTTGACCAGCAGGCCCAGCGCGTCGAACTCCGCAACGACCATCTTGCGCGCCACGAAGCGGTCGAGCCCGCGATAGCGGTCCGGCGCAGCATCACTCATCGTCGCGTCGGGATTCATCACATCGAGCGCGGGGAGCTGGTGGCGTTGGCCGATGTCGAAATCGGTGGCGTCATGCGCGGGCGTGATCTTCACGGCGCCGGAGCCAAAGGCCGGATCGACGGCGGCGTCGGCAAGGATCGGAATCAACCGGTCGAGCAACGGGAGACGAACCTGCTTGCCGATGAGACCGCGATACCGCGGGTCGTCGGGGTGCACCGCGACGCCGGTGTCGCCGAGGATCGTTTCGGGCCGGGTGGTCGCAACCACAATGTCGCCTGAGCCGTCGGCGAGCGGATAGCGGAAGTGCCAGAGCGAGCCGTCGCGTTCTTCCTTCTCGACTTCCTCATTGGAAAGGGTCGTCAGACACCGCGGGCACCAGTTGACGATGTACTTGCCGCGGTAGATCAACCCTTTTTCGTACAGGTGGTTGAACGCTTCGCGCACAGCGCGCGAGAGGGCGGGACTCAGGGTGTAGTAGGTGCGTTCCCAGTCGCAGCTCGCGCCGAGCGCCTTGAGCTGGTCAAGAATCTGGCCGCCGGTCTCGTGGACAAACGTCTTGGCGTGCTCAACAAACGACTCGCGGCCGACGTCGAAGCGGGTCTTTCCCTGTCGGGCAAGCAGCTTTTCGACCACGTTCTGCGTGGCGATGCCGGCGTGATCGGTGCCCGGGATCCAGACCGCCTTGCGGCCGCGCATCCGCTCGAAGCGGACCAGCACGTCCTGCACGGTGTTGTTAAGGCCGTGTCCCGCATGCAGCACCGCAGTGACATTTGGTGGTGGCATCTGGATCACATACGGCACACCCGGGTCGCCGGGCTCGACGTGAAAAAGCGCCTGCTCGGTCCACCACCGATACAACGGTCCCTCGATCGCTTGCGGATCGAACTGTGCGGCCAGCGGTTCGGTCATGCGAGGCGTTCGTCGGACGTGTCGTCGTCGTGCGACGGCGGGATATCGTCTTCGCCACGCACCTGAAGGCAGTTGACGATCGCGTCGGCGTGCACCGCATCGCCGACCAGGCGGCCCGCTCGACCACGGGAGCGGCGGTCGGCGACCCAGCCATGCAGCTCAATGCGGCCGGGGCCGATCGGAATGACGCGCAGATGACAATCGCGGAGCATCAGGTCGTCATCGAGCGCGGCCTGCGCCGCGGCGACCAGCTGCCGGACCTGCGAGGCTCGCGGGCCCCGACCCGCGATCGGGCGATCATGGACCGCCCGGGAGGCGAGCGGACCAACCAGCTCGCCGAGGAGGAACCCCGCGGCCACCCCCAACGACAGGCCAAGGAGCAAGGGCCACGGTCCGGATTCGGAGGTGGGGGATGCATCCACTGCGCGCGCGCGACGTACGATCGACCGGCTCATGGTGGTAAAATACATGGCTCCATGCCTCGCCGCGCTGCGGGCGGTGCGGCATGGCCAAGGCTACGCAGCAATCACTCAACGCACCGGTGCCCCATGGCTGAAACACCGATCCAGGTCACGCTTCCCGATGGCTCCGTTCGCGAACTGCCGGCGGCCACGACCGGCGCCGAACTGGCGCTGCAGATCGGGCCGGGGCTGGCCCGGGCGGCAGTGGCGATTCGGGTCAACGGCGGCATCCAGGACCTGGGGCGGCCACTGCACGACGGCGACAGCGTCGCGATCCTTACAGAACGCGACGCCGACGCCCTCGGCGTGCTGCGGCACTCCGCGGCGCACATCCTGGCGACGGCGGTCCGCCAGCTCTTTCCGGATGCAGGAATCGGCTTCGGGCCGGCGATCGACGAAGGTTTCTACTACGACTTCGCGGTGCCGCAGCCGTTCACGCCCGAGGACCTCGAAGCGATCGAGGCGAAGATGAGCGAGGTCGTTGCTGCGGACTATCCGTTCGTGCGCGAGGTGGTCGACCGTCCCGAGGCCAATCGCCGTTTCGCCGACGACCCGCTCAAGCTCGAGCGGATCAGCGAGCTCGGGCCGGACGAAACGATCACGGTGTATACCGATGGTCCCTTCGTCGATCTTTGCCGTGGCCCGCACGTGCCGAGCACGGGACGGCTCAAGCACTTCAAGTTGCTCTCGGGCGCTGGCGCGTATTGGCGGGGCGATTCGTCGCGGCAGATGCTGCAGCGGATCTACGGCACGGCATTCTTCAAGAAGGATGAGCTGGGCCAGCATCTCTTCCGGCTTGATGAAGCGAAGAAGCGCGATCATCGGGTGCTCGGCAAGCAGCTTGATCTCTTCATGTTCCATCCCTTTGCGCCGGGCGCGGTCTTCTGGACCGACCGTGGCACCGCCATGGTCAACGAGCTCAACAAGTACCTGCGTGAGTTACAGCGCGACGGCTACCAGGAGATCCGGACGCCGCTGCTGTACAACAAGGCGTTGTGGGAAGTCTCGGGACATTGGGGCAAGTATCAGGAGAACATGTTCCTGGTGCTCGACAACGAAACCGGTGAGCACGACTTCTCGCTCAAGCCGATGAACTGTCCGTCGCACTACCTGATGTACCAGGCGAAGAAGCACTCCTACAAGGAGTTGCCGCTTCGCTTCAACACGTATGATGTACTGCATCGCAACGAGCTTTCGGGTGCGCTGTCGGGACTCACGCGAGTGCGCCAGTTCCAGCAGGATGATTGCCACATCTTCCTGATGGAGCGGCAGATCCAGGCCGAAGTGCACAAGCTGACGCAGTTCATCCTCAAGTACTACGAAACATTCGGGCTCAAGGCGACGCTCAAGTTCGCGACTCGGCCAGAACAGCGGATCGGCAGCGACCAGATGTGGGATGAGGCCGAACGGTCCCTGCGACATGCACTTGAAGCCACCGGATTGCCGTACGAGCTGAAGCCGGGTGATGGTGCGTTCTATGGGCCGAAGATCGATTTCGATGTCGAGGATGCCATTGGCCGGAAGTGGCAGCTCGGGACGATCCAGCTCGACTACTCCAACCCAGAGCGGTTTGACCTGACCTATGTCGGCGATGACAACGCCGAGCATCGGCCGGTGATCATCCATCGGGCGGTGAGCGGGTCATTCGAACGCTTCATGGCGATCCTGATCGAGCACTTCGCCGGCGCCTTTCCGCTCTGGCTTTCGCCGGAACAGGTGCGCGTGGTGCCGATCAGCGATGCGCAGCAGGACGCGGCGCGCCAGGTCACGCAGCGCCTGCGCGATGCCGGATTGCGCGCCCATCTCGATGACCGCAACGAGACGCTGAACTATCGAATTCGCGATGGCGAACTCGCCAAGGTGCCGTACCTGGCGGTCGTGGGGCAGCGCGAAGCTGATAGTGACGCCGTGGCGGTACGGGTGCGCGGCGACGGGAACAAGCAGGAAGTGATGCCGGTGGCGTCGTTTCTGGAGAAGCTGGTGGGGCAGGTGCGGGGGCGGGTGCTGGGCTGATGGCTGGTGGCTGATCGCTGAGGACAGCGCAAAGAAACAGGCCGCGCATCTCGCGATGCGCGGCCTGTTTGGTGGTCGCTGGGGCCGATCAGGCCTTGCGACGGCGGCGCGTCAGGCCCGCGAGGCCGACGAGGCCAGCGGCCATCAAGCTCATCGTCGCCGGTTCCGGCGTCGCTTCGCTTGGAATGTCGTCGCGAATGAATGCGCCGCCGCCGGTGGTGCCCGCCGCGTTATAGGCAACCGAAAGCGAAAAATCATAGGTGCCGGGCCCGAACACGGCCGACCCATGGCTCATGAACGGATCGGCCCAGGAGGTGTCACCGTCACCCTCGCCAGAGTCAATCCCATCCATCGCGCTCGCATCGCTGGTCGTGAACGACCCGGATGTGGTGCCGGTCCAGGACAGGGTGAACCGGTCGCCGTAGGTGTAGCTGTCAGTGATCTCGATCGTGGTGGTCGACGCCGACGTGAACGTGAAGGCATCAAAGGGCGACTCGACGGGGCCCGCTCCGCCGAAATTGAAGTATTCCCAACCAGCGCCGGTCGTCAGCTGAGCGGAAGCCGGAACGGCGAAGAACAGGGCAGCGGCAGCGGCAGCGAGACAGGTTTTGAGACGCATCTGAGGCTCCATGTGGGTTGATCACGAGAAGATGCTTCACGGCCGGAAATCGCACGGAACGTGCCAGCACACCGTAAAATTCCGGATGGGACCACGCCAGTTTCGAGATGGTGGCCAAATCGCATATGTCTTTCGTTTGTAACGATTTACCGCCATCCATCTACGGTATGTTCTCGCCACAGTGTGGAAATCTTTTTAGCGGAGGGCCGGCGACTGTTGCATTAATTCGGCGGTGGGTTGAAGCAATGTGTTGCGGAAACGCAGCGGTACCTCGGCCTAAGGTGAGCTGCGGGGGAACAGGCTTGCCGTTGCCAGTTCCCCAAACAACCGCGCCAGCTCCTTCGGCTGGTAGTGCGCGTTCAACCCACTGGGATTTGGCAGCACCCACACTCCCGTCGACCCGATCATTCGCTCCTGGCGCCCGACGACCGCGAACGGGTCGGCGAATCCAATCCGATACGCGCCGAGGCCGACAATGGCGAGCCAGCGCGGATGGTACTTCCGGATCTTGCGCTCCAATGTCTTGCGTCCCGCTGGATACTCCTCGCGTCCGAGCTCGGCTGCCGTGGCGGTGGTGCGGGCGATGAAGTTGGTGATCCCCACGCCATGGTCGAGCAGCTCGCGCTCGTTGGCTGGGCTGACCAGGTGCGGCGTGAACCCCGATGCGTGCAGCGCGGGCCAGAAGCGATTCCCCGGCTTGGCAAAGTGGTGTCCGGTTGCGCCGGAGTAGAGGCCGGGATTGATGCCACAGAAGAGGACGCGGAGCCCCGGCGCGATGAGGTCCGGGATGGTGGTGTTCTCTGCCGCGAGCTGCTCGGCGCGGGTGGGGCGGACGGGGGACGCCTTCATCGCCATCCCGGAGGCTGCAATGCCGTCACTTCGCCCGCTTGTCGATCGCCTGGATCGTCAGGTCCGTGCCGCTGACGGACACGGCTCCCTCAATGTTCCCCTTCTTGAATCCGATGCCGGCCATCTCGTGCGGTGTCGTGACTTCATTGGCCCCCTTGAGGATCGTGTAGCCAGCCTTGGGGAGTGCCGTCTTGTAGAACAGGTAGATGGCATGGCCGTTGACGTTGTGCCATTCGCAGAGCGTTTCCGGGCCCGTTCCGGGGTTGGGCTTGCATGCCTTGAGTCCCGGAGCGAGCGGGAAGTCGGCCGGCAGGTTTGGGCTCATGCTCACTGGTCGGCCGTTTGTTGCGGAGCGGTGATTCGCGGTGACACCAGATGCCATCAAGGCGCTGGTGGCGACGGTGATTGCGACAGCATGCCGGGTGGTGGACAGGATATCCATGATGCTGCTCCGGGTGGATGTGGCGATTGGTGGACCGACAGAGAGTAGCACGGAGTGATGGGAACCACAATTCCGGCATCGGTCATCACCGCGTAACTGCGGCTCGCCGATTCTGCGCGTCGGATTGTTCGAGCGGGCAAAGCGTTGGCCCGCTGGTGTGCGCGCAAAACTTGATGGTGCGGCGATGACTACGGCGAAGCTCTGCGACGGTCTTGCCGCACAACTACTTCAAGTGCCTAGTCGCGTAGCTCGAATCCGGAGTTCTCACTCCGCTTGCCGGCGCCCATTTCTGCGGGCGTGGACGAAAGGGAGGTCACACATCGATCTGATGCGTCCATCGCGGCATTCAAGTGCGAGAGAGGTGGGCAACCAGAGTCTCAGCCCCGGAGAAGTTGATTCGACCGCTTTCCATGAGCGCCAGCGCCGACTGGTCGACCTTGAGACCCGAGGTGCATGCTTTGACCATCAATTCCGCCAATCAAGCCGCGTTGTCAGCCTTCGTGTCGGTGAGCGATCGCAATTCACATAACGCGTAGTCAATGGGAGCGCTCGACGTCGACGGCACCCGGACGCGTCCCATGTGGTCGTTGGACTAGAGATCTGCCGTGGCGCCATGAGTCATAACAATCGCGATGACCTTGTTTCGCTCGCGGGTTTTGCGGCGGCGCAATCGCGGCTGCGATAGGTACTGGCGAACGCCCATTACCAATTCCTCCCGCGAGAGCGGTCGGTACGCGAGGAAGCGATACAGCACACCGTGCTCGGCATCTTTGATCTGCGAAACGACGTTGGGCATTTCCATGGGCTGCCTCAGGAGTTGAAGTCTGAGCGGTCGCGGCATCGGGCCGCGCCCTATCGTAGCTTCCTCGCGTAGCGCTTGCGAACATGCGTGTTGATGAACGCGTTCAGCCCACGTCCGCCAATCGCATGGGATTTCATTCTCTCGATGTTTGCTGGACCGGCACTCTCATACATATATCGATACGCGCTTCGGTCGCGAAATTCGACATCAACTCCTTGCGGCGCGATCTCGAAGGCCGTGACGCCCGAATCGCCATTGAAATTTCCATAAGGTCGCACTGTTCCCTCTTTTTGTGGTCAGATGATGTTGATACAGGCTGGCGTCAGCGCATCAAACCCGAGATGCGTGAGATATCCGGCCGGAAATCCGGCAAGACACCCGGCGAGCATTCGCCAGAATGCTTCCGCGATTCCAAGGAGCAATGCCTCGCCGGAACCGGCGACGCACTGTGCTCGCCGGGCAGCGAATTGGTCGGCTTGCTCCCGGCACTTCTGCTGCCAGATGGGCACCATCGTCTGACAAGCGGCGACGAGCGTAACGGCGACGGCGAATGAGTGCGCTCTGCCCCTATGTGTGGGGCAAGTGGGCGGATCAAGCGCGTCCGGCGCCCGTCCCCCGGCGTACCCGCCGAAGCCTCCACCGATCGCCTCAAGTATGCGGGCATGATCCGGCTGTCCTGCGCTCAGTTCCCAGCTGTAGGCAATGCCTGCTGGCGTGCTGGTTGCGGTGTGAAATGGCCTGTTCGGCATAGCTATTCGTCCTTCCTGATTGATAGGAGCTCCTTGAACGACCCAAAGCGCATCACGAACTTCAGTCCCGCGAGTGTCACCTTGTCCGCGTCGGCTTCTTCAATCGTGATCACCTGCGCACCAATCGCCCGCACGAACAGGTCCGGCGTGCCGACCAGTCGCTCAGCGCCCACGCGCCGCGTTGCCTCGGCCCGAAACAGGCCTCGTTCGTCCGAGGCGATCGTCCACCCGTGTTGTTCTGCCAGGGCGAGGCATGCGAGTTCGCCAACGCCGAGTCGATTGCTGAGCTCGATGATGGCTGCAGATCCACCGAGCGCATCGAGGCTGCATCGATCGATCACTCCGACAGTGATTCCCGCATCGAGCGCCGCGCGCTGTTCGGGTCGTGTGACTTCTGCGATTACTTCATCGGGCACCACGAATCGCATGCCAGGCAGACGGGATAGAATCTCGAGTCGCCCCACATGGAGCAGATTGATCACGACCGAAGCATCGGTCACGACGATCATCTCCACGGGCACGCTCATGTGGCCGACGGGACGCCATCAAGTTCCTCATCGATCTGTGCTGCTGTGTCACGCAGCGTCTCGATTTGATCGTCGGACAGCTCGACCAACGCGCCGAGCTCAACCAGCTTGCCACGCGAAATGAGGGACCGTCGGTACGCCTCCAGCGCGGTCGCGATGAAACGTCGTTGGAATGCGGGTGGACCATCGGCACTGGGCGATGACACCCCGTCGCCAATCAGTTTTTGCAGTTCCGTGGCCCAGCGCGCTTCTTCTGCCGCCCGCAACGCGGCCACCTGCGGCTGCTTCAAGAGTCCCACGGTTTTGAATCGATAGATCATCGCCACGCAGCTGACACCGAAATGGTCCGCGGCCTGAATCACGTCATACGTCTGCAGCATCTGGCTTCCGGGCGCTGACCGTCCCTCTACCCGGACGGGTTCCGCGTCCGACTCGTCATGGACAATTGCCGTCTCGCGGCTCCCTTGCCCTTTGCCCCGTTCGCGAACGAACTCGAGCACGCCCTCAGTTGGCATCAGGAAACCCGCAGCGAACGAATTCGCACGCATTTCGACGAGATCGTTACGGTCTTCGGCTCGACTCACTATGCTCCCGCGCTCCCGATCCATCAGGACATGGGCGTATTCATGCGCGAATGAGAACCGGTGCCGAGTGAGCGCGTGAGTCCTGTTGACCAGAATGAGGAGATCCTGCCCCCGTTCCTGCAACGTCAGGCCAGAGACGTCGTCGGGCAAAGGGACGGTTGCAGTACGAATTCCTTGAGACTCGAGCAGCATCGGCAAGTCGCCGACGGGTGCGCGCCCGAGTCCCAGTCGACCGCGCTCCTCCTCCGCCAGGAGCTCGCCTTGCTGGATAGCATTCCACCGGCTCGACAGCGGAGCGGTGGGATATGCGCCGGCGGTGCAGAGGCGGCGAGGATAGTCCAGTAACGCCTCAAGATCCGTCAGGGCGCGGGCGCGATTCCGCCAATCGAGCAGCGTCCGCTGCAGTGATGAATCCACTTCGAAGCCCCGTTGGGCGCGAAACACCGCCCGGAGTGCGTCTTCGTCGCTGTACACAGGAGCGAGGAATTCCTTCATGTCGCGGCCATAGAGCGAGGCGAGCCGGAACAGTTCGAGGCTCGAGAGCACACGGCGACCGGCCTCTATCTCCGCTACGGCTGGGCGCGCTAGCTCTAGTGCGGTGGCGGCATCTTCTTGGGTAAGGCCAAGGGATTCCCGGGCGGCGCGAACGCGGCGACCAAGTTCAGTTTGGGAAATCGGCATTGGACGGCTCCTTCGGTCAGGGTGGGGAGAACGCCCTTGACGAAAGGTAAACTATTCTTACATTTTGTGGCAAGTCACGGGCAACAGGCTAGGAGGCGTTATGGGCGACAAATGCGGACCGAACGATGCAGCTGAAATGAATGGATGTCGGTCGCGGGACGAGAACGGGGAACTCAGGCACAAGCGTGGCGATACGCTCGCTCGTACCATCGAAAAGCAATACGATGTGGATCTCGGCGTCCGCGGCGACGCGCGCCTCGATACGCTCCGGGATCGTACCGGCCAAACCTCCATCGCCGGCGTTATTGCTGCGCTTCAGAAGCACTCGTAACGCGGCTCGGGTGATCTGTTCAATGCTGCTAGGGCAACCGCTCCAACAGGGTCGTTGCTTTGGCCGCGTAGCTGAGCCATGGCTCAACTCCGCGCTCACCTGAAATCTCGGCTCTGGTAGCTCATTCCCGCCATCTCCATCGCCTGGAAGCGCTCCCCCACAATCTGCTGTACTGCATCCTCATTCTGCTGCTCCACGCGTCCGTACACCAGGATGACCACCGCGCGCAGCATCTCCTCACGATCCTTGCCATCGATGGTGGCAGGCACGATCACGTTCATGTGTCCACGCTCATCCTCGAGCAGCAGGAACACGGTGCCCTTGGCGGTCTGGGGCCGCTGGCGGGCGATGACCAGTCCGGCGACCAGCACCTTTTCGCGTGGCTTCCGCTGCCGGATCGATGCGGAATCGTCGACGCCGAGGTGCACCAGTTGTGCGCGGACACCCTCCATCGGATGACCATCCAGGCAGAAACCATTGGCGAAGTAGTCGAGCAGGATCCGGTGGTGCCGCGACAGTGGCTTCGGGACAAACTCCCCCTCATGCGCCGGCGCGAGCGGTAGCGTGTCGCCCACGACGCGCAACGCCTTCCACGCTGCCAGTCGCCGATCGGGTTCCCAGGCGCCAAAGGCATCGGCACGCGCCAGTGCGACCACGCTGGTGCGCTCCAGTGCTCCGCGACGCACCACATCGGCGATGCCGGTGAACGGGCCATCCCGCAGTGCCGCATCCAGGGCGTCGAGTTGCCGGTCGCCGATGCCACGCGCAAAGCGCCAGCCGATGCGCAACGCCGGGAGGGCCGCGTCGTCAGTCGTCTCGACCGTGCAATCGCGCGCGCCATCGCGCAAGGAGATCGGCAACAGCGGCACCTGATGGCGCCGCGCGTCCTGCAGCAGTGTGCCGATCGAATAGAATCCCATCGGTTGTGCGTTCATCAGCCCGAAGTAGAACTCGGTGGGATGATGCGCCTTGAGCCATGCCGTGGCGTAGGCGATCAGCGCAAAGCTCCAGGCGTGGGATTCGGGAAAGCCATAGTTGGCAAAGCCGCGCAGGTCGGACTCGATCTGGATTGCGACAGCCGGTGCAATCTCCTGCTCGATCAACCGGAGGCGCAGGTCGGCGAGTGCTGCGGTGAGGCGCGCCTCCTTGCGTTGATTGCCCATCGTGCGGCGCAACTGGTCGGCCTCGTACGGCAGGTAGCCCGCGATCTCGATGGCGATCGACATCGCCTGCTCCTGAAAGATCGGAATCCCCTGGGTCCGCTTGAGAATCGGCTCGAGTTTCGGGTGCGCATAGACCACAGGCTCCAGGCCACGGCGCCGTTTGGTGTAGGGTGCGACGAAGTTGCCCTGGATCGGGCCGGGGCGGATCAGGGCGACTTGCACGGCAATGTCATAGAGACAATCGGGCCTCGTCTGGACAATCGATGTGATCTGCGCGCGACTCTCGATCTGGAACATCCCCAGCGTGTCGCCCCGGGCGATGACCTGGAAGGTCTTCCGGTCGCGCGTCGGCAACTTGTACATCTCCGGGCGCTCATCGGTGCGCTGCTCGATGGCGTCAAACGCCCGTCGCACTGCGGCCAGTCCGCCCAGTCCCAGGAAATCGAACTTAGGAATGCCGACTTCGTCGAGATCGTCCTTGTCGAACTGCAGGATCGAGCGCCCCATGGTGGTCCACTCGATCGGGGCATAGTCACCGAGTGGCTCGGACGAGAGCACGAAACCGCCAGGGTGCGTCGAGCGCAGCCGTGGCAGCTCTTCGCAGGCGCGCATGATGGCGAGCAGTGCGCGGGCGCGCGGCGTTGTCGTGTCGAAGCCGAAGCGCGGCCCCACTTCTGTCACCAATCCCACCGCACCGGCTCGGCTGTTGCGCCGATGCAGTCGTTTCGAGAGCCGGAATGCCAGCGCCGCCGGATACCCCAGCGCGCGCATGCCATCCTGCAATGCGGTTGGTGCACTGTAGACCTGCGTCACGCCGGTAATCGCCGAGCCCCGGCGCTGGTATTTGGTGTACATGTAGTCGAGCATCTCTTCGCGACGATCGTGCTCAAAATCGACGTCGATATCAGGCGCCTCAGTTTGGCCGCCTATCCGGGCCTGCGACAGGAAACGCTCGAAGAGCAGGCCATTCTCCACCGGATCAATCGCCGTGATGGCAAGACAGTAGGCCACGGCCGAGTTGGCGGAGGAGCCACGCCCCTGGCAGAGAATCCGCCGCCGTGCCGCTTCGCGCACCGCGTCCCACATCACCAGGAAGAAGCCGGCAAAGCCCAGGGCGCGAATGACCGAGAGTTCGTGATCGAGCTGTGCGCGCTGCTTCTCGCTCAGTGCCGTGCCCCAGCGCTCCTCGGCGCCAGCATAGGTGCAGACACGCAGATAGGCGTCATCGTCGTAGCCGGGTTCCGTCTTGAAGACAGGAAGCGGTGGCCGCACCCACGTCATGTCGAATGCACACTCCGCGGCAATGGCGCTGCCCGCTTCAAGCCCCGCGTCGCGCTGGTGCCATCGTTCACGGAGCGCATCGGGGTCGAGCAACTGCCAGCCCCCATTCGGGTGACCGAGCCCCCGCTCGGCGAGCTGGTCGAGGGTGACACCCTGCCGCAGTGCCGTGAGCATCTCGTGCACCATCCGGCTGCCGCGATCGATATAGCGGGGATCCTGCGCCACCATCCACGGCACTTTCGCCCGCTCGGCCAGGCCGATGAGTGCCGCCGCAAGTGCGGCTTCATCGCCACCGGTCTGGTGCCATTGCACCTCGACGGCGACATGCCCGTCGAACTGTTCCCGCCACTGGTGCAGCAGGCGGGTGGCATCGAGCAGGCGATCCTCGCGCACCAGCGTGGCAAGCGTCCCCGATGGCGGACCGGTGAGCAGGTGCAACCCGCCGGTGCGCGCCGCGACTTCCGACCATGTCAGGCGCGGTCGCCCGCGCGGACGCTGCTCACTGGCAGCTGTCAGGTCGCCACTCCGCGAGCGGGTGACCAGTGCGGCGAGATGGTTGTATCCGGTCTTGTTGCGTGCCAGCACCGCGAGTGGCGCGCCATCGACGATCAGCTCGGTGCCCACGACCGGCCGGATGTCGTGCTTGCGGCATGCGGAGCCAAAGCGCACGATGCCACCGAGGTCGGCGGTGTCGGTGATGCCGAGCGTGGTGTAGCCAAGGGTGGCGGCGCGTGCGACGAGATTCTCGGGCGTCACGGCGCCATCGCCAAAGGAATAGGCAGTGTGACAGCGGAGTTCGGTGAGTGGCGCCGATGTGACATTACTCCTCGACATCAATCCCACCACCCCGCCAGATACCACTGATCGGTCAGCGTATCCCGATACAGGAGCACCACGGTGCCATCAGCGCGCACGCCCTGATGATACTCGCGAGCAAAGGCGGCGCCCCACTGCTCACCAGAACGGCAGTGCGGCCCCAGCGCTTCGGTGAGCGGAAAATGTTCACCATTGTCGGTATAGCGCACGGGCGAAGCAAAGCCGCGACGCACTTCAGCCCGCACCAGCACTTCGCGCGGCAGCGGCAGCAACAGTGGTTGTAGCGCAGGAGGCTGCGCGACCGTTGCGAGTGGATGGTCGAAGGTCACTTGCGCCTGCGACTCCCAGGCCACGCGTCGCTCCAGCAACGGATGCGCGCTGAGCGCCCGCGCAAGCACGGCATCGGGCTGCAGGTCGAGGATGAAGTTCACAGCACTCTCGGCGGCCTGCGCCGAGGCAAAGCCGAGATCGAAGAGATCACCCTGGCGGACCATCGGCGGACCAGCGGCGGCGACTTCGACAGCGAGGCCGGTGACCCGGTCAGGAAGTGAAAGTTTTTCCAGCGCGCGGCGCACCAGGCGGAGCCAGGTGGTGCGCTGCGAGGTACTGCGCGCGACAGCCACGCGCTCGACGTGCACCGCGCGATTCTCCAGCGACAGGGTGACCTCGAGCGCACGTGCACCGATGCCCCGCTCGGCGAGATCATCGCAGACACTCTTGAGCAGCGAGTGGAGCACGAAGACGAGTTGCTCGATATCGGTGGTCGAGAACTCGGTCCAGTCCAGCGAAGCGGTGGGGTACTCGCGTGGGCGGCCGGAGAAGAGCAGGCGCCGGTCATCAGCGCGCGCGATACGCCAGAGCGCGAGGCCTTCGCGCCCGAAACGCACCTCCACGGATTCGCGACTGAGCGATACCAGCTGGCCGGCGCGCGTGATCCCGACGCCCAGCAGTAGCCGTTGCACAGTTTCGCTGCCACCGAGCGCCGCAATCGGCAGGGGAGCGAGCCAACTGCGTTCGGCGCCGGACGCGATGACCGGCAGTGGTTGCAAGGGAGTGCGTGTGGCGTGTTGTGCCGCCACCCGCGCGACGACCGGTATCCGTGACGCCGCCATGCCGCCCACCGTGATGGCGTTGGCCGTCAGGCGTTCGACCGCCAGCGCGGCGAGTGGAACGGGGTCGAGGCTGCGCGCGTCGAGCCAGGCCACTCGCTCCTCGGGTGACACCGCTGCGCGCGGCGCCACTTCGAGCAGGAGGGCCAGGAGATCATTCGCCGCCGCGCCGGTCGGCCAGTCCGGAATCGAGAGCGCAACGAACATCGTGAGTGTCGAGGGGCAGGGTGAGTGTGGTGTTCCGTTGCCAGCCCGAAGCGACGGCATCAATGGCGACCGTGACGGATGTCAGCCGAGCCGGATCACCAAAGGGGGTGGGTTGGTAGCGGATTCGTTCGGTGACGTAGCGGGAGCGCACCCGCAACGCGGCGGGAAGAGTTCCCTCGGTGAGCAGCGCAAAGGCACCGCCGCCCTCATGGGTAGCGCGTGCCAACCGGAAGAGCGTGGTCCGTTCGACCGGCACGCCGCTCAGCACCACCAGGGCGAAGCCGCCCGACTCCAGCAGCAGCTCGGCAAAACGAAGCCCGAGCAGGGCGGTGCGCGGCCGGAGCATCAATGGTCCGTCAGGCCATCCCAGTCCCAGCATCCGGGAGCCATCGATCCAGGCAGCGCGCTGGCCCGTGGCGAGCAGCTGGTGCACTGTGGCCATCAGGATGGCCGTGGCGCCGGCTCCTGGAGTGGCCCAGATGGTCGGCCGCCCGCGCGGCAATCCATTGTTCGGGAGTGCGTTATCAAAAGCCTCGATGCCGGTCCGCAGCCCAGCTTCCCGGCGGCCAGGCAGCGGCACGGCGTCGGGAAAGCGTTGGGCCAGTTGGGCGCGAAGATCGAGAGCCGTGGCGGTCAGGAATACCATCCAGAAAATGCGGATGGGGATAATAAACCGAAGAAATACCGAAACAAGGGGAGACGACGTCGACCTTCGCCGGCCACCGACCGGCCTTCCGGACCATGATAGCTTTGGCCCGGTCATTTTCTGGAGCGCACCATGTCCGACGCCAATATTCCTGTCATCCTGAGTGCCTGCCGTACGCCGGTGGGGAAGTATCTCGGAGGGCTTTCGTCGCTGCCGGCCACGCGGCTGGGTGCCATTGCCATCAAGGAGGCGGTGCGGCGTGCCGGGATCGACTCGGCCACGCTGGATGACGTCATCATGGGCCATGTGGTGCAGGGCGGCTGTGGTCAGGCGCCAGCGCGTCAGGCGATGATCCACGCCGGCCTGCCGGGCACGGTGCCCGCGCTGACGATCAACAAGGTGTGCGGCTCGGGCCTCAAGGCGGTGATGCTGGCGGCACAGGCGATCAAGGCTGGCGATATCGGTTGCGCCGTGGCCGGTGGGCAGGAGTCAATGTCCGGAGCACCGCACTACCTCTACAACTACCGGACGGGGATCAAGGCCGGCAACCAGACGATCGTTGACGGCATGATTCACGACGGACTCTGGGACTCTTTCGGCAACGTGCACATGGGCGAGTACGCCGAGTACACCGCGACCAAGGGCAAGGTGACGCGCGAAGAGCAGGATGCCTTTGCGGCCAACTCGCATCGCAAGGCGGTTGCGGCCCAGGCCGCTGGCAAGTTTGCCGCCGAAATCGTGCCGGTGGAGATTGCCGGCCGTGGCGGCAGCACGATGGTGAGCGCCGATGAATCGCCGCGCGCCGATACCAATGAAGCAGTACTCGCCAAGCTCAAGCCGGCCTTCGTCAAGGACGGCAGTGTCACGGCAGGCAATGCCCCCGGACTCAACGATGGCGGTGCCGCACTTGTCGTGGCCTCACTGGCATATGCGCGCGAGCATGGCCACACACCGATGGCACGCATTACCGGCTATGCCACTGGCGGCGGTGAGCCGAAGGATCTCTTCTTTGCGCCGATCCTTGCCGTGCAGAACCTGATGAAGAAGAACGGCACCACCATCAACGACTACGACCTGATCGAGGCGAACGAAGCGTTCGCCGTGCAGGCGATTGTCGATGGCCGCGGCCTCGGCTGGGACTGGGATCGTGTCAACGTCAACGGTGGCGCGATCGCGATCGGTCACCCGATTGGTGCCTCCGGCGCGCGGGTGCTGACGACGCTGCTGTACGCCATGCAGGATCGTGGCGCGCGCACGGGACTGGCGACGCTCTGTCTCGGCGGCGGGAATGCGGTGGCGTTGTCGGTGGAGCTGATGGCTGATGGCTGATCACGACGTGTTTGTCATCCTGAGCGCAGCGAAGGATCGGCCGGGTGATAGCGATCCGGTAAACGATCCTTCGCTGCGCTCAGGATGACGACCGGGTTCCATCAGCCATCAGCCCGTACCCCAACCTGGATCCCAACAGCATGACGAAGATCGCAGTGATCGGCTCTGGCACCATGGGCAACGGCATCGCCCACGTCTTTGCGCAACATGGCCACGACGTCGCGTTGATCGACGTGAATCCGGCGGCGCTCGAACGGGCGCGAGCCACGATCCAGGGCAACCTGGAGCGACAGGTCAAGAAGGGAACGCTGGCGCCGGAGGCGGTCGCCGAGGTGCTCGGCCGGATCGTCACCGGAAGTGATCTTGCGGCAGCAAAGGATGCGGCGCTGGTGATCGAGGCGGCGAGCGAAAATCCGGCGATCAAGTTCGAGCTCTTCACGGCACTCGACAAGCTCTGCGGCCCCGACACGATCCTCGCCAGCAACACCTCGTCGATCTCGATCACTGAAATCGCGGCGCGCACCAGGCGCGCATCACAGGTGATCGGCATGCACTTCATGAATCCGGTGCCGGTGATGACGCTGGTCGAGGTGATTCGCGGTCACTCCACCAGCGATGCGACCACGAAGACGGTGATGGAGATTGCCGCCGCGCTCGGCAAGACGCCGGTCGAGGTCAACGACTATCCGGGCTTCGTCGCCAATCGCGTGCTGATGCCGATGATCAACGAGGCGATTTTCTGCGTCTTCGAAGGCGTTGCCACGCCCGAAGCAATCGACACCGTCATGAAGCTCGGCATGGCGCATCCGATGGGGCCGCTGGCGCTGGCTGACTTCATCGGGCTCGATGTCTGCCTGGCGATCCTCAATGTGCTGCAGACCGGCCTGGGTGATGACAAGTACCGCCCGTGCCCGTTGCTCAAGAAGATGGTGGCCGCCGGCGACCTGGGACGGAAGAGCGGCAAGGGCTTTTACCAGTACGAGAAGAAAGGCTGATGTCCATGGATACGTTCAAGGAAATGCAGACCCGGGGCCACGAACAGGTCCTCTTCTCGCACGATCCTTCCTGCGGCTACTTCGGGATTATCGCGATTCACGACACCACCCTCGGCCCCGCACTGGGCGGTACGCGCGTGTGGGCCTACAAGTCCACGGACGAAGCGCTGCAGGATGTGCTGCGCCTGTCGCGCGGCATGACGTACAAGTCGGCCGTAGCTGGTCTCAATCTTGGCGGCGGCAAGGCCGTCATCATCGCCGATCCGAAGCGCCACGATCGCGAGTCGCTCTTCCGCGCCCACGGCCGCTTTGTCGAGACCCTTGGCGGCCGCTACATCACCGCCGAGGATGTCGGTACGTCGCCGACCGACATGGAGTTCGTCAAGCGCGAGACGAAACATGTCGCGGGGCTGCTCAACCTGTCCGGCGATCCGTCGCCGGTGACCGGCTACGGCGTGTACATGGGAATCAAGGCGTCGGCCAAGCAGCGCTGGGGCAAGGATTCGCTCTCGGGCCGCACGATCGCGGTGCAGGGCGCTGGCAAGGTGGCGTACTACCTGATGAAACACCTCAAGGAAGAAGGCGCGCACCTGATCGTCACCGATATCGATCAGGAGAAGGTCAAGCGCGTGGTCGAGGAAATGGGAGCCACCGCAGTTGCGCCGGATGCGATCTACGGACAGCAAGCCGACATCTTCGCGCCGTGCGCGCTGGGCGCCATCATCAATGACGAAACAATCCCTCAGCTCAAGGTGTCAGTCGTCGCCGGCGGCGCCAACAACCAGCTGGCCGAAACGCGACACGGCGTCGAGCTCGAAGCCAAGGGAATTCTCTACGCGCCAGATTACGTCATCAACGGTGGTGGCGTGGTGAACGTCTTCGGCGAACTGCAGGGCTGGACGATGGAGCGCGCCAAGCGGAAGGCGCAGGAGATCTACGATACGATCCTTCGCGTCTACGCCATCGCCTCGCGAGACAAGATTCCCAGCTTCGAGGCGGCGGACAGGTTGGCAGAAGAACGGATCCGGTCAGTAGCGGCGTTGAAGCGGATGTGGATTGCGGGGGATAGGAGCTGAAGATACTGATGATGGCTGATGGCTAATGGCTGATGGCTAACCCCAATGATGCGCGGAGATCCGCAACTCGCAGGGAGCAGCCATCAGCCATCAGCTATATTCCCCCCATGCCCGAACGCATTTCCATTGGATCCGACCACGCCGGCTTCGCGATGAAGGCGGTGGTCGCTGATGAACTCCGGACCCTGGGGTTCGATGTCGACGATGTCGGATCACATTCGTCCGACTCGGTCGACTACGCTGACTATGCGCACGTCGTCGCACGCGGCATCGAAGGCGGCGAGGCGCGCCGCGGGATTCTGCTCTGCGGCACCGGACTCGGCATGTCGTACGCCGCCAACCGGCATCCCGGTGTGCGTGCCGCAGTGGCCTGGTCGCCCGAGATCGCGGAACTCGCCCGGCAACACAACGACGCCAATGTGCTGGTCCTGCCGGCACGATTTGTTGATGAAGGTGCGGCGCGCGCGATTGTCCGCACCTGGCTCGCCACACCGTTCGAAGGCGGCCGGCACCAGAAACGTATCGCCAAGATCGAGGAGTCGCGGTGACCGACCATCTCGTGCATGACGCCCCGCTCTCAAGTGCCGACCCGGCGATCGCCAAGCTGATCGACGCCGAAGTGCGTCGGCAGCAGGATGGCCTCGAACTGATTGCCAGCGAAAACTTCACGTCGCGTGCGGTGTTGCAGGCGATGGGATCGGCGCTGACCAACAAGTACGCCGAGGGGTATCCGGGGAAGCGCTACTACGGCGGCTGCGAAGTGGTCGACCAGGTTGAGCAGCTCGCGATTGACCGCGTCAAGCAGATCTACGACATTGCCCACGCGAACGTGCAGCCGCACTCGGGCGTACAGGCGAATTTCTGCGCCTACATGGCGATCATGCCAGTTGGCAGCACCATTCTCGGCATGTCGCTGCCGCACGGCGGCCACCTGTCGCACGGCACCAGCGTGAGCCACACGGGGCAGGTCTGGAAGTCGGCCCAGTACGGCGTCCGCTCCGACACCGGCCTCATTGACTACGATCATGTGCGCAGCATTGCGCGGGAGTCGCGCCCGCAAGTCATCGTGGCTGGTGGCTCTGCGTACGCCAGGATCATCGACTTCGCCGCATTCCGTGCGATCGCCGATGAAGTCGGCGCCCTCTTCATGGTCGACATGGCGCACTTTGCCGGGTTGGTAGCGGGCGGTGTCTATCCGTCGCCAGTGCCGCATGCGCAGATCGTCACCAGCACGACGCACAAGACGTTGCGCGGCCCACGTGGCGGCCTGATTCTCTGCCACGCCGAGCACGCCAAGGCAGTCGACAAGTCAGTGTTCCCCGGTGGTCAGGGTGGCCCGCTCGAGCATGTCATTGCCGGCAAGGCGGTGGCATTTGGCGAGGCACTCAATCCGGACTTCAAGCGCTACGCGGCCCAGGTGGTCGAGAACGCCAAGGTGCTCTCCCAGGCGTTGATCGATCGCGGCTTTGCCATTGTGTCGGGCGGTACCGACACGCACCTCATGCTGGTCGACTTGCGTGCCAAGGAACTCACCGGCAAGGAAGCCGAGAAGGTGCTGGGCGCGGCCGGGATCACCGTCAACAAGAATACCATTCCCGATGATCCGCAGTCGCCGTTTGTCACCAGTGGCGTGCGCGTGGGTACGCCCGCGTTGACGACGCGTGGCATGGGGACCGCTGAAATGGTGCGAGTGGCGGAACTGATCGACACCGCGTTGACGCATCGAGACGACGCAACGTTGGCCCGGGTCCGCGGTGAAGTCGAGGCACTGGCGTCGGGATTCCCACTCTATCCGTCGTATCAGGCGCAAGGCTGACGGCCTGATGCACGAACTCCAGTTTGCCGACGGTGTGCTCGCGCGGTTGCATGCGCACGGTGCCAAGCGCTACGATGAGCGTGCCTACCTTTTTGTCCTGGCCGGGATCGAATACCTGCAGTCGAAGCTCGACGCGCGCCGTCATGTGACCGGCGCCGAGCTCGCGTGGGCATGTCGCGACCTGGCGATGGAACGTTTCGGGTTGCTCGCCCGCCCAGTGCTCGAAAGCTGGGGCGTCACCGAAACCGGCGACTTGGGGCAGATGGTCTTTGCCCTCGTGAAGGTCGACCTGCTCAGTACGCAGCCCGGTGATCGCGAGGAGGACTTCGCGAATGTCTACGATTTCACCGCCGCATTTGACGAGAGTTACCAGTTCCGCTGTAGCGCCCCCCTCCTCGGCTGACCCACGGCCGCGCCACGCGGCTAGCTTTCGCTCGTGCACCTGATTCCTGTCATCACTCCCGAACAGTCCCGCGCCTGGGACGCTGCTGCCGTGGCGGCCGATCGACCAGTGCGCCTGCTGATGGAGCAGGCGGGCCGGGCTGTCGCGCAATGCGTGCTTGATCGGATGGCAAATGCTGCATCGCAGGGCGTGCTGGTCGCGTGCGGAGCGGGGAACAACGGCGGCGACGGCTGGGCCGCAGCGCGCGCCCTCCATGCCCTCGGCGTGCCGGTCTGGGTGGCCGAGGCTGGCGTGCCTGCCGATGGGGCCGCCGCAGCAGTACGTAACACCGCGCTGGCCGATGGCGTGCGAACTGTTCCAGTGGATGGACCGTGGCCCGCGATCGGCGTCGTGGTCGATGCACTGCTCGGCAGCGGAGCACACGGCGCGCCGCGGGCGGAGATTGCCGCGTTGATGCAGCGGATCACCGACCTGCAACGACCGATCGTGGCGGTGGACGGGCCAACTGGGCTCGATCTCGAGACCGGCCTTGATCATCATGCGTTGACGGCAACTACGACGGTCACCTTTGGCGGTGTGCGACGTGGCCATCTGCTGGCGCGCGACGACATCGGTGACCTGCTGGTCGCAGATATCGGCCTGCTGAGTGCTGATGCTGCGTGGCCAGTGCTGATTGACACTGCATGGTGCGCCGAGCGGGTCCGACCTTTTGCGTCAAATGCGTACAAGGGAACCCGCGGGCGAGTAGTGATCATTGGTGGTGCGGTGGCGATGACTGGCGCCGCACGGCTTGCCGCGCGCTCCGCGTTTGGTGCGGGCGCCGGGTTGGTGCACGTCGTTGCGCCGGAGGCGTCGCTGGCGACGATTCGCGTCGCGGAGCCCGATGTGCAGACGATGGCTCAGGAGTTTGACGCGCCCCTGTCGCCGGAAGTGATCGCGCTGATCGCCCAGGCGGACGTGCTCGCGATCGGGCCCGGGCTTGGGCGTGATGCCGGTCGCGCGAAGTTTGTGCTGGCGGCGCTGGCGCACGCCAAGGCCGCAGTCGTCGACGCTGACGCGCTCACCGTGCTCAAGCCAGAGCGCGCGGCGCTCGCCGAACTCGCTGCGACGCGGCCAATCGCCTGCACGCCACATGCCGGCGAGTTCCGGACGCTCTTTCCTGAGTTTGCCGATGACATGGAAACAGCGCCCTGGGAAGCGGCCCAAGCGGCGGCCGACAACTGTGGTGCGACCGTACTGCTCAAGGGAGTGCCGACCGTGGTTGCGGCGCGTGGCCACCCGCTGCTCACGGTCGCTGCCGGCAATCCGGGGCTGGCAACTGGCGGCAGCGGCGACTTGCTGACCGGAATCATCGCGGCCCTCATGGCGCAGGGGATTGCGCTGCCGGATGCCGCGGCAGTCGCGGCAGAGGCGCATGGCAATGCAGCCGATCACGCAGCACGGCGGGTGACGGCTCGCGCGATGCGGCCGATGGATGTCGTGCAGTCGCTCCCAGATGTGTGGCGCGCCTGGTCGCGCGGTGCACGCGTGCCGCGTTCGCCATGGCTGCTTGAGCTGCCCGCGCCGATCGCACTGTGAACCAGATCGCGATGGGGTCTGGCGGCGAGTTTGACCGGATCCGGTCGATCGTTGCGGCGCTGGGCGACAGCGCCGGCCCGATCGGCGGCGATACTGCTCCCGTGCCCGACGGTGAAGGGACACTGGTGGTGAGCACCGACACGTCGGTCGAGCATGTGCATTTCGAGCGGGAGTGGTTGACTCCGCGTGAGATCGGCTGGCGGGCTGCGGCGAGCGCGTTGTCAGATTTAGCGGCTGCAGCAGCGCGGCCGGTGGGACTTGTGGTGGCGTTGTCAGTTCCTCGCGACGCAGCGCGTGGTGACTCGACTGAGGTGATGCACGGGATCGGTGACGCGGCGCGCAGCGTCGGTGCCTCGGTCCTCGGCGGCGACCTGTCGGAGTCCACCGAATGGAATCTCGCCGTAACGGTGCTCGGGCGGTGCGTGCGGCCGATGTCGCGCGTTGGCGCCCGACCGGAGGACGGCGTCTGGGTGACTGGTACGCTTGGCGGTGCCCGCGCGGCGCTCGACGCCTGGCAGTCCGGGCGCGAGCCTGCGGCAATCGCGCGATCAGCATTTGCGCATCCGAGTCCGCGCATCAGTGCAGCTCTCTGGCTCGCCACGCACGGTGCAACCGCGATGATGGATCTGAGTGATGGCATCGGCGGCGATGCGCAGCATCTGGCTGCGGCCTCAAAGGTGCAGCTTCGTCTCACGCTGAACGACCTGCCAATCCATCCGGCGGTAGCCAATGAAGCGGGGCGGGGAGGCATTACCTCGCCGCTCTTCGCTGCTGACGGCGGCGAAGACTATGAGTTGCTGGTGACGCTGCCGCGGGAGTTTGATGCGGCTGGTGCGTTTGAGCGCGATCACAACCTGGCGCTGACTCGGATTGGTGACGTGTGCGACGGTGCCGGCGTCATTGCCACGCTTGATGGAAAGGTGGTCGCCCTCAACGGCTACCGGCATCGCGTCAAATAGCACATCGCTGGTGAGTGTCCAGGGTTCCGGGATCACGTGAGCTCGCGGCTGAAGCCGCGGCTCGGCACACAAGTGCTGAAGCACTCCATCCTGCGTGAACGACTCTCCATGGCGCACCTGACAGCCATCAGCCATCAGCCATCAGCCAGACACTAAACCATCCAGTTGACAATCCGCGCCCGCCCCATATATTCAACCATATGGTAAATCAACGCTCGCAGCACCTCGACGCTGTCTTCCACGCCCTCTCCGACCCGACCCGCCGAGGCATGCTCCGCCGGCTGGCTCGGCGGGAATGGGCAGTCACCGAGCTTGCCGCGCCGTATGACATGTCGCTGGCAGCTGCGTCGAAGCACATCAAGGTGCTGGAGCACGCCGGACTGGTGCACCGCACCATCCAGGGGCGGACCCATATCTGCCGGCTCGCCTCCGCGCCGCTCGCGACGGCGCATGAGTGGCTCGACTTCTATGCCCAGTTCTGGACTACCAGCCTCGACATCCTTGAGGGGTTGCTGAGCAGCGAGAAGCGCAAGCGTCCGGCCAAGGGTGCGTCTGATGAGTGACATGGCGACTTTCCCGGACCCGGTCTCGCTGCGACTGGAACGTCGCCTTCCCGGGACGATCGGCCAGCTCTGGCGGTACCTCACCGATAGCGACCTGCGGGCCCGCTGGCTCGCGGCCGGACCGATGCTGCTGGTCGCGGGCGGCGCCTACGAGATGACGTGGGATAACGCGGCACTCTCCGCGCCAGGCGACGAACCGCCGGAACGTTTTCAGGATTACACCCCGACGCTGCGTGGCCGTGTGCTGCAGTGTGAGCCACCGCACCGGCTGTCTTTCAGCTGGGGCGAAGGGGAGCACGCCAGTGAAGTCACCATCCAGCTGCAGCAGGTCGGCGAGGCGGTCGCGCTTGAACTGACGCATTGCGCCCTGCCGTTTGCCGCGCTGCTCGTCGACGCGGCCACGGGTTGGCACGCCCATCTCGACCTGCTCGACGACCTGCTCTCGCATCGCGCTCCGCGCTCATTCTGGCGCGACTGGCGAGAGCTCAACCACAGCTACATCAACCTGCTCACAACCTGACTCACGGAGAACCATCATGACTGCATCAACCGAGGAACCGTTGCTCGCCACCTATCCCGAAGCCAACACGCTGCGCATGGAGCGGGTGCTCACCGGCCCGATCGAACGGGTCTGGCAGTATCTCACCGACGCCGAGCTGCGTGGCAAGTGGCTGGCAGCCGGACCGATGGAACTCAGGGCCGGTGGCCGGGTCGAGATGACGTGGGCCAACGACACGCTCTCGCCGCTGCCAGACGAGGTGCCCGAGAAGCAGGTTGGTGCGCGGTCGTCGATGCAGGGAACGGTGGTGGCGTGTGACCCACCGCGGATGATTCGCTACGAGTGGCAGATCGGTGTCGATGCGACCGAGGTCACCTTTGAGCTGTCGCCCGCCGGCGAGAATGTCCTGCTGCGCCTGACGCATCGGCGGGTGACGGTGCCAGCGACGCTGCAGGGTGTCTCGATCGGGTGGCAGTCGCATCTCGACGTGCTGGCCGACGTGCTGGAGGGGAAGACGCCGCGTCCTTTCTGGAAGAACTTCACGGCCTTGAAGGAGCGTTACACGGTACTACTTGCGGGGAAATAAGTAGCCAACCTGGCCGCGCCCGGAGTAGGACTCGCCGGGCGCGGGCGGTTATCGTTCGGGATGCCCCCAAGCACTTCCCGCTGCGTTGGCTGCAACGCGCTATTCCCGAGCAACCACCAGCTGGCATCAATTCCCGATGCTGCCCGCGTCGCATTCGACCCGGCGCGGAGTCGTGTCTGGCGGATCTGCACAAAATGCGATAGCTGGAATCTCCTTGGTACGGAGGCGTCGCTGGCGGTGATGCCGGAACTCGTCGCACGAATGGCAGTCCAGCCATCGCTGGGCACGGTCGCGCTTCACAGAGTCGACAAGCGCCTTGACCTGATCCGGGTCAGCGAAGACAACGAGCAGGGAGTCTCGGGCCAGGAGATGCTGGCGTTCCGGGCCCTGCTCGATCGGCGCCGGCTCCGGCGCCGGGTGACGCTCGCCGTCTCAGGGCTCGCCCTGGTCGCCGTGGCAGGGCTAGTCTCACTGCTGGCGAAGTTTGATGCGAGCATGCCGCTCCTCGTAGCCTACGACTCCTTCGCCGTACTCCTTGCCGGACAGGTCATCTGCTGGATCGGGCAGCGCAAGCGTAGCGTGCTGGCGCTGCTGGCCAACGCTGCCCTCGTCGCTGGAGCGGCGTGGGGCCTCTATCATGCGCCGAACGCATTCATGGAGTCGCACCTTGCCATGCCGGTCATCCAGTTCGCCTGGTTGATCGGGTTCGCGTTCGTGATCCCCCACATTCCGCTGTTGCCTGTCGGTTTGGGTCACAAGGCGATCCGGATCTCGCTTCGGCAGCTCGAGTCGATCTCGATGTCGTGGGACGCGTCGGACGCGATCGCGTTCCATGATCTTCCGCGTGGCTTGCATTGCGAGGGTGCCGCGGCCCGGACGCTGGGCCAGAAGATCTTTGCGCTGGCCGCGCAGAGCGGACCGACGCGTCCCGTCTTCGCGAAGCCGGTTCGTTCGGCCGAAGCCGCCTATCAGCTCCTCAACGGGCTCGGTGGACTCAGGGGCGTCCTCAATGCCCTTGAAGGTTTTCGGCGCGACTCGGATGGGCGGGTGCTGCTGGCCGATATTCCGACCGTCTATCTTCGCGCTCTCGACCTGGCATATGCGTCGACGGTCACGATCAGCGAAGACTTCGGCCTGGACCGTCTGGCCGACGCGCAGGAAACGGCCGCGCTCGCCGAGGGGCTTGATCGGGAGAACAGTGGATGAATGGATCTATTTGATGACGGTGACGTCCGCCGTCCGCACGGTCGTGCCGGCGCCGCTGATGTCCTGTGATTGCAGTGTCAACTCGTAGCGTCCGGGCCGCAACGCGGTCACATCAATAATGCGATCGACCGTCGTGACCGGCCCGTTCAGCGAGCTGTTCCACGCCAATCGCAGCACCACCTTGCCGCGTTTCGCGTTGCTGATATCGGTCACCGTGAGTGTCGTGCGCGCGGTGCCACGCCGATTGGCACCATGGATCTGATAGCCCACGTGGACGGAGTCGCTCTGCTTCACGCTGTCTGAGCGCGGCACGAGTAACGTGTCACTGCCGACCGGCCAGGGCATGGCCCGGGCACTAGACGCGACGAGGAGATCGGACATCACCGTTTCGACGCCATCCCAGGCGCGCTGAGTTCCATGCGCGCGGACCAGCAGATGACCGTCCGCGGTGACCGCGAGGACGGTCCACGTCCTGAGCGAGTCACGAGTCGCCAGCAGCAGGTAGCCCGACGTCGCGCCTGGCGGTTCCGTCCAGGTCGTGTCCGTGGCGAGCCGGTTATCGATGTCCGATTGGTGGACGCTGAACCCTACCGGCAAACCGGCGTTGTCGGGCTTCGCGCCCGGAGATGTTTCCTGGTACGCGACGATCGCCACCGACTTGCCGGTGGCGTCCCAGAGGCGGAATCGGGCGGCGTAGCCGATGCTGGAGCTGTCCTGTTGGCCCAGCGCGAATACGGCGATGGCAATCCACATCGCCAAGAGTAGTCCGGGCTCGCCGTGGCCGCGAACCGGGCTGGATTGACCGGGCGCCGCTGCGCCCCCTAGCTTCGGCCTGACCTTCCACCTGCGAGTCGCCTGTGAGCACCATTCTCGAAGTCCACGCCCGCGAAATTCTCGATTCCCGCGGCAACCCGACCGTCGAGGCCGAGGTGACCACGGCCACCGGAACGATCGGCCGCGCGGCCGTGCCGAGCGGCGCGTCGACCGGTGAGCATGAAGCGGTGGAGATTCGCGACTACGATGCCAAGCGCTACGGTGGCAAGGGCGTCCTCAAGGCGGTCAAGAATGTCAACGAAATCCTTGGGCCTCGGCTCGAAGGGATCAGCGTCTTCGAGCAGATCGCCATCGACGCGGAGCTGACCGATGCGGATGGCACGCCGAACAAGTCCAAGCTCGGTGCCAACGCGATTCTTGCCGTATCGATGGCCGCCGCGCGGGCCGCCGCGAACGAACTCGACCAGCCGCTCTATCGCTACCTCGGCGGGCCGATGGCGCGGGTGCTCCCGGTGCCGATGATGAACATCCTCAACGGTGGCGCGCACGCCAGCAACAACGTCGATGCACAGGAGTTCATGATCGTGCCGGTCGGCGCCGACACATTCGAGGATGGTTTCCGGATGGGTGTTGAGGTCTTTCACGCGCTGAAGAAGGTGCTGTCCTCGCGCAAGCTGTCCACGGCTGTCGGCGACGAGGGTGGTTTTGCGCCGATGCTGCCGTCCAACGAAGCGGCGCTCGATGTCGTGATTGAAGCGATCGAAAAGGCCGGCTTCGTACCGGGTGACGACGTGGCGATTGCGCTTGATGTCGCGGCGTCCGAGCTGTACAAGGACGGCAAGTACACCTTCAAGAAGGGTGACGGGTCGAGCCACAGCGCGGAAGAGATGGTCGCGCTCTACAACAGCTGGTGCAAGAAGTATCCGATCGTGTCGATCGAGGATGGCCTGGCAGAAGATGACTGGGATGGTTGGCGGCTGATGACCAGTGCGCTGGGCGAGCGCTGCCAGATCGTTGGCGACGATCTGTTTGTGACGAATGTCGAGCGGCTGGCACGCGGCATCGACGAAGGGTGCAGCAACGCGGTGCTGGTCAAGCTCAATCAGATCGGCACGCTGACCGAGACGCTGCAGTGCATCGAGCTGGCGCAGGCGAGCGGATTCGGGGTGATCATCTCGCACCGGTCCGGCGAGACTGAGGACACGTTCATCGCGGATCTTGCCGTCGCGACTCGTGCGGGACAGATCAAGACGGGGAGTGCATCGCGCACGGACCGGGTCGCCAAGTACAATCAGTTGCTGCGGATCGCCGAGGAGCTGGGCCCGGTGGCCGACTATCCGGGGGCAGGGATCTACCCGCGATGACCCGGGCGCGGTGGCTGGGTGTCGCAGCGCTGATCGTGGCGATCCTCTTTGCCTGGGGCGGGGGGGCGTTCTCGCACTCGGCGTATCAGGCGCTGCAGCGCGAAGAGGCAGCTGACGTGCAGCTGCAGCACGACCTTATCCATGTCAACGATTCATTGAAGGCGTTGCGGGACTCGCTGCAGAACAACCCCGAGACGCAGCTGCGCTACGCCCGCGAGGTGTTCGGGATGACTTGGCCCGGAGAGAAGTCGTTCCTGGTGCATGTCGATTCGGCGCAGGTGCCGGGGGCGAGGGGTACGGCGGGGCCGTAGGGGTGGGTTTTTCTTGATTTTCGGGGGTCGGATCGCTAAGCTGCCCCGACGTTTGGCTGGGTAGCTCAGCTGGTTAGAGCACGGCACTCATAATGCCGGGGTCGCGGGTTCGAGTCCCGCCCCAGCTATGGATGTGAGCGACCTCGCGGCGGTGTCGTGCGCCACGGTCGGGTCGCGGGTGGAGCTGCGGATGCTTCGCCTCCTCGCTCGCCTTCGGCTCGAGTCCCGCCCCAGCTATGGATCTGAGCGACCTCGCGGCGGTGTGTTGCGCGACGGCAGGGTCGCGGGTGGAGCTGCGGATGCTTCGCCTCCTCGCTGGCCGGAGCCTGTCCTGAGCCGCGGCGAAGGAGCTCGAGTCCCGCCCCAGCTATTTGCCCCGGCATTGCCGGACCACCAAACGGCGTCCGAATGAATTCGGGCGCCGTTTCGGTTGTCAGGACTGAACCATCGGCTGAACCACGTTTAGAAGTTGTATGGTCCGCTCGGTGGCCAACTCAGCGCTTGAGTACCGCCAGCACAAGATTCGCCGTCGCCCGATTCGGGCCGTCGCTGAAGAACACGTACACCTTGTGGGTCTTCTCATCGACCGCGCAGGTTCGCGCGCCACCGCCCGTCGGTACTTTCCCGACCACAGTGAACTTGCTGGGCGAATCCTCGTGCACGACCGTGAGGGTGCTATCGGCGCGATTGGGATTGAACGCGAGCTTCGCCGATGCATCGAAGCAGTTCATGTCGGCTCGGCTGGGAACCGGAATCCGCGCGACGACGCTGCCGTCATCGGCGTTGATGACGACCATTTCCTTGTCGCATGCCATGAAAAGGCGGCGGGTGGACTGGTCCATTGACAGTCCCTGCGCCGTGCCGCAGCCGCTCACTGGCCACGTTGCCTCGATCTTGAGCGTGGTGGCATCGAATTTTTCGATGGCGCCGGCCTCTTCCACGTTCAGGTAGAGTTTGCCCTTGCCGTCCGCGACACCCGACTCGAGTCCGTCGCCGATATCTGTCTGGGTGATCAGAGTGCCGGTCTTCATGTCGATCACCCACCCGTTGGAGCCCTCCCAAGCGAACGCTCGATGGGTAAACGGATCGTAGCGGCTTCCGTCGCCCCGGATTGCGAGGTGCCCCGTCACGGCCAGGGTCTTGAGGTCGAACAGCGTGCCGTTCCGCACCAGGCCGCGGTTGAGGTCGGACGCAATGGCATAACCGCCGCCGCCACCCGGGATCGTGCCGATCACGGTGTCCTTGTCAACGTCAATGACCTTGTCGCCGAGACCGTAGAGGCGGCGGTTCACGCCATCCACGATGACGTAATCGGCGCGGGCCTGGCCGATGACGATCCGCTTGACCACGTGATACTGAGGGCCCTGCGCGGGGAGCGCTGCGCTGAGGACGACGGTGAGCGCCGCTGTGGCAATCCCGGCAATACGGAAGCGAAACATGACGGCTCCTGCTGAAGTGAACCCGCAATTCTAGTTCGCCAACCTGCCGGGACGATGACAAAGAGACCCGCCCCAGCGAACCCGGGTCTCCACCGTCTACCGCTGTGGGTCACCGCGGCCCGTCCGCAGTTCCTCCTCGCGAATCTCTGCCTGCTGCTTCTCAATGAACTTGCGATCCTGAGCGTCGCGAATCAGTCGCGCCCCCCTGGCCATGGCGCAAACGACCATGCCAACCAGGCAGCCGCCGGCGACATTGACGAGGATGCTGGCGATCCCAGCAAGAGTCCAGGAATATCCGGAGGCTGACATGGCGCCGACGACCCCGGTCGACAACCAGAGCGAAACGTCCTCAGGCCGCAGCAGGCGAAAGATCCAGTGTGATTTACTCGTGGTGGCCACGGTGCGGCTCCTTGCAGCGCCAGCGCGTCACTCCATCCTAATGCTTTCCGTCACACGCCTTCAGTATCTGCCTCGCGTTTGACCCCGGAAAGCCCAGCGACGGCGCATTCAACAAGTTCGGCGCCTGGATCGTGAGCACCTGATCTGGCGATCCGCCACCAGTGTTGGTGACCATCGCGATCCCCATGTTGGGCACCACGGTGATCGTCGTCTGCGTGTTCGGCGTGTTCGTTGGTGAGTGCTTGGGCGGCGGCTCGGTCCGCGTTTCATTGTATTGAAAGATGCTTCCGGCGCCATCGGTCTCGATCGAGATCAATCGCGCCATCGTCTGGCCCCGCGGAAAGAGCATCAACACATAATGATGACTGGGGTCGTGCGGCGCATTGCTGCTCGGCCGGCACTCGCCAGCGTCACGACCAATCGGCACCCGCGCGACCCACTGCGCCGGATCGGTCAGCATTCCCGTCGAACGCAGCACCCGGATTTCGGCCGGATGATTTGCCGCTGCGGCGGCCGCGGCGGAGTCTGGCGGCGGTACGCTGTCGCGGGTGATATCGCGCGTTGGGTGCGTGGGCGGGGTGAAGTGATAGGTGATACTGTAGCGCATCGTCTGGCCGCGCTGGAGCGGCTCGAGGCGAAGAAAGAGGTGGGTCTCACCAGGCTTGAGTTCGCGATCGTAGGTCGTCTGATCGCAGGTCTGCACCAGGTTGGCGCAATCGTGCAGCGTGATGTAGTTGAAGACGAGCACCTCGCCACCGGTATTGCGTGCATAGACGCCGGCGGCCCCGCTGGACATTGGAATGTCTTCGATCCAGACCCGGATCTTGCCCGGCGCGGGCGTGATATACTGGGCGCTGGCGCCCGCGGTGGCGAACAGGCCGGCAGCAAGGAGCAGGGACTGGGCGGTGCAGGAACGCGGCACGCGAGCCTCGGGGGCAACGGGGGAGACCGCTGATTGGAACGGAGCGCCGGCGCCCGCCGACAAGAAGGAAGGCTAGGCCCGGCCGGTGACGGGCGCAATGTGTAACCAACCGGTTGGCCGCTCTTGGCGTACCACTGCGGCCGGGTGTTTCTTCCGGTAGCCTTCCCTGGTCGCCCAGCCTCCCGGAGCATGCGTTGCCCTCTGTCGTGCAGTCGCTGGCGACCTTCCTCTTCAAGTATCCGTCGCGTGTCTTTGCGCGCGGCGATCTGACATGGGCACCGGTGTTGCCAGTGGCGCTGATCGCGCTCGCACTCGCCGCGGCCCTGGTGCTCGTGGTGATGCGTGCCGCGGCGCTCAAGAACGTCCGCCGTCGCGATCGCGTGGTGCTCGCGGTGCTCCGCGCGCTGGTGTTCATCATCGTCGCAATGGCGCTCTGTCGGCCCAGCCTGGCACTGACTGCCGCCGTGCCCCAGCGCAATGTGCTGGCGATCATGCTCGACAACTCCCGCAGCATGAACATCCGTGATGCCGACAGCAGCACCAGGCTCGCGGCGGTGACCCGGACGTTTGCCGATTCCACGGCGCTGATACGCCGCCTCAGCGATCGCTTCACCCTGCGCTTCTTTTCGTTCAGTGGCGATGCCGCGCCGATTCATGGCGCTGTCCTCGACGGTACCGGCACCCGCACCGACCTGGCCGCCGCCATCGGCGCGGTGCGCGACAACCTGGCCGACCTGCCGGTGGCCGGTATCGTGATGGCAACCGACGGTGCCGACAACGCCACCACCGACATCGACGCGGCCGTGGCCGCTTTGCGCACCAGCGGGATTCCCCTCTATACCGTAGGGGTAGGCAGCGCCCAGTTCCGCCGCGACCTCTCGCTCGATCGTCTCGATGTACCGGCCACCACGCTCAAGGGCTCGGGAACGCTGGTGACTGCCACCATCGGCGTCCGCGGCATGAATCACGACTCGACCACGGTGGTCGTCGAAGCCGATGGACACATCGTCGACCGCGAACCGCTGCCGCTCGCCGGGAAGGGCGAGGTCGTCAACGTGCCGCTCCGATTGCCACCACTCGACGTCGGCAATCATGTGCTGCTGGTCAGCGTGCTCCCGGTTCGGGGCGAGTTGATTCCCGACAACAACCAGCGCCGAGCCTTGTTGCGGGTCCGTCCCGGTTTCGAACGGGTGCTGTACCTGGAAGGGGAGCCGCGCTTCGAGTTCTCCTTCCTGCGCCGTGCCTTTGCCGATGACAGCGCCGTGCGGCTGGTCGGGCTGCTGCGGAGCGCCAAGGGGAAGTTCCTGCGCATCAATGTGCAGGATTCACTCGACCTGCTGGGTGGCTTCCCGACTCGGCGCAGCGAGCTGTTCCGGTATCGCGCCCTGATCCTCGGCGATGTCGAGGCGACCTTCTTTACCGGCGATCAGCTGCGGATGATTGCGGATTTCGTTGATCGGCGCGGCGGCGCGTTGATCGCACTCGGCGGGCGCAGTGCGCTCGGTGACGGTGGTTACGCCGGGACCGCCTTGGCTGACGTGCTCCCCGTGACGCTGGAAAAGAGCGGGCGTGCTAGCCATGACACCGCTGCGGTGCCGCTCAAGGTGACGCCAACGGCAGAAGGGCTGCTGCATCCTGCGCTGCAACTCGCGGGCACGGCAGCCGGCAGCGCTGCGCGCTGGGATTCGTTGCCGGTCGTCACTACCGTCAACGCCCTTGGCGATGTGCGGCCCGGGGCAACGGTGCTGCTGGAGAATCGCGCCGACCATCGACCGGTGCTGATCACCCAGCGCTATGGTCGTGGCATCGCAACGGTCTTTGGGGTACAGGACAGCTGGCTCTGGAAGATGGATCCGCGGGCACCACTCGATGATCGCTCGTACGAAAACTTCTGGCATCAGTTGGTGCGTTGGAACCTCGATCAGGTGCCCGAGCGTGTCGACGTGACTGCCGAGCCAGCGCGCGCCGTGCCGGGTGACGCGATAGTGCTGCATGCGCACGTCGTGGATTCGGAATATGTCGACGTCGACAATGCTGCGGTGACCGCGACGGTCACGTCACCGAGTGGCAAGGAGACTGACCTGCCACTCGACTGGACGCTGCGCGAGGACGGCAGCTACGCCGGTCGCTTTGTGGCCGATGAACCGGGCACCTGGCGCTATCAGGTGATAGCCATTGCCGGAGGCGACACCAGCCGTGCGTCGGCCAGCGCCGCGCTCGCCGATGCGACCGGCGCCGACATGGATCACGCCGAGCTGCGTCAGGGGCTGCTTGAGCGCCTGGCCAGCGTGACGCAGGGGAAGTATTACGGCATTGACGACCTCAGTCACCTCCCCGACGACGTACAACTGACCCACAGCGGCATCACTGCGCACGAATCGCGGGATCTCTGGGACATGCCCATCGTATTGCTGGTGCTGCTCATACTCCTCGGAATCGACTGGGCCTGGCGCCGCTGGCGAGGGCTGGCATGAAGCGGTTTGCCCTGCTCGCCCTGTCGGTGAGCGTGACGACACCGCTCGTGGCACAGGCCGGCGGTGCGACGCGAGTGCTCATTGTGAGTGGCCTGTCGGGCGACCCTAGCTTTGCACGCACATTCAATACGGCGGCGGGCGCGGTCTATCAGGCCGCGCACGATCGCTGGCATGTCGCCGATTCTGACCTGGTCTACCTGAATGAAGACCCGACGACTGCTGCGCATTCGACGGGAAAATCGACCCGGGAGAATGTCGCGGCGGCCTTTACGCAACTGGCGGCGCGCGAGCACGCGGGCGATGTCGTGCTTGTCCTGCTCATCGGTCATGGTGCCGGCGAAGGCGCGGCCTCCGCGCTCAACCTTCCGGGGCCCGACCCGACCGCCGGTGACTATGCGACGTGGGTGGCGCGTCTCGCGCCGGCGACCGTGGTCTTTGTCGACGCGTCGAGTGCCAGCGGGGATTTCGTTCCCGTCCTTGCGGGGCCGAACCGGATCGTGATCACCGCCACGAAAACGGCGTTCGAGCGGAACGCCGTGGAGTTCGCCGGGTTTTTTGCCAACGGGCTCGCCAGTGGCGACGCCGATGCCGACAAGGATGGCGTGGTCACCGTCGCGGAGGCATTCCACTACGCCGTCAGCCGAGTCGCACAGTCGTACGACGCGACCAAGCGGATGCTGACCGAACATGCGGTGATTGCCGACAGCAGCCACCTGGCCTCGGCGACCGGATTCGGTGGCCGGGCATCGAGCGCCGACCCTCGCGTGACCGCGTTGCTCGGCCAGCGGCGCGCGATCCAGTTGCAGGTGGATTCGTTGCATCGGCTCAAGCCAACGATGGATTCCACGGCGTACCAGTCCGCCCTGGAGACCTTGTTGCTGCAGCTCGCCGAGCGCACACGCGCGCTGCAGGCACTCCAAGGCGCCAAGCCGTGAAAAACTGGTGTGCGATGCTCATGATGGCGACCTGCGCTGCCCCGTTGGCGGCGCAGACGGCTGTGACGCCCCCGGTGGTTCGCACGCTCGCGCTGCATGGTCGTCGCGACGTTGCGATGCAACTGGCGCAGCGTGGTGGCGCGCCGCTTGAGGTGACCGTTGCCGACCTGCTGGTGGCGCGGGGTGACCTGGTGCGCGCCGACTCACTCTACCGGGATGCCATAGCGCGGCAATTGCCGGGTTACCGAACGGCGCTGGCTGGCCTCGCCGAGCTGGCAGCGCGACAAGGGAATACTGCCGACGCGGTGCGATACGCCGCCCGTGCGATCGCAGGGTATCAGGCAGGCGGCGCCTGGTCGGGTGACGATCTCGTCGCGATCGGGCGCGCCGACGCGGTGCTCGGCGCTGGGGATCCACAGGCCTTTCACGACGCGCTGCGGGCCTTCGACCGGGCAACCGCTGCCGACAGCAGCAACCTCGATGCTCAGGTGCGGGCGGCGGACCTGTTGCTCGACAAGTACAATGCCCCCGACGCGCGAGCGGGATATACGGCTGTCCTGCGGCGCGCCGCCGATGATCCGCGCGCCTTGTACGGATTGGCCCGCGCTGCGGCATTCGACAACAACGCCGATCCGGTGGTCGATGCACGACGTGCACTGGCCGCCGACGCCGAGTTCGTACCGGCCTGGCTGTTGCTCGCCGAGCAGGAATTGCAGGCCGAGGCGATGGATTCAGCAACGACTGCGGCAAGGCATGCGCTGGCACTGGATTCGAGTGCGGTGACGGGGTGGGGGATCCTCGGCGCCATTGCGTGGATGCGCGGGGATTCCACCAGTTTCAATGCGACGCTGGCCGCCGCACGAAAGCTGCAACCGCGGCCCGCGGATTTCTACTCGGAAGTCGCTGAAGCGGCCGGACGTCAGCGACGGTATGCTGACGCCGTCGTGATGGCGCGGCGGGCCGTCGAGGCAGATTCAACGTCGGCACGAGCGTACGGCGTGCTGGGCGAAAATCTGCTGCGTACCGGTGACATGGTGGGCGGTCGAGCGGGCGTCGAGCGGGCATTCGCGATTGATCCGTACAATCTCTGGCACAAGAACATGCTGGACCTGCTCGACAATCTGCGGAGCTTTCGCACCACGACCACGGCGCGGTTCCAGATCATCGCACCGGCTGACGAATCGGAATACCTCACGCTCTACGTCGGTCCGCTGCTGGAAGCGGCCTATGACAGCTTCGCAACAAAATACGGTTACCACCCGCCGACCCCGATTCGGGTGGAATACTATGGCCGCCATGCGGACTTTTCGGTACGCACGGTCGGGCTTACCGGACTGGGTGCGCTGGGTGTCAGCTTCGGCACGGTGCTGGTGCTCGACTCGCCGCGAGCGCAGGATATCGGCGAACTGAACTACGGATCGACCACCTGGCACGAACTGGCGCATACGTTCACGCTGGGACTCTCTGATCATCGCGTGCCGCGATGGATGTCGGAAGGGTTGTCGGTGCTCGAAGAGCGGCAGGCGGGGAAGGGGTGGGGCTTCCAGGCGTCGCCTGATTTTCTCGCGGCCTACAAAGGTGGTGTCCTTCCGACGGCGAGCCGACTCAATGAAGGGCTGGTGCAATCGCACTTTCCCAATGAGATCGGCCTGAGCTATTACGAAGCATCGCTGGTGATGGAGATGATCGAGTCGCAGCACGGCATGGCGGCCGTGCGTGACCTGCTGCAGGCCTACGCCCGCGGCCTCGACACGCCGGCCGCACTGCAGGCGGTTCTGCAGATTTCGCCGGCCGAGTTGGACAACCAGTTTGACGGCTGGATCCGGGCGCGGTTCGCGGCGCCACTTGCCGCGATCGATTCATCAGACGGCCGCCGGCCACCGACCGGCCGGTTTATCGACATGATGGCGCACGCGATTGCGCTCGACAGCGCTGGCCAGCGCGACTCTGCGGCGACGCTGTATCGTGGGGCGGAATCGCTCTTTCCAGATGACGGGTCAGAAGACGGTGCGGCCTGGCATCTGGCCGAGCAGGCACGGGCTGCCGGGGACTTGCAGGCGGCCGCCGCCGACCTCCACCGCATCACGATGCACAGCGAAACGGCGCACGAGGCCAACGCAGCGGAAGCTGCGGTTCGGCTCCAGATTGGAGACTCCGCCGGTGCATTGCAGGCGCTGGAGCGCGATCAATGGATTGATCCTTACCAACCCGGATTGCATCTGAAGACCGCTGAGCTGGCGGAAGCATTGCACAAGTATCCGATTGCGGTGCGGGAACGGCGGGCGATCGTGGCCAATGTCCCCTCCGACCCCGCTGAGGCACGCTATCAACTCGCCCGCACACTGAAAGTGGCCGGCGATATTGCCGGTGCACGCCGCGAGCTGCTCGCGCTGCTGGAGCAGGCGCCGGGATTCGAGCGCGCGCAGCTGCTGTTGCTGGACTTACAGGATGGGCACCCATGAATCGAAAGGATGTCGCGTGACGCTGACCTCAGCACCTTCCTCGCTCGACCAGCTCGACGATGTGCAGCTTGCCGATCGCCTGCACGAAGCCGCGGGCCGCATCGGCATCGAGTTGCGCAAGGTGATCATCGGGCAGGAGAAGGTCATCGAACAAGCGCTGATCGCCCTGTTCGCCGGCGGTAACTGCCTGGTGGTCGGCGTACCCGGCCTGGCCAAGACGCTGCTGATCAACTCACTTGCGCGGGCGCTGGATCTGTCGTTCTCCCGGATCCAGTTCACGCCCGACCTGATGCCGTCGGACGTGACCGGTACGGACATGATCCAGGATGACCCGGTCACCGGTCACCGCCGGTTGTCGTTCCTGGCCGGGCCGATCTTCGCGAACGTCGTGCTCGCCGACGAAATCAACCGCACTCCGCCCAAGACGCAGGCTGCGCTGCTCGAGGCGATGCAGGAGAAGCGGGTGACCGTGCAGGGCAAGACGTATGCGCTGGAGCTGCCGTTCTTTGTCTTTGCGACCCAGAATCCGATCGAGCTGGAAGGCACCTACCCGTTGCCCGAAGCGCAGCTGGATCGATTCATGTTCGAAGTCGTCATGGAATATTCCCCCGAAGAAGATGAAGTGGCGGTCGTGCGCGCGACGACAACCGTGGCAGCAGACGCGATCGTTCCGGTGGTCAGTCGCGCTGAGATCCTGGCGTATCAGCAGCTGGTGCGGCGAGTGCCCGTCGCCGATCCGGTGGTGCGGTATGCCGTCAAGCTGGTGCGCGCGAGCCGGCCAGACGACGGCGCACCCGAGTTCATTCGGCAATGGCTGGCGTATGGTGCCAGCGTGCGTGCGGCACAGGCGCTGATCCTGGGCAGCAAGGCGCGCGCGCTGTTGCAGGGAAGGTCTCACGTGAGCTTCGATGACGTGGAGGCCCTGGCTCGGCCGGTGTTGCGGCATCGCCTGTTGCGGAATTTCCAGGCACAATCCGAGCGCGTGACGACCGATCATCTCGTTGACCGCCTGATCGCTGCCGTGCCGCGGCCCAAGTCCGGGCTCTGATCGGCATGGCTCGCACCGCGCCGCAGAACTTCATCGATCCGCGCATTCTCGGGCAGATCGGTGACTTGTCGTTGCTGGCGCGCAGCGTGGTCGATGGATTCCTGCATGGATTGCATCGTTCGCGGCGGACGGGGACCTCAATGGATTTCGCTGAGCATCGTGCCTATCAGCCGGGCGACGACCTGCGGCGCGTTGACTGGCGCGTGTACGGGCGCACCGATCGCTTCTATCTCAAGACGTACGAAGCGGACACCAACGCCGATGTGATGATTGCGCTCGATGCTTCCGCGTCAATGGAGTTCGGGAGCGGCGCAGTAACCAAGTTCGATTACGCGCGCTTTGTGGCGGCGTCACTGGCCTGGCTGGCGCAGCGTCAGGGCGATCGTGTTGGCCTGGTGACGCTGGCCGGCGACGTGCTCGACGTCGTGCCACCGTCGTCGCGGCACCTCGACCTGGTACTGCACACCTTGGGGCGCGTGGCGGCGAAAGGGCCCGGGCAGATTCCGGCGACGCTCGACCGTGTCAGCCGCTTGCGCGGTCGGTCGGGGATGACGGTGCTGGTGTCGGATTGCTATGAAGAGCCCGCCGTGCTGCGGCGCGCGCTCGGCGCGTTGCGGTCGCGGGGCAACGATGTGCTCGTCTTCCATATCATCGATGCCGCGGAACGTGACCTGCCGTGGAGCGCACCTGGCAATTTCGAGGACGCGGAGAGCGGCGACCGGATGCCGCTGCGCCCCGATGACCTGCGGCAAGAGTATCAGGAGTTGTTCGGCGCCCATCGCGAAGAGCTCGCCCGCGAGTTCGGTCGCGAAGGGATCGAGTACACGGTGCTGGAGACGGATCAGCCACTCGACCGTGCGCTGCGGACCTTTCTTGACCTGCGGTTGATGGGTAGCAAGGCGCGCTGATGCCGCTGACCTTCCTCGGACCTGCGCTGTTGGCCGGACTTGCGGCCCTCGGCGTGCCGTTGGTGCTACACCTTCGGCGTCGTGAGCGCGAGCGGCCGATGCGCTTTCCGTCATTGATGTTCCTGCAGCGTATCAAGACGAGCACCGCGCGTCGCCGCCGCATCACCGACCTGCCGTTGCTGTTGCTGCGGGCCCTGATCGTGGCGCTGGCCGTACTCGCCTTTGCGCGCCCGGTCTGGCGCGAGCGGGCCGCGGCTGTGGCGCCCCGGTCGGCGCGACGGATCGTGCTGCTGATCGATCATTCATTGAGCATGGGACATCTCGCGGTGTGGCCTGCCGCGCGCGATTCCGCCCGGGCTGTCGTTGCCGCACTGGCGCCGGATGATCGCATCGCCGTGATCGCGTTCGACGACGACGCGGTGGTCGAGCAGGGTTGGACCAGCGATCGTGCCGCTGCGCGGGCCGCCGTCGACCGGATCGCACCCGACAGCCGAGCGACGCGCTTCAGCGCCGGACTGCGGGCGGCGCGGGACCTGCTTGAACGAGAGGCCGACCGGCGTGGTGGTGAGGTGATTCTCGTCAGCGACCTCCAGCGCACCGGCGCGACCGGCGCGACGGGGTTGACACTACCGCCCGGCGTGACGTTGCGGGTGATTGCGGCGTCGCACGGCAGCCATGCCAACGGCAGTGTGAGCGGCATCACCGTGCAGCGCGACTCGGCGACGGAAAACCGGCGTGCGCGGCTCGTCGTGTCGGCCACCATTGCCAGCCGCAACCTCGTGGCGCCACGCGCCACGCATGCAACGCTTCTCGTGGGGGGCCGCCCCGTTGGATCGCGAGCTGTGACGTTGCCGACGACCGGCACGACGACGGTCGCCTTTGACGCGGTCGCGTTGCCGCTGGCCGGTGCGCGGGTGGTGGTGTCGATTGATCATGATTCGTTGACGGCCGACGATTCGCGTCAGGCCATGGTGCCACCGCAACTCGTCCGTCGAGTGATCCTGGTGAGCCCGGCCGATGCCACCCTCGATGAGACCCTTTATCTGGAACGCGCTGTTGCGGCAGGAAGCGATCCAGCGATGCGGGTGGAGCGGCGCAACGCGGCATCGCTCGACGCTGGAGCATTGCAGGGAACTCTGGCTGTCATCCTGGATGATGTGCCGGTGCCCGGCGGCGCGGCTGGCACGGCGCTCACAGCCTGGGTTCACGATGGCGGCGGATTGCTTGTGATCGCCGGCACCCGAACCGCAGGCCGGGGGGAAAATGTGCCGCTTCTGCCTGCCACCGTACATGGAGTCGTGGATCGGACCAGTTCTGGTGGCGGGATGCTCGGCGCCGTTGCCTTGGAGCATCCAGTCTTCGCACCGTTCCGGGGTGCCGCGAGTTCCCCGCTGGGACAGGCGCACTTCTACCGGTACGCGCGGGCAACGCCAGTCGCAGGAGCGGAGGTGGTGGCGCGCTTTGACGATGGCCTCCCCGCGTTGCTCGAACGCGCGGAGGGAACCGGGCACGTCATGCTGACAACTGTGCCGCTTGATGCCACGTCAGGGGACTTTGTCTTTCAGCCGACGTATCCCGCGTATGTCCGATCGATCCTCCTCCATCTCGCCGGGGCCGCCAATCCTCCGCTGGCGCGAACGGTTGGCGAGGCCTGGGCTGTGCCGCCGGGCCTGCATGATCCGGTGATTCGTACTCCGGCCGGTGAGGTCGTACGCCCCGAGGGGGCCGGCGCCGTCATGCAGCTCGATGAAGCCGGATTCTATGCAGCGTACGATGGCAAGCCGTCCGGTGATCCAGCCGCCGTGATCGCGACCAATCCTGCCAGCGCGGAATCCGACCTCGCCACGATGCCGGCGGTCGACCTGGTGGTAGGAGTCGGCAACGATTCGTTACCGGCTGCATCGGCGACCGCCGCCGCGCTGCTTGAAACGGAACGGCACCAGATGTTGTGGCGTACATTACTGGTCCTGGCGGGGCTGGCCCTGGTCAGCGAGAGCTGGCTTGCAAGTCGAGGGTGGCGCGGCGCGGCGGTGCGAGTGGCCGGGAGTGAAGGGGGATCCGCATGACCGATCAATCTGTCAGCAGCGGTGACACAGTATTGCGCGATGCCATTGGCACCGTGCGTCGTCAATGGCGGCGCCGGCGGCTGATCGAAGGTGCGCCGATGATCGGGGTCGGCATCCTGGTAGCACTGGCGGTGGGCATTGTGTTGCGCGCGCTGCTCACGTCGCCCGAGGCGATCGTGATCGCGGTGCGAGTGGCAGGATACACCGTGATCGCGGCGGCCATCGCGTGGTACCTGGTGCGTCCCGCGATGCAGCGGGTGACCGACGCGCAGATCGCGCTGTATGTCGAAGAAGCCCATCCCGAGATGCGACAACTCTTTGTGAGCGCGGTCGACGCGATGCAGTCGGCGGGCGCCGACGGTACCTCGCGTCAGTTGGGGCAGCGCCTGATGCGTCAGGCCGCCAACCAGCTGGCCGGGTTGGAGCAGGGGGCCGCGCTGGAACAGCCACAACTGCGCCGAGCTGGATGGCGCATGGCCGGGCTGCTGGCGGTTGGCGCACTCTTCGTGGCGCTGGGCCCAGCGGTGGTGCGCGACATTGCCCGGGTGCTTTTCGTGCCGTGGGAGCATGCCGCGGCTGCGTCCATTCCGATGCTCTCGGTATCGCCGGGCAACGTATCGGTGCCGCGCGGCGGCGCGCTTGATCTGCATGCTGCCGTGCAGTCGCTGGCCGATCATGGCGCCGTGGTCGAAATGCGTGGCGATGGCGACACGACCTGGACCGTCGTTCCGATGACCCGCGATTCCACCAGTCACGGCTATGTCGCCCGGTTGCTCGACATCGATCGCAATGCGACCTATCACGTGAAGGCCGCATCCCTGCAATCGCCCGACTATCGCATCACGGTCACTGACTTGCCCACGGTCATGCAGCTCTCGCTTGAGCTGCGCTATCCGGCGTACACCGGACTCAAACCCGAACAGATCGACAACGGCGGCGACGTCGTCGGGGTCGTCGGTACCACGGCGGCGCTACGCATCGCCGCGACGCTGCCGATCCGCGCGGGCAGTCTGCATTTCGATGACGGCAGTGATCTCCCGTTGGTCCTCGATGCCGACGGCGTGCTGCACGGCGAGTTCCGGGTAGCGCACGACGGGTTCTATCGGGTCGACATGGTCGCGGCGGACGGCACGCATGTGCCTGGTTCGGTGCAGCACTCGATTGAAGCGCTGGTCGACCATCCGCCGACCGTCCGGATCGAAAAGCCCGGCCGCGACACCCGGGTGACCTCGATCGAAGAAGTCCCGCTGGCGATTCGCGCCAGCGACGACTTTGGCGTGCGCGACGTGCAACTGCACTACTCCATCAACGGCGGCGCGGACCATGTGGTCGCATTGACTGACAGCGCCGGACATGCCAGTCTCGATTTCCGGGCCGTGCACACCTTCTTTCTGGAAGAACTGTCGCTGCATGTCGGCGACCTGGTGGCCTATCACGCCACCGTCCGCGACGGTGCCGGCAATCGCGGCTCCAGCGACATCTACTTCATGGAAGTGCGACCGTTTGACGTCAACTACCACGGGGCCGACGATAACGGCGGTGGTGGCGGCGGTGGCGGTGGTGGCGGCAACAACCCGGGGAAGCTGACCGAGCGCCAGCGCGAGCTGATCGCCGGGACCTTCAACTGGCAGCGCGACAGCGCGCACACCAGCGACCGCGATCGCCGAGCCAATGCGACGACACTGGCGATCGGACAGGGGAAGCTGCGCGCGGATGTGGTCGACCGCGTCGCGCAGATGGTGACGCGGGGCGTCGCGAGCAGTGATACGGTGTTCGTGCTGGTCGAGGCCGAGCTTGATAGCGCCGCACACGCCATGAAACCCGCGGAAGACGGCCTCGGTCGTCACGTCATGGGTGACGCGATTCCGGCGCAGGAGCAGGCGCTGCAGCACCTGCAGGCGGCCGATGCCGCCTATCGCGACATCACCGTGCGGCAACAGCAAGGCGGCGGTGGTGGCGGGGGCGGCGGCGGTGCCAGCAGCAGTCCGCAGGATCTGGCCGACCTGTTCGAACTGCAGACCGACAAGCTCAAGAATCAATACGAGGCGCCGCGCACCGAGGCAACGACTGCCACGCAGCAGGCCATCGATTCGACGCAGGAGAAACTCAAGGAGCTCGCCGCGCGCCAGCAGCAGGAGAACGAACGGCAGCAGCGTCTTGCGGCGGAGATGGAGCAGCGGCTCGGCCAGACGGCGTCGGCGAGCGGCGGGCAAGGATCCGGTGGCGGCAGCGGATCGAGCGGGCAGGGCCAGCGTGGGCAAGCCGGTCAATCGGGACAGTCGGGCCAACAAACGCCACGCCAGGGACAGCAACTGGCTCGCAGCGCAAGCGGTGGGGCAACTGGCAGCAGTCAGCGCGACCTGGCCCGGCAGGCGGAGGAGCAGGCGCGCCAACTTGAAAAGCTGGCGCGCGACCAGAACTCACCCGAACTCGACGACGCAGCCCAACGGCTACAGCAAGCCGCCGACGCAATGCGCCAGGCAGCGGCGGGTTCGGCTCAGCAAGGGGCTACGGCGGTGGATCGGTTGCGGGATGCCGCCCGGAACCTGCAAGGTGCGCAGACGGCGACACAGGGTCAGGCAATTGACGACCTCGCGCGTCGAGCGGGGGATCTCGGCAGACAGCAGGAACAGATCGCTCACGACGTGAATGCGCTCGGCGGCGTGCCGCAGAGCGAACAAACCAAGCGTGCAGACGATATTGACGCCCGCAAGGATGCGCTGTCACAGGCCGTGAGCCAGCTCGGTGCGGACGCCGATCGCGTCGCGAGCCAGACGCGGCGTGACCAGCCGAAAGCGGCGGCCGCTGCGCAGACGGCTGCCGATGAAATCCGGAATCGCCGCTTGCCCGAGCTGATCAACTACTCCAAGAACGTGATCCGCAGCGGGTCGCCAGAATATGCGCGGCAGTACGAAGCGGAAATCAGTGAGACCGTTGACAGCGTCGCGAAACGGCTCGCGGCAGCAGCAGGGTCGGTTGGGGCCCCGCGCGATCAGCAGCAATCTCTGGCGGTGGCACGAACCTCGGACCTCGTCCGCGAGCTCGAGTCGTTGCGTGATCGGACCGTGGCGCAGGCGTCGGCTGGAGCGGGGGCGCCTGATTCCGCCGGACAGCGGGCGGGAGCGCGAGGCCAAGGGACGGCTGGACAAGGCAAAGGCCAGGATCAGGGTCGCGGCGAGCAGTCGGGCCAACGGGGTCAAGGTCAGGGCCGGGGTCAAGGTCAGGGTCAGGGTCAAGGCCAGAGCCAGGGTCAGGGCCAAGGTCAGGGTCAGGGTCAGGGTCAGGGTCAGGGTCAGGGTCAGGGTCAGGGTCAGGGCCAAGGTCGCGGCGAGCCGTCGGGCCAACGGGGCCAAGGTCAGGGGCAAGGCCAGGGTCAGCGTCAGGGCCAAGGTCGCGGCGAGCCGTCGGGCCAACGGGGCCAAGGGCAGGGGCAGGGGCAGCCGGGCGGTTCGGGCCAGGGCGGCGGTCCCGGCGGTCGGGCAACCGGTTCGGCCGTGGCGGGTCCGGGATCGACGATTGGCGATCCGCGTCAGTTCCGCGGTGAAGTCGCCGCCCGCCGCGAAGCTGCGGAATCGCTGCGCACCGACCTCAAGCGGCAGGGAGTGGACGTCAGCACACTCGATCATGCGATCGATCAGCTCGGGCAGCTACAGACCGCCACCAATCCGGGGCGGATCGACCAACTGCAGTCCGCGATCGTCGCCGAACTCAAGGACTTTGAATACAACGTCTGGCGTTCGTTGATTGGTGGCCAGGCGGGTCAGGGTGCGCTTGGTTCAGCCAGCCAGATTCCGCCCCAGTATCGCGGCATTGCCGAGGAGTACTACCGGGCACTGGCGCGAAAAGGGCCGCAATGATGTGAGCCGCGCTGTCGCGCACGCAGCGCACCACCCCTGCGGCCGGCCTGTGGGCGAGGACCCACGTCCAGCCAAACGACGTCTGTCGCGCCGATGCCGCACCGCCGCGGCCACTCCGGACCGCGCGGCGACTTGAGATTTACCGCTTCGATCCGACCGCCCTGTTTCTTGACGTTCGACCGTAGGGCATGGGATCGATGGCTATCCCGAGACGGCAGTATCGTGGACCGATGCTTGCTGTGTACCGGGGTGTGAAGCCAACCAAACCGGCACCGACACAAACCACGACCGACGCGCTCTGGCGCAGTTGGCGCGATAAAGGCGATGCCGAAGCGCGTCGTGAGCTGCTGGGCCGCTACCTCGGTCTGGTGCATCACGCAGCGCGAGAAGTCGCCCCGCGGGTGCGGGATGCCGTGTCACTCGACGAACTGGTCTCGGCCGGTTCAGTCGGCCTGCTGCAGGCGATGGACGGCTTTGATATCGATCGGGGCCTGGCATTCTCCACCTTTGCCATGCGCCGAATCCGGGGGGCGATCCTTGACGAACTTCGGGCCCGGGATCCGCTCTCGCGAGCTGATCGGGCCCATGTGCGGCAACTCGACTCCGCCACCGCCGAGCTGGAGCAGAAGGGCGGGCGCGCCCCGACCCCGACCGAAGTCGCCCAGCATCTCGGCGTCGACGACGAAACGGTTCACCGCTGGCGCCGCCGCACGGCACACGCCGGGTACGTCTCACTCGAAACCGAAGCCAATGGGCGCAATCTCGCCGATCAGGTCGGCGACGAAACAACGACGGCTGCAGACGGCAACCTGGAACTCGCTGAGCGAAGCGGGGCGATTCGGGCCGCGCTGCAAGACCTGCCGGTCCGCGAGCGGCTGGTGGTGTCCCGCTCATACTTTGAGGAGCGCCCGCTTCGCGAAATTGCCGAAGAGCTCGGCGTAACCGAATCACGCGTTTGCCAGCTCCGGGCTCAGGCGCTTGCCCGGCTGCGCCGCGCTCCCGCCATGATGTACGCCAACGAGTAGGCCCCGTCCGCAGCTCCCTCCGCCGCGCATTTGATGTTCCGTTGAAGGTCAGCCCTTAGATTCACGCATCGTCCCTGGAAGAGATTCTGGAGCGTTGCCAATGCGTGCTGCCTTTGCGGAAATTGTGGACTATGCCGGGCTTTTCCCGCCGGCCAGCTGTTCCATGGAACAAGCGGTCAAGCAATACGACGAGTATCGAAAATCCACCGATCGGTGGATGCTCGGGCGATTTGTCGTGGCCGCGATCCGGCTGGAGGAGATGACCGAGGTCGTGACCAGGCTGGGTATCCAGCCCAATCCCGATGACCCGTGGCGGCTGAGCGTTGTCATGGGCGCCTTGATCGCCGACGAGCTGGCCCGAATCGCCCAATTCCAGGCTGCCTGGCAGGGCCGGGGGATCATCGCTGACTCGGTCGAATATCGAGTCTCGTCGGTCGGGCAGGTCCGGGTGGTGGCAGAGCAGATTCCAGCCCATTTCCGCCGGTTTTTCGAGGTGCCGCTGGCAACGTTGCCGGATGGCCTGGTCGGCGAGATCGGCCTGGCGGGCGCGTTCGCGAAGATCCGGACGGGGGGGACAACCGCGGACCTCTTTCCGACCGTTCCCGACCTGGTCCGATTCCTGGGCGAGGCGGCCCGCCATAAGGTCCCTTTCAAGGCGACGGCCGGGTTGCACCACCCGCTGCGCGGAGGCTATCCGCTCACCTACGACGTGCACTCCGAACATGTGCTGATGTACGGATTCGTGAACCTGCTCCTGGCCACGGCTGAGTTCATCCGAGGTGGTGAGGACGAAACGGCCGAGGCGATCCTGGATGAGCAGTTTGCCCGGGTCTTTGTGCGGGACGGCGCCGATATTCGTTGGCGTGGGGTACGTTTCACTGCGCAGGAACTGGCCGTCGCCCACCAGCAGCTCTTTCTCGGATTCGGATCGTGCTCGTTTCGTGAACCGGTCGATGAACTCGGCCTCGGGGTGAACGTATGACGTCGCTCGATCGCTCGCACGACCCGACGCGCACCAGCTGGGTATCCAGTGCGGCCGGCCACGCCGAGTTCCCGATCCAGAACCTCCCCTATGCACGAGTCCATCTCGGGAAAAGCGCCGGCGCGGTGGCCGTCGCCATTGGCGATGAAGCACTGCTGCTCGCGCCGGCGTTTGAAGCGGGCTTCGGTGCCGACCTCCCCGAGGGCGCCCGCACGGTTGCCGCATCGGCGCTCAACATCTTCGCCAGCCGGCCCGCCGACGAATGGCGCGCCGTGCGATTGGCCATCAGCGATGCGCTCTCCGACCCGGCATGGGAAGAGCGGCTCCGCCCAGCGTTAGTGCCGATCGCGTCATTGCACTTCCTGGTGCCATTCCAGATCTACGACTACACCGATTTTTACGCCTCGATCCATCACGCGACCAACGTCGGTTCGATGTTTCGTCCCGATAACCCGCTACTGCCGAACTACAAGTGGGTTCCAATCGGCTATCACGGGCGGGCGTCATCGATTGTCGTGTCGGGTACTGCGGTGCGCCGCCCGCGCGGACAGACGTTGCCGGCGGCTGATGCGCAGCCAGTCTTTGGGCCGGCCCGGTCGCTCGATTATGAACTCGAGCTGGGGTTGTTCATCGGCGGGCGCAATCCGCTCGGTACGCCGGTCACCGCAGCCGCAGCGTCGCAGCGGATTTTCGGAAGCTGCCTGCTCAACGACTGGTCTGCCCGCGACGTCCAATCGTGGGAATACCAACCGCTCGGACCCTTTCTCGCCAAGAACTTTGCCACCACGATTTCGCCCTGGGTCGTGACCGCGGACGCGCTGCTGCCGTTTCGTACCACGATGCCAGCGCGTCCGGAAGGGGACCCGGCGCCGCTCGAATACCTGCGGGTTCCGGATGACTGGACCATCAGCGCGACGATGGAAGTGACGCTGTCGACCAGCTCGATGCGGAGCGCCGGCCGAGCACCCTTTGGCGTGAGCGAAGTCGAGTTCGCCGAAGCGATGTACTGGAGCCCTTCGCAGCTGGTCACTCATCATGGCAGCAACGGATGCAATCTCTATCCCGGTGACCTGATCGGAACAGGAACCGTGTCAGGCCCTGCGGCGGGATCTCGCGGCTGTCTGCTCGAGCGCACGTGGCGGGGCACTGAGCCGCTCGCGCTGCCGGGCGACGAACGGCGCAAGTTTCTCGAGGATGGCGATGAGGTGATCATGCGCGCGCATTGTCACGCCGACGACGCGGTGTCGATCGGGTTCGGCGAATGCCGCGGAATGATCATTCCGGCGTGACCGAGTCGGCGGGAGCGGTCACGGTCCGCTGGCTGGCAATGTCGGCGCCCGACGACCACCAGCCGGGGCGGCCGCTGCCGTCTGACGTCCTGGTGCGGCAGGTCGCTGCCAGCGACTGCGCCCCGCTGGCCAGCGAGCTCTACCGCCGGGTTGGTACGCCATGGCAGTGGACTGACCGACAGCATTGGACCGTTGACGAGTGGCGTGCCGCGGTCGACCGTCCAGGCGTGGAACTGTGGACGCTCTCGGTTGGTGGCTCCCTGGCGGGCTATTTTCAACTTCATGCGAGCGACGATGACGTCGAAATCAAGTACTTCGGATTGCTGCCGGAATGGATCGGTCGCGGGCTGGGCGGCGGGTTGCTCTCGCGTGCGGTCGATCGTGCCTGGGAACTCACGCCGGTTCGCGTGACACTCAATACCTGCTCACTTGATCATCCTGCGGCGCTGGCCAACTATCTGGCGCGCGGCTTCCGGGTGATCCGCTCTGCCGCGCGGGACGAAGGCGCGTGAAGCTCGCCGATATCCGGCGCGAGTATGCCCGCGCAGTGCTCAACGAATCCGATACCGATCCTGATCCGCTGCAGCAGTTGCGTCGCTGGCTGACGGCGGCTGAACACGCGGAGGTGGCCGAACTCAATGCGATGACACTCGCGACGGCCGACGCATCCGGGCAGCCGAGCGCGCGGATTGTCCTGCTGAAAGGTCTCGACGCGACCGGGTTGCAGTTTTTTACGGATTACCGCTCGCGCAAGGCGAGTGAACTCGCTGCCAATCCCCGGGCTGCAGTCGTGATCCACTGGCCCGAGCTCGAACGCCAGGTGCGGGCCGTCGGTGCCGTGGAGCGGCTCGATCCGGCCGAGTCGTGGGCGTACTTCCGGACGCGTCCGGCGGGCTCGCAGGTTGGCGCGTGGGCATCGCAGCAAAGTGCGCCGATTGCCAGCCGGGATGTGCTCGACCGCGAGGTCGCCCGAGTGCAGGGCGAGTTTGCAGGGCACGAGATTCCGCTGCCGCCGCACTGGGGCGGTTATCGGCTGGTACCGCAGGAGATGGAGTTCTGGCAAGGACGACCGAGTCGACTGCACGACCGGATTCATTACTCTCGCAACGGACAGACTGAATGGCACCGTGTTCGCCTCGCACCCTGATCAGTGGTCTCCTCGCGACCGCGCTTGGCACTGTCGCGCCGCTCGCCGCGCAGCGCGCCGACACCAGCACATTTCACCTGGATGTTGCCTCGATCATGCGGGGCGAAGAGACCGTCGGTCGCGAGCCCGCCAACATTCAGTGGAGTCCGGACTCCAAGTGGATCTATTTCCAGTGGGCACCGCCGGGTACTGACTGGCGCGCGCCCACGACGCCCTACCGCGTCCGCGCCGAGGCCGGTGCAGTTCCCGAGAAAGTCACCCGGCAGCAAGTCGATTCGATGAATCAGGTCACGCCATCGGGGTTGCTCTCGCATGATGGGCATTGGCGCGCAATGGCAACCAACGGGGATCTCTGGATCACCGACGCCGCTGGTGGTGCGCGGCGCCAGCTGACCAGCACCGTGCAGAACGAGCAGCCGCTCGGCTGGTCGCTTGACGACGCCCGGCTGTTCTACCGGGTGGGTGATGCTGTATTCGCACTGACGCTTGCCAACGGATTCACGGATCAACTGGCGGAGATTCGCGCTGCGGCTAGCGACTCTGCGTCGAACGGCACGACGCCGACTGGACGTGGTGGCCGGGGTGGCGCGCAACAGGGCGCGGCTGCGGCGTCGAGTCCGCAACGAGCGGCCCTCGCGCGCGATCAGCAGGAACTCTTCAATGTGTTGCACGACCGGGCCTATGCCGACTCATTGAGTGGCGGCGGACGGGGCGGGCGCGGTGGACGTGGCGGATTTGGCGGCGGCCGCGGCGGAGCGGGACCCAGCACAACCAGCAGCCTGCGACCGGTCATGTTGGCGCGGGGCGAACAGCTGCGTTCGCTCTGGGTCTCGCCGCGCGGTACCCAGATGCTTTTTACTGTCGGCACCGGCGCCGCCACCACGGCCACCGAGATTCCGACCTGGGTGACGGCGAGCGGCTACGTGACCGATCAGCAGGGACGATCGAAGGTTGGCGACGTGACCGGCACGCAACGGATGGGGCTGCTCGATTTCGCGACCAGCCGGGTGACCTGGCTGCAACCGATTGCGGGCGACACGTCGAGTCACTGGGCGCGACTCTCTTCGTTTGGATGGAATGACGCCGGTACCGCGGCGGTCGTTGTCGCGGAGCCGTCGAACTACAAGCTCCGGATGCTGGCGCGGCTCGACCCCGACGCCGCGCGCCTGGTGCCACTCGAGACGTTGCGCGACAGTGCCTGGGTCGGTGGGCCGTGTGAAGGATGCGGCGGCTGGCTGCCGGGCGATCAGGGACTCTGGTTTGTCAATGAATCCGATGGCTGGGCGCACGTCTACACGATGCACACTGATGGCTCGGCGCGGCGCCAGCTCACCAGCGGCAAATGGGAAGTGCTCACGGCCCGGCTCTCTCCTGACCGCAGCCACTTCGAGATGCACACCAGTGAGCCATCAGTGTATGAGCAGCATTTCTACACCATGGCGCTCGACGGCAGTCAGCGGACCCGGTTGACCACCCGGCCCGGTTGGCACGACGTGACGGTGTCGCCTGACGGCAAGCTGCTGGCGGATGTCTATTCCTACAGCAACGTGCCGCCGGAGCTGTACGTGTCGGCCGCTGCTGAACATGCGGTAGCTGCCAGACTCACGACATCGCCGACCGCGGCGTGGGGCGCCCACAAATGGCTCGCCCCTGACATCATCACGATCAAGGCGAGCGACGGCGTCGAGGTCCCTGCGCGTATCTACCGTCCAGAGCAACTCGGCGCGCATTCCAACGGCGCGGCAGTGCTCTTCGTGCACGGCGCTGGATATCTGCACAACGTCACGCGGGGCTGGTCGAGTTATTTCCGGGAGTATCAGTTCAACCAGCTCCTCGCGTCGCGCGGCTACCTGGTGCTTGACCTCGACTATCGTGGATCGGCCGGCTACGGACGCGATTGGCGCACGGCGATCTACCGCCACATGGGTGGTCGGGACCTCGACGACTATGTCGACGCATCGAAATGGGTGACCGCGAAGTATGGTATTTCGGCCAAACATATCGGAATCTACGGCGGATCGTACGGCGGCTTCATGACGCTGATGGCGCTCTTTACCAAGCCGGATTATTTCGGGGCAGGGGCGGCATTACGGGCGGTCTCGGACTGGGCACACTACAATCACGGCTATACCGCGCAGATTCTCAACCAGCCGCAGGACGACAGCATTGCCTACCATCAGTCCTCGCCGATCTTCTTCGCGGCGGGGCTGCGAGCGCCGTTGCTGATGGCGCACGGCATGGTCGACAGCAACGTGGAGTTCGAGGATGCCGTGCGCCTGACGCAGCGGCTGATCGAGCTCGGCAAAGTCAACTGGTGGCTGGCGCCGTACCCGGTCGAAGATCACGGCTTCACCCGGCCCGATTCGTGGACCGACGAGTACACCCGAATCCTGACGTTGTTCAACGACTGGTTGCCGCGCGGGGCGATTCATCACGCCCCCTGACACGGCCTCGTCTCCCGCCGCGCTCCGTGGACAGCGGATCGCGGTCGCTGGCCTCGGGGCAAATGCCGCCCTGGTGTTGGCGAAAGGGATGGCGGGAATTCTCGGGCATTCATATGCCCTGGTAGCCGACGCGGCCGAATCCGCCGCGGATATCGGCGGCTCACTGGTGGTATGGGGTGGCCTTCGGGTCGCCGCGCGCTCGCCCGACTATGACCATCCCTACGGTCACGGCAAGGCGGAGGCGTTGTCGACGGCTGCGGTCGGCCTGATGCTGTGCGGCGCGGCGGCCGGTATCGCACTCGAATCGGTCCTGGGAATCATCACGCCGCATGGGTCACCGGCGCCGTTCACGCTGGTGGTGCTCGTTGTTGTCATCCTGGTCAAGATTGTGCTCTTCCGGGTGACCATGCGGATCGCTCGCGATGTCCATAGCGGTGCGGTCGCGGCCGATGCGTGGCATCATCGCGCCGACGTGATCACTTCGTCGGCGGCCTTCATCGGCATTTCTGCCGCACTCGTCGGTGGGCCCGCCTGGGCATGGTGCGACGGCGCGGCGGGCGCGTTGGCGTCGATCGTGGTCTTTCTCAACGGGCTCTTTATCCTGCGGCCCGCCCTGCACGAGTTGATGGACGGCGCGCCCGATGTCGCAATGCTCGCGAGACTCTCGCGCGCAGCGGCGGATGTCCCCGGCGTTCGCCTGATCGAGCAGCTGAAAGCCCGCAAGCTCGGCACGCGTTACCTGGTCGACTTGCACGCGCAAGCTGATCCACGGATGTCGCTGGACGATGCCCACGTGCTGAGCGGTTGCATCAAGTCAGCCATTCGGCATGCCGAGCCAGCGGTGCAGGATGTGCTCGTTCACATGGAGCCGTTTCACGGCGCTGTCGACCTTGCAGGCCCGATCCCGTGAACGCGACGCGCGACGAAGCCGACCTTCCGGCTCGCGTCGCGCAGCGGCTCGCGCGGCTGGTCGGCCCATCTGAATCGTGCCTGCTGGCCGTCTCAGGCGGTCCCGATTCGCTGGCGCTCCTCGACCTTGTCCACCGTACCACGCCGTTACATGGCCGGCGGCTGGCGGTCGGCCACGTCGACCATGGGATCAGTCCCGGTAGCGCCGCAGTTGCCCGCGAGGTTGCCCGTGCTGCGGTGGCCCGCGGACTCACGTTCCACATCCGCGCGCTCGGTCTGCCGGCGGGATCGTCGGAAACTGTGGCGCGCCGTGCGCGGCGCAGCGCGCTCCGCCAACTGCTTGCCGAGTCGGGGGCCGACATGATCGTGCTGGCGCATCACGCCGATGACCAGGCCGAGACGGTGCTGCTACGGCTGCTGCACGGAAGCGGCCCGGCAGGACTCGCGGCAATGGCGCCGCGGCGGGGAATCTGGGTTCGTCCGTTGCTCGGCGTCAGGCGTGCCGAGCTGGCAGCATATCTGGCGACCCGGGGCCTGTCGGCGTGGCACGATCCGGCCAATATTGATCCACGGCACCTTCGGTCGTGGCTCAGGGAGGCGGTGTTGCCTGTGGTCGCAGAACGGCTCCCGACCGTGATGGAGCGGCTGGTTCGGAGTGCGGATCTGGCGGCTTTGGCGCGAGCCGGCTGGCAGCAGGCGCTCGGTCAACTGGACGGTCTTGACGTGACTCGTGAATCCAATGGCATTTCCGTTGCTGCACCTGTGCTGCAAGGGTATCGTTCACCCCTGCGGCACGCCGTTTTGGCGGCCCTTGGGCGCCGGGTGGGCGTCCTTTTGGGAGCGGGGCGGCTCCGGGCGGTGGATCGGCTGTTACGGGGTGTCGCGGGGAGCGGCCGAATCACGATTGCCCGTTCCTGGGAAGCGGAACTCTCGTTTGGTCGGCTGGCGTTTGTTGAAGCGCAGCCAGACGTGGACCCTTCGCCGCAGTTGCTGGTTGTCGGCGCGACGCTGACCATCGGGCGTGCCACTTTCCGGGTACGGGCGGCCAGCGCAGTCGAGCCGACGCGAGCGGGTTGGGCGGCCGACCTGACGCCGGGAGCGTACGTCGTTCGTGCCTGGCGGCCTGGTGATCGGATTACGCCGCTCGGTGGGCGAGGGAGCCGGGCCGTTGCGGTGCTTTTGCGTGAGGCGGCGGTGCCGCCGTCCGCACGGCGCGGCCGGCTGGTCGTAGTGTCAGAGCAGGATGCAACCGTTGTGTGGGTTCCCGGCATCTGTCGTTCGGTTGCCGCGATTCCACCGGAAGGAACCGAGGCCTGGCATGTCGAGTGTGCTGTCTCCTGAGATGAAGCGCCGCACGGGCGGTCGCGAGGTGCGCGTCGTGATCGACGAAGCCACCATCGCGGGCCGCGTGCGCGAGCTCGGCCAGGAGATCACCGCCGCGTATCCGGACGGCGACCTGCTGGTGCTGGGTTTGCTCAAGGGGAGTTTCATCTTCCTGAGCGATGTCGTGCGGCAGATCGATCGCCCACTGCACATCGATTTTCTGGTAGCCAGCTCCTATGGTGCTGGTACTGTGTCGAGTGGTCACGTCCGCCTGTTGTACGATCCCGAAACGCCGCTGGAAGGGAAGCACTTGTTGATCGTTGAAGACATCATCGACAGCGGCCGCACGATGACCCGGATGCTCGAGTTGCTGGCGGGGCGTCATCCGGCGTCGCTGGCAGTGTGCGCCTTGCTGGACAAACAATTGTTGCCGGAGCCGATCCCTGCGATTCGCTGGGTCGGCTTTCCCGCGCCTCCTGCGTTCCTGGTCGGTTACGGCCTTGACCACGCGGAAGACTATCGCCATCTCCCGTTCATCGGTGACCTGATTTAATGCCAGACCGCAACTTGACCCCGCCGCCCGCCAATCGCTGGAGTGGGGTGAGCAAGAACGTCGCCCTGTGGGTAGTGATTTCGCTGGTATGCATTGGGATCGCGAAGTATTTCGCCGACCAGCATTCGCCAGTAGAGATTGCCTACACGGAGTTCAGCCATCAGCTCGACGCTGGCAACGTTGCCTCCGTCGAAATCATTGAAGGGAAGCTGGTGCACGGCGATTTCAAGACCGCCGTGGCCGAGCCGCCGGACAATCGCAGCACCAAGGAGTTCACGGTGCTGCTGCCGATTGCCAACTCCGAGGCCGAGCTGGCACGGTGGAAGGCCGCGGGCGTATCGACGATCAACGCGCGCGAACCGAAGGAGAACCTGCTGACCCTGCTGATCGCCGGGTTGCCGTGGATCGCCTTCATCGCGTTGTACTGGTTCCTCTTCCGCCAGATGCAGTCGGGTGGCAATCGCGCCTTTTCGTTTGGCAAGTCGAAAGCGAAGCTGCTCACGGGCGACACGCCGAAGATCACCTTTGCTGACGTAGCAGGTGCCGACGAAGCCAAGGTCGAACTGCAGGAAGTGATCGAGTTCCTCAAGGACCCGCAGAAGTTCACGCGGCTCGGCGGGCGGTTGCCCAAGGGGGCGTTGCTGGTCGGCCCTCCGGGAACCGGCAAGACGCTGCTCGCCAAGGCGGTCGCGGGCGAAGCGGGACGGCCGTTCTTCTCGATGTCGGGTTCGGACTTTGTCGAGATGTTCGTCGGCGTCGGCGCGTCACGGGTGCGTGACCTCTTCGAGCAGGGCAAGGCGCATGCGCCGTGCATCATCTTCATTGATGAAATCGACGCCGTGGGCCGGCATCGCGGCGCGGGCCTCGGCGGTGGCCACGATGAGCGGGAACAGACCCTCAACCAGCTGCTGGTGGAGATGGACGGGTTTGAATCGAACGATGGCGTCATCCTGATTGCAGCGACCAATCGTCCCGACGTGCTCGATCCGGCGCTGCTGCGTCCGGGCCGGTTCGATCGGCAGATCGTGGTCGATGCGCCCGACGTGCGCGGCCGGGAAGGGATCCTGCGCGTGCACACCCGCAAGATCCCGCTGGCCGGCGACGTCAACCTCGGCATCATCGCGAAAGGGACGCCGGGAATGGCCGGCGCCGACCTCGCGAACCTGGTCAATGAGGGCGCGCTGCTCGCGGCGCGGCGCAACAAGAGCGCCGTCGACATGAGTGACCTCGAAGAGGCCAAGGACAAGGTGATGCTCGGCGTCGAGCGTCGCTCCCTGGTGCTGACCGAAGAAGAGAAGCGGCTGACGGCATACCACGAGGCGGGGCACGCCGTCGTGGCAATGAAGACCGAGGGCAGTGACCCGGTACACAAGGTCACCATCATTCCGCGCGGCCGGGCACTCGGCCTCACCGCGTCGCTGCCGGAAACCGACCGCCACAACTACACCCGCGACTGGCTGATCGGCCGGCTGGCGATGTGCTTTGGCGGTCGCGCCGCTGAGGAGATCATCTTCGGCAAGGGCGCCGTGACGACCGGCGCGGGCGGCGACATCCAGCAAGCGACCACGCTGGCGCGCCGCATGGTGATGGAGTATGGCATGAGCGAATCGATCGGCATGATGGCGGTCGGTGAGCGCGAGCAGGAAGTCTTTCTCGGACGCGAGTTCGGCAGCCGGCGCGAGACGTCGGAACGGACCGCCGAGCTGGTGGACGAAGAGGTCAAGCGTTTCCTCGATGAAGCCTTTGCGACGGCAATGCGTCTGCTGCTCGAGTATCACGACCTGCTCGAACGGATTGCGCAGGCGTTGCTCGAGCGCGAGACGATTGATCGCGAAGATCTCGACCTGCTGGCGCGCAATCAGCCGTTGCCGCCGCGCATCTCGAATACGCCGCCGTCGAACGCGCCGCCTGCTGTTCCGGTCGGACGCGAGTCGCCGGCGCTGCGTTCACCGCCAATGCTGGGCGCACCACCGGCTGAACCCGCCGGCGCGTGATCGTTCGTCCGCTTTCGGATCGTGCTGATGCGGTCCGCGACGCCCTCCTGTCCCACGGATGGGGGGGCGATTTCGCGCGCCTGACCGCGGATGGCCTGGCCACCAGCGCGGTGCACGTCACCGGACTCGACACCGATGCCATCGAAGCGATGCTGGTGTTAGCGCCCAAGCTCGGACTGGAGCTGGTCACTGGCGATGACTGGATCCTGCTGGCCGGCGGGCGCTCGCGGTTGGGAGCGTTCGCTCGGCCGTGGATGCAACCCGAGGCAGTGCGCGAGCTGGCACACGCGGTCGGCGTTGCGATGCCAGCCGCGGAGCCACCGGCGTGGCAGCATGCCCGCGGCGCGCTGGTGATGAACCGGCCGTATCTGGTCGGTATTCTCAATGTCACGCCTGATTCCTTTTCCGACGGCGGCAGCCACTGGCTGGCCGCTGCGGCGTTGCGTCATGTGGACCTGTTGCTCACCGGTGGCGCTGCAATGATCGACATCGGCGGCGAGTCGACGCGCCCCGGGGCGCAGCCGGTGGACAGCGCAACGGAGCAGGAGCGGATCCTCCCGGTGTTGCGCGAAATCCTGGTGCGGCACCCGACTCTCGTGGTATCTGTCGATACCATGCACGCCGACACTGCCCATGCGGCACTGGCATGCGGCGCGGCAGTGATCAATGACGTGACCGCGGGCCGTCACGACCCGGCGTTGCTGGGCGAAGTAGCGCAGAGCGGCGCCGGGCTCGTGCTGTCACATTCGCGTGGGGCGGCCGGTTCGCTCGCATCGTACGATCTGGCAGACTATCACGATGATGTGACCGGAGCGGTCGCGGGCGAACTGCAGCAGGCGGTGGCCGCAGCAACAGCATGCGGTGTGGATGCCGGGCACGTCGCGATTGACCCGGGGTTTGGCTTTGCCAAGACGGCATCGCAGAGCTTGACGATCCTGCAGCAACTGGACGGCATCGCAGCGATCGGGTTGCCGCTGATGGTCGGCCTTTCGCGCAAGCGCTTTCTCGGTGATGCAACCGGCCGCGAGGTAGATGACCGCGACCGCGCGACGGCCGCGGCGTGCGCGCTGGCGTACGAACGAGGCGCCAGGCTGTTCCGGGTCCACGATCCGGCCGCAGTCCGGGACGCGCTCGCTGTCGCTGCGGCGCTATCCGGTCAGTCCGCTGAGCAATAGCGTGGCGCGTTCCACGACTACCGCCGCGCCAACGTGGGCGGCGGTGGTCGTCGCCCTGATTGCGCTCGGTGGATATGTCGTGACGCTCGCGCCGCACCTGACCTTCTGGGATGCCGGCGAGTTCATCACCGCTGCACGCACCCTCGGCATTCCGCATCCGCCGGGGACGCCGCTCTATGTGCTCCTGGCTCACGTGTGGGGGCTGTTGCCGCTGGGCGAATACGCCGAGCGGATCAACCTGTTCAGTGCAGTGTGCAGCGCGGCTGCGTGCGGTCTCTGGTTCCTGGTCGCGCAGGACATTGTCTGGCGGATGCATCCCGACGCCGACGATGCGTCGCGCCGAGTGCTGGCCATTGCGGGCGGGGCCTGCGCGGCACTCCTCGGCGCATTCACGTTCAGCGTCTGGCAGAATGCGACCGAGGCTGAGGTCTATGCGTCAGCGTCCGTCGGGATCGCCGCCGTCGCGTGGTGTGCGACGCAGTGGCGCAGCCAGCGGGAAACAGGGAGCGGGGCACCGCAGCTGTTGTTGATTGGATACCTGCTGGCGTTGCTGGTTGCCGACCACATGATGGGGTTGCTGGTCGGGCCGGCGGCGATCGCACTGCTCTTGGCGGAGCGGCGCTGCCGGCCGCTGACGAGCGAAAGTGCAGCGCGGGCGGAGCTGGCGCGCATCGCATTGCTCGGGGCTGCGTGGGTGATGATCGTGGCGATCGGGTTGGCGTACGGTGCGTTGGTTATCGTCGGGTTGGTGATGCTCGCGCTCGCGACGGCGTTTGCGTGGCGGCAGGGCGAGCGCGCAATGGCCGCAGCGATGATCGCCGTGGTGCTGGTCGGCGTGTCGGCGCTGCTTTTCCTGCTGGTACGGGGCCGAGAGCATCCGCTGCTCGATCAGGGCAATCCGGGGAACTGGCACAACTTGATCGCGGCGATCTCGCGGGCGCAGTATCCGCCGCGCACGCCGTTCGATGATCCGACGGTGATGCACGGTGCCGGCAACCCCGGCCGCACCTTGACGCTCCTGGTCTACCAGCTCGGCAACTTCGCGCAGTACTTCGACTGGCAATGGGCCCGGTCGCTGGGCGACCCGTCTCGCCCGTCGATCCCGCGCCTGGCGATCACGCTGGCCATGGCCACGCTGGGCATTCGTGGCGCCTTTGCGCACCGGCGCCGAGACCCGGCGTCGTTCGCGATGATCATGACGCTCTTCCTGGTCGCTGGGCCAGTGCTGGTCCTCTACCTCAACTTCAAGCCTGGACCTTCGATCGGCTGGAACGTCTGGGCGCGCGGCCTCGACCACGAGGTCCGCGACCGCGACTACTTCTTTGTGGCGAGTTTCGTCGCGTGGTCAATCTGGGTCGGGATTGCCCTGGCCGATGCGGTGCGCCACTGGGCGCCGCGTCTTGCCGCGCGACATCGTGGGTGGGCGTTGGCGGTCTGCGGCGTGGCCGTCATTCCATTCGCGGGCAACTTCCGCGACGCCTCTCGACGGCTGACCGCCGAGTCCGACTTTCCGCGTGATTTCGGGCGAGCGCTATTGCAGTCGGTGCCGCCCGATGGGATCCTCTTCACCTATGGCGACAACGACACCTTCCCGCTCTGGTACCTGCAGCAGGTCGAAGGGGTGCGGCCCGATGTCACGGTGATCTGCCTCGCGCTCACGCAGGCCAACTGGTACATCAGCCAGCTTCGCGACATGCCTCACGTTGATGCCACCGACGGGATGCTCCCTGCCATCTGGCAGCACGCGGCCCGACCGGCGGTGAACTGGCCCGTCCATCCGATGAGCGATTCTGCCATCGACGCGTTCGTCCCCTATCTCGCCATTCGCCGCGAAGAGCTTGACCTGCCGCCCTACGGACAAGCGATCGTGCCGGTCGGTGCCGCGGTCGAGCCGCTGGACCTCACGCTCTTCGCGATCCTCCGCACCAACGCCGGTCGCCGGCCGGTAGCGTGGGCGCTCTCGGCCGACGACGCGCTACACGGGCTGGGCTCGGGGCTGGTACAGCAAGGGATGGTCTACGTAATGCCAATCGACCCGGTCGACAGCGCGAACCTCATCGGCGGCGCAGCGGCTGGGACCAACGGCATTCCGCTGGATGTCACGACCACGCGAACCCTGGTCGACCAGGTCTGGCACTTCGGCAAGCTGGAAACGGAAGGGGACGCCAGCCTGGATCCGAATATCCGGGCCGTTGCGATGACCGCCACGCAGGCGATTACCCAGGTCGGGCTGGCGCTGGCGATGCGAGGCGATACGGTCGCCGCCGTGGCTGAACTGCGGCGCGCCAAGCGCATTTCCGGTGACTCGCTGGCGGTGGCGACGTTGGTGAGGTGGGGGCGGTAGGCCGACTATCTTTCTGGGTTATGCCGGAACCCGCCTTTGCCAGCCATCTGGACCAGATACGGTCTGCTATTGCGGCTGAGCAGGAGGCCGGCGGCTGGACTCATCCGGTCCGCATTATTGCGGTGACCAAGACCCATGGCGCAGAGTCGGTACGCGAGGCTGCAGCGGCCGGGTTGGGTGATGTGGGTGAGAACCGGGTGCAGGAAGCGCTCGCCAAGCAGGATGCCTGTGCAGACGTCGCGGTCGACTGGCACCTGATCGGGTCACTCCAGCAGAACAAGGTCCGGCATGCGGCCGGACGGTTCTCGCTGATTCATTCAGTGGATCGTTCCGAACTTGGCGCAGAAATCGATCGCCGGACGCCATCTGGGATGATCCAGCGCGTGCTTGTGCAGGTGAACTGTTCCGGTGAGGCGCAAAAGGGCGGCGTCACGCCGGATCAGCTTGAACCACTGCTCGAGGCAATGCGCAGCATGCCGCACCTCACGGCGGTGGGGCTGATGACGATGGCCGCACTCACCGCCGACGTGAGCACCCAACGGCGCACCTTCGGGAGGCTGCGCACGGTGCGCGACGCGATGCAAGCGAGCGGGTACATGCTGCCGGAGCTGTCGATGGGGATGTCGAACGATTTCGAGGCCGCCGTGGCGGAAGGCGCCACCATGGTGCGTCTCGGCACTCTTCTCTTCGGAGTACGCGCGTGAAGCCTGGTGTTCGTGATGCCTGATCGTCCGACATGGCCCGAAGGCGGCGCCAATGAGCTGGAGCGCGAGCTGTTGCTGCAATGGCAGCGCGAGCAGCTCTTTGCGGCGGTCCAGGGTGCGACCGCCGGCGGCGAGCCGTGGGTCTTTTTCGAGGGTCCGCCAACGGCCAACGGTCGCCCCGGCATTCACCACGTCTTTTCGCGGACCATCAAGGATATGGTGTGCCGCTATCACTCGATGCTCGGCCAGCGCGTCACGCGCATCGCGGGGTGGGATACCCATGGGCTGCCCGTCGAACTCGAAATCGAGAAGCAACTTGGCTTCAAGGGGAAGCAGGATATCGAGGCGTTCGGCGTCGCCGAGTTCAATCGGCGCTGCCTTGAGAGCGTCTTCACGTATCGCGACGAATGGGTCGATCTGTCGAACCGGATCGGCTACTGGCTCGACTACGATCACGCCTATGTGACCTGCACCAAGGAATACATCGAGTCGGTCTGGTGGCTGCTGCGTCAATTGCACGACAAGAACCTCCTCTATCGCGGCCACCGCGTCCTGCCGTATTGCCCGCGCTGCGGGACGACGCTGTCGAGTCACGAACTGGCACTCGGCTACGAGGAAGTGCGCGACAAGTCGGTCTACGTGACCTTTCCGCTCGCTGACGGCAGTGGCCGCGAACTGGTGATCTGGACCACTACGCCGTGGACGTTGCCGAGCAATGTGGCGGTTGCCGTGAATCCTGAGCTCGAGTATGGGACGTGGCAGCTCAAGGATGGCCGCAAGCTGGTGGCGGCGGTCGAACGCGCGGCGGTGATCGAACTGATTGCTGGTGAAGGGAACGCGGCGCTGCTGTCGACCGAACTTGGCGCCGCACTGGTGGGCCAGCGATACACCCGTCCGCTCGACATCGTGCCGATGCCGGCCGACGGCGCCCACGAGATCGTCGTGGCGGGCGATTTCGTGACGGCCACCGATGGGTCGGGACTGGTGCACATGGCACCGGCGTTCGGCGCCGACGACTACGCGGCTGGGAAGGCGAACAACCTGGCGCTGCTGCGGCCGATCGCCGCCGACGGAACGTTCAACGGCACCACCTGGCCTGAACTCGAAGGCCTGCTCGTTACTGCCGACGCCACCAACGAGCTGATCATCCGCCGGCTCAAGGAGTTGGGGCGGCACCTGCGTACCGAGCAGTACGTGCACAGCTATCCGCATTGCTGGCGGTGCCGGAGCAAGCTGCTCTACCTGGCGCGTGATTCATGGTTTGTGCGGACCTCCGAGATCAAGGAGCGGATGTCGGCGCTGAATCGTGATATCGCCTGGCATCCGCCGGAAACGGGGAGCGGACGCTTTGGCGAATGGCTGAGCAACAACATCGACTGGGCGCTGTCGCGGGAACGTTACTGGGGCACGCCGCTACCGATCTGGGTCAACGATCGCGATCCGTCGCAGATCGAGGTGATCGGGTCATTCGCGGAGCTGCAGGAAAAGACCGGCGTGCTTCCGGCGAGCGACCTTGACGTACACAAGCCGTGGGTCGACGCCTACACCTGGGTCGCTGCCGACGGCGGGACCATGCGGCGCGTGCCCGAGGTGATCGACACCTGGTTTGACTCCGGGTCGATGCCGTACGCGCAGTGGCACTATCCGTTCGAGAACGCCGACCGCTTCGCGACGCACTTTCCGGCAGACTACATCTGCGAGGGGATCGACCAGACCCGTGGCTGGTTCTATTCGCTGCTGGCGATCGGGACAGCCGTGTTCGACCAGGCGCCCTACCGCAACGTGATCGTCAACGAACTGGTCCTTGATGTCCAGGGCCAGAAAATGTCGAAGAGCCGCGGCAACGCGGTCAATCCGTGGGACGTGATTGAGCAGCATGGCGCCGATGCCGCGCGACTCTACCTGGTGATGTCGAGCCAGGTGTGGCAGCCGAAGCGCTTCGACCCGGAGCAGCTCAAGGAAACGGCCGGCCGCTTCCTGATCACGCTGCGCAATACCTATCAGTTCTTTGCGCTGTACGCTGGCGAGAGTGGTGCGGCGCCGCCAGTTGGTGATCGGCCACTCACCGATCGCTGGATCCTCGGCCGGCTCGATGCGACGACCGCAGCAGTGCGTGCCGCGTTCGACAGCTACGACGTCACCGCCGCGACGCGGGCGATCGCCGAGTTTGTCGATGCGGACCTGTCGAACTGGTACGTGCGGCTCAACCGCGGCCGATTCTGGGCGCCCGACGGATCCGCTGACGCGGCCGCCGTGGCCACGCTTGAGGAAGTGCTGATCACCACGGCTCGCCTCCTGGCACCGGCAGCACCGTTCGCGAGTGACTGGCTCCACCGGGCGCTCACTGGAACTTCGGTGCACCTGGCGCCGTTCCCGGTCGAGGCCGGACGCCTCGACCCCGAACTCGATCGGGCCATGGATGCGATTCGTCGCTTGGCATCGCTCGGTCGATCGGCGCGGGAATCGGCGACGCTGCGCGTGCGACAGCCCCTGGCTGCGTTGCGGGTGGCCGTACCCGAAGCCGCTCGGAATGACATGTTGACCGCACTGCTGCCGATGTTGGCCAGCGAGACCAACGTCAAGCGAGTGGAAGTGGTGGTGTCTGACGCGGACCTGGTGCGACTGCGCGGCAAGGCCAACTTCCGCACCCTCGGCAAGCGGTTTGGTGGCCAGGTCAAAGCCGCCGCAGCTGCGGTCCTGGGGCTCGATCGGGATCAGCTCCAGCAGCTGGAGCGCGGCGAGTCGGTCCAGGCGATGGTTGATGGTTCGCTGGCAGAACTGCTGCCTGAGGATGTCGTGATCGAGCGTGAGGTCGCGACCGACTGGCCGGTGGCGAGTGAAGGGCCATTCGTCGTGGCGCTTGACCCGGTGGTCACGCCGGCGTTGGCGCAGGAAGGCCTGGCACGTGAACTCGTCAACCGGATCCAGCGACTGCGCAAGGAGACCGGCTACGATGTCTCCACGCGCATTGCGGTCGGGATCGAAGGTGACGCCGAGGTGTTGGCGGCCGCCGCGACCCATGAGGGATACATCGGCCGCGAAACGTTGGCCCGGCAGGTAACGGTAGGTGCAGCACTGGACCCAGCCGATCGGCGCGAGTCGATCACGATCGATGCGTACACAGCCGCGCTGACCGTGCGGCGTCTCGGGGACGGCCAGACCCTTTCTGGCCCCGCACATTCGGAAGCCATGTGACCAAGACCCAGCTCAAGCACCTCGAGAAGCGCCTCCTCGAGGAGCGGGCCCGCGTGATGAAGGAACTCGGCTACTACGACGAGTCCTTCAACGCGACATTGCAGTCGTCCGACGGCGACCTGTCGTCGTACTCGTTTCACATGGCCGACCAGGGCACCGACGCAATGGAACGCGAGAAGCAGTTCCTCTTCGCGTCCCAGGAAGGGCGGTACCTCTGGCACATCAACGAAGCGCTCCGGCGGATGTACAACCAGCCGGACAAGTTCGGACACTGTCATCAGTGCGGCGTGGAAATCGAGTTTGATCGCCTCGATGCACTACCGCACGCGCGGCTCTGCATTTCGTGCAAGGAAAAGGAAGAGGATGCCAAGCGGCGGTGAAGGGCGCCGCCCGTTCTGGGCGGTGATCGTGCTGGTGGTCATCCTTGACCGGATCACCAAGCTGCTGGCGGTGGCCCATCTGGCGGGCCAGCCGCGCAACGTGCTTGGCGACACGGTGCAGCTGCGGCTGGTCTTCAATCAGGCCGCGGCCTTTGGCCTGAGCCTCGGCAGTTTCCAGCGCTGGCTTTTCCTGGGCATCGCTGTCGCCGCGATCGTCTGGCTCTATACGGCGTCGCGGCAGGCATCGGCGACTGACTGGCTGCGGCAGTGGTCGGTGGCGCTGGTGGCCGGGGGTGCGGCGGGTAATGCGGTCGATCGGATTCTCTCGGCGCGCGGGGTGGTGGATTTCATCGACGTGGGCCTCGGTGCGTTGCGCTGGCCGACGTTCAATGTGGCCGACATTGCCGTGACCTGCGGCGCGGTGGCGCTTGCCTTCTCGCTCTGGCGCGAGGACTCGCGTCGCGCGGCCGCTGCGGCGACGGCGCCTTGATCGGCGCACCATGATCTTCTCGGTCGCCGTCCCGGCTACCGAACGGCTCGACCGCTTCCTGGCCGACCAACTTGGCATGTCGCGGACTCAATCCGCGCGACTGGTCGCCGAAGGATGCGTTGCCGTGGCTGGTAAAGCCGCGCGGGCGTCGCGGACGATGGTGTATCAGGAAGTGGTCGACATCACTGAGCCGGATCGTCCGCCACCGCGTCAGTTCATGCCGCGGGAGCTGGACCTGTCGGTCGTGTATGAGGACGAACACCTGGCGGTGATCGACAAGCCCGCTGGACTCGTCGTTCATCCGGCGCCCGGTCATTGGGACGACACCCTCGTCAACGCCCTGGTCGCCCGCGGCACGACGCTCGCTGGCGGCGCGGAAGGGCGGCCCGGCATTGTCCATCGGCTCGACCGCGACACGTCGGGACTGATCCTGGTGGCCAAGAGCGAAGTCGCGCATCGCAAGCTGAGCGCAATGATCGCGGCCCGCCGCGTCACCCGGGTCTATGCGGCGCTGATCTGGGGGCACCTCGACGCCAGCCCGCTCGTCATTGATGCCCCGATCGCCCGCGACCTCCGGGACCGCAAGCGGATGGCGATACTAGCCGATGGCCGCCGGTCGCGGACCGACGCCTTCGTGGCGGCCCGCCTGGGGTCGATGGATCTGGTTCGCCTCGAGCTGCACAGCGGCCGCACCCACCAGATCCGGGTCCACCTGGAGTCGGTTGGGCATCCGATTGTCGGCGACCCCGTCTACGCTGGCGGTGGGTCACGGCGGATTTCCGGACCGGAGCGGCTGGAAGCCCGGCGGTTGGAGGCGCTGGCGCCCCGGCAGGCGCTCCATGCGGCGCTTCTGGCGTTCCGCCACCCGATCACCGCCGAACCGCTTCGGGTAACCGCGCCGTGGCCGGCAGACCTCTGGCCGCTGCTGGAAGCCACCGTCGGGGCCGGGGTGGTTGCCGGCCGCGAGGTGGCGCTGCAGGCTCTGGGATTCTTCCCCGATGATGGCTGAGGCCGGTGCGGGGATCAGCGGTATCGTGGTCCAGTCCATGGGGTCGCGTTGGCTGGTGCCGGTTGCAAGCGTGATTGAGGTGCTCCGCGACGCCCGGCTGATCCGGGTTCCCGGCGGGGTGCCGGCCGTCCGGGGGCTGGCCAATCACCGGGGGCGGATCCTGACGGTCGCTGATCCGATCCGGGCGCTGGAGCTCCCTGGCGACAGCGGAGCGGCCCGGGAAGTGGTGGTAGTAGAGTGGGCCGGACGCCGGTTCGGGCTGGCGGTGGACGGCGTGGTGGAGCTGGGCCGCGAGGCGCGCACGGGCCTTGCAGAAATCGACCTCGAACGGATCGCAGCGGCAATCTTTGCCTGACGACTCTGGGGGAACAATGGGACAACGGATCCTGATCTGTGACGATGCGATCTTCATGCGGACGATGATCGCGGACATTCTCACCGGCGCCGGTTACGAAGTGGCCGGCGAAGCGGAAAGCGGGCTGCAGGCGGTCGAGCGCTACAAGAGCGTGAAACCGGACCTGGTCACGATGGATATCGTGATGCCCGACATGGGCGGCATCGATGCGGTCAAGGCGATCGTCGCCGCCGACCCGAACGCCCGGATCCTGATGTGCAGCGCCATGGGTCAGCAATCGCTGGTGGTCGAGGCGATCCAGGCCGGCGCCAAGGATTTTGTGGTCAAGCCGTTCCAGCCGGCCCGGGTCCTCGAGGCCGTTCAGCGCGTCCTGGCGGGATGACTGACGCGCGGCGCGCCCGGTACGTCGCGCTCTTCGCGACCGAAGCGCGCTCGCTGTTGAGCGGTGCGCGTCGTGCGCTCGATCGGTGGCACGACAACCCCGACGATGCCGATCCGGCTGAAGAAATTTTCCGGGCGCTGCATACCGTCAAGGGAATGGCCGCCTCGCTGGAGTTTGCTGAGGCCGCCGAACTGGTCCACGCCACTGAGTCCACCCTGAGCGACGTCCGGCGCGGCGACACCGCTGTCACTACCGCCTGGCTTCACGATTTCGCCATCGAGCTTGATGCGGTCACGGCCAGCTGCGAGCGGGCGGTGGACGACGCCGGTGGCACGCCGGTCGCGGCGAACTCGTCGGCCCCCCGAGGTCCGCGCATCGTCCGCGTCGACCTCGATCGCCTCGACGCACTGATGGCCGACCTCGGCGGGCTGGTCACTGCACGGCAGGAACTGGAGCGTCGTGCCGACGCCGACGCGCTGTCGCCCATCGCGCAGGCAGCAATGCAGATGGCGCGGCGGCTCGATACGCTGCAAGCGCGCATCCTGGATGTCCGCCTGGCGCCGCTCGCCGAGGTGCTTGAGCGGGCACCACCGCTGGTGCGTGACGTCGCGCGCCAGTTGGGGAAGGATGTGCAGGTCGACATCACGGGCGACACGCTCGAAGTCGACCGCGCCATCCTCGATCAGCTCGCCGAGCCGCTGCTGCACCTGCTGCGCAACGCCGTCGATCACGGCATCGAAACGCCCGAGGTGCGTCGGGCAGCCGGCAAGCGCCCGGTGGGACGCATCGCGGTCGCGGCACGCCAGGACGGCGACGCGGTTGTCCTGGAAATCACCGACGATGGCCGCGGCGTCGATCGCGAGGCCGTGGCTGCTCGCGCCCGCGCCCTGGGGATGCTTGATGCCGATGCCACGCTCACCGATGACGGTCTCCTCGGCCTGCTTGAGCGGCCGGGCTTCTCGACCGCGTCGAGAGTCACCGATATCTCCGGCCGCGGCGTCGGCCTCGATGTCGTGGTCGCGCGGATGCGCGACATCGGCGCGTCGCTGACGCTCACCACTGTGCTCGGGCACGGCACCGTCTTTTCCTTGCGACTGCCGACGCGGCTCGGGATCGTCCGTGCCCTGGTCACCCGCGTGGGTGACGAACGGTACGTCATGCCATTGATGCACGTGGTCGAACTGGTGCCGTGGGCACGCGAGCTGGTGACTCAAGTGAACGGTCGCGCAACTCTGCGGGTGCACGATCAGGACCTGCCGATCGTGGACTTGCGGCGCCTGGTGCAGTTTCGCGGTGACGACGCGCCGGCGCACCGTCCGGCAATCGTGGTCGAGGCGAACGGTCAGCGAATGGCGTTGCTGACCGACGCGATCCTCGGCCAGGTGGACGCTGTGGTGCAGGCAATCGACCGACCGGCGGGGCTGGCGCGCTGGATTACCGGCGCAACGGTGCTGGATGACGGGCGGCCAGCGTTGTTGATGGATCTGGCGAGTGTGGTGTGATGATGGCTGATGGCAGATGGCAGATGGATGCACTTGTGCAGAACGCTGCGGAGTCGGGCCGACGCAGCCATTAGCCATCAGCCATCAGCCCAAAAACAATCCGGAGAACGCGCATGACCTCACAGACGAACGACCTCGACAGCCTCCGCCGCGACGCGCTCGGCGAAGTCGCCACCATCGGTGCAGGACACGCCGCGACGGCGCTGTCGCAGCTCACCGATCGACGGATCATGATCTCGGTGCCGCACGTCCATCGGATGTCGTACGCCGAAGTGCCGTCGATGGCCGGTGTCTTCGGCGATCACATCGCCGTGGTCGCGATGCGGATGCTGGGCGACCTCACCGGCCGGGCGCTGCTGATCTTCGGTGAACGCGATGCCACCCGTCTCTGCGACCTGATCCTGCGCCGCCCGCCCGGCCCGCCGCGGGTGCTCGGTGAGCTGGAGCAGTCGGGACTCAAGGAGGTTGGCAACATCGTCTGCTCGGCGTACCTGACAGCGCTCAGCAACTTCATGGGGATGATGCTCCTGCCGTCGGTGCCTTCGTTGACAATCGGGCCGACTGATCACGCCGTGGCTGCGACAGTGGACGCGGCTGAGGCAAGCAGCGATCTGGTGTTCTGCGTCGACACGGCGTTTCGTGCCGAGGGCGCGGAGGACCCGCTGACTGGCGCGTTTCTGCTGATGCCCGATCAGGCATCAGTGCGCGCCATCCTCGAGGCGATCCGGCTCGACTGAGATGCCGGCGGCACGCTCTCGCGACGCGCAGATCGTCGCTGCACTGGGGCGCCGTCTGGCTGCGGCCGACGCAACCACGCTCACCAACTTCGCGTGGTTCGCGGCGCGGCGTGGTGCCCATCCCGCTGCCCTCGAGGCGGCTCGACGAGCCGTCACGCACGGTGACGCACCCCGGGCCGCATGGCGCGCATTGGAGCGGCTGGCGGCCGGCCGCACGGATGGCATGCTGCTCACTGCCGACGCCGCCGAGCCTGCGGCGCCTGAGCCACCCCGCAACCCGCTCGCAGCAGCCGTGTCAGCCCACGCCCAGGGCCAGCTCGCCGTGGCCGAGGCATGCTATCTCGCCGCGCTGCCGCAGGACGCGCTGGCCGCCGCTGCATCAAACGGGCTGGCTGTGTTGCACGAGCAGCGTCGTGAGCGCGCCGCCGCCGACGCCGCCTGGCAGCACTCCGTCGCCGAGGGCAACGTGGCCGGCCGGCATAACCAGGCGTTGGCAATGCTGCGGCGGGGATTGCCACATCGAGCTCGGGCCAACCTCGCACCGCTGGTCGTCGGCGCTGGCGCGCCCGCCGTGCTGCGCTTCCTGGCGGGGTACGCCGCGCTCGCTGACCAGGATCCCCATGCGGCGATCGCCATCCTGACGACCCCCGGGCTCGACGAATCGGCGCGGGCACAGTTCACGCTCGGACTCGCGTGTGAGCGACTGGGCCGGCATGACGAGGCGCTGGTCGCCATCCGCCGCGCACTGCTGATGTCGCCCTGGTACGCACCGCAAGTCTGGTTGCTGCAGGCGACCGCCGACGCAGCGCTGACGGAAATTCCGGCGGACCTGGGCGAGTCGGGCGCGCTGGCGCACACCGCCGATGTGCTGCTGTCACTGGGCCGGTCATTGCTGCAGACCGGACACCTGGGCGAAGCACTTGCCGTGTTCGATCAGGTCCTGACGCAGCAGCCGTCCGAGCCCGCAGCCCTCTTTCATCGCGGCGTCGTGCTGGCCAAGCTGCGGCGATACGGCGAAGCACTTGACGACTGGGAACGCGCCGGACAGGCTGATCCCGCCAGTGAACTTGGCGACGCGAGCCTGCGGCATGCGCGCTCGGCGCGGCAACTCGCCACGCTGTTCGCGAGTCGCTGAGATGCACGGGCCGCTGGATGAAATCGGCTTGATCGAAGTGCTGCAGTTGCTGCAGCGGGGACGGCGCAGCGGCGTACTCCGCGTGAGCGGGGCCGACGTCGACTTGCCGCATGACATCGTCATTGCCGAAGGCCTGATCGTCGCGCTCCTCCCGGAAGCCGGTGACGCTGCCACTCTTGCCGCCCTCGCGGCGCGCCACCTGGTCACCAGCAGCGAGACCGCCGATGATCCGCTCCTGCTGGCCCAGCCGGCGGCGGCCGACGCGCGGGGGCAACTCGCTCGGCACGCGCTCGCCACCATGATGCACTGGCAACGTGGCCGGTTCGACTTTGCCGAAACACCGCCCGCCGCCGGTCCGCTGTCGCTTTCGCCGGAAGCGCTGGTGTTCGACCTGGTGAGTGCCGAGAGCCAACGTGTCGAACTCGCCGAGGCCCTCAACGATTTTCACGCGGTCCCTGACTTTGTCGCCGATGACCTGCTGGCCCAGGGGGCAATCCCGGAGCTGACGCCGCGTGACTGGCGCATCCTCGACGCGATCGACGGTCGTCGCGACGTCGCAGCGGTCGCGGCTGCCGTCGCCGAGCCGATCGCGGAGGTAGCGGCCCAGATTCAGGCGCTGCAGGCTGCCGCTATACTTGAGCTCCGTCGGCCAGCCGCCGACGGCGGCGTGGCGGCCCGGGCGGCGATCGAAGCGGGACGGTACGAGGAGGCAGCCACCTTGCTGCGTGCCCGGCTCGCGGAACACGGTGGCGACGGTGAAATGTGGCGCGCACTCGGACTCGCCGAAGTGGGCGCAGGGCGATTCGAACACGCCATCGACGCGTGGCAGACCTGGCGCGATGCTGATCCCGGTCGTGCCGGGGACGCTGTTGCACTGATGCAGGCGGCCCGGACCATGGTGGAGGCACTGCGCGACGCTCGTGAATGACCTGCCCGCAACCCCCGGACGTCACGGCTTCGCCTTTCTTGAACTCGGCGAACGTCTGCGCCAGCGTGGCCAGTTCGCGGCGGCGGCGTCGGTCGCGTCGGCCGGACTGAGCCGATATCCCTCGGTGGCCGACGCCCACGATCTGCTGGCCCGGATTCGCGCCGACCAGGGCGACGATGCCGGCGCCGTCGCCGCGTGGCATGCCGCGCTGGAATGCGATCCGGTGCACATCGGCGCGCGAAAGGGACTCGCCTTCGTCGCGTTCCGGGCTCACGACTTCGTCAATGCAGAGCGCCATCTCGACCTCGCCGCAACGCAGGCGCCCCACGACGCATCGGTCCTGGCGGCACTTGACCGGGTGCGCGCCGCAGCACGGCAGCGCCCCGGCGACGAATCGCCGGAGCCGGGCGATCCTGGCAGCGGGCTGATCCTCTACGACATGCAAGGGCTTCGGCTTGCCGGCAGCATTGACCAGGACAGCGACGATGCGGACGCTGACGCGGCGGCCGCGACGGGCGCCGGACTCACCAGTGAATCGGTCCGGGTGGCCCGCCTGCTGCAGCTCGGCGCGGTCCGCCATCTCATCATCGAGGCGGCCGACGCTCGCGTCATCATGATGCCACTCACCGCCGACGCCGCGTTGCTGCTCCATCGCGGGGCTACAACACCGCTGGGCCGTCTGCTGGCTCTTGGCTCGCGCGCAACGGTCGCTGCCCGGGCGTGGCTGGAGCGAATGGCATGAGCATCGCTCGCTGGGAGAATGCCTTGCGTGAAGTGACGCGCGTACCGGGTGTGCTGGGCGCGCTGATCATCTCTGCTGACGACGGTCTGGTGGTTGCTGAGTCGTCCATGGATGAACTTGCGACCGCCGACGTGGCAGCCTTGTCGGCAGCACTGATTCTTCGCGCGTCGCGCTGCATGAGCGCGATGGGGAAGGGCGCCCCCGGGAGCGTGCACCTGGTCGGCGACGCTGGCGCACTCCTGGCCGTCGCTGGCCCGGCACCGCTCTGGCTGGTGGCCGTCGCGCATGGCGACGCCGAACTCGGCCGCGTGCGCTTGTTGTTGCGCGACTTTGCCGTGGTGCTCGCCTGATGCGCGTGCTGGAGCCATGGGTCACGGCACCGTTGACCGAGTTCCTGCGAGAATCGTCGGCCCGGCTCGCACTGGTGATGACCAGTTCGGGACAAGTCATCGCACAGCACGGGTTCACCCGGTCGGTTGATGTCATGTCGGCGGCCGCGCTGGGTGCCGGCATTCTCGCTACCACAACCGAGATCGCGACGATGGTCGACGCGCCCGCCGGATTCGGCGCGGTCGTGCACCAGGGTGCAGCGCAGGGGATCTGGCTCGCCGGATTCGACACCCCGCGCGGGCGGTGGATCGGACTGGTAGTCTTTGGCCCCGAGTCGACGGTCGGGTTGGTGCGAATGTTCTTCGCCCGGTTTGCCGAACAGGTGGCGGCGGCGACGCCCGCCGTGGTGCCGGTCCGCGATGTCCTCGCTGAGGGCTTCGAGCGCGAGCTCGACGACTCGCTGCGCGCCCTGTTCGGGAGCCGTTGACGATGGCACGCATGGATGAAGCGCAACGTGACCTGACACTCACCGTGGTGGTGTACGGTGCGCCGCGGGTCGGCAAGACGTCCATCTTGCACTGCATTCAGGACCGGGTCGCGCCGGAGCGGCGCACCGGGCTGTCACCGCTCGGCACCGACTCCGGAGTGGCCACACTGCTCGACTGGCTGCCGCTGGAACTCGGTACGATCGGCGGCTGGAACGCGCGGGTCCACCTGTACGCCATTCCGGATCAGCGGCACGCGGATTCGACGCGACGGGTCATCCTGGGCGACGCGGATGGCGTGCTCTTCGCCGCCGACGCGCAGGCCAACCGCAGTGGGGATAACCTCGACGCGTTGCGCAGTCTGCAGAGCAATCTCGAGGATGCCGATGGCCTGCTGCGTCAGGTTCCGACCGTGTTCATGTACACCAAGCATGACTTGCCGGCCGAGCTGCTGCTGTCACGACCGGCGCTTGACCAGGAGCTGAACCCCGCCGACGCGCCGAGCTTTTCCGTCAGTGCGCTGCGCGGCGAGGGCGTGCTGGAAGCCTTGCACGCGACCATCAGCATGGTGATGCGGCGCCTGGTTGGCCCCGGAACGCGAGCCTCGTGACATGGCGCTCCTGAATCCGCACGCGCGGTTCGCGTCGTTCGTCGTCGGCTCGTCCAATCGGCTGGCAGCCACGGCCGCCAAGACGGTGGCCGAGGCGCCCGGCGCCGCGTACAACCCGCTCTTCTTCTATGCCCGGCCCGGCCTGGGCAAGACGCACCTGCTCAGCGCAATCGGGCACGAAGCGCAGACGATCGATCCGTCACGCGTGGTGGAATACGTCACGGTCGATGACTTCGTCGAGGCATACCACACTGCGCTCGCGGCGGGACAGGCTGAGGCGTATCGGCGTCGCTTCACCGACGCCCATCTCGTGCTCCTCGATGACGCTCAGCTGCTCAGCGATCAACGTGAGCTGCAATCCGAGTTGCTCCGGCTGATTGACCTGCTGATGGCAGCCGATCGCCAGATCGTCCTGGCGAGCGACCGTCCGCCGGAAGAGATCCAGTCGCTCGACGAGCGGCTGATCCGTCGCTTTGCCGGCGGACTGGTCATCGACATTGGCGCGCCGGACTATGAAACGCGACTCGCAATCCTGGCCCGCCGGGCGACGGAACGACAGACGACCTTTGCGCCGGAGGTGCTGGCCACCGTCGCGGAACTGCCGATTACGACCGTCCGGGAACTGCTCGGTGCGCTGAACCGCCTGATTGCCCAGCAGGCGGTCGCGGGTGCGCCGGTGGGTGTCGCCGAAGCGCGCCGAGTGCTGGCTGCACTGGGCCATGGCAAGGCCTCACCAGCGCCGGTTCTGGCTGACCTCGATCTGCTCCCGCCACCCGCCGCACCGGGGATCCACGAAGAGTTCACGTCATTCCTGTCGGACGTGTCCACGGCCGTCTCGCAGCAGGTGGATCGTTGGCGGCAGCGGGTCACCGAAGCGGCGTTGCGTCTTGGGGGCGAAGGATTCCACACCGGCCGCCTTGATGCGCTCCTCGCCCGCGAGATTGCCGTCGATCCGGCCGCTGCGCTGGCCGCATTCGAGGCCGATGTCGATCTGCTTCGACAGTTGCAGGCAGAGATCGCGCTGCTGGCGCCGACGCTGCTGATGGAGGCGGCGCTGCATGATCCCGATCGGGTCGCGGAGGCCGAACTGCTGGTGGTCGAGGCGCGCGAAAGCGGCGAGCCGTTACCGGCGCCGCTGGCGCGGTACACCCTCGCACAGTTCGCCGAAGGAAGCGGCACGCGGCCCGTGGTTGAAGCGATCCGGACCGTCGCCGAAGGCCCGGGGCAGCGTTACAACCCGCTGGTGATCGTCGGCAAGTCGGGCGTGGGCAAGACGCACTTGCTCCATGCGTTGGGCCACGCGCTCAAGGCAACCGGGCTCAATCGGGTCGCCGTGTTTGACGGCAAGGATTTTGTCGACGGCCTGGTCACCGCACTGGGTGATGGCACGATTGCCCGGTGGCGGCAGCGGTTGCGGCGAGCTGATGCATTCCTGCTCGACGATGTCGGCGTGCTTGCCGGGAAGGAACGCAGTCAGGAAGAGTTGTACCTGCTGTACAACCTGATGCTCGAGTCCGGTCGGCAGATGGCATTCACCGCCAGCGTGACGCCGGCGCACCTCACTGGCTTCGAACCCCGACTGGCGACGCGCTTGGCCGGCGGGCTGGTGGTGGAACTCGGTCCGCCTGATCGCGACGCCCGCATTCATGAGGCCACGCGCCTGCTCGGCGTTGGTGTCGCTGATCCCGACCTGATCGAGTATCTCGCTGCGCGGCCGGCCGGCTCGCTGCGCGAACTGCAGCAGCTGATTCAGCGCCTGGTCGCTGCGGCGGAGCAGCGAGAAACGGCGCTGACGATGGACGTGGCACGCGCCATCCTCGAAGGCAATCGCGTCGCCATCGTCCGCCAGCCGCGGCGCAGCAGCGGATTGCTGGCGCCCGGCAGTGGTGCCATTCGTTCGCGCGAGAAGATGATCGAGACGTGGCCGGACATCTCCGAACGCATGCTTGAGGAGTGGACCTGATGGCCATCAAGGGTTCACTCAAGGAAGCGTCGCTCCCCGATGTCGTCCAGCTGCTTTTCCTGGGCCGGCGCACCGGCTGTCTTGCCGTCGCCAACGACCGGAACTTCGGCTCGATCTGGTTCGAGGAAGGATGGATCACCTTTGCCGGGATGGTCACGCGTCTCGACCGGATCGGCGAACGCCTGGTCGCGGCCGGCAAGTTGACGCCGGAACAACTCGACGCGGGCATGGCAGCGCACAGCGCCACCCCCGGCACGCGCCTCGGTGAGATGCTGGTGCATCTGGGTCATGTGACCGCCGGCGAGCTCGCTGCGGAACTCAAGCTGCAGGTCGAAGAGGCGGTGTACACGCTCTTCAGCTGGACCAGCGGCACCTTCTCCTTTGAAGTGGGCGCGCGGCCTGATACACCGGATGTCGCGCTGCGACTCAATCCCGAAGGCCTGCTGCTCGAAGGCGCACGCCGCGTGGACGAGTGGAGCATCATCGCCAAGAAGATCACGACCGTCGAGGCCGTCTACGGGTTCGAGGGCGAGGCAATGACGCCGCCGGTTGGCGATGCACCGGTGATGGAGTCGGAGCGCCGCGTGATGCCGTTCATCAATGGCGTCAACACCGTGCGCGAGATCGTCGATCAGACCGGATTGAGCGAGTTCGAAGTGTGTCGGGTGCTCTTTGGCCTGCTGTCTGCGGGGCGGCTCCGGCGCCTGGCAACAGCGCCACCGCCGCCGCCGCGCGAAGATCTTTCCCGCGTCGACGAGCATCGCAATCTCGGCATCGCCTTCTATCGGACCGGGATGTACACCGAATCCGAGCGGGAGTTCCGCCGCGTCGCGGAACTGCGGCCTACCGATGCGATCGCGCCATTTCACCTCGGCGGCATCGCGCTGCGGCAGGCCCGCTGGCAGGACGCCGTCGACCAGCTCCATCGCGCGGCCGAGCGTGACGGCGGCCGCGTGGCCGTGGTACACAATCTGGCGTTGGCGCTCGAAGCCGCCGGGCGGCTGGACGAGGCCGACGCGGTGCTGGTCGCCACTGTGCAGCGTCATCATCACGACGCACGCCTCTGGACCGCGTGGGGATTGCTTGCCTTGCGCCGCAACGAAGCACCGCAGGCGTTGGAACGTTTTGCGCGCGCTCGCGACCTGCTGGGTCAGGAGACGCCACCGGCGCGCTGGTTCTGGGGATGCGGCTGGGCACAGGCATTGTCCGAAGCGTGGCCCGATGCGATCGGTACGGTGCGGGAAGGGGTCAACGCGTATCCCGATCATCCGGTGCTTCGCACCACCCTTGCCGTGTTGCTCGAAGGATCTGGTGAAGTCGGAGAAGCCGAGGCGCACTTGCGTCATGCGCTCGGAGAAGAGCCGACCATTCCACAGATTTCCAAGAATCTCGGTGACTTGCTCTATCGCGCAGGACGTTGGGACGAAGCGGAAGAATCGTACGATCGCGCCACCCGGCTCGCGCCGACGCTCGGGGACGACATCTACTTCAAGCTGGGCAACCTGGCGTGTCGGCGCGGCGATCTGGTGACGGCTCGGCGGCACTGGGAGCAGGCGGTGACGCTGAATCCCGAGCACGCACTCGCGCGTGCGAACCTTGCCGGATCGGGCACCGCCGCATGAGCGACGACCTGATGGAACCGTTGGAGCGCGAGTTCGCGCGGCTGAAGGAAGTGATTGCTGCCGGGCCGCCGCCAGCAGAACGAGGCGCCGTGCGCGCCGAGATCGTCGCTTTGTTCCGGCGGACTGAGGTGGCCGTCGCCGAGCTCACCGGATTCAAGGAGCGGATCCGCGAGCTGGTCGACGCCGTCAAGGCGCTTCCCGACGCGCCCGCTATATCGGTTCGCCACGATCATATCGGCGCGTCCACTCATATCGAACGCGGCTGGAGCGCGATTGCCTCGGGCGACTGGGCGATGGCCCAGCGTGAGCTGCAAACGGCCGCGTCGCTCGATGGTACCAACGTGGTGGCGCCGGCGCTGCTCGGCTGGGCGCTCATGTACGAGAATCGTTATGACGAAGCGCTCCAGATCTGCCTGCAGGTGCTCCTCCGCGAGCCAGAACAGGGGCTCGCCCGTGTGGCGGTCGGGGCGATCTGCCTGCGCAAGGGGATCGTCGGCGAGGCGATCGAACACCTCTCTCGCGCACTGGCTCGGTCAACTGATGCCCGAGTCTCGTTGTACGCGAACTTCTGGCTCGGCGCGGCGTATCTCGAGCGGGAGATGCACAACGATGCCATCGAGTTCCTGCGTCGCGCCGTGTCGCTGGGGCCCAACCTCGCGGAAGGATGGACCGAGCTCGGCCGCGCGCTCTGGCTTCGCGGGCGGCACGCCGAGGCCAATGAAGCCTGGCAGGTCGGGGCCGGAATCCGCCATTCGCCGCATGCCCGCCGGTGCAGCGAGTTGATTGCGCTTGTTGCTGGGGGAGGGACGCCGCCACGTTCGCCCTTCGCCTGATCGTTGCGCTCGCCCAGCTCGCGGCTCCGCTTCCAGAGCGGCGCATCGAGGTGGGCGACGTGACAGTGATTGCCGACCAGGCTCATATCGGCTTGGCCACCTCGCTCGGCGAGGCCGCCGATGTACCGCATGACTGGATTGGCCTCGGGCGTCTCGATGCCGGGCGGCAGACCATCGTTCTGGTCACCGATCAACGCGATTTCGCGCGGGTCTCGCATGGCAGGATTCCCAGCTGGGGCGCTGGTGCGACCTTTCCGGGGAGTCACCTGATCATCATCCGGCTCGACGGCGGCGACCCGTTCCAGACGCTGGCCCACGAGCTCGCGCACGTGGCGCTGCACCAATCGGTGCATCAGCGGGTGCCGCTCTGGTTTGACGAGGGGTACGCGGTGGTGGCAGCGCATGAGTATGGCCGTTTTGCCGCCTTGCGTCTCAACCTTGCCGTGGCGATGGGCCGGGTGCCGGAACTGCGGGCGCTCGATGCGGCGTTAAGGGGAACGGATACCGAGGCCGAGTCTGCCTACGCCCTGGCCGGGTCGGCGGTGGCCGAGTTGGGGCGCCGGAGCCGGAATGGCCAGTTGAGCGAGTTCATGGCGCTGCTGCGGGCCGGACTTCCCTTTGATGAGGCCGTCCGGCGTGGCACGGGCCTCACGGTCGATCAGTTTGAGGAGCGTTGGATCGCGTCGGTCCGATCGCACTACAACTGGCTTGTCTGGCTGGCTACCGGGGGGATGTGGTTGATCGTGGCCTTGGGGCTCAGCGTTGCGGCGGCGTCGCGAAAGCGGCGAGAAGCCCCTCGGCGGGCGGCCCTGGACCAGGGGTGGCCGGAGCCGGTCGAAGATGACGAAACGATTACGATTGAAGCTGTTGGACCACCTTCAACTTGACCGTATTCGGTCTGGGCACTAGGCTCCCCGCTATGCCACCAACAGTGTCGAATCTCGAAGCTCGCGCGTCGCTCTTTACGCGTCGCAACCTGCTACTGATTGGCGTGGCGATTTTGACGATCGCCGCCGGGTACGCAGTGCTTGTCCACGGAGCGGCCAGTGCGGCGTCCGTGCTGCTCGTGATCGGTTATTGCGTGCTTTTTCCGCTGGCGCTCATCATCTGATGCAGGGCGAATAGCTCAGCTGGTTAGAGCGCCTGCCTTACACGCAGGATGTCGGGGGTTCGAATCCCTCTTCGCCCATCGCCAGCGTCGATGCATGATGCGTCGGCCAACTCAGCAAGGCTCGGTGCGGATCCATGATTTCACTCTTGGGGGTTCTCGGGATGTTGCAACAGGTAATCTCGGTGGCATTGGTCACGTTCGTCGCGGCGACACCGCCGGCTGTCTCGCAAGGCATCGCGCCAGGCGCCTGCGTGACTTGCACGACCATCTCGGTCCCCGCAGAGCGCGTGCTGGTTGCGACGCCCTACACGTCCAACTCGGCTGACTCGGCCAACGCTGTGCATCTGGGATACGCCCTGCGCGATCGCATTGCCAAGAATATCGATGGCGGGACATGGCGAGTGATCACGACGCAGGAGATGAACACCAACCTGATGACGTCCGGATACAGCAAGGACGCGCTGTTGCCGCCCGACGTGGCGATGCAGCTGGCGCACCTGACGTCCAGGATGTTCGTGATGACAACGCTGGCGAAGGCGGCGGATGGAACCTACAACGCCACCATGCGGGTGATTTCGCTCCCCGGCGATGCGGGCTACGTCGTGCGCTTGCCGCAAGCGCCCAACCAGTCCTTTGCCGATTGGGGCAACAAGCTGGGCGACCAGGCAAATATCGTGTTCAAGGCCTTCGCTGACGCCAAGCAGTGCCTCTCCAACGAGACCGCTGCACCAGCCAAGGCCGTCGATGCCGCCAACCACGCGCTCAAGACACTGCCCAACTATGGTCTGGCAGAATATTGCCTCGGTGAAATGGCGCAGGCCAAGGATTCAGGCTCGGTCGACGCGCAGCAGCACTTCCGTAACGCGCTGACTGGCGACCCGCTGTCGCTGCGCGCGGTGCAGAGCATTGCGGCGATTGATCTCAAGCGCAATGACTCGACTGCCGTCGTCAACGACTTCAAGCAGATGATCACGATTGCGCCGACCGATCGCGCCATTGCCGATCGTGCCTGGAAGGTCTTCTCGGCGTTTGGTCGCCCCGACGCTGCCAACGAAGTGGTTGCCCAGCAGATCGCCCTCGATCCGACGGACCCTGACTGGCCGGACCTCAAGGGCAACTCGTGCATGATTGCCGCAGGCGACCAGAAGGATCCCGCCGTGGCCACGGCAAAATATGCCTGTGCATACGAGGCGTTCCAGACGGTGGTCAAGCTCGACCCGGCCCGGGCCGATACCGATTTCTTCGCCAAGATCATCTACGTTGCGCCGACCTCGCAGGACTCACTCGTCTGGGTCAAGCACTACGTCGACAAGTACCCGAGCAGCACCGACCCGCTCAAGATCGAAGCGCAGATCTACGTGGCGCAGGGGCAGCTCGACTCAGCCGTCAAGGTGGTCAACCTGCTGGTCCGGATTGATCCGACTGACGCCAAGCCGGTGCTGATCGTGGCCAACGCCATGATCGATGCGAAGCACCCGGAAGCGGTGCTCCAGTTCGTACCGTACTTCCAGAAGGGCGCGTCGGACAATGACAAGAACCAGTTCGTCGGCTTGCTGATCAACAAGGTGCTGCAGCCGATGGCTACGTCGACTCCGCGGCCTGATTCGTCGCTGATCACCTTCGGGCAGGCGATCATCGCTATTGCGCCGACAGGGGCGAATCTGCTCATATACGCGAACTACTACGTGGCCATTGGCCTCGCGGACCAGCTGAAGCCGCTATCGGACGCACTCCGGGCGAACAAGACATGCGAAGCCGCCAAGGCCGAGGACACGTTGCTGACCAGCCTTGAGGCCGCCGCTGCGGTCGCCGCCACCAGCACGACCGAGGGGATTGCGACTTTCGGCAAGAACTACATCACGAACCTTCCGCCCGAGCACACCTTCGTGCGGGACATGATGACCAAGGAGCTGAAGTGCCCGTGATGGCGGGCACCCCTCGCGTCTGGTAATCGATCCGATTAGCTTCGCGTCCGGTTGGTGTGAGGGGTTGTAGCTCAGTTGGTTAGAGTGCCGCACTGTCACTGCGGAGGTCGCGGGTTCGAGCCCCGTCAGCCCCGTATTACACCCCGTCCGATGTCGGACGGGGTGCTCTGTTTTCCGGGACCCCATGGTTGACCTGCCACGCCACCTTCCCGTCCTTCTCGACCCGATCCTCGAGCGCGCCCGAGGGGCAGGGCGGGTCGTCGACGCGACGCTCGGCCATGGTGGCCACGCGGAGGCGTTCCTGGCCGCTGGCGCCTCTGTGCTGGGAATCGACCGTGATCCCGATGCCATTGCCACTGCCCGGGCCCGCCTCGGCGACAGCCAGATCACCTACCTGCAGCGTCCCTACGCCAGCGACGAGGTAATCCAGGCGGTAACGGCCTTTCGTCCCGATTTCGTGCTGCTTGATCTGGGCGTCTCATCCCGACAACTCGACCAGGCCGATCGGGGCTTCACCTTTCGCGAGGGCGCCCCGCTCGACATGCGCATGGGTCCGGACGCCCCAACCGCAGCTGAATGGCTGGCCGGCGTGGAGGACGAGGAACTGGTCATGGTCCTCCGGAACTACGCCGATGAGCCCAAGGCGCGGCGACTGGCGCGCGAGATCGTGCGCCGGCGCGCGACAGCGCCATTCCAGATCAGCGACGACCTGGTCAACGCCATCCGCGCGGCCCTGGGCCCCCGGAGCGGCCCCGGCGACTTCGCCCGGATCTTCCAGGCGGTCCGCATCGCCGTCAACGACGAACTCGAGGGTCTGGCCGTGGCGTTGCCGGCATTTCGCGACGCGCTCCGGCCTGATGGAACCCTTGCCGTGATCAGCTATCATTCAGGCGAAGATCGGCTCGTCAAGGGAGCCTTCCGGGCCTGGGCAGAGGGTTGCACCTGTCCGCCCGGGTTGCCGCAATGCATCTGCGGTACGGTCCCTCTTGGTGTGTCCGAACCTCGCAAGGCCATCATCCCGCTCGCGGCGGAGGTGGCCGGCAATCCACGGGCCCGCAGCGCCAAGCTGCGCTTCTTCCGAGTCCAACATGCAGGTTAGAGGACGCTACCTCATTGCAGTCTGGACGGTGGTCTTCGCCGCAGCGTTTGTGGTGATCATTCGCCGTGACCACAATGGCTGGGCTACGCGTCGCGCGATCGACGACGCCGAGAAGAACATTCGCAAGCTGCAGAGCCTGCGCCAGGTGTATGAAGGGGAGATCTTCAATCTCACCAGCCCCGAGGTGCTGCAACCCAAGGCGGAGGCGCTCGGCCTGCATATCGTGTCGGATTCCGATTTCATCCAGCTCTCGATTCCGGCGCCCCACTGAATGGCGAAGGTGGCAACCCGGGTGGCATTCCTGCAGGGAGTGCTGGGCCTCGCCGCCGTGGTCGTCGTGGTGCGGAGCTTTCAGGTGCAACTGCTGCAACATTCGATCTGGGTAGCGCGGGTCAACGAGCGGCGTTCGGAAAATATTCCGGTGCGCGCCCAGCGCGGACGGATCCTCGACCGCAACGGCCGCACGCTCGCGATGAGCGAGGAACAGTATCACCTCTCGATCGCCCTCAATGAAGTGCGTGACACCGCTGCGTTGCGCGACATGCTGGTACGCCAGCTCAGCCTGAAGCCGGCCCGGGTGCTCACGGTGCTGAAGGCGCGTTACCCCTATTTCTACGGTCCGTTCACGGCGGACCAGATTGACCACCTGCGCAGCGTCCATGGCGTGCATGTCGAGCCGGTCTATAACCGGGTGTATCCGGTGGAGTCACTCGCTGACCGGCTCCTCGGCCGGCTCGACCAGAATGGTGAGCATGGCGTCGAAGGCATCGAAAAGTCCGAGGACTCGCTGCTGCAAGGGACGCCCGGTGTCGAGCACTACCTGCTCGATGCCCGGGGTACCCAGTTGCGCGCCCCCGACGCGCACGACGTCAAGCCGGTGGCCGGCAACGATATCTACCTGACCATCGACGCTGACCTGCAGGGCATTGTTGAGGGAGCGCTGCGGCGAGCCGTGAGCCAATCTGGCGCGCTGGGCGGCGACATGGTCATCATCAACGCCCACACGGGTGAAATCCTCGCCGTCGCGTCGTTGCGGACGGACTCCGGCCGCCGCCTCGTCTCGACGTCGTCAGCGATCGTCGAACCGAATGAGCCCGGATCAACCTCGAAGATCTTTACCGTGGCGGCCATGCTGCGGGATCGCGTTGATACCACGCCGGTCCCCGGCTGGGGCGGTCATTGGATGATGGACGTCGGTGGCGGCGTGCGTCGGCCGCTCGACGACGTGGACAAGCGGGATGGACTGGTGACCCTGGGTGAAACGGTCAAGTATTCGAGCAACATCGCAATCTCCCAATACGCCATGCGGCTCACCCCCGCTCAGCAGTTCGGGACCATCCGTGATTTCGGATTCGGGACACCTCTTGCATTGAACTTTCCGGGCGAGGCACCGGGGCTACTCCGGCGCCCGGCGTTGTGGCCGAACCGCCGCTATACCCAGCCCTCGCTTGGCATGGGATACGAATGGGAAGCGACCGCAGTCCAGCTGGCTGCCGGGTATGGTGCGATCGCAAACGGTGGCGTGCTGATGGCCTCGTCGCTGCTGGCCGCCGTCCGCGACAATCGTGGTCGGCTGATCTGGCGGCTCGCACCGGACACGCTGCGGCGCGCGGTGCCCGATTCGATCGCGCATCACCTGCTTGACTATCTCGCGCTGGTCACCGACAGCGGTGGCACGGGACGGAAGGGGCAACTCGACCGTGCCAAGCTGGTCGGCAAGACCGGGACCGCGCAGCGGCGTCTCGCTGGCGGTGGCTACCGCTCGTCGTTCGTCGCGATCTATCCGCGCGATCACCCGCAGGCGGTCGTTTACGTGATGGTCGACCGGCCGACGGCATCTGGGAAGTTTTATGGCGGCGACGTCGCCGCGCCGATTGTGCGCACCGTGGTCCAGCAGGCACTCGTGTCGATCGCCAGCCCGCTCGACCGGCGCGACCTCACCGCCTCCGCCGCGATTGCCAGTGCGCGACCCGTTGAGGTGAGTGAACCGATCGACGTGCATGCCGTCGCGTGGCCGGCGCCCGCAGTTGTGCGCGACGCGGCGCGGGAGGAAATTCCCACCGTCGACGGTCGCTCGCTCCGGGATGCGATCGTGGCGCTGGAGCGCGCCGGCTTTGCCGTGCGGCTGACCGGGCGCGCGCAAGTGCGCGGGACGTTGCCGGCCGCCGGCGATTCATTGGCGCGCGGATCGACCGTCACCCTTCTTGCGGACTCACTGCCGTGACTCTTGCTGATCTGGCGCGCGCACTGCGTCGGCACGACCTGATCGTGACGGCGCCCCATGACGATGTTCCGTTGACCGGCATTTCGGCGGATTCGCGGACAGTCGCTGCGGGCCAGCTCTTCATCGCCGCGCGAGGCTCCGCCGTCGACGGCCATCGCTACATCGCAACAGCGCTGGCGGCCGGTGCGGCGGCATTGGTGGTTGAACAGCCAGCCGAGGCGACGGTCCCTGTGGTCGTGGTACGCGATGGACGCCGCGCGGCCCAGGTGATCGCCGAAACGTGGTTTGACATGCCGGCCCGCGCGCTCGAGCTGGTGGCGGTGACCGGCACTAACGGCAAGACCACCACGACGGCCATGATGCGTCACCTGCTCAACGCCGAGCACGACGCCGGCAGCATCGGTACCCTCGGCGCCTTCGACGCCAGCGGGGGCAGGGTGGAGTCGTCGGCGGGTTCGCTCACGACTCCGGGTGCCATCGACCTGCAGGGGACCTTCCGGCGGCTGGTCGACCGCGGCGTGCGTCACGTGGCGATGGAAACGTCGTCTCACGCGCTCGATCAGGGTCGTCTTGACGGGCTCACCTTTGGCGCTGGCATCTTCACCAACATGACGCGCGAGCATCTCGATTACCACGGCACGATGGCTGCCTATCTCCAGGCCAAGCTGCGACTCGCCGATCTGGTCGCGCCCGACGGCGTGCTGAGCGTCAACGCCGATGACCCGGCCTGGCTTCCGCTACAAGGCGATCGGCGCGCACTGTCGTGGGGCTTTGTACCGACCGCTGACGTGCGACTCGCCGACCCGGTCTACCGCAACTCCGGCAGCGAGTTCACAGTGCAAAGCCGTTTCGGGTCCCGGCGATTGGCGATTCCCTTTCTCGGCGAGTTCAACATCGCCAACGCGGCCGGCGCCGCCACCGCCGCGCTGGGATTGGGCCATCCCCTGGCCCAGGTTGCCGAGCGGCTGGCAGACGCACCGCAAGTTCCGGGACGGATGGAACGCCTCGCGGATCAGCCATTCACGATTCTGCGCGACTACGCTCACACGCCCGATGCCTATGAACGAGTGCTCGATATGCTCCGGCCACTCACGCCAGGACGCCTCTTCATCCTCTTCGGCTGCGGCGGCGATCGTGATCGTGGCAAGCGACCGATCATGGGCACCATCGCGGCGTCCCGTGCCGACCACGTCTTCCTGACGTCGGACAACCCGCGTACCGAGGACCCCGAACAGATCATGGACGATGTGGCGGCCGGCATGCCGGCCGGCTCGTACGACCGGATCTTCGATCGCGAAGAGGCGATCGCGCATGCGATCAGGACGGGTCGCCCCGGCGACACTCTGCTGTTGGCGGGGAAGGGACACGAGACCTACCAGATCGAGGGCAAGGTGTACCGGCACTTCGACGAGCGCGAAATCGTGCAGCGGCTGGTCCGGTGAACGAGCCACGTTTTCCGGATGGCTGGGTGCGAACGGCGTTGCAAGTGGACGGCGCCGGGTCGAGTGGATACGCGGCGATCGTGACTGACACTCGCTTGGCCGTGTCCGGGTCGCTCTTCGTGGCACTCCGCGGCGAGCGATACGACGGCCACGATTTTCTGGTGACTGCCCGCGATGCCGGCGCCACGGGCGCCGTGGTGCGCACCGGGACGCCACCGGTTGCCGGGCTGGAGTTCTACGTCGTGGCTGATACGTTGCGGGCGCTTGGTGATCTGGCCGCGGCCCATCGACGTCGCTTTCACGGCCCGGTGATCGCGATCACGGGACAGAACGGCAAGACGTCGACCAAGGAGATGACCGCGGCCGCTCTCGGCACCCGCTGGCGGGTACACAAGACGCGGGCCAATGACAACAACCTCGTCGGTGTGCCCTTGACGATTCTGCAGGCGCCGGCTGATGCTGAAGCGCTCGTCATCGAAGCCGGTGCCAACTTGCCGGGCGAGATTCCGCGCTATCGCGAAATCGTGCAGCCCGATGTGGCCTTCGTGCTGAATGCCGGGGCTGGCCACCTCGAAGGATTCGGATCGGTCGAAGGTGTGATTCGCGAAAAACTGTCGCTGGCCGAGCACGTGTCGCTGGCGATCGTCGGCGTGCAGCCGCCGGAACTGGCACCGCGCGCGCGCGCGCTGGCGCGGCGTGTCATCACGGCTGGGCTCACCGGTGCAGAGGTTGTGCCGGAGGGTGTCACGATGTCGGCGGATGGCCGTCCGATCGTAACGATGGATCGACGCACTTTTACGCTCGCTGCACGCGGGCGCCACCAGGCTGGCAACGCGATGTTCGTATGGGCGCTGGCGCGCGAATGTCGCCTCGACCTCGACGCGGTTGCCGTCGCGCTCGAGCACTTCACGGTCCCTGGTGGCCGCGGCGAACTGGCCCAGCACGGCGAGCTGACAGTCGTCAACGATGGCTACAACGCCAACCCGCAATCGTTCGCGACGGCAATGGCGTTGGCGACCGACTTGCGCGTGGGCCGCCGGTTGGTCTTCGTCGCAGGGACGATGCGAGAACTCGGCGGCCATTCTGCCGGGTTGCATGGCGAGGTTGCGGCGGCGTTGCTGGCGCTCAATCCCGAAGTCCTGGCGCTGGTGGGAGATTTCGTGCCGGCGTTCGAGCCGCTGCGGAGCCGCTACAATGGCCGACTGATCGAGGCGCCCGACGCCGAATCAATGGGGCCACTCCTCGCTGCCGCGTTGCACGGCGACGAACTGGTGATCCTGAAGGGTTCTCGGGGAGCGACGCTGGAGCGTATTCTTCCCGCCATTCTCCCGCGCGCTGCCACCACAGGCTGAGGCCGGATGCTCTACTACCTGCTCGCTCCGCTCGGGAAGTCGCACCTCTTCTTCAACCTGTTCAACTACATCTCGTTCCGGGCTGCCGGCGCGATGGTCACGGCGCTCTTCATTGCCTTTGCGCTCGGGCCATGGATCATCGGCCGGCTTCGGGCGCTCAAGGTCGGGCAGGTGATTCGCTCCGAGGGGCCCGCGACGCATCAAGCCAAGCGCGGCACGCCGACAATGGGCGGCCTGATCATCATTGCAGCGACGGTCATCCCGACGCTGCTCTGGTCGGCCCTCGACAATCGTTTCATCGTGGTCACCGTCGTCGCGATGCTCTGGACCGGTGCCATTGGCTTTGTTGACGACTACCTCAAGGTGGTCGAAGGACGCTCGCGCGGGCTGGTGGCCAAGTGGAAACTCGTCGCACAGGTCGCCTTCGGCATCACTCTCGGCGTGATGCTGACGGTGTGGCCGGTTGTTGCGCCGGGGACGATCCCGGCGACCGGCACGACGGTGCCGTTCTTCAAGTACCTGGTGATCATCTTCGCGCCCTGGCTCTATGTCACGTTCGTGACCGGCGTGGTGACCGGTTTCTCGAACGCCGTGAACCTGACCGACGGACTCGACGGGCTGGCGACCGGACTTTCACTGGTGGCTGCGGCTGCGTTCGCCTTTTTTGCCTACATTCTCGGCCGCGTCGACGCGACAACGTATCTCAATCTTTTCTACCTTCCGGGAAGCGGTGAACTGGCGGTGTTCTGCGCGGCGCTGATGGGCGGCTGCCTCGGCTTTCTCTGGTTCAACGCCCATCCCGCTGAAGTCTTCATGGGCGATACCGGCAGCCTGGCGATCGGTGGTGCATTCGGGACGGTCGCGATCCTGCTCAAGTCGGAGTTCCTGCTGGTGATCATCGGCGGGGTCTTTGTCGCCGAGGCGGTATCCGTGATGATCCAGACCTCGGTGTACAAATACCAGAAGCGCACTCGAGGGCGTGAATATGCCGACTCGCACCGCTTTTTCCGGATGGCGCCGTTGCACCACCATTTCGAAAAACTTGGCTGGAAGGAAGCCACGGTGGTGGTGCGCTTCTGGATCCTCGGAGTCTTCTGCGCGCTGGTCGCCCTGGCGACGCTCAAGTTGCGATGAGTCGGTTCGATGTCTGGCGCGACAGCGGCCAGGAGGTGAGCATTGCGGGCCTGGCGCGGAGCGGTACGGCTGCGGCGCGACTGCTGGCCGCGCGCGGGATCCGCTCCTACCTCTCCGACGGCAGTGATCGCGCGCCGCTCCGTGCCGTTGCGGCCGAACTCCGAACGGCGCTGGGCGAAATGGTGACCGTGGAAGTTGGCCAGCACGATCTCGAACGCATTGCTCGCAGCGCGGCGCTGGTGCTGTCGCCCGGCATTCCGCCCGATGCAGCGGTCGTGCGAGCGGCGCAGGGTGCCGGGGTGCCAGTGGTGGCCGAGGCACAGGTCGGGCTCGACGCATTGCCGGCCGCCGAGATCATTGCGGTCACCGGCACCAACGGCAAGACGACCACAACAGCGCTGATTGATCACCTCTTGCGGGTGGCCGGCCGTCGGAGCGTCGCGGCCGGCAATATCGGGCGTCCGCTCTCGGATATCGCGCTGGAATCGCCGTTGCCTGACTGGCTCGCGGTCGAGCTGTCGTCGTTTCAGCTGCATGACATGCCCGACATCGCGCCGGTCGTGGGCGTGCTGACCAACCTCGCACCCGATCATCTCGATCGATATCCGGCGCTCGCCGATTACTACGCGGACAAGGCTCGCCTCTTCGCCAACGCAACGAACGGCTCAACCTGGGTGCAGAACGCGGATGACGCTGCCTCGGGCGAGATGATGGCGCATCTCCCTGGACGCATGCTGCGCTTCACGGTCGCTGGGACCGGCGGTGCCGATGGATGGTATGACCGGTCCGGCGATCTGCTGATGCTTGGTGATCAGCCGCTGCTTCCCCGGCCGGCGCTGCCGCTCCTCGGCGACCACAACGTGGCAAACGCGCTGGCGGCCGCCGTCGCCGTGCACGCGACCGGAGTCGGCGTTGCGGCGATCGCGTCGGGCCTCGCCTCTTTCCAGCCGCTGCGTCATCGGATGGAAGTGGTGCGAGCGGTTGACGGCGTGCTCTGGATCAATGATTCCAAGGCCACCAACGTCGCGTCGACGCGGGTGGCGCTCGAGGCGATGACGCGACCGTTTGTGCTGCTCCTCGGCGGTCGGCACAAGGGCGAGCCATATACCGACCTGGTGGGCCCGCTCTGTCGCGGTGGCATCGCGGTTGTGGCATACGGTGAAGCGGCGGAATTGATCGAACAGGATCTGTCGCCGTCGATCCGCGTGGTCCGCGGCACGACCTTCGAGGACGTCGTGATCAAGGCGCGACTGCTGGCACCGACCGGTAGCGCAGTGCTCCTCTCTCCAGCCTGCTCCAGCTACGACATGTTCGACAACTACGAACAGCGCGGCGCGACGTTCCGTGCCCTGGTCGAGGCGATGTGACCCCGCGATCGGTGCGGCACCCGGGCGAGTTTCGCTGGGAGACACGCCTGCTCGGCGTGGTGACGCTGATCCTCGCCGTGCTCGGCATCGCCGAGTGCTTTGCGTCGAGCACGTATCTCGACCAATGGTATCACGAATCGACCGAACAGGTCCTCGGGTTAGCGCTGGGCAGCGTGCTGTTTGTCATCGCCGCCGCACTCGACTACCAGATCTGGCGGAAGATCGCCACCCCACTCCTCATCGCGACCGGCGCGGGACTGGTGCCGATTGCCGTGGTCGCCCTGATCTACCGCAACCACGACGCGCCCGGGATTGTCGGCCACCTGATCCCGCGCTTCAATGGATCGCATCGCTGGATTCGCGTCGGGGCCCAGGTGCAGGTCGCCGAGATCGCACGCTTCACACTGATTGCATGGCTCGCCGCGACCGCGGCGACGCTCGGGCCGCGGATCCGCAGCTTCAATGAAGGGTTCGTGCCGACCATGGGCATGATCGCGCTGATCGTCGGATTGGTGGCGGTCGAGCCGAGCGTGACGGTCGCATTGGCGATCGGGCTGGTCGGGTCAACCATCCTCTTCGTGGCCGGTGCGCGCATCCCGCACCTGCTGCTGGTGGTCGCGGTCGCGCTCTGTGCCATGGCGCTGCTCGTCAAGCTGGACGCGGTTCGCAACAAGCGTCAGCAGGTCTTCCGTGGACCCGCGATTCACTGCACGGTCGATGAACAGGCATGCCAGTCACTGATCGGCTTCGGCAATGGGGGGCTCACCGGGAAGGGATTCGGGAAGGGAACCCAGAAACTGGGGCACCTTCCGGAGGCCTACTCTGATTTCCTGCTGTCGGTCTTTGGCGAAGACTGGGGGTTCGTCGGTGTCGTCTTCCTGACCCTTTGCTTCGTCGTCTTCTGCTGGATGGGATTCCGGATTGCCGGCACAGCGCGCGATCCATTCGGGACCTATCTCGCCATCGGCATCACGAGTAACATCGGCATGAGCGCGATCGTGCACGCGGCGGTGGTGACCTGGCTGATTCCCACCACCGGCTTGACCTTGCCGTTCATGTCGGTCGGTCGCCTCGCGCTGGTGATGAACCTCTTCTCCACGGGCGTGCTGGTGTCGATCGGGCGACAGCGCGGGCGGCCCGGACGCAGTAAATGAAGCGAGTGCTGCTGGCCGGCGGCGGGACCGGTGGCCACCTGATGCCGGCGTTGGCGATCGGCAGTGCGGTGCACGCGATGCATCCGGACTGGCGAGTGGTGTACGCCGGCGCACGACGCGGCATCGAAGCCACGGTCCTTCCGGAACGGCACCTGCCGCATCACCTGTTGCCCCTGGAACCGATCTATCGTCAGCAGTGGTGGAAGAATGTTCGTTGGCCGTTCCTGCTGCCGGGCTTGATCGTGCGGATCGACGCCATGCTTGACGCGGAGGCGCCCGACGTGGTGGTCGGTACTGGTGGGTACGTGAGCGGGCCGGTGCTCTGGCGAGCTGCGCGCCGTGGCATTCCGACCGCGTTACTTGAGCTGGATGTCCGCGCTGGCATCGCGACGCGACTGATGGCTCCTCGGGTACGCGAAGTGTGGCTGGCGACCGCGGAGACCATCGCGTCGCTGCCGACCGGTGCGCGAGCGCGGGCGAACGTCACCGGTGCGCCGATTGTGCCGCCGGACCCGGCGCGCCGAGCCGAGGGCGCGCGGCACTTCCACATCGACGGGCAGCGGCCAGTCGTGGTGATCACTGGCGGCTCGCAGGGGTCGCTGGCGATCAACCGGGTGGCAGCAGAGTGGATCCGCAGTGGTGGCAGCGCCGGGGTGCAAGTACTCTGGGCGACGGGGCGGGGAAGTTTCGCGGAATTTTCCAGCTGCGAGCGTCCCCCCGAGGTGCAGGTGATTCCATTCATTGATCCGATGGCGAACGCCTGGGCTGTCGCCGACCTGTGCGTGGCGCGCGCCGGCATGATGACACTCTCGGAACTCTGCGCCTGGGGGATTCCGTCCCTGCTCATTCCTCTCCCAACGGCCGCTGCGGATCACCAGAGCCACAACGCCCGGGCGATGGCTGCCACCGGCGCAGCCGTCGCCTTGCCGCAGGCGGAACTCACGCCACAGCGGTTCGGCGATATCATTGCGACGCTGCTGGCCGCGCCGGCAGATCGCGCGGCGATGCGTGCCGCGGCACTCGCCCGGGCTCGTCCCGATGCTGCCATCGAACTGGCACAGCGCGTGAGTCTGCTGGCCGGATGACACCGCGCCAAGGTAGGCGGCCAGACCGGGCTGCCGTACGCTCCGCGGCCCCTTATCTTGTGTCGGTGCCTGCCTTGTTTGACCCCAACGATTCCCGTCCGCTTCACTTTCTCGGCATTGGTGGCGCCGGCATGTCCGCGCTTGCTCTTGTCGCCCGACGCCGCGGCGTGCCCGTCACCGGCGACGATCTGGATCCCGCTGCCTTTGCCGATCTGGAGGCGGCCGGTGCGACGGTCTGGCTCGGCGCGGACCCCGTCCGCGTGGTCGGCGCTCGTGCGGTCGTCGTAACCGCGGCCGCGCCGCCCACCCATCCGGAAATCGTCGCCGCGCACGCCGGTGGCATTCCAGTGATCTACCGCAAGCAAGCGCTCGCCGAGCTCGTCAACGGTACAACGCTCGCGGCGATCGCGGGGACGCACGGCAAGACGACGACCACGGTCATGACCACGCTGGCGCTCGCCGGCGCGGGTTGGCATCCGTCGGCACTTGCCGGCGGTCGCGTCGCGGCGTGGCACGGCAATGCGTTGCTCGACAGCGATGAGCTTTTCGTGGTGGAAGCCGATGAGTACGATCAGGCCTTCCTGACGCTGCAACCGACAGTCGCCGTAATCAACAATGTCGAAGCGGATCACCTCGAGTGTTACGGATCGGTGGACGCAATGGAAGCGGCGTTCGTCGAGTTCGGCAGCCGAGCGACTCGCGTGCTGATCGGCACCGCCGACACAGGTAGCGACCGGGTTGCAGCCCGCCTTGGCGCCAAGGCCTGGCGCTTCGGCATCGATCGCGGCGATCTCGCCATTCACATTCGTACGCTCGGTGCCGAAGGTTCGGTGGCCGACATCGTGCTGCCCGATGGGCAGGCGGCGCGATTGCGGTTGCAGGTTCCGGGCGTGCACAACTTGCGCAACGCTACCGCAGCGCTGGGGATCGTCTTCGCCCTCGGCGCGCCAATTGAACCGGCGGTCAACGCGCTGCACGCGTTTACCGGGGTCGGGCGGCGGTTCGAACGACTGGGTGAGGTCCACGGCATCACGTTGATCGATGATTACGCTCACCATCCGACCGAGCTGGTTGCGACGCTTGCCGCAACGCGTCAGGCGTTTCCTGGCCGCCGCATCGTGGCGGTGTTTCAACCCCATCTCTATTCGCGCACGCGTGAACATGCCGTGGCCATGGGCGAAGCGCTTGCTGCCGCTGACATCGCTGTCGTTGCTGATGTTTACGGCGCCCGTGAAGCACCGATCGCCGGTGTGACCGGCCAGTGGGTGGTCGATGCCGCGCTTGCCGCCGGTGGAACCGTTGTGTATGAGCCGGTTCGGTCGGCGCTGGCCGCGCGTGCCACCGATGTGTTGCGCGATGGTGACGTGTTGTTGACGATGGGCGCTGGGGACGTGACGCAGGTCGGGCGCGAGGTTCGGGCGCTCCTGGAGCACACATGACACGCCGATCGTCGATCGCCCTGATTGGTGCCATGCTGCTGTGCGGCGCCCTGGTTGTCGTGGTGCCGCGCGGGTTGCGCCAGCTGACATACTTCCGGGTGCGGCGCGTCGAGGTCGTCGGCACGCACTATCTCGATGAGTATGACGTCGTCTCGCGTCTGCACCTGTCGCGCACGGCGAGTGTCTTCGACGGTCTCGCTCCAATCCAGCGGGCGGCGGCCGCCGTGCCCGGCGTATTGTCCGCCACCGTGACTCGGCGCTTGCCGGGCACCATTCGCGTCACGCTGCGCGAAGCGCGGGCAGTCGCACTCACCCCGACTGGCGATCGCCTCGGCCTGATCGACTCGGTGGGCCGCCTGCTGCCGTTCGACCCGACCCGCTCACCAGTCCCGTTGCCGGTGGCACCGCCGGATTCAGCGTCGGCGGCCCTGCTGGCCCGGATGGCCGCATCCGATCCTGACCTGTACGGGACGATCGAGTCGGTTCGCCTCGATCGCGGCGCGATCGTCCTGGATGTGGGTGGCCATTCGATCCGCGTCCTTCCCGATGCGGATGACGACGTCTTTCGCGCCATCGCCGCGGTGCGCAGCTACCTCGTGACCAACCCGCAACCGTGGCGCGAGCTCGATGCCCGCTATCATACCCGGGTGTTCCTTCGGAAGGGCTCGGCATGAACGTCCCGGTGCAGCGGCTGGTGGCCGCGATCGACCTCGGTAGCAGCAAGGTGACTGGCCTGATTGGCGAGGTCACCGGTGATGCGCGATCGTGGGGTGTGCGGTTGCTCGGCGTCGGGGTCGAAGAAACCACCGGCATGCGCCGCGGCGCGATCCGGGACTTCGACGAAATCGTGCGTGCGGTCAGCCGGGCAATGAAGGCAGCAGAGCAGGTCGCCGGCCTGGAAGTCGGCACCGTCTATTGCGGCGTGTCGGGCGTCAATATCGCCGAACGGATTTCGCACGGTGTGGCCAGCATCCCGGGCAGCGAAATCCGGACGGTTGACCTGGCGCGCGTCAACGACGTTGCCTGTGCCATTTCGTTCGGCCAGGATCAGGAACTGCTCCACGCGATTCCGCACGATTACCGGGTCGATGGCCAATCGGGGTACGCCGACCCGATCGGAATGAGCGGCGAGCGGGTCGAAGCTGAGGTCTATCTGGTCACCGCCCGGTCGAGCGCACTGGCACATCAGCGCAAGGCGGTCGAGAAGGCCGGCTGGCATGTGGGCGAGTTCGTCCTCGAGCCGCTGGCCGCCTCGCTGGCGGTGCTGGACGCGGAGGAGAGCGAGGCGGGGGTCGTCCTGGTCGAACTTGGCGCGGGAAGTACCTCTGTCGCCATCTTTCAGGGCGGCAAGCTCCGCCACACTGCCGCGCTGCGGTTTGCCGGTGGCCACGTCACCAGCGACCTGGTCCATGGGCTGCAGATATCGCAGGGCGAGGCAGAGCGGATCAAGACCAGCTACGGCGCGGCCTACGAAGCGCTGGTGGCTGACAATGAGGTGATCGAGTTGCCGGCGAGCAGCGGGCAGCCGGCACGCCACGCACCCCGCACGCTGGTTGCGCATATCATGCGGATGCGGTTTCAGGAGGTGCTGGAGCTGGCGTTCGATGAGGTCACCAGGGCGGGATGGTCGATGCCGGGGTTGCCGGCGGGCGTGGTACTGGCTGGCGGCGGTGCTGCAGCGCCGGGGATCGTCGAACTGGCCCGCGATGTCTTCGCGGCGCCGGTACGCATCGGTGTTCCGGCCAACGGGCTCCGCGGCCTGGTTGATCGGGTGGCCGCACCGGGACTCGCGGTCCCGGTCGGATTGTCGCTCTGGGGAGCGCGCCAGGTCGCTACAGGCGGTGGCTTCGGTGCCGCAGGCAAGTCGTCGCCCGCAGTTGACCGGGTGCTGGGACCAGTGAAGCGCTGGCTGCAGGATTTCTTCTGAATGCCTCTCGGGGAGGCCTCACGATGACCAACATGACTTTCGAAGTCGAAGAACAGTCTGGCCAGAACGCCCGGATGAAGGTGGTCGGCGTCGGCGGAGGTGGCGGCAACGCCGTCAATCGGATGATCGAGGAAAGCCTCGCCGGCGTCCAGTTCATCTCTGTGAATACGGACTCACAAGCCCTCTCCAGTTCGCGATCGGACATCAAGGTCCAGATCGGCAAGAAGCTGACGCGCGGACTCGGGGCAGGTGCCCGGCCGGAGATCGGCCGCCAGGCCATCGAGGAGAATCGCGATGAGGTGCTCGAGCATCTCCAGGGAGCTGACCTGGTCTTCGTGACCTGCGGCATGGGTGGCGGGACGGGGACTGGCGCGGCTCCGATCATTGCCCAGATCGCCAAGGACATCGGCGCGCTCACCGTCGGGATCGTGACCAAGCCGTTCCTCTTCGAGGGGCGGAAGCGAATGAAGCAGGCCGAAATGGGGATAACTGAGCTGCGCCGCAACGTCGATACGATGATTGTCGTGCCGAATGAGCGTTTGCTCGCAGTCGTCGGCAAGGGGATTCCGTTCCAGGACGCCCTCAAGAAGGCCGACGAGGTCCTCCTCAACGCCACACGCGGAATTGCGTCGCTGATTACCAGCACCGGGATCATCAACGTCGACTTCGCCGACGTCCGGACCGTGATGCAGAACGGCGGCGCCGCCCTGATGGGGACCGGCATCGGCCGCGGCGAGAACCGGGCGCTCGAAGCGGCCCAGCAGGCCATCTCGAGCCCGCTATTGGACAATGTCTCGATCCAGGGCGCCAGCGGGGTACTTATCAACATCATCGGTGGTGCCGATCTTACCTTGGGTGAGGCAACCCAGATCAGCGAGATCATCCACGACGCGGTCGGCGACGACGCCCAGATCATCTTTGGCGCCGGGAGCAATGCGCGGATGGAAGGCGAGGTCCGGGTGACGGTGATCGCCACCGGATTCGATCGCGCCGTCACCGGTGAACCGGTGGTGGAACGGCAGGCCAGTCCCCAAGTGTTACCATTTACCCCGCGGCGGGGCACGCCACTGACGCCCTCGGCACCGCAGGCCGCCCCGGTGGCGCCTCAGCCCGCGGCGCCCGCTCCAGCGGCGGCGCGACCAGTCTCGCCGCAGCCGTTTGTGCGGCCAGCGCCGTCGCCGAACCGTCCGGCCGCCCCAGACGTATCGGACATGGAAATCCCGACCTTTATCAGGCGGCAAATGGATTGATGAGTCGACGTACCCTGCTATTCCCGATCGCAGTCGCCATCCTGGGCGGCGCCGCCATCCTGGGCGTGCGCGGCCAATGGCCATGGACCCGGCTCTCTGACGTGCCGGTGGCCGCGGCGATCCGGGTGACCAGTCCGTTCCGGATTGTTCAGGACACGTTGCAGCGCGGCGAAACCGTCTCCGAGCTGTTGCAGCGGCAGGGGATCGTCGGGCTGAACATTTCCGCACTTGCGAATGCACTTCACTTCGACCCACGTAAGATCAAGGCTGGCTTGGTCTTTGCCGTTCGACATGAAGCAACATCTGACATTCCGACCCACGTGGAATTCCAGCCGAACGACGACCAGCGGCTGCGGTTCATCCGGACCTCGTCGGGCGACTGGCGGGGCGAGGCTGTGCCGATTCAGTGGACCACCGACACGATCCGGGTGGTGGGCGACATCGAGTCCAACCTGTATGACGCGCTCGACCGCGGCGTCGCCGACCAGACCCTCGACAAGAGTGAGCGGACCAAGCTCGCGGTCCAGCTCGCTGCGGTAAACGACTACACCATCGACTTCTCGCGTGACCTCCAGCCGCACGACCATTTCGTGGCGGCGGTGGAACGGCAGGTCTCGGAGGACGGCGACGTCCGGTTCAAGGGGGTCCTGGCCGATCAGTTCTACGTCGGCGGGAAGGTTTACGAGGCGTTCAGCTACCCGAGCGGCGACGGGACAGCGTTCTATGATGCCAACGGCGCGGCCCTCAAGCGCGCCTTCCTGATGTCTCCGGTGGAGTTCCGCTACATCTCCAGCGGCTTCTCGTTGGCGCGGCTGCATCCGATCCTGGGGATCTTCCGCAAACACGAGGGCGTCGATTTCGCCGCCGCTGCCGGTTCGCCAGTGCGGGCCGCAGGCGACGGGGTGATCTCGGTAGCCGGGCCGTCAGGTGGCTACGGCAACATGATCGAGATCCATCATCGCAACGGGATCGTCACCCGGTACGGACACTTGAGTCACATTGAACTCGGGATGCGCCCGGGAGTGCACGTGTCGCAAGGCGAGGTGATCGGGCTCGTCGGCATGACCGGACTCGCGACGGCACCGCACCTGCACTACGAGTTTCGGGTCGACGGCATTGCGCGCGACCCGCGGACGATCCGTTCCGAAGCCGGCGCTCCGTTGCCTCCGGCCCAGCTCGCCGAGTTCCAGCACCGTCGCACGCTCCTCCTCGATCTGCTCGACACCGCGCCCGTTTCGCCGTCCATTTCCGAATAGGCTGGCCGGGCCGTCATGCCAGCGACTCTCCTTGCGGTCGCGCTGGCCGTTGCCCTGGCCGGGTGGAGTTGGCGCGACCGGCTGAGTCAGCCGCTGGCCAGGTGGGCGGCGCTGGCCCGCGCAACGGGGCTCACGCTCCTCTTCCTGCTGCTGCTCAACCCGGCAATCGGCCCGCACGCGTCGCTGCGGCGACCATTGGTCCTCCTCGACAATTCCATCTCGATGCACGCCGCCTCCGGGCACGCGTCAGACGCGGCGCGGCTCGCGGTGACGCTCGGCGACACGCTCCATTTCGGCGAGTTGGCACCTGGGGAACCGGGTGACCGATCGGATCTTCGCGACGCGCTGACATCGGCCGTTGCGGATGCCCGTCCGGTCGTCGTGGTGACTGATGGTGAAGTGGCTGACGCGGCCAGCATACCGGCCGATCTGCTCGCGCAGACAACTGTGCGCATGGTGCCACGCAGTCCCAGCCCGGACGTCAGCATCCGGTCAGTGGCCGCGCCTCACGTCGTGAGCGCCGGCGACACGGTCCGCTTTGACATCGCCCTGGAGCGCACCGCGGGTGGCGCGGACAGTGCGAACGTTGTGATTCGCGACAGCCTGGTCACCCTCGCGCACGGCACCGCACATTTCGGCACTGGATTACAGGCCCATCTGTCGCTCGCCGCGGTATGGCCGCGGCGGACCATTGGACTGCGCTGGCTGACCGTCTCACGGGGTGGCGCGGCTGATGGTGAGCCGGACGACGACGTGCGCTGGGTGGCGATGGTCGCATCACCGTCGCCTGGTGTGGTGGTGCTGGCAACGACGCCGGACTGGGATGCCCGCGCGCTCTATCGCGCCATGACCGATGTCGCCGGCGTGCCGGTGCGCGGCTATGTCGAACTGCAAGCTGGCATCTGGCGTCGGACCGACGACCTGGCCCTGGTGAGCAGCGCTGAAGTTGCGGCGGCCGCGCATGCCGCCGACTTGCTCGCCGTGCGGGGCGATCCGGCTCCTTGGCGCATGTCGGGCCGAGCGCAGCTACTCTGGCCGCCGGCGACCACCGACGGAGACTGGTACCTCGCAGCGGGCGGCGCGTCGCCGGTGAGCGACGCATTTGCCACGATCGATCCCGACTCCCTGCCGCCCGCCAGCGGGATTCGCCTGCTCGACAGCGCCGGCGGTGCAGCGTGGATCGGCGCCACCGCGCGGCGTTCGCGCCGTGGAGCAGCAGTGCCGGTGGTGATCGGGCGGATCGTGGCGACCCGGCGCCTGGTCACTATTGGCGCCAGCGGACTCGGCCGCTGGGCGCTCCGGGGCGGCGTCGCCAATCAGGCTTGGCGGGTGCTGATTGCCGATGCCAGCGCGTGGCTGCTCAACGGCCAGGGTGCCGATAGTGCCAGCGCACGGCCCGTTGCGCTGGTCACATCGCGGGGCGAGGCGGTGCGTTTTCGGTGGACTGGCGCCAACGCAGCGCACGCGATCCCGTTGCAATGGCAGCGCGGTGCAGTGCGCGGCGCTGACACGCTCCGGTTCGGCGTCGACGGTGAAGCGGCGCTGCCCTTGCCGGTTGGGCGCTACAGCTACACGCTTCCCGGCGGTCGTGGCGCCTTTGCCGTCGAACCGTTCGCCAACGAATTGCTGCCATCGCCGGTAACCCTCACGGCGCACGACGGCCACGGGGGGATGACATCACCTCGCCGTCCGCTCCGCGACCTGCTCGTCCTCTTTGGACTTGCCATCGCCGCGTTCGGCGGCGAATGGCTGTTGCGCCGCCGACTCGGCATGCGCTAGCCGTAGCGTATCGGCGTCGGCGCGTTTCGCACCCGCCGTTCTTATCTTCCCCCAATGGATCGACTCGGCAAGAAACCCGGCCTGTGGCAGCGGATCAAGCGCCTCGCGCTCACTGATGTGCGCGCGCTCGCGCGCGGACTCAACGTGCACGATCTCGAATCGGTGGAACGCACGCTCATCGAAGCGGACTTTGGCGTGCCATCGACGCTCGACCTGGTTGACTATCTCGAAGGATGCATCCGCCAGGGCAAGGTGCGCACCGAGGGGGACCTGCGCGACGCCCTCGTCACCCATATCGCCGAAATGCTCAGCGGTCCGCCACGTCCCGGCACGCTGACTCGCCCCGCAACCGGGCCATGCGTCGTGCTGGTGATTGGTGTCAACGGGGTCGGAAAGACGACGTCGGTCGCCAAGCTGGCGCACCGGTTGCAGCGCGAGGGCGACCGCGTGCTGCTCGGTGCGGCCGACACCTACCGCGCCGGCGCGATCGCGCAGCTGCAGGTCTGGGCCGAACGGCTCGGCGTGCCCTGCGTTGCCGGTGCGCCAGGCGGCGATCCTGCCGCCGTCGCATTTGATGCAGTTGGTGCGGCGGTGTCACGCGAGGCCTCCGTTGTCCTGATCGACACGGCCGGCCGCCTCCACACACAGGATGGCCTGATGGCGGAACTCGGGAAAGTGGTTCGCGTCGTGGGCAAGAAAGTCGCTGACGCACCGCACGAAGTCTTTCTCGTGCTCGACGGCTCGGTGGGGCAGAATGCCGTGCAGCAAGGAAAACTCTTTGCGCAGGTCGTCCGGCCGACTGGGCTGATCATCACCAAACTCGACGGTACGGCGCGCGGTGGTGCGGTGGTTGCCTTGCGTCGCGAGCTGGATATCCCGATCCGATTCATCGGTACTGGCGAAACGCTGGACGACCTCACCGCATTCGATCCACGCCAGATGGCAGAACTACTCGTTGGGAGCGATGCAGCGTAGCGCAGTTGGAGCAGTGGCGTTGGGCGCCTTCGCCGTCCTGGTGGCATACGGCACGGCTTGGCTGCCGGGCGGCGCACCGCCCTGGGGCGTCTGGGCCATGATCGCTGGTACGGCGTTGATGCTGTCGGCCACCATGGCGCTCGGCGTCTCTCGCAGCACGCATACGCGCAGCCCGTTGCTCTGGGGTACCGCGTTCCTTCTGCTCGTGGTGATCGCGGGATTTGGCTTGCCGCTCCTGCTTCCGCCGGACGCTGCATCGGCCGCGCTCTGGCTCGGATTGCCGCGACGGGCAGCAATCGAGATCTATGGTGTCGGCCTGCTGCCGCTGCTGGTGCTTCCCGGTCTCTTTGCCTGGGAATTCCGCATCGAGGGGCTCGATGATCAGTCGTTGATAGCCTTGCGCGCCGAGTGTGAGGCATTGATGCGCGGCGCGCCACGCGGGTGATCGGTACCGCTGCGGTGACCGGCACGGGATCACCAGTCGTCGTCGGTGTTGCAGTCGCCTATTTCACGATCTGTGCCGTGATCGCCGTACGTGCGGCTCGGCAGACGCGAACGGCGGCTGATTTCTTCGTCGCTGGACAGGGCGTTGGTCTCTGGACGATGACGCTCGCCGCCATGGCGGCGACGCTGTCAGGGTTCATCTTCGTCGGCGGTCCGGCACTGCTCTACGCCAGCGGGATCGGCGCGCTGTTCATCTCGCTCTCGGCCACGATCACCACGCCGCTCAGCGCGTGGGCGCTTGCGCGTCCGATGCGCCTCCTGCGCGAAGTGCGCGGGGTGGTCACGGTCCCGGACGCCGTGGGCGCGCGGTACCGTTCACCCGCCGCACAGGGAATCTGCGCCGTCGCGCTGATCATTGCGACGACCGGATACATCGCGACCAATCTGCTCGCGCTCGGTCACATTCTCGGCGCGATCGTACCGGTGTCCGTGGGGCAGGGCGTCGCGATTGGTACGATCGTGATGCTGGCCTACTCGGCGACGGGTGGGATTCTTGCCGGTGTACGCACCGACGTGTTTCAAGGCGTGGTCAAGGCGTGCGCTTCGGTGCTGGTGTTCGCCGCCGTACTTCGCGCCGGACACGGACTGGCCGGTATTTCCCGCACCATCCTGGCACATCAACCAGGGTTGCTGGGCCCCTGGGGAACGATGCCGCCGCTCGCAGCACTGTCGCTCTTCTTCGTCTTTGGCCTGGGCACGCTCGGTCAGCCGCACGTGATCAGCAAGTACTACATGTTGCGCGATCCACGGCAACTGCGCTGGTATCCGCTGCTGATGACCCTGGTGCTGCTGGTTACCCTGCTGCTTTTTTTTGGTGTGGGACTTGGCGTGAAGGCCGCCGTGCTGGGTGGCACGATGGCACCGCTCGCGTCCGCCGATGATGCCACGCCGGCCTTCCTGCTGGCGCGAACGTCACCATTGCTGGCCGCGGTAGTGCTCAGCGGTATCATCGCGGCCAGCATGGGCGTCATCAATGCCTTCCTCAATGTTGCGGCGGCTGCGGTGACGCACGACCTGCCGCGTGCATTCGGGCGGTCGCTCCGGCAGGAACTTGCCTGGGGGCGTGGCGCTACCGTCATCGTCGGCACCGGGGCTGCGTTGGTCGCCCTCCAGAACGGGGCGGTGGTGGTATTGCTGGGCATCTTTGGCTGGGGACTCTTCGCGTCCACGCTGGTGCCGACGCTGGCGATCGGCCTCAACTGGCGCGGCGCGACTCGCATTGGTGCCATTGCATCAATGCTCACTGGCTTGACGGTGACGCTGGTCTTTGAGTCGGTCAACCACCTGACTCCGCATCACTTTCCAGCGGGTGTCAGCGGCTCCGGACTGGCACTCGTGCTGTCGATCCTGGTGATGATTGGCGTATCCTGGCTTACCCGCGTCCAGGCACCTGCGGACCTCGATGCTGATATCGCGCGGGTGATGCAAGGCTGATCGGGGCGGCGCGTCCCTAGATTGCGGCGTGCCCCAACTCCGACTTGACACTCCCGTCCAGTTCCTCAAGGGAATCGGCGAAAAGCGCGCCGAGGTCCTGGCACGTCTGGGTGTGCACTCGGTGCAGGATCTGCTCTATCACATTCCGCATCGCTACATCGACGCCTCCACGCTCACGCCGATGGCGCACGCCCGGGTCGGCGACGATGTCGCCTGTGCTGGCACGGTCATCAGCAAGGGCGTGCTGCCGACGCGCAAAGGCCTGCGGATCTTCCACGCCGTGCTCCGCGATGCGAGCGGTGTACTCGAATGCGCCTGGCCCGGGCAGGCGTTTCTCGATCGCACCATCATCGTGGGACAGCAGCTGCTGGTGGCGGGTCCGATCCGGTTCTATCACGGGCGACAGATGGCGCCCCGTGAACTGATCGTCCTCGGTGACCCCGATGACGAGGCGGCGGGTCGAGTCCTCCCGGTCTATCCCGCGGCGGAGGGGATCAGTCACAAGCAGATCCGCGCGATCATCGATGGTCATCTCGACGCCATGCTGGGCGTGGTCACTGACATCCTGCCCGACACGCTACGCGCCCAATTCAGCTTGCCGACCCTGCGCGATGCGCTGCTCGCCGTGCACCATCCAACGACCACCGCCGAGGCCGAACGGGGCCGGCGGCGCCTGGCCATCGATGAGCTACTTGACTTGCAGCTGATGCTGGCGCGTGCCCGCGCACTGGCTCGCGAGGGCGAGCGCGGCACCCAGTTCACCGTGCACCGCACCCTGACGACCGCGCTGCGCGCCGGCTTGCCCTGGGAACTCACTGCCGATCAGAAGCAGGCCATTCGCGAGATCTTTGACGACATGACCGGTCGGGCGCGCATGCATCGACTACTGATGGGGGATGTCGGCACCGGCAAGACCGTCGTCGCGTTATTCGCCATGCTGCTGGCGCTCGAAAACGACTATCAGGCCGCGTTGATGGCACCGACGGAGTTGCTGGCTGAGCAGCACTACCAGTCGCTGTCGCGGCTGCTGGCACCACTCGGTGTCGTGCCGGAGCTTTTGCTCGGCCGGCTGACTGCGGCCGACAAGCGCGCCGCTCGGCAACGTCTCACCAGCGGTGAGACGCGCATCGTGATCGGTACCCACGCGCTGGTGCAGGAAGCGGTGGCGTTCCAGCGGCTCGGGCTGGTGGTGATTGACGAGCAGCATCGCTTTGGGGTCGAGCAGCGCGCGGCGCTGATGCACAAGGGCGATGCGCCCGACGTGCTGCTGTTGACCGCGACACCGATTCCGCGCTCGCTGGCGCTGACGCGCTTTGGCGATCTCGACATGTCGGTGCTGAAGATGCGGCCGCCTGGGCGGGGCGTGATTCGCACCGCGTTGCGCACGCCGATGCACCGCAATCGGGTCTTCGACTTCGTGCGGCACGCGGTACAGGAGGGCGCCCAGGCGTACATCGTGTTGCCGGTGATCGAAGAATCAGAGCGTGCCGACCTGCGCGCCGCCGAGACGATGGCGGCATCGCTGACGGCGCGCTGGCCAGATGTGCGCGTGGGCCTCGTTCACGGCAAGCTCAAGGCGCCGGAGCGTGACCGGGTGATGCGGGCGTTCCGCGACAACGAGGTGCAGTTGCTCGTGGCAACCACCGTGATCGAGGTCGGCATCGACGTCCCGAACGCCTCCATCATGGTGATCGAACACCCCGAGCGCTTCGGCCTGGCACAGCTGCATCAGCTTCGTGGTCGGGTGGGCCGCGGAGAGCGCGAATCGCACTGCATCCTGATGATCGCCGGCGCCGAAACGCCGGAGCGGTTGCGCGCCTTCGCGCAAACTGACGATGGCTTCAAGATCGCAGAGCTGGACCTGGCCGAGCGTCAGCACGGCGACCTCCTCGGCGCGCGCCAGTCGGGCAGCGTCGACTTCAAGATTGCCCGTTTCCCGGACGACACCGACCTGCTCGCCGAGGCTCGCGCCCTTGCACGCACGATCCTGGAGAGCGACCCGCTCCTGAATCACCGCGAGAATCAGGCGCTGCGGTTGCGGGCGCTGACGCGGTATCCGCGGGGGGAGACGCTGTTCAGGGTGGGCTGATGGGTGATGGCTGGTGGACAGGGGATGTTGGACACTGGACGCTGGATGCTGGACACCGGACACTGGCGTCATCTGGCTGCAGCCTGCGGAGTCGTTCGCGGGTGAGCCTCCTACCTCTGGTAGAACACGTAGCTATTCAGGTATTCAATCGTTGCCTTGTGTTCGCCGATCTCGTGCGCCAGGATATCGCCAATCGTCACGATGCCGCGCAGCTGCTTCTGGTCGACCACCGGGAGATGGCGGATCTTGCGGGCCGTCATCACGTCGCGGCACTCTTCGACGTTCGTGTCGGGGCGGCAGACTGCGATGGGAGATGTCATCACTTTCGAGACGGGCGTTGTTGCCGGGTCGAGCTTCGCCGCCACCACGCGTCGCAGGATATCGCGTTCGGTAAACATCCCGATCGCCATCTCTCCTTCGACCACGATCAGGCCGCCGACGCCGAGCTCGTTCATTCTGGTCGCGGCATCCAGCACAAGGCAGTGCGCCTCGATGGAATGCACCTCGCCGCCTTTGCGATTCAGGATATCCTGAACAGTGGCCATCAGTCCCCCAAGTCGAGTCTACCAACGATAGCTCGGAACTGGCGTTTTCGTCACTGGACGATGGCTGATGGCTGATGGACTTTGGACGCTGGACACTGGACGATGGACACTGGACGATCACGACCCGATGGCAGGATATGGGCGGATCAGCCATCAGCCATTAGCCATCAGCCATCAGCCATCAGCCAGTAGCCATTAGCGAATGTCCAGCCTCCAGCGTCCAACGCCCACCAGCCCTCAGCTATTTTCCCGCCGTGTACTCCACCTGCCTTTACTGCACCCGCGACCTCGGAACCAACAGCGTCATCGAAACGCTCCCGGTGGGTCGCAGGGTGGCTTTCGACTCCGCCGCTGGGCGGCTCTGGGTAGTGTGTCGCAATTGCGAGCGTTGGAACCTGGTGCCGTTTGACACCCGCCTCGAAACAATTGATCAGGGCGAGCGACTGTTCCAGACGGCCAAGCTCCGATTCGCGACCGATCATATCGGGCTGGCGCGCTTGCCGGAGGGGCTCGAGCTCGTGCGGGTCGGGCCGGCATTGCGACCCGAGTTTGCCGCGTGGCGCTATGGCGATCAGTTCGGTCGGCGCCGCCGTGACGTTGCGCTCAAGACCGCGGCGGCGTCGGCCGCTTTGCCATTGGCGTCCGGGGTTATCGCATTCGCCGCCGGGATTGCGATGCCGACCGAGGTCGTGGGCGGACTCTCGGTTCCCGCGCTGTTCATACTGGCGGTGATGGTAATGGCTCGGCGCCGCACTGCCGGGATCGTCGCCATAGCCGACGGCGAGGCGGGGGTGGTGACCGTCGAATCGGCCAACGCCTCGCGCATCATCCGCAGGGCAGACGGCGAATGGGGCCTCGAACTGCATGCGTTCGGGCAACGAAAGGGAGGCTTCGCCGTGGGGCGAGCTCCCACCGAATCCAGGTTCTGGGGCGCCGAGGCTGCGCCGTTGCTTGGACAGGTGCTTCCGATCGTCAACCGCATGACCGGTACTCGCGGCGTCGTCCGTGATGCGGTTGAACTGGTGACCGACAATCGCTCGGTTCCGCAAATCCTCCGTCGCGGTGAGATGCTTGGCCGGCAGGTGCGTTACGTACCGCCGGGGCAAGGGTCGCGGTCCACTCGCGAACCGGCAGACGGCCTGGTGCTCGCTGAGTTGCCACTGGCATCGGCGCTTGCCCTCGAGATGTTCACGCACGAGGAGAGCGAACGCGCGTTGTTGACGGCCGACCTGGCACTTCTTGAACGTCGCTGGCGCGAAGCGGACCGGTTGGCAAAGATCGCGGATGAGCTGGTGACGGGCTGATGGACACTGGACATTGGACACTGGACGTTGGACACTTGACGCTGGACGATCACGACCCGATGGCAGGATATGGGCGGATCAGCCATTAGCCATTAGCCATCAGCCATCAGCCATTAGCCATTAGCCATCAGCCATTAGCGAATGTCCAGCCTCCAGCGCCCAACGCCCACCAGCCATCCGCTATAATCCACCCGTGTACTCCACCTGCCTCATCTGCGGTCGGCCCCTCGGCCACAACGACGTGCTCGAGACGTTGCCGGTTGGCCGGCGTATCGCGTTCGACCCAGTGCAGGGGCGGCTCTGGGTCATCTGTCCGTCGTGCGCGCGCTGGAACCTCGTGCCGTTCGACACGCGACTCGAAACAATTGACGCCTGCGAACGGCTCTTCAGCGACGCTCGCTTGCGATTCTCCACCGACCATATCGGTATCGCCCGCCTCCGCGAGGGATTGGAGCTGGTCCGCATCGGCCCGGCGCAACGCCCCGAACTGGCAGCCTGGCGGTACGGTGATCGATTCGCGAGCCGCCGCCGTCGCAACATCATCATCGCCGGGACGCTGGTGGCGGCCGGGATCGGTGGCATGGTGGGGCTGCACGCGCTGGTCGGCTCGATGGTCGGTGTGCAATTTCCGCTGCAGCATGTACCGCGTCTCTGGGAATCGCGCCGAGTGGCAACGCGAGTCGTGCCGGCCGGCGAGGGTGAACCGCTGACATTGACAGTTGCCGATATCAAGAAATCGTGGCTTGAACGGTTGGACGACGGCCCCCATGCCTGGGCCATTTCGGTCCCCAATCGCGTCGGTGTCAGCGGCCGCTGGTTCTTGCGCGGGCGAGCTGACGGGTCGCGCCAGCTGGTCGGTCAGGACGCAGTGCACGCTCTCGGCGCGATGCTTCCCGTCATCGCCGGAACCGCCGGATCGAAAACTCACATCGAGAACGCCGTGACGCTGCTTGAGCAGCACGGTGACCTGGACACGCTGGTGGGAAAGGTCCGTTGGGATCCCGTGCGGCGCACCGGCAAGCGCCGGCCGGGGACGTTGGGCGGCATCAAGGTCGAAAGCCGGCTGGCCATCGAAATGCTCGCGAATGAGGAGTCCGAGCGACGGTGGCTGGAGGGGGAACTGAAGTTGCTGGAACGGCAATGGCGCGACGCCGACCGGCTGGCGGCCATTGCCGATCAACTCTCGATTTCCGACGGCGTCGAGGCCGATATCGAGGCGCGCCGTCGCGACACCTGAACCCGCCGTCGCACTGTAACCCTGCTGTCATTCCACTGTAACCGAACCGCCAGTCTGTTGCCATCTCCCGCGCGGATGTTGAGCAGTGGAGGTGTTCGCGCATGTACAGCTCCTGTCTCTATTGCAGCAGATCGCTGGGCAGCAATGCCCTGATTGAGGCGCTGCCGACTGGCCGCCGCGTGGCATTCGACGCGCGGGTCGGCCGGCTCTGGGTGGTCTGCACCGAGTGCGCCCGCTGGAATCTGGTGCCGTTCGACTCCCGCCTCGAAGCGATCGATTCCTGCGAACAGCTCTTTCGTGACACCCGCACTCGTTACTCCACCGACAACATCGGGCTGGCACATCATCGTGCTGGAGTCGACCTGATTCGCATCGGACCGGCACTGCGTCCCGAGTTTGCTGCCTGGCGTTATGGCAGCGCGGTGCGCCAGCGACGACGGCCGGCGTCGGGTCAGGGTGCCGACCCGATCGGCGCGCTCAACTGGATCATCACGTCGCTGTCCGGAGGGCCGTTGGCATCACTGCCATTTCGCGATGTCACTGCCGGCGCGATGCGAGCGTTGCGTCACCACCGGGTGCTCCGCGATCCGTGGACCGGCCAGCTGGTACAGGTTCCGTATGTCGCGCTGATGCAGGCGACACTCTCCACCACGGATGCCGGCGAGTGGCGTCTCGATGTGCCGTACCGCACTGGCGCTGAACGGAGCTTGTACGTCGACGGGTCGACACTGCCAAGCATCCGCGATGTACCGACCCTCGGCATCTTCACCGGGGCTGAAGTGCTGCCGACGCTGGGGCGGCTGCTGCCGGCGATGGAGGCGCACATGCCGGGCGATGCGATCGTCGGCGAAGCGGTGCGGCTGATCGAGACCGCGCCCACGCGGGACCGGCTGATGGCCTACGTGGCAGGCCAGCCGCTCCGCTTCGTGACCCAGCGCCATTTTCCGGTGCGGGATGTGGCGGGGGAGGTGCGGCTGGCCCTGGAGATGCTGGCTCACGAGGACACCGAGCAGCGGGTGATGGAAGGAGAGCTCCGCTTGCTGGAGCGGCAGTGGCAGGACGCCGAAACGGTGGCGCGGTTGGCCGACGGCCTGGCCCTCGATTCGCCATCCCCAGCCGCCTGACTGGCGCATGGGACGGTTGCCGGAACTGCTGGGCCGTCCTATGATGGGCCATGACCTTGATTCATTCGAACATCGCCGGATTGCGGGATCACGCCGGCGCCCAGGTTGCGGTGCGCGGCTGGGTGACCACGACGCGCTCGTCGGGCAAGATCGCCTTTCTCGTTCTCCGCGACGGTAGCGGCTATCTCCAGGCGGTCTTTCCCCGCAATGAAATTGCCGACGGGGCCTGGGAACGTTTCGCGACCCTGACCCACGAAGCCACCGTGGTGGTCACCGGGACGGTGCGTGCTGACGCACGAGCCCCAGGCGGGTTCGAGTTGACGGCACTCGACGTGCACGTCACGGCACCGAGCGTCGATTTTCCGATCACGCCGAAGGAGCACGGCACCGCCTTCCTGTTCGAGCATCGCCATCTCTGGCTGCGCTCGCGCAAACAGGTCGCCATCGGCCGGGTACGCAACGAGATCGAACACGCGATCTCCGATTTCTTCTACGACCGCGGCTTCATTCGCACCGACGCGCCAATCCTGACCGGCGCGATTGGCGAAGAAGCGGGCGAGCTTTTTGCCACCGATTATTTCGATCTTGGCCGAGCCTACCTGGCGCAGACCGGTCAGCTCTACATCGAGGCGACCGCCGCGGCGCACGGCAAGGTGTACTGCTTCGGGCCGACCTTTCGCGCCGAGAAATCGAAGACCCGCCGCCATCTCACCGAGTTCTGGATGTGCGAGCCGGAAGTGGCGTTTGCCGATACCAACGACAACATGCGGCTGCAAGAAGAGTTCGTGTCCTACCTGGTGGCGCGGGTACTCGAACGGCGTGCGGAGGACCTCAAGGAACTCGAGCGCGACACGGCGCCACTCGAACGGGTGACGGCGCCCTTCGCTCGCATCAGCTACACCGATGCGATTGCCGCGCTGCAAGCGAAAGGCAGCGACATCCAGTGGGGCACTGACCTCGGCGCGGACGACGAAACGATGCTGGCGAGCGCCTACGACAAGCCGCTCTTCGTGATGAACTATCCGAAGCAGGTCAAGGCCTTCTACATGAAGGAAAACCCCGACGACCCGCGGACCGTGCTCAACAATGATTGTCTGGCGCCCGAAGGGTACGGCGAAATCATCGGCGGGTCACAACGTGAGGACGACTACGACAGGCTGGTCGCGCGCATCATTGCGCAGGGTCTCAACCCCGAGACCTACCAGTGGTATCTCGACCTGCGGCGTTACGGTGGCTTCGTGCACTCCGGCTTCGGTCTCGGCCTCGAGCGCACCGTCGCGTGGATCTGCGGCATTCCGCATATCCGCGAGGCGATTCCGTTCCCGCGGCAGATTCATCGGTTGTATCCGTAACGGCGGACATTGGACGTTGGACTTGGACAATGGACAATGGACAATGGACAGTGGACAATGGACAGTGGACAATGGACATTCGCGTCCAGCGTCCAGCGTCCAGCTACTGCCGCTTGACCTCGTCCCACAGCTGATCCAGCACGTCCAGCCCGGCGCCTGACATCTCGATGCCGCGCGTTGCCGCGAGCTGTTCGACCTGCTCGAAGCGGCGCTGAAACTTCCGGTTCGCCCGTTCGAGCGCAGCGTCCGGATGCACGTGTGCCTTGCGGGCCAGATTGACGACTGCGAAAAGCAGGTCGCCGATTTCCTCAGCGCGCGCGTCGACTCCGTTTGGGGTCTGCGATTTGAGTTCCACTTCTACCTCGGCCAGCTCTTCACGGACCTTGTCGGCGGGTCCGTCGGTGTCAGGCCAGTCAAAGCCGACACCGGCGGCGCGTTCCTGCAGGCGGTAGGCGAGCGCCAGCGCGGGCAGCGTCGCAGGCAGGCCATCGAGGGTGCCCGTTCCAGCGCTCCGCTCACGTCGCTTGAGCGCTTGCCATGCATCGGCCGGCCCCAGGTCAAAAAGGTGGGGATGGCGCCGGCGCATCTTGGCGACGAGGTCGTCGGCAATGTCGCTCGCCGTAAACTCCCCCGCTTCAGCGCCCAGCACGAGTTGCCAGGCGAGGTGCAGCATCAGGTCGCCGACTTCGTCCCGAATCGCGCCGGCGTCGTTGGCGGCGATCGCGGCGTCGAGTTCGTGAACCTCCTCGATCAGGTACGGCCGCAAGGTCTGGCGTGTCTGGATGCGGTCCCAGTCGCACCGCTGGCGCAGGTCAGCCACCATCGCGGTTGCGCGTCCGAGCGCGGAATCGTCTTGCATCATGACCTCCGGGGTCCTAGTCTCCGCCTGTGCTGAAACGATTCACTCCCGATACTGCGCGCGCCTGGGTTGACGTGGACCTCGAGGCCCTGGTGCGCAACGCGCGTTCGTACGCCCTGGCAACAGGCGCGCCCCTGCTTCCAATGCTCAAGGCCGACGGGTACGGCCTGGGTGCCCTGCCAGTCGCACGAGCACTCGCGAGCGTCGCGCCGTGGGGCTTTGGCGTGGCCACGGTCGACGAAGCGCGTGAGTTGCACGCCAGCGGCGTGGTCGGCCCGCTGGTCGTCTTCACGCCGCTGGTGCCGGCAATGATCGACTACACCAACGCGGTCGCGGCGCGACCGGTGATCGGCGACCTCGAAGCGTTGCGCGCCTGGTTGGAACAGGGCCGGGGCGCCTTTCACATCGAGATCGACACCGGAATGAGCCGATCCGGCTTTCCGTGGGACAATCACGCCTTGCTGGCGGCGGTCCGCAACCTGCTGAGCGACGCCAGCCGGTGGGAGGGCATCTTCACGATGTTCCACTCGGCCGAGCAGGACCCGGTGGCGACGGCGGAGCAGTGGCACCGGTTGCAGCGAGCGATCGAGGCGCTCGGGCACCGACCGCCGCTGGTGCACGCGGCGGCTTCTGCCGCAGCGCGGTATGGCCACGCGTATGCGGGCGACCTGACCCGGCCTGGGCTGCATCTCTATGGCGGCAAGGTGGCCGGCCTCGACACGGTACCGGTTGCCGCCTTGCGAGCCCGGGTGGTGGCCGTTCGCCGGCTGGCGACCGGAGCGGGCGTGGGGTACGACCAGACCTGGCACGCGACCCATCCGGTGACCGTCGCGACCTTGGCGATTGGCTACGCCGATGGCGTCCATCGCCGGTTGTCGACCGCTGGCGCGGTGGAACTGCTCGGCCAGCGCCTGCGTATCGTCGGACGCGTCACGATGGACCAGGTGATGGTCGACGCGGCCGACCTGCCAGTTGCGATCGGGGATGTGGCAACCCTCTTCGGCGGACTCGTCACCCTCGACGAACAGGCCGCGCTGGCCGGAACGGTCAGCTATGAAATGCTCACGGCCCTCGGGCCCCGACTGCCACGCCGGTACACTTCCGAATGAATCAGCATTTCGCCTCCCTCGTCCTCGGCCTGGCCGCCCAGGCTAGCGGAGCCCTCGACGGTCAGCTTCCGCCCGGCGCCGAGCAGGCAGGTGCCAGCAACCCACGCCAGCTCGCCCAGGCGTTGATTGACACCCTGGCTGCGCTTGAAGCAAAGACTCGCGGCAACCTCGAGGCCGACGAAGCGCAGTTGCTCGCCCAGGCGCTGACATCGCTGCGGATCCGATTCGCGACCGGCGCGACCGGGTGAGCCGTCGAGCCTTCATTGTCGTGCTTGACGGTCTCGGCGCTGGCGCCGCTGCGGATGCTGCAGCGTACGGCGACGTGGGGAGCGCAACGCTCGGCAACGTCATGCGCGCCAACCCGGGCCTGGACTTGCCCCATCTCGCCGCGCTTGGCCTCGGGTGGTGCGGCGACTCCGGTTTGCCGCGCGTGGCCGCCCCGACGGCCGCGCACGGCACCGCGGCGCCGAGGAGTGCGGGAAAGGACAGCACGACCGGCCATTGGGAACTCTGCGGAGTCGTCCTCGAGAAGCCATTCCCGACCTTTCCGCATGGCTTTCCGGCGGAGGTGCTCGCCGACTTCGCTGGCCGGACCGGGCGGGGGGTGATCGGCAACAAGGCGTCGTCCGGTACCACAATCCTCGACGAGCTGGGCCCGGAGCAGCTGGCGACCGGCAAGTGGATCGTCTACACCTCGGCTGACTCGGTGTTTCAGGTCGCGGCGCACGAGGACGTCATTCCGCTGGCGGAACTCTACGCTGCCTGCGAGACCGCGCGGGCCATGCTGACCGGACCAGTCGGCGTGTCGCGGGTGATCGCCCGCCCCTACGTCGGGCGCCCGGGAGCGTTCCAGCGCACAGCCCATCGCCGGGATTTCTCGCTGGAACCGCCTGGCGTGACGTTGCTTGACCTGCTGGCCGATGCCCGCGTACCGGTCGTCGGGGTGGGGAAGGTGGATGACCTCTTCGCGGGGCGGAATCTCCGCAGTACCCATACAGCAACCAATGGCGACGCCTATCGTCTCCTTGACGATGCGATGCGCACCGCCGATCGCGGATTTGTCTTCGCCAACGTGATCGAGTTCGACCAGAGCTGGGGGCACCGGAACGATGTCCCCGGGTTCGTGGGCGGGCTGCGCCAGCTCGACGGCTGGATTGCGGGCTTTCTGGGGCGGGCCCGGCCGGAGGACCTGATTATCTTCACGGCCGACCATGGCAACGATCCCACGACCGTTTCGACCGATCATGCGCGCGAGCGCGTACCGCTTCTGGTGGCGGGCCCGCGCGTCCGTCCGGTCGACTTGGGCGAGCGGGGCAGCTTTGCCGACATCGGCCAGACGGTCGCCGAGTTCCTGGGCGTCGGGCCGCTTGCGGCTGGCCGCTCATTTCTGAGCGAAATCTGGCCGACCTGACGGCGTTGCGGGCGGTAGCTGACACAGCACGGGAGCACGCTCACGCGCCGTATTCCGGTTTTCACGTTGGCGCAGCACTCGAGACGGCGGACGGGACCGTCTTCGGTGGCTGCAACGTGGAGAACGCTTCGTACGGACTGACCATCTGCGCCGAGCGAAGCGCCGTCGTAGCGGCCGTCACGGCGGGGCACCGCCAGTTTACCAGACTGGTGCTGGTGAGTGATGCGGACGAGCCGATTGCGCCCTGCGGCGCGTGTCGACAGGTGCTCGCCGAGTTTGCGCCGGACCTCATCGTGGCGGGCTGTGCCGGTGAGTCGACTACAACCTGGACGATGCGCGAATTGCTTCCTGCGAGCTTCAACAGCGACGTGCTGCCATGAAATGGATTCCCGTCATCGTCGGCACGCTGGCGCTGCTGACGGCGGCATGTACCGAACACTTTACCACGCCGGGATCGTGTCCGACGCTCTGTCCGGGCGGGCAGGCACAGTTCCGCGACACCGTCCTGACCCCGATTCAGGGTGCGGACTCCAGCTTCACCGGCTTTGTCGACCCCGCCGACCTGGTGTCGACGCTGTCGTCCAGCGGTGGCGTGTACGGCGAACATCGCGCCGTCTTCCGGTTCGTGGCTCAGGGCGATTCGATCACCGTGTCCGACACCAGCCGGACGTTTACGATCGACTCCGTTGGCATCGACATTGGCGTGCAGGACCGCGACACGACCAGTACGAACTTCGTACTGGAGATCTACCGACTCCCACTCACGCTCGATACCACCGCGACGTTTGCGCAAGTCGATGCGGCGATGACACCGGCCAACGAACTTATCGAAGTGCCGGAACCGCAATCGTTCCGCACCGGCATCGTGCACGTCAATTTTGCCGGCGATTCGCTCGCGCGTGTGCTGGTTGCGGCGGCCGATAGTGGCGTGCTCCAGATCGGCATCCGGGTTCGTGCCGACGCGCCGACCGGCACCCGCATTGGTACACCGGCCTCGGGCGACTTTGCGCCGCTGCTGAGCACCTATGCCGAGGCCATTGGCGTCGTCGATTCGCTGAAACCGCAGTTGAGCACCCGAATCGCGCAACGGTATTTCACGGTGACGCCGCCTGCCGCACCAATTCCGAGCGACCTGCTTGCGGTCGGCGGCTTCCCGGTCTCGCGGTCGTTCCTGCGCTTTTCGCTGCCGCCGTATCTGCGCGATTCGGCAACGATCATCCGGGCGACCCTTGTGCTGCACGCTGATGCGCCGGTGGTCGGCATACCTGGCGACAGCGCCACGGTCGACGCGTCGGCGGTGCTGGTGGATTTCGGCGCCAAGTCGCCCGCGATTACCGGGGCGTTTTCCGCGTTCGTGATGTACCCTGGCGACTCGCTCGTCACGCTCGAGGTGGGTCCGCTGATCACGCTCTGGCAAGGGCCGACCGGCACGCCGCCAATCCTCCGCCTCAACCTGGTCGAGGAAGGCGGGTCGTACATCTTCCCGCTCTTCCATTCGACCCGTTCGTCATCCGGGCCGCCAACGCTCCGGATCACCTACCGGCCGCCGTTTGCCTTCGAGGGCTACTAGCATGCGGCGCATCCTTGCCTCGCTCGTCCTCGCAGCCGGCCTGGTTGGCACCGCGCAGGCGCAGTCGTCGGAGTTCGGGATTCGTGGCCTAGGATTGCCGGGGCGCGGTCTCTCCGCCCGGGCGCTCGCCCTCGGCGGTGGCATCGGCCTGTTCGACGGCGAGTCGTCGACCAACCCGGCCGCGATCGGCATGCTGACCACCACCACCGCGCTCTTCACGACGTCGGGCGACTACCGCAACTCCACGACGCCTGAAGGCTCACTCAGCAACCGCGATACGCGCTTTCCCCAGATTCTCATCGGCGGCCCGATCCCCCGACGCCCGTTTGCAATCGCGGTGAGTTACTCGCTGCTGACGGATCGCGACTTCACCGTTGTCACGGATGGCGTAGCCACGCCTCGTGACGTGCCGGTCAACGTGCACGATACGCTGTCGTCCCGGGGCGGCATTGACGATATCCAGCTTGGCGCCGCGTGGCTGGCCTCCAGTCATCTGGTGCTCGGCGCGGGACTGCATTTCCTGACCGGCTCGAACCGCCTCACGTCCCGCCGCTACTGGGAAGACACTACCTATCAGTCGCCGCAGGAGACCGCTGAGCTGTCGTACGGCGGACTGGGGGTGTCGGTCGGCGCAATCTGGCAGCCGGTGCACGGCTTTGAACTGGCGGGCAGCTACCGTCACAATGGCAACGTGACGGTTGATCGCGATTCGACCGGCAATGGACAGGTCAAGTTTGCCACCGCGACGATCGGCATCGTCCCAATGGCCGACGCCATCAGCGGCGCGATCCGGATCACTCCGTCACCGCGGCTGCAGTTGAGCGGATCGATCACGGCCAGCAATTGGTCGCGGGCCGACTCGAGCCTGATGGCGCAGGGTTCACCGGGGAGCGCCAATACGGTCGAGGAGAACTTCGGCATCGAGATCTTCCGCGACATGCGCCGCCCGCTCAAGTACCCGATTCGCCTGGGCGTCCGGAATACGACGTTGCCGTTCCTGCTGATCGCCGACGGGCAGCCGAAAGAGTTTGGTGTGTCGATTGGTACCGGACGCCGCTTTGCCCAGGAGCGGGGCGGATTCGACATTGCGATCCAGCATGTCTGGCGCTCGCAGGGAGCGGCCTACCACGAAAACGCCACGATCATCACCTTCGGCATTTCGGTGCGTCCTGGCGGGATTACCCCGTGAGTGCGGGACGCTGACCGCGGCGCGCGCGCAATGAAGTCCGTCTACATCGAAACGTACGGCTGCCAGATGAACGTGGCCGACAGCGAGCTGATGTTCGGCGTCCTCGCGCGCGATGGCTACACACCCACCGACCGACCCGAAGATGCTGACGTCATGCTGGTCAACACCTGCGCCGTGCGCGACAACGCCGAGCAGCGGGTGGTAGGTCGCATGGGCGAGCTGCAGCGGCACAAGACGCCCGGGCGGATTCTGGGTGTTGTGGGCTGCATGGCCCAGCGGCTCGGGCCGATACTGCTGGAACGCGTCCCTGCCGTGGACCTCGTCGTCGGCCCGGACGGCTACCGGAACCTGCCGGAACTGCTGGCCCACGCACGGACCGGCGATCGGCGCGCCGATGTCGAGTACCGCGACTGGGAGCATTACGAAGACATCCCGCAGCTGCGTCAACCGGGACCCACGGCGTTCGTTACGGTACAACGCGGCTGCGACTACCGGTGCACCTTCTGCATCGTGCCGACCACACGCGGCCCGGAGCGGAGTCGTCTCCTCGCCGATGTGGTGCGCGAGGTGCGCGAACTGGCCGAGCAGGGTGTCAGCGAAGTGACACTGCTGGGCCAGACGGTGAACTCGTATCACGACGGCACGGCGGGGTTCGGCGCGCTGTTGCGCGCAGTGGGCACCGTGGACGGTATTCGGCGGGTCCGGTTCACGTCGCCGTATCCCACCGATTTCACCGCCGACGTGATCGACGCGATGGCGACCACCCCATCGGTGTGCGACCACGTCCACCTGCCGGTGCAGAGCGGTTCGAATACGGTGCTTCGGCGGATGCTGCGCCGCTACACCCGTGAACGCTATCTCGACGTGGTCGCGGACCTGCGGCGGGCGATCCCGACGATCACCGTGTCGACCGACATCATCGCGGGGTTCCCGGGTGAGACCGACGAGGAGTTTGCCGAAACGGTCTCGATGGTCGACGTTGCCGGCTTCGACGATGCGTACACGTTCAAGTATTCGCTCCGCGAAGGGACGCCGGCCGAACGGATCAAGGGGCATGTGAGCGACGATGTGGCCTCGGCGCGTCTCGACCAGCTCATTGCAGTTGCCCGGGCGCAGACGCGCCGGCGCAACATGGCGCGGGTCGGTGAAGTGCACGAAGTGCTGGTGGAGCGACCGGCCAAGCGCGGCGACATGATGCTGGCGCGGACCCGGCAGAACTTTCTGGTGCTGGTCGACCTGCCGTCGTCGGCGGTGGGCGAGTATCACACGGTCCGTCTCACCGGGACGACCGGATCAACCTTTACCGGCGGCGTCGAACGCGCCGCACTGGTGGTGTTATGATCGTCAACCTCATGGAAAAGCATGTGCGCGATGCCTATGAGCGGCTCAAGGGCGCCGTCCCTGGTTTTGGCGCCAGCGACGAAGATCGCGACGACGTGCTGCTCTATGCCCTCAACCGGCTGCCGCCCAAGTATGTCATCACCACGGCTGGCAAGGCCGTGACGAACGTTGCCCTCGACGGCGACCAGCATCGCGCCGCGATCGATGTGCAGGTGCTCGAAGCGATTCGCCGGGTGATTGCCCGCCCGCGCGCCGAGCACGAGGCCGCCACTAACGGGTGAGACGGATCCCACCCATTCTCTGGGTGGCAGCAGCAAGCGGGGCCGGTCTGACGACCGGCCTCGCGCGTTTTCGGGACCCGGGCATCGTCATCGCGGTCCTCGTCCTGATCGCGGTCCTCATTTCAGGGACGGCCCGAATCGCGGCAGGTGCGGCGGCCCTCGCGGTGGCGCTTGGCGGCGGGGCAGCTCGCCGGGCGATGGAGTCGTGTGCAGCCCGGCTGCCGCTGGGCGAGGCGTCATACGTCGTCCACGCGGTTGATCCGGCCGAAGGCCAGGGGCGGGTCGAGTTGATCGGTGCCCGTTGTGCCGGAACGGTGGTCGCCGTGTGGCCGCGCGACAAGTCGCGTGAGGCTGGCGTCACGGCATCGGTGCATGGGCGTTGGGTGCCGATGCCCCGATCGCTCGGCCCGCCAGATGGTCGCCTGCTGATCGGCTCGGTGGGGAGAGTGCTCTTCGCGCCGACTCGGGCAGAACGGTGGCGTTCAGCAATCGTCCATGACGCCCGTCGTTACTTCGGCGCACGCGCCCCGATGGTCGAGGCGCTCGTCGCCGGGTGGCGCAGCGAGGTCGACCCTGCATTGAAGGCGGCGTTTGCCAGCTCAGGGTTGCTGCACCTCCTGGCGATTTCGGGTTGGCGGGTGACGTGGTTGGCTTCAATGGCATGGCTCTTCCTTCGGCTCGCGCGGCTTGGCCGTCACTCGTCCGCCATCATTGCCGCCGCGATAGCAGTCGGATATGTCGCCTTCATTGGTGCTCCAGCCGGCGCACTTCGCGCCGGCATTGCGCTCGGCGTTGTCGCCATCTCACGGGCTCGGCAGCGCAGCGTCCAGCTTGCCGCCGTCGTGGCTGTGGCATGGCTCGTCACGATTGCGATCGATCCGTGGTCGGCGGTTGCACCGGCGCCGTGGCTCTCCATTGCTGGACTCGCAGGAGTCGTGCTGGCGGTGCGCTGGAGCGACCGCGCCATCGGAACGTCCTGGTTTGTTCGCGCCGTCGCGGCATCGGTGGGCGCCCTGCTCGCCACTGCGCCGCTGGCCGCGGCAGTCTTTGGGCAGGTTGCACCGATCGGCGTGTTGCTGAACCTGATCGGTGCGCCGTTGATGCTGCTCGCGGTCCCCGCCGTGTTCGGCACGCTGCTCTGTGCCGGCATGCCGCTGGTGGCGAACGGACTGGCCGCGTCGGGCAACCTGCTGCTCGCAGCCGTCGAACAGCTCGCCCGTATCGGGGCAGGCGCACCGGGTAGCGCGCCAGTGGCGAACGGGGACTGGCAGCAGGTGGCCTTCTGGTCAGTGCTGTTGCTTGCGGCGCTCTGGATCACGCACGGCCCGAGCACGCTGCCGGAGGCGATTCGGCGTACCGCGTGGACTGCGGCCTCGACAGTATGCGCGCTGGCACTTCTCCCGACGCCGCGTGTCACGGTTGGGGCAGATCACCGCTTGACCCTGTTGTTTCTGGATGTTGGCCAGGGAGATGCCGCGCTGATTCGCACGCCGGCTGGGCATTGGATCGAGGTCGACGCCGGACCGGTAGGCGAAGGGCGCGACGCCGGTGTTCGCGTCGTGGTGCCAACGTTGCGTCGCGAGCGGGTGGCGCGCATCGATCTCTTTGTGCTCTCCCACGCGCATCGCGACCACGTCGGCGGGGCAGCGTCGGTCGCGGCGGCGGTGCCGGTGTCCGAGGCACTCGACCCCGGTGAACTCTTTGCCGACAGTGTCTACGAGGCGTGGCTTGCCGCGCTCCCCGCCGATCACGTCCGCTGGCATCCCGCACGCGCCGGTCTCGCCTTCACCCTCGACAGCGTCCACTTCCAGGTGCTCCATCCGCCCACCGTCTGGCCGCACGAGGGAGAAGACCTCAACGAGGATTCCCTCGTCCTTGAGGTCACCTACGGTGGCTTTCGGGCACTGCTGATGGGAGACGCCGGGTTCGTCGCCGAGCCGACCATCGGCCCCGAGGCCGGCATGGTGAACGTGCTCAAGGTGGGGCATCACGGATCGGCCCATGCGAGCTCAGCGGCCTTCCTGGCGCAGGTGCGGCCCCAGGTCGCTGTCGTCAGCGTCGGCCGCAATAACTATGGCCATCCCGCGCCGGAAACGCTGGCCCGACTGGTGGCCGCCGATGCACAGGTCTGGCGCACCGACCAGCAGGGGACGGTCCGGGTCAGCACCGACGGTCGCCAATACACCGTGATCGGGGCCCGTGGCGCGGCTACATTCGGCGTGTCGCATTGACCCGTCCGAGGAGCGCTCGTGCTGCACCCAAGCATGGTCACCACGCTGGAACGCTTCATCCTGGAGCAGCAGGCCTTCCACGATGATTCCACCGGGGAACTCACCAACCTGCTCTATGATATCGCCCTCGCGGCGAAGCTCATTGCCGCGCAGATTCGGCGGGCCGGCCTGGTCAACATGCTCGGCAGCGCCTCGGCGATCAACGTCCAGGGCGAGGAACAGCAGAAGCTCGACATCTTCGCCAACGAAACGCTCAAGCACGCGCTCAATCACACCGGGCGTGTCTGCACCATGGCGTCGGAGGAGGACGAGGAGCTGATCCCGATTCCCGACGGGTACCCAGCTGGCAAGTACGCCGTGATGTTCGATCCGCTCGACGGCTCGTCCAACATCGATGTCAACGCCGCTGTCGGGACGATCTTCGCCATCATGCACCGCCAGAGCACCACCGGTCAGGGCACCATGGACGATGTGCTGCAGACTGGCGACCAGCTTGTCGCGGCCGGCTATGTGATTTACGGGTCGAGCGTGATGATGGTGTATTCGACGGGAGATGGCGTCCACGGCTTCACGCTCGACCCGACCATCGGCGAGTTCCTCCTGTCACACGAGAACATTCGCACGCCGACCACCGGCAAGTATTACAGCGTCAACGAATCCAACTTCGGCCGCTGGTCGAAGGGCGTACAGCGAGCGGTGCGGGGCTTTCACGGCGATGATCCCGAGCGGATGCGCGGCAAGAACTCGCGCTACATCGGTTCATTGGTGGCGGACTTCCATCGCAACCTGATCACCGGCGGTGTCTTCATGTACCCCGCCGATGTGCGCAACCCGCACGGCAAGCTGCGGCTCCTGTATGAATGCATGCCGATGGCCTTTCTCGCCGAGGCGGCGGGCGGCAAGGCGACCGATGGCCGGCAGCGTATCGGCGGCATCGCCCCCACGTCGCTGCATCAGCGCACGCCGCTGGTCATCGGCAGCGCGGATGACGTGGATTACGTCGGACGGGTGATTGCCGAACACGAGCCGCCGCAATGAGTGACCGGTTGCGGGTCGATGCCCCGGCCGTCGCGCATCCCGCCGATTGGCCGGGCGACCCGATCACCAACCTCGGCGAGCCCGGCGCGTTTCCGTTTACCCGCGGCGCGTACGCGGAGATGTATACCCGACGTCCGTGGACCATGCGGCAGTATGCCGGGTTCGGGACCGCAGCGGCCACCAACCTGCGTTTTCGCGCGCTGCTCGCCGCGGGTCAGACCGGACTCTCCACCGCCTTCGACCTGCCGACCCAGATGGGGTATGACTCGGATCACGCCATGGCGGTGGGCGAGGTCGGCCGTGTCGGCGTGGCGATCGATACGGTCGAGGATATCGCAACTCTCTTCGACCAGATTCCGCTCGGCGACGTCACGACGTCGATGACGATCAACGCCACCGCCGCGATTCTCCTTGCGATGTACGTGGTGGCCGGCGAGGAGCAAGGGGTGCTGCGCAATCGCCTCGGTGGAACAGTGCAGAACGACGTGCTCAAGGAGTACATCGCACGCGGGACGTACATCTATCCTGCCCAGCCGTCGCTGCGTCTGGTGACTGACATCTTCCGGTTTGTCGCTGACGAACAGATGAACTTCAACCCGATCTCGATCTCGGGCTACCACATGCGCGAGGCGGGGGCCACTGCCGTGCAGGAGGTGGCATTCACGCTGGCCAACGCGTTGGAGTATGTGCGGCGTGGCATCGAGGCTGGCATCCCGCTGGCGGCGTTCGGCCCGCGGCTGTCGTTCTTCTTCGCATCGCACAACGACCTGTTCGAGGAGATCGCCAAGTTTCGCGCCGCGCGTCGCCTCTATGCCCGGCTGATGCGGGAGCGATTCGACGCGGACGACCTCTCGGCGCGGCTGCGCTTCCATACCCAGACTGGCGGCGTGACACTGCAGGCGCAGCAACCGCTCAACAACGTCGTGCGCGTGACGGTGCAGGGGCTCGCCGCTGTGCTCGGTGGCACCCAGTCGTTGCATACCAACGGGTACGATGAAGCGCTGTCCTTGCCGACGCAGGAATCGGCAACGCTGGCATTGCGCACCCAGCAGGTGCTGGCCTTCGAGAGCGGCCTCACCCGCAGTGTCGACCCGCTGGCCGGCAGCTGGTATGTCGAAGCGCTGACCGATCGGATCGAGGCCGAAGCCCGCGTCCTGATCGAGCAGGTCGACGCCCTTGGCGGCGCGGCGAAGGCAGTGGAGCGCGGCTTCTTCCAGGACGCGATTGCGGCGAGTGCCTGGGCTATGCAGCAGGCGCAGGAGTCGGGTGAGCTGACTGTCGTCGGCGTCAATCGATTTACGGACGGCTCGGTGGCCCCGCCGATCGAGAGTCCCGACTATCGCGCCCTCGAGCGTGAGCAGCAGCAGCGCCTGGCGTCGGTCAAGCAGCAGCGCGACGCCACGGCAGTGGCCGCCGCCCTGGCCACGATCGGCGAGGTCGCGCGCGGCGAGTCGCCGTTGATGGAGCCAATCATTGCTGCCGTGCGACTGCGGGCCACGCTCGGCGAAATCAGCGATGTTCTGCGGGATGCGTGGGGCACCTACCGTGGCGCCGGCGCACGCGCGTGACTGATACCTCCTGGCATGAGATGGTCGTGTCCCGGCATGCCCGGGTCGGGATCGTTGGCGACCCCGCGCAGGCGACCGAGGCCTGGCTGCTGTTGCACGGACACGGAATGCTCGCTCGCGGCATGTTGCACTGGTTTCGTCCGGCTGCCGCGCCGCATCGCCTGCTGGTTGCTCCCGAAGCGTTGTCGCGCTTCTACGTCCAGCTCAGTGGGGCCAAGCGTGCCGTCGGCGCATCATGGGTGACCCGTGAGGACTTCGACCACGATCGCGACGACGTGTTCCAATACATCGAGCGCGCCGTCCGGGAGGTGGTTCCCGCCAGCATCCCGCTCGACATCCACGGATTTTCCCAAGGCGTATCGGTCGGCACGCGTTGGGCCATCGGTACGTCCCGACCGGTTCGGCAGATCGTCTGCTGGGCCGGTGCGATTCCCGACGATGTCACCGGTGCCGGGCTTCGGGCGAGCATCAGCCATGAGGTGCTGGACCTGGTAGTGGGGGATCAGGACGATCGCGTCCCGCCCGAGCGAGTTGTGGCCGATGGCCAACGGCTGCGCGCCGAGGGAATGCCCACAATGGTACATCGCTTTGCGGGTGGCCACACCGTCGATCCCGGTCTGCTGGCCGAGTTTGCCGGCACGGCTGCCCCCGCCGAATAGGCCGCCGACGCTCGATTTGAGCCGCATCCGCCGTTATCTTCATGCCGTGCTTTGAGTTAGCCCAGCGGGTGGAGAACCATGCCAACTTATGAATACCGGTGTGACAATGGTCACACCTTCGAGTGCGTGCAGAAAATGAGCGAGGCTGCGCTGACCACCTGTACGGTCTGTGGCGCCCCCGCCGAGCGGGTCATTTCCGGTGGGGCGGGCGTGATTTTCAAGGGGACCGGCTTTTACATCACCGATTACGGCAAGGATGGCAAGGGCCCCCGCAAGGAACCGGAGGGTGCCTCGGCACCGAAACCGGAATCCAGTTCTGCTGCGGAGAGTCCGGCCAAGCCTGCTGCAGCGGTTGAGTCCAAGCCGGCCTCGGCCCCAGCGTCAACGCCGGACAGCAAGTGACTGAACGGTTGCGGGCCGAGCTGGATCGGGTGGCGGCAACGCTGGGTGAGCCGATCGCGTTCACCTTGGAGCGGCCACGCGATCCAACTCACGGCGATCTCTCCTCCAACCTTGCCATGCAGATCGCTCGGCGCGACAAGACCAACCCGCGTGCGTTGGCGGAGCAAGTCGTGGCCGCCTTCGACCGCGTTGCGGCGGACGTCGCCGAGGTGACGATCGCGGGGCCGGGGTTCATCAACTTCCGGATGGCGGCCGACGCACTGGCAGATCAGTTCGCAGCGATCATCGGCCGCGGCGCAGCGTATGGGCGCAGCGTAGCGGCTGACCCACAACGCGTGAACATCGAGTTCGTGTCGGCCAACCCGACTGGGCCGCTCCACGTGGGGCATGGCCGCGGTGCAGCGCTGGGCGACGGGATCGCGGCGCTGCTCGAATGGACTGGCCACACTGTCGTGCGCGAGTTCTACGTCAACGATGCTGGCGTGCAGATCAATCGCCTGGCCGAATCGCTCTGGGCCCGGGTACAGGAAGCCGTTGGTCGGCCTGCGGTCGTTCCCGAGGGCGGTTACCACGGCGACTACCTGATCGAAGCGGCCGCCCAGTTGCTGGCCAGTGAAGGTGCTGCGTTCGCCGACCTGCCACCGGTCGACGGTATCGCGCGCTGCCGGTCGGCCGCACTTGCGATGCAGCGCGCCGAGCAGGACGCGACGCTGGCGGACTTCCGGGTCCGTTTCGACGTGACGGCGTCGGAGCAGGCGATTTACGATGCCGGGGCGGTGGAAGCGACCCTCGCGCGGCTGGCCGAAGCCAACCTGACCTTTGAGCAGGATGGCGCGCTCTGGCTGCGCGCGTCGGTGCTCGGCGACGACCGTGATCGGGTGCTGCGGAAGTCCGATGGGACCTACACCTATCTCGCGCCTGACGTCGCCTACCACCTCGGCAAGTTCAGCCGCGGCTTTACTCGCGCCATCGACGTGTGGGGCGCCGATCACCACGGCTACATCCCGCGCATGCAGGCGGCGCTGACGGCGCTCGGGATCCGATCGGGATGGCTGGACGTAGCAATCGTGCAGTTGGTGCGCGTGGTGCGGGCAGGCGAAGAGGTCAAGATGTCGAAGCGTAGCGGCGACTTCATTACGCTGCGCGATCTCTACGAGGAAACCGGCGTCGACGCCGCGCGCTACTGGTTCCTGATGCGGCGGGGTGATTCACACCTCACCTTCGACATCGAGCTGGCCAAGGCGCGGACCGACGAAAACCCGGTCTTCTATGTGCAGATGGCTCATGCCCGGATGCACGGGATCTTCCGCTCCGCCGCTCGTGCCGTGTCGGACGTCGATGGGGCGATCGAACTGACGGCACTGACGGCGGACGATCTGGAGCTGCTGCGGAAGCTGACGCAGTTTCCCGAACTGGTCAGCCGCGCCGCACGCGATCTCGAGCCGCATCAGATCACGAATTACCTCGAAGACCTCGCCCGCGTCAGTCACGGCTGGTACCAGGCCTGTCGCGTGCTCGGCGAACCGCCCGCCGTGGAAACGGCCCGCCTGCTGCTGGCGCGTGGCACGCTGCAAGTGCTCGCCAATGGACTCTCGCTACTCGGCATCTCTGCCCCGGACCGGATCTGACGCCATGAGCCTGCTCGTAGTCGGCAGTGTCGCGCTTGACTCGATTTTTACCCCGTTCGGCGAAACAGCCGACACGCTCGGCGGCTCTGCCGTCCACTTCTCGGTGGCGGCGTCGCTGCTGCACCCGGTACGAGTGGTCGGCGTGATCGGCGATGACTATCCGGTTGCCGAACTCGAGCGCCTTGCTCCGCGTGGCATCGATTGGAGCGGCGTGGAGCGCGCGCACGGCGAATCGTTCCGCTGGAAGGGGAAATACTCCTATGACCTGCAGAGTCGCGAGACCCTGGAGACGCGCCTCGGTGTGTTCGCCGATTTCGCACCAAAATTGCCGCCGGGTGCCGAGGCTGCACGAATCGTCTTTCTCGGCAACATCGATCCGGTGCTGCAGCTCGGCGTGCTCGATCAGGTCCATGCGCCGCAGTTTTGCGTCTGTGATACGATGAACTACTGGATCCAGTCGCGGCGCGATGAACTGCTTCGCCTGCTGGCCCGTGTCGACATGCTGATGGTGAACGATTCCGAAGCGCGCGAGCTGACCGGCGACTGGAACATCCATCGGGCTGGCCGCTGGATCCTGGATCACGGCCCCAAGCGGGTCGTAATCAAGCAGGGAGAGTTTGGTGCCCTGCTGATCGAGCGTGGCCGCACCTTTCACGTGCCGGCCTTTCCCCTCGAAGAGGTGTTCGATCCGACTGGTGCCGGCGATGCCTTTGCCGGCGGATTCATGGGATACCTCGCTCGGGCCGGCGCGGTTACCGATGCGACGCTTCGCCGGGCGATGGTGTACGGTGCGACAATGGGGGCATACTCGGTCTCGGGATTCGGGGTCCGCGGATTCGAGGGGGTCACGACGGCAGATGTCGAGGCGCGTGTGCGCCAGTTCGTCGACTTGACCAACGTTCCCTCGGCTCCGGACGCGCCGTGACCTCGCCGCTCTACGCCGCTGCCGGTGTCGATCTCGACGCCGCCGAGGACGCCAAGGCACGGATTGGCAGGCTGGTCGCCGCCGCCCGGTCGTCGCTCTCCGTTGGCGCGGTCGGCGCCTTTGGCGGCATGGTGCGGCTGCCGCCCGGGATGCGGCAGCCTGTGCTGGTGATGAGTACCGACGGGGTTGGCACCAAGGTGCTGGTGGCATTGCAGGCCGGTCGCTTCGATACGGTCGGCGAGGATCTCGTCAATCATTCCGTCAACGACATCCTGGTCCATGGCGCCCGCCCGCTCGCGTTCATGGACTACATCGCGGGGCATCGACTGCCAGCGCCGATGATCGCTGACGTAGTGGCCGGCATCGCCCGCGGCTGCCAACAGCATCAGATGGCGCTGACAGGCGGCGAGACGGCGCAGATGCCCGGCTTGTACGCCGAAGGCACCTTTGACCTGGCCGGTACGGTGATCGGCGTTGTCGAAGAAGATCAAGCATTGCATGGCGACCATATCGTCCCGGGAGATGTGCTGGTCGCGTGGGCGTCAACCGGATTGCACACCAACGGATACTCGTTGGCGCGCCGGGTGCTCTTCGACCAGATGCAGCTGACGCTCGCGTCGCAGCTCCCGGGCGGCAACCAGACGGTGGCGGACGCGCTGCTCGCTGTGCACCGCAGTTACGTCCAGGCGATTACGCCGGTGCTTTCCTTGATGCACGGGCTGGCCCACATCACCGGCGGCGGCATCGGCGGCAATCTTGTGCGGATCCTGCCGGCCAGTGTGACGGCGGTAGTGGATACCACGTCGTGGCAATGGCCGACGCTCTTTCGGGTCATTGCTGATGGCGGCAAGGTGTCCCTGGCGGAGATGCGCGACGTGTTCAATCTCGGCGTCGGGATGATCGGCGTCGTAGCTCCGGGCGACGTTGCCGCGGTGCAGCGGGCGGCGGCCGCAGCCGACGTCGACTGCTGGAAGCTCGGCGAAGTCGGCAGCGGTTCCGGAACCGTCGAGTTCGAGCCGTAGCATGCACCATTTTTCACAAGCGGTGCGTCGCTCGGTTCAGGCAGTGATCGGGTTGGGCATCGCGGCGGTAGCAGGCCCGCTCTCGGCACAGGGCAACAGTGCGTGTACCAGCTATGCCCAGGGTCTGCCCGGTGGTCCTTCGCCGAGAAACGTCTGCAACGCGGCAGTCGACGGCGCCGTCCTCTTCACGCCGGTCGCGGGCATCCTGGTGACTGGCGGCAATCCATTCCTGGGTTCGACCGGCGGTCTCGGCGGGCTCCCGCATCTCGGCATCACTCTGCGCGTGAACGCGACCAAGCTCGTGGTTCCCGATCTCAACTACAACGGCGCCGGCACAACAGTGGCTGCGCACCAGCAGCTGATCGCGCCGGCGCCGCTGGTCGAGGCCGCACTGGGCATACTGCGGGGCGGCCACGGTGGCGCGTTGGCGCTCGATGCGCTCGGCTCCGGGCAACTGCTGCCGACCAAATTGCTCGACGACGTTCACGTGGACATCAATGCCAGGCGCATCGGCAGCATCGCGCTCGGCCTCGGCTATGGTGCGCGGCTCACGCTGATCGGTGACCATGGCGCTGTTCCGGCGGTTACCGTGAGCATCATGCGTCGCACGCTTCCGCGCATCGGTGTCGGCGACCTCGCGGTGGGTGACCGGTATGCTTTTGCGTCTGACCTGCGAAGCACCGACTACCGGATCACGATTGGCAAGCATCTCAGCCTGCTCTCACTCAGTGCAGGTGTCGGGCGCAACCATTACCGCGCGGCGACCGACCTGTACTTTGTCGATCCGCTCACGGGCATCTCGCAACCGCCCATTCATGTCGACATCGACGACACGCGTGACATGGGCTTTGTCGACGCCGGCCTTGCCGCGGGCCCGTTCTACCTGATTGCCGAGGCGGGCTTGCAGCGCGGCAAGGATCTCGGGCTCGTGACGACCTTTGCGGGCAATGACCCCGCGGCAAACCGGTTGTTCGGCTCGCTCGGGCTACGGATCGGCCGCTAGCATGGCTGACGACCTTCGCTGGATGCAGCGAGCGCTTGCGCTGGCAGAGCACGGGATCGGACGGGTGCATCCAAACCCGCTGGTCGGTGCGGTCGTCGTCCGCGACGGGCAGGTCGTCGGCGAAGGTTTTCACGCGGCCTGGGGCGACGAACATGCGGAAGCGGTCGCGCTGCGCCTCGCCGGTGAACAGGCGCGCGGTGCGACGTTGTATGTCACGCTCGAGCCGTGTGCGCATCACGGCAAGCAACCGCCATGCGTCGACGCCGTGATTGCCTCTGGTGTGGCGCGGGTGGTGGTGGCCTTGCGTGATCCCAATCCGGTCGCGAATGGTGGCCTCGAGCGACTCGCCGAGGCGGGAGTGGCGGTGAGCGATGGCGTGGCCGCCGCCGAGGCCGCCCGCCAGAACTTCCGGTTTCTCCATGCCTTCGGTGATCGCCCGCGCCCCTGGGTTGGCGTCAAGCTTGCTGTCTCGATCGACGGCATGATCGCGGACGCGGCGGGTCACTCGCGCTGGATCAGTGGGCCACCGGCGCGGGAGGCGGTGCAACGCCTTCGCGCCGGTGTTGCTGCGGTGGGCGTCGGTGGCGCGACGGCCGCGGCAGACGACCCGCTGTTGACCGTACGCCGCGAGCCACAACCGGCACCGCCGCCGACACGGGTCGTATTTGATCGATCGGCGCGCATGCCTGCGACCGCCGCGATGCTGCACGATGAGAGCCGCGCGCCAGTCTGTGTATTGCTCAGCCCGTCGCATGATGCCGCACATCGAGTCGCATTGGAAACGGCCGGAGCGCGCGTGCATGTGGTCACCTCTCTTGAAGGTGGACTCAACGCGCTGCAGGCCGACGGCATTGATTCCATTCTGGTGGAAGGCGGTGGCCGGCTGGCCAGCGCGCTGCTTGACGCCGACCTCGTCGATCGGGTCTATCTCTTCCAGGCGCCGTTCTGGTTGGGAACCGGAGTGCCAGCCTGGACCCGCGCAATCACGCCCGACGTGAATGACGCGCCGCGCTGGCGGCGCAGCGTGACGACGTTCGCTGATCCCGCTGACCTGCTGCAGATCCTGGAGCGACCGTAAATGTTCACCGGCATCGTCAGTGCGATCGGCACGGTGCGTGAGACCCGCGTGGTTGACGGGGGCCGACTGCTGCGGATCGCAGCACCATGGTCAGACTGTGCACTGGGTGAGAGCATCGCCGTGGATGGCGCCTGCCTGACGGTCACCGCCAGCGGCGCCGACTGGTTTGAAGTGCATGTGATTGTGACGTCGCTGGATCGGACCCTCCTGGGCACCCACGCGCCAGGTCGCCGGGTGAATCTCGAGCGCGCCTTGCGCGCTGGCGATCGCCTCGGCGGACACCTGGTTCAGGGGCATGTGGATGGTGTCGGCCGGATTACGGCGGTCGCCACCCGCGACGACGCCCGGTTGCTGGATATCCGGGTGCCCGAGGCGGTGGCCAGCGTGTCGATTCCGCTGGGGTCAATCACCGTTGATGGCGTCTCGCTGACGGTCAATGCGCTTCTGGCAGCGGACCTGATTCAGGTCTCGCTGATCCCGTTTACCTTGCAACACACTACGCTGGGTGAGCGGGTGAGCGGCGACGCGGTTCAGCTCGAAGGAGATACTGTGGGGAAGTATGTGCAACACCTGGTCCATCGGTCAGCCGCCGGACGGGCCTCATGACCCTTGATCCGATCGAACGCGCGATTGCAGAGATTCGCGCCGGCCGGCTCGTGGTCGTCGTCGACGACGAGGATCGCGAAAATGAAGGGGATCTTGTCTGCGCCGCCGAGGCGATCACGCCGGAGATCATCAACTTCATGGCGCAGCATGGCCGGGGATGGATCTGCCTGGCGCTGGCGCCGGAGGATTGTGATCGTCTCGAGCTGCCGCAGATGGTCGAGCGCAACACCGAGCTGATGAGCACCGCGTTCACCGTGACGATTGACGCGGCACGGCGCTTCGGCGTGACCACTGGAATTTCGGCGAGCGATCGTGCCACCACCATTCGCGTGGCGATCGACCCGACGTCGGTACCGGGCGACCTCCGTCGTCCGGGTCACGTGCAGCCGCTGCGTGCGCAACGTGGCGGCGTGTTGCGCCGCGTCGGCCATACCGAAGCGAGCGTCGACCTTGCCCGCCTGGCCGGGTTTCGATCCGCTGGCGTCATCTGTGAAATCCTCAATGCCGATGGTTCGATGGCGCGCCTCGGCAATCTCAAGACCTTCGCTGTCGAGCACGACCTCTCACTCGTGTCGGTCGCTGACCTGGTAGCGTATCGGCTGCGGACCGAGCAGCTCGTGCATCGGGTGGCCGAGGCGCGCTTGCCGACCGAGTTCGGCGAGTTCCGGGTGATCGGTTACCGCAACGATGTCGACAGCGCCGAACATGTCGCGCTGGTGTATGGCGAGGTTGCCGGCCAGACCAACGTCGCCGTGCGCATGCACTCCAAGTGCCTGACTGGCGACGTGTTTCACTCGCTGCGGTGCGATTGCGGCTTGCAGCTGCGTCGTGCCATGGAGATTATCGCGCAGGAGGGGCGGGGCGCGATCGTCTACCTCGACCAGGAAGGCCGCGGCATCGGCCTGCTGAACAAATTGCGGGCCTATGCCTTGCAGGATGAAGGGAACGACACGGTCGAGGCGAACGAACGGCTCGGCTTCAAGCCCGACCTTCGCGACTTCGGCATCGGCGCCCAGATTCTTCGCGACCTCGGCCTGTCCTCATTGCGCGTGATGACCAACAATCCCCGCAAGCTGGTCGGACTCGAAGGCTACGGGCTCGAAATCGTCGAACGCGTTCCGCTGGTGGCGGCAACGACGCCGGAAAACAGCAACTACCTGGCGACCAAGCGCGACAAGCTTGGTCACCTGCTGGCGCGGTAATCGATGCCTGAGTTTGTCGGTCGACTCGAACCGGTCGCCCGCGTCGCGGTCGTCGTGTCACAGTACCACGAACGCATCACCTCGCGCCTCCTGGAGGGAGCGACTGCGACCTGCCTCGAGGCCGGGATGCCGCCGGATAACATTGACGTGCTGTGGGTCACTGGCGCCTTTGAGCTCGGGGTTGTGAGCACCGCAGCCGCGCACAGCGGGCGCTACGATGCGATTGTGGCTCTCGGCGCAGTGATCCGGGGCGACACGCCGCATTTCGAGTTCGTGGCGCGGGAAGCTGCTTCGGCGCTCGGGCGCGCTGCGTCGGATTCGCTGGTGCCGGTCGGGTTCGGGTTGCTGACATGCGACACCATGGATCAGGCCGAAGCGCGCGCTGGCGGCGCGGCAGGGAACAAGGGGCGCGATGCGGCCGAAGCGGCGCTCCGCACGGCGAACCTGATTCGTCAGGCGCTGGAAGAATGACGCTGCGTCCGCAGACACGCTTTCGCGCCCGCGCGTTGCAGACGCTGTACGCGCTGGAACTCGGCGGCGGCGCGCAGGTCAGCCAATCAATCGACGGCGTCGCACGGCTGACGGGCCAGTATCCACTGGTGATCGATGATATCGAGCCGGTTGTCGAGCGCCTGGTGCTGCGACTTTCCGAGATCGATGCCCGAGCCCAGGCTGCCGCCGACAACTGGCGACTGGAGCGAATCGCGGTGGTCGAGCGCAACATCCTCCGGCTGGCGATCTTCGAGCTGCTGGAAGGTGACGTTCCCGCGAAGGTCGTCATCGACGAAGCGCTCTGGCTCGCGCATCGCTTTGCGGGCGATCGAGCGCCTGCCTTCATCAACGGCGTGCTCGACCGTGTCGCCCGCGATCTGGGCCGTCTCTGATCATCGCGTGAACATACTCCTCGCGAACTGGCAGGATCTCCGCAATCCGTACGCCGGTGGCGCGGAGATTCATCTCTTCGAACTCTTCGCACGTCTTGCCGCGCGCGGCCACACGGTCCGACTCGTCTGTTCGGGCTTTGCCGGTGGAGCGCCGGTGGCAGACGTGCGCGGCATCGAGGTCCATCGCCACGGCGACCGACATTCCTTTGCCGTGACCGGGCCGCGGGCGATTGCACGTGCGGCCCGGGCGTTCGCGCCGGATGTCGTCGTTGATGACATCAACAAGCTGCCGCTCTGCACGCCACTGCTGACCCGGCGTCCGGTCTATGCGATCGTGCCGCACCTGTTCGGGACCACCGCGTTCCAGGAAGTCTCGTGGCCGATGGCGACCGCCGTCTGGCTCGCCGAACAGGTGATCCCGCCGGTCTACCGCCGAGCCTGGTTTCACGCCATCAGCAACTCTACCCGCGACGACCTGGTCGCCCGCGGGATTCCGCGCGAACGCATCGCCGTGGTCCACCCGGGTGTCGATGTGCAGCATTTTTCTCCGGACAGCGGGGTGCCGCGCGTTCAACCGCCGCGGTTTGTCTACATTGGCCGGCTCAAGCGATACAAGGGTGTCGAATACCTGATCGAAGCGCTGGCCCAGGCCCGCGCCGAGCGGCCCGATCTGACCCTCGATATTGCCGGCGCTGGCGACGATCGGCCTCGATTGGAGGCACTCGTTGCCGCCCGGGGCCTGGGACCGTCGGTTCGGTTTCTGGGGTTCGTCGACGACGCGACCCGGCTGCGTCTCTTGCGAGAGGCGGTAGCCAACGTCTTTCCTTCGCCCAAGGAAGGGTGGGGAATCACGGTCATGGAAGCCGCGGCGTGCGGCACGCCATCGCTGGCGTCCGACGCGCCGGGGTTGCGCGACTCGGTCCGCCAGGACGTGACCGGGTTGCTCGTCCCACATGGCAACGTGCCCCGACTTGCCGCCGAGATGTTGCGCCTTGCTGGGGAACCAGCCCTTGTTAATCGTCTCGGGAGCGCGGCGCGCCTCTGGGCTGAACAGAACTCGTGGGACGCGGCAGCCGATATTGTGGAACGGCATCTCGTCGCACTGGCCGGCGGTACACTCACCGCGGCAACGCTCGGGAACTAAGGAGTCGGACCGTGCGCTATCGCGATTTTCTCGCCGCAGGCGAGCAACTGCAGCTCGAAGCGCTGACTGGTGAGATGGGCCTCGACGGCCTGGTGCCCGACGCCGACATCGCGTCGCCCGGCCTGGCGCTGGCCGGGTACCATGGCCGCTTCATTCCCGACCGGTTGCATGTGCTGGGCGAAACCGAGATCACCTACCTCTACTCACTCGATGACGCGACCCGTCGGAACTCGCTGGCTGGTTTTTTCCAGTACGACCTGCCGGCCGTATTCATTACCAAGCATCTCGATCCCCCGGAACCGTTGCTCGAGCTGGCACTGGCGCGCCACGTGCCGGTGCTCCGGACGTCACTCAAGACGGCCGAGTTCTACAAGCGGATCAAGCCGATCATCGAGGATGCCTTTGCGCCGCGCACCACGCTGCACGGGTCGCTCACCGATGTCTATGGTGTCGGCCTGCTCTTCATGGGGCGGTCGGGGATCGGTAAGAGCGAATGCGTGCTCGATCTGGTTGAACGGGGCCATCGTCTCGTCGCCGACGACGTCGTCAAGGTGACCCGTCGCGGCCGCGATGTCCTGATCGGGCAGGGACATGAACTTGCGGCCCACCACATGGAAATCCGTGGCGTGGGCCTGGTCGACATTCCGGCGCTCTTTGGTGTGCGGTCGGTGCGCCAGCAGAAGCGGATCGAAGTGGTGGTGCACCTCGAAGATTGGGAGACGGCCCAGGATGCGGACCGCACTGGCCTGCAGCGCGAAACGATGGAGATTCTCGAAGTGGCGATTCCCAAGGTGATCGTGCCGCTCAATCCCGGCAAGAATATCACCGTGATTGCCGAAGTGGTGGCCATGATGCATCTGTTGCGGTACAGCGGCGTCGATGTTGCCGCGGCATTCAACGAACGGTTGATCAAGAAGATGCGCGAGAAACGCGGCCTGCGGGAATACCTGCGCGGAGATATCGAATGACGCGCATTCAAGGTGTGGTCGTGGGCCACGGGACGCTTGCCGCGGCGCTGATCGGTGCCGTCGAACAGATCAGTGGCAGCGGCAGCGGTCTGGTCGCGATCTCGAACAGCGATTGTGATCGCGGGACGCTGGAAGAGCGGATCATCGCAGCGGTGACGCCGGGCCCGGCGCTGGTCTTCATTGACATGCCGAGCGGGTCGTGCCACTTCGCGGCGATGCGGCGGATCCAGACGCTGGACCAGGTGCGCGTCGTGACCGGTGTCAATCTCGCGATGCTGCTCGAGTTTGTCTTTCACAGCGACGGCAACGTTGACGAGGTCGCCAGGCATATCGCCGACGTCGGGTCGCGTGCGGTCGTGACGCGCTGATGCCGTTGGCGTTGCTGCGCGTCGATGACCGCCTGGTGCACGGGCAGGTCGTGCTGGGCTGGGGCCGGCAGCTCGGCGCCCAGTTCGTGGTCCTGGTGGACGACGAAGTCCGCAATAGCGTGTGGGAACAGGACCTCTATCGGATGGCCGTCCCCGACGATCTCGAGATCATCTTCGCGAGCCGGGCCGAAGCAGAGGCGCAGATTGGCGAATGGGCCGGTGACGCTCGCGTCGGGATGCTGCTGACCGCAGACATCGCGACGATGGCCGCCATTCACGATGTGGCGCCGGCGGTGGCTCATCACATCAATCTCGGCGGCCTGCATCATCGACCGGGCCGGATTGAGCGGTTGCGCTACATCTACCTCACGGCGAGTGACGAGACAGCATTGCGCGGGCTGGCGGCCCGGGGCGCCGACGTCGTGGCGCAGGATCTCCCCACCACACCAGCCGTCGCGCTGGACCGGCTGCTCGCGTGATCCCCACGCCGGTGCAGCTTGGCGGGCTCATGGCCTGGGGGACCGTCGTCGGTCTCGACCTGGTGAGCGCGCCGCAAGGGCTGCTGTCGCGGCCGATCGTCGCGGCGACGGTCGCCGGCTGGATCATGGGCAACCTGCCAGGCGGTTTGGTCGCGGGGATGACGTTGGAACTCTACGCGCTGGACGTGCTGCCGATCGGTGCGTCGCGCTACCCCGACTACAGCGTCGCCGCTGTGGCGAGCGGTGTGGCCAGCGCACTCGCGCCGGACGGGGTGTCGGCCGGGATGGCTGGTCTCGTGGGACTGCCGCTCGCTGCGCTCGGTGGCTGGACATTGCAGGCACTGCGGCGCCGCAACGCGCTGTCGGTCCATCGCCGCCTCGATCGTGTTTCTCGGGGGGATGGTCGCGCGATCTGGGAGCTGCAGCGGAACGGCTTCCTGCGCGATGGATTGCGGTCGTTCGGACTCTCGGCCCTGGGGATTGGCCTCGCGCTGCCGGTTGCGCTGGTGCCGTGGCAACGGTTCCCGCACGCCAATGCGTTGTCATGGGCCGTGGTGGCGGGCGGGATCGCGGCCACCTTTGGTGGCGCGATGCGAAGTGCCGGCGCCGGGGCGCGCCGGCGCTGGCTCGGCGTTGGCCTCGTGGTCGGGCTCGCCGTGGTGCTGCTGCGATGAAGGCGCGCACCGAAGCGCTGCTGCGACTGATGGCGGTGCAGGCCTCGTACACGTACGAGCGGATGCTGGGCATCGGCGTCGGTCACGCCTCGGCTCCGTTGCTGCGGGACGTCTTTGCCACTCGCACGGTGCGTGAGCGTCGCGATGCCGTGGCGCGGTCCGCGGACTTCTTCAACTCCCATCCGTACCTGGCGGGTGTTGCGGTCGGCGCTGAGGTCCGAGCGGAGCAGCAGGGTGTCCCCGGGGCCATGATCAGTCGTCTGCGGATGGCGCTTTCCGGACCGCTGGGGTCGCTCGGCGACCAGCTGATCTGGGCGGGGTGGGTGCCCGCGCTGATCGGGGCCACACTGGTGCTGGCGCCATGGGCCGGCATCTGGGCGATCGTCACCCTGGTTCTGGTGCACAATCTGTTGCGGTTCTGGGTCATGTCGTGGGGCCTCGACCTCGGCTTGCGTGAGGGGCTTCAGGTCGGCGCCGCGTTGCAGCGGTCCTGGCTCCCTCGGGTGGCGGACGACGCCCAGCGGGTCGCCGCATTCGCAGTAGGACTCGCGCTGCCGATCGTTGCCTGGCGCCTGCTCGTCGGTGCCAACCACGTCGGTGCCGCGATCACGATTGCGACCGGCGTGATTGGTGCCGTGCTGACACTGCTGCCCGCCACACGTCGTCGGATCACGGGTCTTCGGATTGGGTTGGTACTGCTGGGGCTCGCCGTCCTTTATGTCGGAGGTACCAGTTGATCGAGCGCGAGGCCACGATCGTCAACTCACTCGGCATGCATGCCCGCCCGGCGGCCAAGGTCGTGCGTCTGGCGTCGACCTTCCAAGCGCTGGTCGAGCTGGAGCACGACGGTGAGGTAGTGAACGGCAAGAGCATCATGGGCGTCATGACCCTCGCGGCCGAGTGCGGCGCGTCGGTCCGGATTCGCGCCGACGGCGACGATGCCGAAGCCGCCGTGATCGCGCTGGTCGCCTTGATTGCCAACGGGTTCGGCGAAGCGTGAACGACCGGGTCCTGCGCGGCGTGGGCGTATCAGCCGGCGTGGCAGTCGCCCCGGCGCTGGTGGTGCGCTGGTCGTTTCCCGATGTGCCGACCCGGTCGGTGACGCCCAGCGAACTCGAAGGCGAAGTTGCCCGCCTGCATGAAGCGGTGCGCGGGGTCGCGGCGCAGCTCGAGCAGCTGCGCCAGCGCACGCTCGATCGTGCTGGCGCCGAGGCCGCCGGGATCTTTGACGCGCAGATCATGATGGCGCAGGATGCCGAGTTCCTGGGTGCGGTGGAAGCGCTGATCCGCAAGAACCAGCTGTCGGCCGAGAACGCCTATGAGTTCAAGGCGCTGGAACAGCGCAACGCCTGGCAGAATTCGCGGCAATCGTTCCTGCGCGATCGGCTGGCGGATCTCAACGCCATCCAGCTCCGGATGTTGCTGCAGCTGCTCGGCCGCAGCGCCGACGACGCGTGGCTCGGTGAAATCCGGGAGCAGGTCATCCTCGTGGCGCATGAACTGTCGCCCGGCCTCACGGTCCAGCTCGACCGCGATCAGATCGCCGGCGTGATCAGTGAAGAAGGGACGCGCACGTCGCACGCGGCGATCCTGGCGCATTCCCTGGGCATCCCGGCGGTCATGGGAGTCGCTGGCGCGCTGGAACGGATTCACGATGGCACGCTCCTGCTGCTGGATGGGCAGACCGGCCAGATCCTTCTCGATCCGACGCCGGACGAACTGGAAACGGCGCGAGTGCAAGCGACTCGCCGCCACAAGCTTGAGCTGCAGCTGGAAAGCATCGTCGGTGAGCCCGCAGTGACGCCCGATGGTGCGGTCGTGTCGCTGCAATGCAATCTCGATCTGCCGGACGAGATCGAAGTGGCCGTCCGTCATCGTGCTGAAGGCGTCGGGCTGCTGCGGACCGAGTTCATGGTGACCGGGCGCACGGCGTTGCCGACCGAAGAGGAGCAGTTCAACTACTATCGCCGAGTGGCGGCGGCGTTTCCTGGGCAGCCGGTCGTGGTACGCAGTTATGACCTTGGGGGCGACAAGTTTCCGAGCGCCTTCACGTCGCCACACGAACCGAATCCGTTTCTGGGCTGGCGCTCCATACGGGTCTGCCTCGACCAGCCGGAAATCTTCCGGCCCCAGTTGCGCGCAGTGCTGCGCGCCGCCGCCGATCGCGACATTCGCCTGATGCTGCCGATGGTGATCTCGCTCGATGAGCTGCACGAAACGCGCGCCCTGCTGGCGGAGGAGGCCGCCGCGCTGCAGGCCGCGGGTATCCGGGCCGCCACCGACCTGCCGATTGGCGTGATGATCGAGACGCCAGCGGCGGTGCTGCTCGCCGATGACTTCGCCCGGGTCTCCTCGTTTGTCAGTGTGGGCAGCAACGATCTTACCCAGTACACCCTGGCGGTCGACCGGAGCAATGCGCGGCTTGCCAGTCGGTTCGCCCCATTGCACCCGGCCGTCGTGCGACAACTCTATTTTGTCCGTGAAGCCGCAGCCCGGGCGAAGATCCCGGCGTCGGTCTGCGGCGAGATGGCGTCCGATCCGGTGGCGGTGGTGCTCTTGCTCGGACTGGGCTACGATCGGCTGAGCACGGCGCCGCCGGCGATTCCACTGGTCAAATGGGTGGTGCGCAATCTCCCGGTTGCTGCCGCCCGTGCCGCGGCCGTCGAGGCGATCGATGCGGGGACGACCGCTCAGGTGCACGACATCCTGCGCGGGGCCCTTGGTCAGTACGTTGACCTCCGGCTGGTCGACCCGTCCGGTGCGTTGCCGCGCCCTTCCGTGGGCGCTAGCTTGCCCCGCCAAGGCTGACTTCCTCAAAGCGCGAGCACCAACACCATGGCCACAGCATGAGACACGTGTTCACGTCCGAATCGGTGACCGAGGGACATCCCGACAAGGTCGCGGATCAGATATCTGATGGAATCCTTGACGCCATCCTTGCACGCGACGCTGCCGCTCGCGTCGCCTGCGAGACGCTGGTCACCACCGGCATGGCCGTTGTCGCCGGGGAGATCACCACCACTGCCTACGTCAACATTCCCGATATCGTGCGCAGTACGATCGAGCGGATTGGCTACACCGATGCCGCCTTCGGCTTCGATTCCCGGACCTGTGCCGTGATCTCGTCGATCGACCGTCAGTCACCGGACATCGCGCGCGGTGTCGACGGCGACCCGGACGATCAGGGAGCTGGTGATCAGGGGATGATGTTCGGGTACGCCACGGACGAGACGCCGGAGTTGATGCCGCTGCCGATCGTGCTGGCGCACCGTCTTGCCGAGCGCCTGGCGGCCGTGCGGCGCGGCGATGGCCGCCTGCCGCAATACACGTGGCTGCGGCCGGATGGCAAGACGCAGGTGTCGGTTGAATATGAGGACGACCGGCCGGTGGCGATTCGTGCCGTGGTGTTGTCGACGCAGCACGACGAAAAGGTTGGTCGGCGGGCGCTCTCGCACGCCACCATCAAGCAGGCGATGATCGAGGACGTCATCCGCCCCGTCCTTGATGAATTCGGCTTCGATCACAGCCGGACGCGTTTCCACGTCAACCCGACGGGGCGTTTCGTGATTGGCGGTCCGCACGGCGACGCCGGCCTGACCGGACGGAAGATCATCGTTGACACCTATGGCGGCATGGCCCGTCACGGCGGTGGCGCATTCAGCGGCAAGGATCCCAGCAAGGTCGACCGATCGGCGGCGTATGCGATGCGCCATGTGGCCAAGAACATTGTCGCGGCGGGTCTCGCGCGCCGCTGTGAGGTGCAGGTGGCATACGCGATCGGCGTGGCGCGGCCGGTCTCGGTGTACATCGACACCTTCGGCACCGGCCGCGTCCCCGACGCCCAGCTGGAGCGCGCGGTGCAGGACGTCTTCGACCTGCGTCCCGGTCGGCTGATTGCCGATCTCAAGCTTTGCCAGCCGATGTACAGTGCCACGGCGGCGTACGGTCACTTTGGCCGGGTGCCCGGGCGCGGCAGCTACGACGAGATCGGTCGCAAGCCACAGAAGATCGAACGATTCACGTGGGAAAAGACCGACCACATCTCTGCACTCAAGACCGCCGTCAAGGCGTGAGGATTCGATGACCAGTCTTTCGCTCGATGCCCCGCACGATGTCCGTGACCTCGCCCTTGCCGACGAAGGCCGCCGCCGGACGGAATGGGCCGAGAACTCGATGCCGGTATTGCGCCAGCTGCGCGAACGCTTTGCGCGCGAGAAGCCGCTGGCCGGGCGCCGCCTGGCGTGCTGCCTGCATGTGACGACCGAAACCGCCAACCTGATGATCACCTTGCGCGCAGCCGGCGCCGAGGTGGCGTTGTGTGCCAGCAACCCGCTGTCGACGCAGGACGATGTCGCGGCGCATCTCGTGCGCGACCACGGCGTGCATGTCTACGCGATCAAGGGTGAAGATCACGAGACGTACTACACACACATCGCCCAGGCGCTGGCGTTCGGGCCCGATCTCACGCAGGATGACGGCGCTGACCTCGTCAGCGCACTGCACATGATCAAGCTCGGCCGGCTCGACGACCTCGCGCCGCCGATTCGGCAGATGGTGGAAGGGTTGTCGCCGGCGGAACGCGCGGCACTGGTTGGGCGCGTCAAGGGGTCGACGGAAGAGACCACGACTGGTGTCATTCGTCTCAAGGCAATGGCCAAGGAAGGGATCCTCGCCTTCCCGATCGTGGCGGTCAACGATTCGCGTACCAAGCACATGTTCGACAATCGCTACGGCACGGGTCAGTCGACGCTCGACGGCATCATCCGGGCAACCAACCTGCTGGTCGCGGGAAGCACGTTCGTGGTGGCCGGGTACGGCTGGTGTGGCCGCGGGCTGGCGTCGCGGGCACGCGGGGCGGGCGCTCACGTGATCGTCACCGAAATCGATCCGGTCGCGGCGCTCGAAGCGCGCATGGACGGTTTCGAGGTGATGCCGATGGCGGATGCGGCCTCGCGCGGCGACGTCTTCTGCACCCTCACCGGTAACATGCATGTCATTCGGGGCGAGCACTTTGCGAAGATGAAGGACGGGGCTGTCGTCTGCAACTCCGGTCACTTCAACGTCGAGCTCGATCTCGACGCGCTGGCCGCGGCATCGTCGTCGCGCCGAGCGGTGCGGGAGTTCGTCGAGGAGTTCGTGGTCAAGGGGAAGCGGATCCTGGTGCTTGGTGAAGGGCGTCTGATCAATCTGGCCGCGGCGGAAGGGCACCCCGCGTCGGTGATGGACATGTCGTTCGCCAATCAGGCGCTTGCCGCCGAGTTCCTGGTGGCGCAGCAGGGAAAACTCAGCGCCGACGTGCACCGCCTGCCGCACGGAGTCGACGCGGAGATCGCCATGCTCAAGCTCACAGCGATGGGAGCGACGATCGATTCGTTGACGGCCGAGCAAGTGACGTATCTCGCGAGCTGGGATGCCGGGACCTGACCTGATCGCGCTGGCGGCTGTCCTGCTCTTCGCGTCCCCGTCGCCGGTTCCGGTGGCGGGGCGTGTCATTCGGGTGCGGGGCACCGATACCGTCGCGGTGGCCAACGGTCGGGTGATTCTGCATCGCGTGACGGTCGATAACCCGGGTCCGATCGACTCGATGCTCACGGACGCCCAGGGACGCTTCACCTTTCACGTCACCCCGGACAGCGGCGCGGTCTATCTCACCAGTGCGCGCTGGGATGGGATCGAATATTTCGGGCCGGCGATGACCCTTGACGCCGATGCGTCGACGCCCGATGTGATCGTCACCGTGTCGGACACGTCGAGCAGTGCGCCGATTCACCTGCGCGCCCGTCACCTGATAGTGTCGCCGGTTGACGCCGATGGCAGCCGCAGCGTGGTCGACCTGATGGTGCTCGAAAACCCCGGTGCGTTGACTCGTATTCTCAGCGATTCGGCACACCCGGTGTGGCGCGTCCGTTTGCCGCCCTATGCGTTCGAGGTGCACGCCGGCAATTCCGATTTTGCATTGCAGGCGCTGCAGGTGCAAGGCGACACGGTCGGCGTGTATGCGGCCATCCCGCCCGGCCAGCGTAACCTGGAGCTCGATTACCAGATTCCGCCTCATACGACCCGGTTCGTACTGCCGATCGATGAGGGCGTCGACCTCTCCAACATCATTTCGCAGGACAAGGGGATGCGAGTGGGCAGCGGATTTGTGCGCAATGACACCGTGATCGACAACAAACCCTACGCGCGCTGGCAGGGTGCGCTGCACGCTGGCGACCCGCTGGTGCTGGAGTTTGGCAGCACCGCGCCGCCGGCATGGCTGGTGCCCGTGCTGGTGGCGCTGATGCTGTCGGTGCTTGGGTTCGGTACCTGGCGCGCCTGGCACTTGCAACCCTGAGTCCCGCGCCATAGCTTCGCCGGCACAATTGATCGCTTGCGAATGGGGACGCTCGGAAGACCGGTGCAATGCCGGCGCGGCCCCGCCACTGTAACGGGCACATAGTCGCCGCACACCATGCCACTGGGGTCACACCCGGGAAGGCGTGCGGTTGATGCCCGGAGCCAGGAGACCTCTCCGTTCGCGCCACCAGCACACCCTCGGGGGAGGGAACGGTGGCGTGGCTCCACTCTCGCGCGCGCCATTGCGTCGGGACGTCGTGACCTCGCCCGTTCTTCCGCTCCAGGGAGACGGGTTTTTTGTTGAGCCAGCGCCGCATCCGCCGCACATCCCTGGTCCTCCCCCTGCTTGGGGTTGCGGCGGTCGCGGCGTGCCTTGTTGCCCTGGCGGTCGGCGCAGTACCGCTGACGCCCGCGATGATCTGGCATGCCCTCCGCGACGGAGCTGCGCCGGACGGCGTGATCATTCGCGATCTGCGTCTGCCGCGCGTGGTCCTCGCGTTCGGTGTGGGCGGATCGTTGGCTGTCGCTGGTGCTGCCCTCCAGGCGATGCTGCGCAATCCCCTGGCGGAACCGTGGCTGCTTGGGTTGTCGGGTGGTGCGTCGCTCGGTGCTGTTCTCACACTCGTCATTGGCGCGCCGGCGGGCTGGAGTGTTGCTGCCTGCGCAACGCTCGGCGCGCTTGCTGCCATCGTGCTGGTCTACCGGATCAGCGCCGTTGCCGGGCGCCGTCTTGACCCGCGCGTGCTGATCCTGGCTGGCGTGGTGGTCGGCGCGTTCTCGGCGGCCGTCACGTCGGCGCTGCTGGTGACCGCCGATCCGTACACCTTCCAATCCGCCACGATCTGGCTCTTCGGCGGCTTCGGGCGCTCGAGCTGGACGCTGGTATGGCAGTTCGCTGTGGTCGCGCTGCTCCCGCTGCTCTTGCTCTGGTGGCTGGCGCGCGCGCTCGACCTGCTTGCCCTTGGCGACGACACCGCCGCGACCCTTGGCTTGCCGGTTGAACAGACCCGCCGACTGGTGATCGTGGCGACGGCCGTGCTCACCGCCGCGACGGTGGCCGCCGCCGGGGTGATCGGCTTTGTCGGACTCGTCGTGCCCCACGCGCTGCGCGGCATCATCGGGCCGCTGCACCGCACCCTGTTGCCGGCGGTCTTTCTCGCCGGCGGTGCGTTCACGGTGCTGGCCGACATGCTGGCTCGCACGGTGATGCGCCCCGCGGAACTGCCGGTTGGTGTGGTGACGGCGCTCGTCGGCGTGCCGATCTTCGCAATGCTCCTGCGCCGGTCACTGGCATGAGTCTCGTCGCCCAGGATCTGGTGGTCGATTACGGTGAACACACCGTCGTTAACGAAGTGTCGATCGCCGTTGGCCCCGGCGAGCTCGTTGCGGTGCTTGGTCCCAACGGCAGCGGCAAGACGACGCTGCTCCGGGCGCTGCTCAACCTGGTCACGCCGGCCCGGGGATCGGTGCTCCTCGATGGCCGGCCGATTGCCACGTGGAGTCGGCGTGCCATGGCGGACGTTGTTGGCGCGTTGCCGCAGCACGAAGAGCCGGCGTTTCCTCTCACTGTGCGCGAAACACTCCTGCTGGGTCGCTGGGCACGCCTCGGACCAATTGCGCCGGTCACGACCGCCGACGAAGCCGCGATTCAATCGGCGCTGGCGCGATGCGACGTCGCAGGCTTCGAAGATCGCCTGGTCGATACGCTCTCCGGCGGCGAACGCCAGCGGGTGCGGATTGCGCGCGCGCTGGCCGGACGGCCTCGCCTGCTGTTGCTCGACGAACCAACGGCCGCGCTCGACATTGGCCATGAGATGGAACTCTTCGAGTTGCTGCGCAGCCTCGTCACCGAAGGTCTTGGTGTCCTCGTGGTGACCCACCACCTCAATCTTGCGGCGCGTTACGCGGACAGGCTGCTCCTGCTCGACCGTGGCCGTGCCGTGGCGACGGGCGCCCCGCATGATGTGTTGCGCGCCGATCTGCTCTCGCAGGTGTTTGCGTGGCCGATGTCGGTGACACCATGGCTCGACGGATCACCGCATGTCGTCCCTCTTCGTCGAAATGAACCTGCCCGATGACCCCTTTTCGCAAGGATCCAGTCGTGATATCCGGTCGCGTCGTGTTCGTTGTTGTTCTCGGTGTCATGATCGCCCCACTCCCCGCCGCAGCGCAGAGCCGCGCCGATTCGCTGCGGCTTGGCGATCTGGTGGTGACTGCCACTCGGGTGCCGATGCCGGAGCAGCGAGTGCCGTCGGCGGTAACTGTGCTGCGCGGAGACGACCTCCGTGCTCGCGGGGTTACGCAGGTGCTTGATGCACTCCGGGAAGTGCCGGGGCTGACCATTGTGCAGACTGGAAGTTACGGCGCACCGACGTCGGTGTTCCTGCGGGGCGGCGAGAGCGACTACGTCAAGGTGCTGCTCGACGGCGTGCCGCTCAACGTGCCAGGTGGCGGGCTCAACTTTGCCAACCTGACGACCGCTGACCTCGACCGCATCGAGATTGTTCGCGGTCCAGCGAGTGTGCTCTACGGCGCCGACGCCATGAGCGGCGTGATCCAGCTCTTCACGCGGACCGCTGGTTCGCGTTCGAGCGGCGAACTGACTGGACGTGGTGGCACCTTTGGCGCGTCCGAGCTGAATGGCAATCTCGGCCTGGTCAGTGGCCACTGGCAGGCAAGCGCGACCGGATCGCGCACCCGCAGCGATGGCACCTATGCGTTCAACAGCCAGTATCGCAACGGAATGGGTTCGCTGCGCGCCGGGTACGATGCCGGTCAGGCCGGACACGCATTGCTGACCGCCCGCTATGACGAGGCCACGGCCCACTACCCGACCGACGGCAGCGGTGTGCCGTTCGATCACAACCAGTTCACCACCGAGCACTCATTGGCGGTGAGCCTGGACCTGGCGCGCGCCCTCGGTGCCGCAACGACCGTGCACGTTCAGGGGGTCGGGGCGCGACTGCTTCAGGGCGCCACCAACCGCGAAGACTCGCCGGCCGACACCAATGGCTACGACTTCATCGAGGACAGGAGCGGTGTCACGTGGCGGCGCGGAGTCGATGCCCGGATTGAGCAACAACTGCGCTCGTTCGCGCTGCTGACCATTGGCACGGGCATCGAGCATGAGACCGATAGCGAGAATGACGTTGGTGTGTCGAACTTCGGCTTTGGCCTGTCACCGGACACCGCTGCGTCAGCGGGAGCCCGGACCACGGAGAATGTCTATGGCCAGGTCGTTGCATCACCAGTGCGGCAGCTCACGGTGCAGCTCGGTGCCCGTTTCGACCACAACTCTGCGTTTCACAACTTCGAGACCTGGCGAGCGGGCGCGTCGTGGCAGCCAGCGTCCGAGGGTCGCATCTGGGCATCAATCGGCACCGCGTTCAAGGCACCAACCTTCTCGCAGCTGTTCGCCAGCAGCGCCTACGAGGTCGGCAACCCCAATCTTCTGCCGGTGCGCAGCCAGAATGGCGAGGTCGGGGCGGAGCTCCGACTGGGGCGCCTGCCGGTACGAGTCGGCGTGACCGCATTCTGGCAGCAGTTTCACGACCTGATCCAGTACGTCAATGCGCTTCCAGGTGATCCCAACTACGAAAACCTGGGCGCCGCCAGGAGCCGGGGTGTCGAGGCCACCGCCTCCGGGAACCTGACTCGACTGCTGGCGTTAACGGCACAATGGACCTGGCTGCACACGGAGGTCACTGACACCGGCGCCACATCCTCGGTCAGCGACGAGCTGGGGCGCTCGCTGATCCGCCGCCCGGGAAGCATGGGGAGCGCCACTTTGTCCTGGCGTCGAGGCGGTTGGCTGGTATCGGCAACGATCGATCGGAGCGGGTCCCGGGACGATGTCGATTTCTCCGGGCCGGTGAGTGAGCGCGTTACTTTACCGGGGTACACCACGGTCGACGCAGCCCTGGACATTCCAGTCACCGGCAGGGCGCGACGGAACGATCTTGTGCTGACATTCCGCGGTGAGAATCTCTTCGACGCGGATTACTTGCAGACAGTGGGATACCCCGGGCGGGGCCGCACCTTGCTGGCCGGAGCCGGATTGCACTTCTGATTGATGGAGGACCGCGATGCACCTGGGGCGCTGGACCATCCTTGCCATCATGGGCATCGTAGCCGCCTGCGCCCCAACGATCGGTCCGGTCACGCCCCCGGTGGAAGTGCTCGTCGTGCTCGACTCACTCGACGATTCGCTCCGGATCATTCCGGTCGACAGCCCGGGTGTGGTGCACACGATCGAGTTGCAGCCGCAGTCCGGCACGGTCGTCAACGCGCTGGCGTTGCGCGGATCGATGGCAGCGATCGGCTTCAGCGACCAGGTCGAAGTGCTCGACCTTGGCAACGGGCACCAGCCCATCTGCGGGCCGAGCTCGCTGGGGGAAGGGCTGATCAGCGCGTTGGCGTTCGGTGGTGGTGACAGCGCCTATGCGGCGACGGCGGCGAGCAACCGGGTGAGCTTTTTCGCGACATTGCAGTCGGCATCATGTTCGGGTCAGTACCAGCAATACTCAGGGGCGCCTCAAGGATTGAGTCTGGCCCGCGGGTCGGTGTTCGTCGTGGTCGGCAACGGACCGGGCCCGGGGCCGTGTGTGCCCGGGCCGCAAGTGGTCTGTCCGAGCTGGGTCAGCTCGTACGGCGCCCCGGACTCGATTCCGCTCGCCGGCCCCGGCAACGCGCGAGCGGCGATTTTTGCGTCCGATGGTTTTCTCTATGTCGTCAGCGCTGGCAGTGACGGAACCGCCAACGGTACCCTCTCCCAGATCGATCCGCTGCAGAAGAGCGGGGTGGGCGGGCCAACGTATCCTGGGTTTGGTCACCTGCCATCCTATCTGGCGACCAATGACGCGGACCGGATCTACGTCACCAGTCCAGTCGATTCCGGCCTGATGGTGTTCAACGTGCGCACCCACCAGATCGAACGCGGCTATACCAACGCCGTCGCCCTCGGCGGGCATTCCCGGGGCGTCGCAACCGACGATCTTGGCCGGCTCTACGTGCTCCTCGCCGGCAGCTGCAACGCATCCGGCAGTCGTGGCACCGTGCACGTGCTCGGATCTGACCTGGTCGCAACCCACGACATTCCAGTCGGACGCTGCCCGATTGCCATCGGCGTGACTGAGATCCCCTCGATCGCCTACAAGTTTTCCGACTGAGCGGTGGCCGCCGCGGCTGAACTGACGCCGGCGATCGTGCTCGGCGCGATCCGGTACGGCGAGACGTCGCGAATCGTCCGCCTGGCTACTCGCGAGTTTGGCGTCGTCAGCGCGATCGCCAAGGGTGCGCTGCGGCCGAAGAGCCGCTTTGGTGCGTCGCTCCAGCTGCTCAGCGAGGGCCATGCCCACCTGATCGCTTCCCGTTCTTCCGACCTCCACACCCTTGCGGCATTCGACCTCGCTGACGCCCACCGCGGGCTCGCCAAGGACCTCAATCGGTACGGCGCGGCCAATGCGCTGGCTGAGGTCGCTGGCCGGTTCGTGGCGCCGATGGCCAATGCGGTACTTTTCGACCAGTTCAGGCGCGACCTTGCCTTGATCGAACTGGCGCCGCCGGAGGCCGTCGCCGTGGTCGGCATCCGGGGCCTGTGGCGCCTCGTTGAGCAGCTCGGGTTCGGCCTGACCGTGGCTGTGTGCGCGCGCGATGGAGCGCCGCTGGCGCCGGGGGCCATCTCGCTCTCGCTCCGGGACGGTGGCTTGCTCTGCCCGGCCTGCGGGCGCGACGGGGCTACCAATCGGCTCAGCGAGGGTGATCGCGCTGGGCTCGAGGCCCTGGCGGCTGGCCTGGGCGAGCTTCCGGTGCTGACCCGACCCCAGGCCGCGGCCCATCGTCGCCTGCTTTGGCGTTGGGTCCGGGAACACCTCGGCGATGGACCGATGCCGGCGCTCGACGCCTGGAAGGAATCGCCCGCCGCTTGACATGATCCGCCGCGGGCCGGCAACTTGCCTCCGCTCGCAAGACAACCCTGGAGGACCGTTCGGCCGATAACTCGTCAGCAGCCTGAAGGAGCGTCCATGCACCGGTTTCGTTGTCCGGGCCTGGGACTGCTGTTCCTGGGGTTGGTGGCGCTACCGGCCGCCGCCCAGCGGTCTTCCGAGCTGTCGGGAACCGTGCTTGAGGAGCCGCGCCCCAACCCGATCCTGCCGGCGGCGCTCGTCCCGTTTGCCATTGGTTCCGATCTTTGCAGGAGGGGGCATACGCCCCTCGTGTCAGTGCGGGTGCACAACATTTTCACGGTACCGGTCGCCCCGTTTCATTTGCGGGACCACCCGTCCGTCGCGCTGGACAGTGTTCCGCTTCGCTGCGGGCAGTACGTGGCACAGTGGGACGGTACCATCAATGGCGGTACGCGGGCAGCTCCGCCCGGCATCTATTATGTCCTGCTGACGGTCGACGGCCGGAATGCAGGGACAAAGCGAATGGTTGTGACGTCACCGTGAAGGATGCTTCGGCATCCTTCATTGTTTTCCGGCGACTCGGTTACGGTTGGATCATGCCGATTCGGCAGCGCATAATGGCCTCACGCTTGCCATCTTGAAGGATCAGGAGGAAGCTGCATGCTACGTCCCGAACGACTGACACTGAAAGCCCGTGAGGCGGTGCAGGGTGCTCTTGCCCAGGCGCGGTCGCATGGCAATCCCGTCGTCAACGATGCCCACCTGCTCTCGGCACTCCTGGCCCAGGATGAGGGGATCGTCCAGCCGCTGCTCAACAAGTCGGGCGTGTCGGTCGCGCGGCTCAGCAATCGAGTCGAGGGCGAGATCGGGTCGTTCCCGTCACAACAAGGCGATACTGAAGTCACCCCGACACTCGACCGGACGCTCACCAAAGTGTTCGAGCGGGGCGAGGCAATTGCCAAGGAACTCGGCGACGCTTATGTGTCCACCGAGCATCTGCTGCTTGCATTGGCCGACACCAAGGGGACGTCGGCTCGGCGGATGCTGGAAAACGAGGGATTGACTTCCAAGCAACTGCGCGAGGCGCTCGACCAGGTCCGCGGATCGCATCGGGTGACCAACGATTCGCCCGAAGAGCAATACCAATCCCTCGAGCGTTTTACCCGCAACCTCACCGACTCGGCGCGCGATGGAAAGCTCGATCCGGTCATTGGTCGCGACGAAGAGGTGCGCCGGGTGATGCAGGTGCTGTCGCGCCGCACCAAGAACAATCCGGTGCTCATCGGGGAACCGGGCGTCGGCAAGACGGCCATCGTCGAAGGCCTCGCCCAGCGGATCGTCAACGGTGATGTCCCCGATTCGCTCCGGGGAAAAGAGATCGTCGCGCTCGACATCGGCCAGCTGCTGGCCGGCGCCAAGTATCGCGGCGAGTTCGAGGAGCGTCTCAAGTCGGTCGTCAAGGAACTGACCGACGCCGCCGGGCGCTACATCGTCTTCATCGACGAACTCCACACGCTCGTGGGCGCTGGCAAGGCGGAGGGGGCGGTCGACGCGTCCAATCTGCTCAAGCCGGCGCTGGCACGCGGCGAGCTGCACGTCGTCGGGGCCACCACGCTCGACGAGTACCGGCAGAACATCGAGAAGGATGCGGCACTGGAGCGGCGTTTCCAGCCGGTCTATGTCGGCGAGCCGAGCGTCGAAGACACCATTGCGATATTGCGCGGTCTCAAGGAAAAGTACGAAGTACACCATGGCGTCCGGATTACCGACAACGCACTGGTGGCGGCTGCCAACCTCTCCAATCGCTACATCGGCGACCGCTTCCTGCCGGACAAGGCGATCGACCTGGTCGACGAGGCGGCATCGCGGATCCGGATGGAAATCGATTCGTTGCCGCAGGAGATCGACGAAGTCGAGCGCCGCATCCTGCAGCTCGAGATCGAGCGCCAGTCATTACTGCGCGACAAGGACAAGGCATCGGTCGAGCGGCGCACCGGCCTCGAGCATGAGATCGCCGAAGCGCGTGAGACGAGCGCCGGCATGAAGGCACGCTGGCAAGCGGAGAAGCAGGCGATCGAGTCGGTGCAGAAGAAGAAGGCCCAGGTCGAGGCATTGCGGGCCGAAGTCGAGCAGGTCACTCGCGCCGGCGACCTGCAGAAGGCGGCTGAGTTGCAGTACGGCCGGATTCCGGAGCTTGAGCGCGCCCTGGCGGCCGAAGAGGCCAAGCTCAACGAGGGCGAACAGAGCGCCAAGTACCTGCGTGAAGAGGTTGGACCCGAAGACATCGCGCAGGTGGTGGCGAAGTGGACCGGTATTCCAGTCACCAAGATGCTCGAGTCCGATCGGGAGCGGCTGACGCGGCTCGAGTCGGAGCTGGCGCGCCGCGTCGTCGGACAACCCGAGGCCCTTGCCGCGGTGTCGAATGCGGTGCGGCGCGCGCGCGCTGGCCTGCAGGACGCCGGCAAGCCGACCGGTTCGTTCATCTTCCTGGGGCCCACCGGCGTCGGCAAGACCGAGACGGCGCGCGCGCTCGCCGAGTTTCTCTTCGATGACGAAAAGGCGATGATCCGGCTGGACATGTCGGAGTACATGGAGAAGCACGCTGTGGCGCGGATGATTGGTGCACCGCCGGGCTACGTCGGCTACGAAGAGGGTGGCCAGCTCACCGAGGCGGTGCGCCGGCGGCCCTACAGTGTCCTGCTGTTTGATGAGATCGAGAAGGCCCACCCGGACGTCTTCAACCTGCTGTTGCAGGTCCTCGACGACGGCCGCCTGACCGATTCGCAGGGGCGCGTGGTGGATTTCCGGAACACTGTCATCATCATGACCAGCAACATCGGTTCGCGCTACCTGCTCGAGACGAAGGATCTCGATCGGGACAACTGGCACGAAGTCGAGGCCAAGGTCATTGGTGACCTTCGCGCGCACTTCCGGCCCGAGTTCCTCAATCGCGTCGACGACATCGTGGTGTTCCGCCCGCTCACCCGCGAAGATCTCGATCATATCGTGGCGCTGCAACTCGGCCGCTTGCGCGCGCTTGTGGCTGCGCGCGGGCTGGTGCTCAATGTCCGCCCCGAGGCGATGCTCTGGCTCGCGGATGCCGGTTACGATCCGCTCTACGGTGCACGGCCGCTCAAGCGGGTGATCCAACGTGAGCTGCAGAATCCCATCGCGATGCAACTGCTCGAAGGGACGTACCACGAAGGGGAAACCATCGTCGTCGGTGTCGAAAATGGCCAGCTCTCCTTCAAGCGGTAGCACTGGTCGGTGACGGCACCGGTGTCACGCGAAGATCTGGCCGGGATGCGGCTGGCATTTGAGGCTGCTCGCCGCGCCGGCGAGGCGGGCGAGGTGCCGGTCGGCGCCATCGTGGCCAGTCGCGGAGTCGTGCTGGCTACGGCCGGCAACGCCACCGTCGCTCGGCGCGACCCGACTGCCCACGCCGAGCTGCTCGCGGTGCAAGCAGCATTGGCCGCGGCGTACCGGGATCGGCTGCCCGATGCGACGCTGTACGTGACGCTTGAGCCGTGCGCCCAATGTGCCGGCGCCATCGTGCTCGCCAAGGTCGGCCGCGTGGTCTTTGGCGCGTGGGACGACAAGGCGGGAATGAGCGGTTCGATTCACGATGTGTTACGCCATCCGCGGCTCAATCACCAGGTCGAGGTCGTCGGTGGCGTGATGGCCGAGGAATGCGGTGCGTTGTTGCGGGAATTTTTTGCCGCACGGCGGTGAACGATTGTATGACAGCCAAGCGGCGGGCGATCACACCGGGTACTTGACGCATCCGGCATCCTGGGCACGGATCAAGGCATAGATCCCGGTCGGCTGGAGAATCACGCCTGGCAGAAGTGCGTCGCGAATGTGCTGTTGCTTTTCGTCTGCCGACCCGCTCTTGAGATCATCGGCGTAGTGCATCGCGGCCCGGTTGCAGGCCAGGAAAGTCACACCGCGCCGTTGCAGGTCGACGATGCCGGCGCGGTTGCCGGTTGAGGTGGTGTAGAAGTTATGATCTGCGGAGGTCGCCGTACCAGGCGCATTGATCCGCGCCGAAGCGCCCAGTCGCAGTTCCTTCCAGAGCGCATCATTGAATACCATCGGTAGTGCCCTGAAGCGCACGACCACGACGCAATGCACGTCGTGGTCGGTGGTTCCCAGCGCGTCGTGATAGAGGTCCATCACCTCGGAAACGTTCGACAGGGCCTGTTCGTCCGGTTGCGGGCAGTCAAACACGATGCGATGCGAGTTTCCCAAGCGCGTGGTCCAGCTGTCGTCCCAGCTGCCGGCGCGTCCGATCGCAGCGAGGGGATCGACCAGCTGCAGGATTGGTGTCGCGACCGACAGCGACGAAAGCTTGCCGAGGAAATGGCGACGACCGGTGGCGTTGTCCATCCCAGTACTCCGTGCGAGAGTAGGCCCCGATTCGATCAGTGTGCAGGAGCAGCAAAGTGCCTGGCAAATGCCAGGCACTCTGTGATGGCATGCTCGCCGCTTTGTGCGACGCGACCGCTTACGGCGCGGTCCGCCCCAGCGTGTCATACAGCGGTGCTGCCGCATGGACACCCGTCGGCTGCGCCGTCACCGTCATCGCCAGGATACGGACTTTGTCGTTGTCCGGCAGCGTGATGCTGGTGGTACCCGGCGGCAGGTCGATTGGATAGGCGAACAGGTACGAGTACGAGTAGAACTGGTTGAGGCCCGCGGCATCATGATGATGCGACGCAAACCACGCGATGTCGGCTGGCTTGATGTAGCCCGGGTTGAGGCTCGCCATTGCATCGATCAGGCGCGGACCTGGAACCCGGCGCGGCGGAATGGTGGTCGTATCGCCGCCTGCCTTGCGCACCGAATCGATCCGCAGCTGCCGGAGCGAATCGGCCCGGCGCTGGCGGGCATCCTGCTGTGCCTGCTGCGCCGCCGACAGTGGCGGTGCGGGAACCCGGGTCATTGTGCGGTAATCCCACTGTCCGACATAGCCGCCCCAATCTTCAACGGTCACCGGCACGCTGCTCTTGCCGGCGCTGAAAGTGACCGCCTGATCGCCATCGGCGGCGGCCAGGACGTAGACGCGCGTCCAGTGTCCTGCCGGCAGGGTGACCTTCTGGCCACGCGGGGTGACCGCGTTGCGTCCCGACGTCGGCGCCATCGCGAACTGGATGCCGTCGTAGTCAATGCGCGCCGGAATCATCTCAGCCGGGAGCGCCCCATTCGCCGTGAATCCGTCGGCCATATGCTGGCTGTCGCGACTGGCGACGGCACGGTCATAGCTGAGCGAAACGGTCGCCGAACGCGCCGGCGCGATGGTGCTGGCCGCGTGGCCGAGACGGACGGCAAAGGTCCGGATCTGGAAGGGCTTCATGGTGGTGGCCAGGGATCCGGTCGCGACCGTTGCCGGACCGACGGGCATCTCCTGTCCGTTGACTTCGCGAGCGGCGACCACCGGTGCAGCAAAGGTCAACCGCACCGCCGGGTGCGAGCGCCCGTCGAGTTCCACGATACGCACAATCCACTCATCGCTCGCTTCAGCCCGCTTGAGCGCCAGTACGCGAATCCTGGGATCACTCACTTTGAGCAGTGACAGCGTCTTGCCGGCAGCGCCAGCGTGCGCCGGTGCCACGAATGCCATCAGCGGCGTATTGAGCCGCCACGCCTGCCAGTCCGTCTGGCCGGTGCGGAAATCACCAGCGTGACCCGCGATGCCGTAGCTGAACTCGTGATGTCCCCAGTCCTGTGACGCCTGATCCTGATAGCCACCGCGGGTGCCCGGCGAGCGGAGCAGAGTGAGGCGGATGGTATGATCGTCACGCTTGTCAGAGCCGTTCTTGTCGTCGGTCAGGATCGTGGCGCCGAAGCGGCCAGTGTGGTCGGTCTGGTCGATCCACTGGTGCGAAGGCACCTCGAACTTGCGATCGTATTCGGTGGCGCGCTTGATCGTGCCGACGTCCCAGTTGTACGTCGCAACCGTGTCGGAGGCAGTCAGCGGGAAGACCGCCTTGAGCGCGGTCTCGCCAGTGCGCCAATCGATCACGTTGCCGATCTCCACCCGGTTACCGGCGTCGCCCGCAGCCAATGAAATGGTCTGGACGAAGTGCGAGCCATCGGTCGTACGATCTACCGTGATCGCAACGCGAGCCGGGCCGTTCTGGCTGACGCGGATCGCTGCCGTACCGCCGACGTAGGCGCGCGGCGCGGCCTGCTCATCAGCAAAGTCCATGTTCCACGCCGGCCACTGGGACGGATTGTCGTGCAGCAGCGCCAGCCGGATTGGCGCTGCGAGCAACTCGCGGCCAACCGACTTGTCCATGATGCTGGCAATGTCGCCGTTATCATCGAGCCGAACCTTGTAGCGCGCGTTCTCGAGCGAGCGGTTGTCGACGTGCAGCGCACTCGCGGCCGTCGGCGCAGCGGCCGTCGCGCTGACGCCATAGACCGCATAGCCAACTGACGGGACCTGTGCGAGGAACGTGACCGTCGTGGAGGAATCGGTCGTCGACAGGATCTGCGCCGGCACCGACGCACCGGCAGGATTGACCACGGCGACGTGCGCGGCCCCGTGGATCGGCACTGTCGCGGTGACGAGATCGGCACGAGCAATGTTGAGCGGGTTGTATACCACAACCGGTGTGCCGCGCGTGGCGGTGTTCATCGCCTGTGCGACCGACGCCGTGGCACTCGACACGACGCCTGCCAGCGTGTTCATGGCAATCACATCGTCGTTCCAGGCGAACTCGTATGCCTTGGGCGTTGCGGTTCCGGCCGCCAGATCATGGAAGTGTCCACCCATCATCAGCGTCCAGGCAGAGTTGAGCCGCTCCATCGGATACTTGGGGCCGCCAAGCCACGCTGCGGTCAGGGAGGCCTTCTCGGCCGCGTCGGCGAGGATCTCGTTCTGGCGGATCCAGCGCTTCTGGTATGCCTCCGAGGTCAGCGAACCTGCCGAGTGGTTGGTGAGCTCCATCTCGCCTGAGTAGCGCGGCAGCTTGGCCTGCTCGGCGGGGGTGATGTCCTTGAACATCTGGTCGGCCTTTGACGAAATCACCTTGATCGCGCCGGCCGGATGGAGGATCGACTGCTCGATCCAGTAGACCGAGCTGTCAGTCGGCGAGCCGCCGACATCGCCGGTGCCGTAGTAGTGGTAGTCCGCCATGATGCCAAGCTGCTTGCCGTCTTCCTGCAGCCGCGCCAGGAAGGTCTGCGCTGTGGCGCCGCGTCCGCTTGGGCGGTTGTCCATGGCAGTAGCAGTGCTCAGGTTCTCATGGACCTTGCCGCCGTAATCCCCCGGATTGAGTGCGGCGATGACCCCATTGCCATCCGGGCCGATCCACATGCCGACATTGAAGGGAATGCCTTGACCCTTTTCGCCGTAGGGAGTGGTCGGCTGGTCGGGTACCGATGAGCCCCACACCAGCTTCTGGGTCGAGAAGCCCTTGATGCCAGCGTGGGCCAGCAGCGAGGGCAGTGACCATGGGAAGCCGAAACAGTCAGGCAGCATGTATTCGAGCGAGGCAACGCCGAATTCCTTCCGGAAGTATTCATTGCCATAGAGGAACTGGCGCAGGATCCCTTCGGCTGACGGCGAGTTCACATCGCCCTCTTCCATCGACGATCCAGCCGGGAACCAGCGGCCAGCCTTGATGTAGGCCGCCATCCTGGCATAGTCGGCGGGCCAGTATTCCTTGATCAGCCGATACCGGTTGGCACCGCTGAAGTTGAAGACGTAGTCAGGATATTTTTCGAACAGCGCGAAGTTGTCGTGCATCGTGTTCGGCAGGTACTCGGAGATGACCTGCGGATATTCCCACCGCCACTCGGTGTCGAGGTGGGCGTAGCCCACGACGTAGAGGGTCGGATCGGTGGTCAGGTTCCGCCCCACCGCCGCCGTGGCGTCGGACCGCGCCGGTGCCGGACGGGCCGGACGGGTGGGAGTCTGGGCCGTGAGTGGCGCGGCCACCAGGGCGACGGGAAGCGCGAACACGGCGAAACGGGTGAGGCTCATGACACGGCCATCCTTGCGGTGCAGCGGGCGTGAGGTTTCCATCATGGGCGGCAATCGCGCCGCCCTGCCATCCGGACAACAACGAAACTGAATCCATGCCTTCGACTGCCACGCTCCGTTCCGCGTCACTCCTGCTGCTCGCTGCCGCTTCACTCGCCTCGTGCGGCCGCGGCGGGCCGCACCAGACGACGATCGGCGTCACACTGCTCACGCAACAGGACGAGTTCTACCGCCAGTTGCTCGATGGGCTGCGCAAGGCGGCTGATGCGAAAGGCTACAAACTGATCGTGACGTCGGGGGACTTCGACCTGGCCAAGCAGCAGTCGCAGATCGACAACTTCATCGTGCAACATGTTGACGCGATTGTGGTTTGTCCAGTTGATACCAAGGGGATCGGTCCGGCGATCGAAAAAGCCAACGCCGCCAAGATACCTGTCTTTACCGCCGATATCTCCGCTGAAGGTGGCACGGTGGTGTCGCACATTGCATCGGACAATCAGGCCGGCGGCAAGCTGGCGGCTGACTTCATCGCCAAGGCGATTGGTGGAAAGGGCGAAGTCGGGGTCGTCGGCGAGCCGGAAGTCCAGTCCACCATCGACCGCGAAGCTGGTTTCACGGCGGAGCTGAAGACCTTTCCGGGGATCACGCTGATCGCCTCGCTCAACGGTGAAGGGAAGCGGGACCGATCGCTCAAGGTGGCCGACGACATGCTACAGGCCCACCCGCAACTCGCTGCCGTGTTCGCCATCAATGACGAAAGCGCGCTTGGTGTGCTGTCGAGCGTCCAGTCGCACCACCGCGACAACTTGGTGATCGTGGGCTATGACGCGTCCGCTGAGGCACAAAAGGCCATTGCTGGTGGCACCCCGCTGAAGGCGGATGTTGCGCAGCAACCTGGCGCGATTGGCGCCCAGACAATCGGCGCCATCGCGGCGTACCTCGCTGGCACGCCACCGGCCGCCCGTATTGCCGTGCCGGTGCGCATCGTCGATGCCGATTCGGTGAAGGCTGCCGGCACGCCGGTCGCGCAGTAACGCTGGTGGAACTGACGGCCCAGGGGTTGGTCAAGCAATATCCCGGGGTGCGCGCACTCGACGGCGTCGGCCTGACGTTGCGCGGCGGTGAGGTGCACGCGGTGGTGGGCGAAAACGGGGCGGGGAAATCATCACTGATGAAGATCCTCTCTGGCGCCGCCCGTCCCGACGCTGGCGTGCTTACGCTCGACGGCCAACCGCTCGTTCTGCGCGGCCCGCGTGACGCGCAACGGGCCGGCATCCGGATGATCCATCAGGAACTCTCGCTGGTCCCCGAGCTCACCGTCGCCGAAAATATCTTCCTTGGCCACGAGCCCGCGACCCGCGGCGTGATCGCCCGGCGTACCCTGGTTACCGACGCCCGGGCCGTGCTCGACCGCCTGGGCCAGGAGGCCATCGATCCTGCGGCTTCCGTCCGGACCCTGTCACTCGCTGCGCGACAGATGACCGAAATCGCCAAGGCAATCGCCCGTGACGCGCGGGTGTTGATCATGGATGAACCGACCGCGATCCTGGCACAGCACGAAGCCGATGCGCTCTTTGCGGTCATCCGCCAGTTGCGCGCCGACGGGGTGGCGGTTGCCTACATCACCCACCGGATGGACGAGGTCTATCTCCTGGCGGACCAGGTGACCGTGCTGCGTGATGGGCGTGTGGTGTCGACCGGGGCGCTCGGTGAATACAATCGCGCCGAGATGGTGCGCCAGATGGTGGGCCGCGAGCTTGCCGGTGGTTTTCCTGTCGGCAGCCAGTCCGCTGGTGCCGAGCGACTGGCGATTGAAGGTGTCAGTTCGGGGCGGGTGCGCCACGCCACGCTTCAAGTGCACGCCGGCGAGATCGTCGCCGTCGTCGGCCTGGTCGGCGCCGGTCGCACCGAGTTGCTGCGCGCCGTGTTCGGGGCGGCACCGATCACCGGCGGCACGATGCGACTTGACGGCGCACCGTATGCACCCCGGTCGCCGCGGGAGGCGATCGCCCGGGGTGTCGCGCTGCTTCCCGAGGATCGCAAGGCCGAAGGGCTGATCCTCGCCGCTGCAGTCCGCGAAAACGCTTCCATGGCAGTGCTCCCAAGGCTGGCGGCTGCGGGCGTGATCCGGCGCGGCGCGGAACGAGCAGCCGTAGTGCACTGGATCGAGGCGCTTCGGATCCGCACGCCATCGCAGGAACAGCTGGTACGGATGCTGTCGGGTGGGAATCAGCAGAAGGTGGTACTGGCGCGCTGGATGCTCGCCGAGTCGAGCCTGCTGCTGGTCGACGAGCCGACCCGCGGCATCGACGTCGGTGCGCGCGCCGAGATCTACACGTTGATGCGTGACCTGGTCGAGCGGGGAGCTGCCATCCTGATGGTGTCGTCGGACCTGCCGGAAGCGCTCGGCATGGCCGACCGGGTCATCGTGATGCGGGACGGGGCGACCACCGCAGAGCTCCAGCGCAGTGAGGCCACCCCCGACCGGGTTGCGGCACTGATCCTCGGCGAGGTGGCCTGATGATCCGCGGCCGCTCGTGGGCACGGGTCGGCGACTACGCGCTCGCCGGGGTGACCGCGGTCGAAGCGTTGATCTTCGCCGCCGTCGCGCCCGGCTTCTTCTCAGTTGCCAATCTCGTCAATATCGCGCTCAGCATTGCGGTGACCGGCATCCTGGCCGTCGGCATGACGGCGGTGATGGTCACTGGTGGGATCGATCTTGGCGTCGGCTCGGTCGTTGCGCTCTCTGGCGTTGCTGCGGCCCTCGCGGCGGTTCACGGCGCGCCGATTCTCACGGCCCTGGTCGCCGCCCTCGGCGTCGGCGTGCTCACCGGCGTCGTCAACGGCACCCTGATTGCCTACCTGAAGGTGCCGGCGTTTGTTGCCACCCTTGCGATGCTCACCGCCGCGCGGGGACTCGCCTTCCTGGTAGCCGGTGGCCGCAGTCATGGCGACTTGCCTGACGCATTCGGGTTCATCGGGCGAACGAGCGTGTTGGCGGTGCCGACGCCGGTGTTCGTGATGATCGGCGTGATGCTGGTCGGCGCGTTTGTGCTGCAGCGGACCGTCTACGGTCGCCATCTCTACGCCGTGGGCGGCAATGCCGAGGCGGCGCGGCTGGCCGGGATCGACGTGCGACGGGTGACCTGGTGGGTGTACGTGATCAACGGCGTCCTGGTCGGGCTGGCCGGGCTGACGCTGGCCTCGCGCCTGGGGGCGGGCGTGCCGAACGCGGGAGTGCAGTACGAACTTGATGTCATTGCCGCGTGCGTAGTGGGCGGCACGTCGCTGATCGGTGGGCGGGGCACCGTGGGTGGGACGCTCTGGGGGACGGTGTTCATCGGCGTACTGACCAATGGACTCAATCTCGCGAATGTCGATCCGTACGTGCAGAAGATCGCCCTCGGCGTGGTGATCGTCGTGGCCGTGATCGGCGACCAGCTCGGCCGTCGCGAGCAGGGCGGCTAGACCGGCGCCGTGCGGCGACATCCCTGGCTGGTGATCGCCGCGATCGGCAGCCTCGGCGGCTGCGCCGTCACCATGCCGGTGCGCACCGTTCCTGCGGGCGAAACCCGGTTGGCGCTGTCAGCCGGTGAGCCGCTTGCCTCGCACCTGATCTCTGGCCTGGTACCGTATGTCACAGTCGGCGCAATACACGGTATCACGGATGCGACCACTGTCGGCGCCGACCTGCATGCGTCGCCGGCCGCAGTCGGAGTATTCGGCGCAGATATCAGCGCTGCCCATCGACTGGTGGCGGAGCGTGGGCACTCCCCTGAGCTGACCGCTGCGGGACAGGTGGCTTTCTTTGTGGGCTCGGGTGTGGCGCGGCTCTTTCCAAGTCTATTGCTGACGTCGAGCTGGAGCGCCGGGCCCCGGACGCTCCTCTACGGCAGTCTGACGCTCACCGGACAGTTCACCGCGGCGCCAGTCGCATTGCTGTCGCCTTCCGTCGGTATCAGCCACCAGGTGACCCACCGGCTCGGGGTTGAGCTGGAGTGGCGCTGGTTCGGGGCCAACGTTGATACCCACTCGGGGCTCTTCGAGGGCGCAGCGAGTCTGGCCGGGCACGGCGCGATGAGTGTCAACGGAGGGATCGCATGGCGCTGGTAATCCGGAGATTCCGGCTGGTGGTGCTGTTGGTGCTCACCGGCTCCTGCAAGGCCGATTCGTATCTCTTCCAGACTGATCGAGTTGCCGACTACGACCCGCCAGCAGAGCTCTCCGTCCCGGCGTCCGACCTGGTCGAAGTGTCGTTCCGCGCGGGCGCCGATACGCTGTACGGCTTCTACTTCCACCATACAGGCACCGATGGCTACCCCCGCACGGTGCTCCTGTCGCATGGCCGCAACGGCAACGTCGCTCGGCCGCCGGAATGGTCCCGGGCCACGGCGATCTACTTCGGCGGCTTCGATGTGCTGGCGTACGATTACCGCGGCTACGGCCGCAGCACAGGCACCAGCGTCAGCGAAGCCACGATCGACAGTGATGCGACGGCAGCGCTGGCCTATCTCCAGGGGACGCTGGGTGTCCCCGACAGCGAGTTGATCCTGTACGGCCATTCGATCGGCGCGACGCCGACGCTTGCCCTGGCGGAGCGAGTCGGCGGCGGTTCGGCGGTGGTGCTGGAGTCGGCATTCACGTCGGCGCAGGAAATGGCCCGGACAGCCACGCTGGTTGATGCGCCGGTCAGCTGGTTCCTGCGGGGGAGCTTCGACAACATCGACCAGCTTCCCAGGATCCATCTTCCGGTGCTGATTCTCCACGGCACGCTGGACCCTGAGGTTCCGGTGTCGCAGGCGGCGGAATTGTATGCCCGGGCCGGCCAGCCGAAATACCTGAAGATTTTCCCCCGGGCGGCCCACGACGATATTTCCGAGCAGCCGGATTTTGCCGACGCACTCTATCAGCTTGGACTGATGACCGGCGTGGTGCACGCGGACTCGCGTCGGCCGACGTCCGGGCCCTGAAGCAGGAGGCTGACATGCACCCACGGCTGACCGAACTGCTCGCGCATCTCGACGGTGAACATCGCTATCTGCACGACGCCATTGCCCGCGGCGCACCCGCCGATCGCTTGTTGCGCCCCGGCCCTGACCGCTGGTCGGTAGCGGAAGTGATCGAACATGTCGCGATCGTAGAGGGGCGGGTGGGCACGCTGATTGCGACCCAGGTCGACCAGGCGCGCGGGCGCGGGATCGGGCCGGATCCTGACCTATCGCCGATCCTGCCGACTCTCGGACTCGAACAGGTCGCGAGGCGCGAGGAGAAGATTTCGGCGTCGGCGCCGGTGATACCCCGCGACGTGGTTGACGCGGACGCGCCAACCGCGCGCCTGGACGCAGCGTATCAGGCGTTGATCACTGCGGTGCGGGCCAGCGATGGCGTCAACCTTGCAGAGATCACGGTCTCGCACCCGGTGTTCGGCCCGTCGTCGTTGTATCGCTGGATCGGGATATCGGGTGCACACAAGCGCCGGCATGCGGCGCAGATCGAAGAGACGTACCGCGACGTTGGCGGTGCGGAACACTGAGTTTCGATCTATACTTACGGCAGGCGCTTCACTCATTTTCCCTTCAAGGAGCAAATCGATGGCCAGCAAGAAGTCGGCACGGAAGTCTGCGAAGAAGTCGGTGAAGCGGGCAGTGAAGAAGGTCGCCCGCAAAGTTGCCGGCAAGCGCGGCCGCAAGTCCGCCAAGAAGGCGACCCGCAAGGTCGCGAAGAAGGCGACCCGCAAGGCCGCCAAGAAGGCGACTCGCAAGGTGGCCAAGAAGGCGACCAAGCGCGCCAAGCGGGCAGTCAAGAAGGTTGCCCGGCGGGCCAAGGTTGCTGAAGTGAAGCTCGTTCGCGAAGTGAAGAGCGCGGCCAAGCGCGGCAGCGCGGCGACCAAGCGGGCCGTGTCCAAGGCTGGCAAGGGCGCCCGCAAGCATCCGGTTGCCGTGGCAGCGGCGGCGGCTGGCGTCGCAGCCGTGATGGCTGGTATCGCGGCGGTCCGCGGCCACGACTGAACGGCCTTGGCACTGGACGACACGAACCCTGATCGCGTGGCGATCGGGGTTCGCTCGTTTTCAGGCTGGTTACCTTCCGGCGTACCCATTCAGGAGCGACGCATGCAACGCAATGGCACGGCACGCTGGGAAGGCGACCTCAAGCACGGCAAGGGGACGGTGCGGTTCGGCAGTGGCGCCTTCGAAGGAACGTATTCGTTTGCCACGCGCTTCGGTGACACCCCGGGCACCAACCCCGAGGAGATGATCGGCGCCGCGCACGCCGCCTGTTTTTCGATGGCATTTTCGGCGGGGCTTTCCGGGGCCGGACACATTCCGACCAGCGTGGAGACCAAGGCCACCGTCACGATCGAGAGCAAGGACGGCGGCTTCGCGATCACCGGGATCGCCCTCGATTGCCGGGCGACGGTTCCCGGGATCAGCCGCGCCGATCTCGAACGGATCGCCGGTGAGGCCAAGGCCGGCTGCCCGGTCTCCAAGGCACTCGCCGCCGTCCCGATCACCCTGCAACTCACCGGACCGACTCCCTGAACGCAGCGGCCCTTTGCCTTCCGGGGATCCGGTAGTAGCCTAAGGCGCGGCTCCGCCGTTCCTCCACCACTCACCATCTCCCCGAAGGACTTCATGCGTACGCGTGTGCTGTTCACTGTCGCGACCGCGCTGGCCATTGCCGCGCCACTTTCCGCCCAGGGCCGCGGAGGCGCGGCGAATCCCGGCAGCCAGACCCCGGGCGGCGGTGGCGGACGAGCCGGCGGCAACAACTCGGCTGGCGTGATCGCCGTCGATCACATCTCGGAAACCCAGCACACCACGACGATCGGCGGCAAGACGATCGCCTACACGGCGCATGCCGGCACCCTGGTGCTGAAGGGACCCGACGGCAAGGCGCGCGCGTCGATGTTCTTTGTGGCGTATACCAAGGACGGCGAAGATCCGTCCAAGCGTCCGCTGACCTTCTTCTACAACGGCGGTCCGGGTGCGGCGACGATCTGGCTGCACATGGGGATGATGGGTCCCAAGCGCGTCCAGCTTGGCCCCGAAGGATTCCAGACGGCGCCGCCGTACCATCTCGTCGACAACGAAGACTCACCGCTCGACGTGACGGACCTCGTCTCGGTCGACGCGATGATGACCGGCTTTTCCAGGCCGGCCGAAGGCGTCGAGACAAGTCAGTTTACCGGCGCGCAGCAGGACATCACCAACATGGGTGAGTTCGTCCGCACCTATCTCACCCGCTACAATCGCTGGACGTCGCCGAAGTACCTCTTTGGCGAGAGCTACGGCACCTTCCGCTCCGCTGGGCTGGCGTCCGAACTGCAGAACAACCAGGGCATCGAGCTCAATGGCGTGATGCTGCTCGGCACGGTCCTCGACTTCGGGATGCTGACCCAGAGCCCGATGAACGACATCGGCTATGCCAACTTCCTGCCGACCTATACCGCGACGGCATACTTCCACCACAAGCTGCCGGCCGACCTGCAGGGTGGCGACGAGAAGAAGGCGATCGACGAGTCGCGGACCTTCGCCTATGGCGAGTACCTCACCGCGCTGGCACGCGGCAACCGGTTGACCGCGGCCGAGCAGACCGCGATTGCGACCAAGCTGGCGCGCTTCACCGGTCTGTCGACCCAGTTCATCCTCAACTCGAATCTGCGAGTGAGTGCGGATCCGTTCCGGGTCGAGTTGCTGCGCGACAAGCGTGAAACGGTCGGCCGGCTGGATTCCCGCCTGCTCGGGATGAATGCTGACGCGGCCAGCACCCGCGAGGAATATGATCCGTCCGAGATCGCGCCAACCGCAGCGTACCTCTCGACCTTCCTCGACTATCTCCACACCGACCTCAAGTGGGACAGCGAGCTGCAGTATTACACCGGCGGGCACACCGGTCGGTGGGATTACAGCAACTTCGAGAACCGGTACGCCAGCACGGCCGAGCAGCTCCGCGCGACGATGGCGCGCAATCCCTTCCTCAAGGTGATGGTGGCGAGCGGCTGGTACGACATGGCCACGCCGTTTGCCAATGCGGAGTACACCTTTGCGCACATGGGATTCGACCAGACCTATCTCGATCGGGTGAAGTTCACCTACTATCCGAGCGGGCACATGGTGTATGCCAACCCCAACGCGCTCAAGATGATCAAGCACGATGTGGCCGACTTCATTGACGGAACCAAGGCGACGGGCGCCAGCATGAAGCCCTGATCGCCGTCTGCTCCGAGTCGTCCCGCGCGCCGCCTCCCGACTGGGGGGCGGCGCGCGGCGTTCTGTTGCCAGCCGCAACGCATCTGGCGCGGCGGCCACCGGCCCATTACGGTTACCCCCTATGAGGATTGTGAGGCACCCCAATCTGGCACGAGTCCTGACCCGCCTGCTGACCAGCGTCGCCCTCGCGGCCCAGGTTGTCACGCTGGCCGCGCCGTTGGTGGACGTGCAGGCCGATCAGGTGTCGCGCGGCATGATGGCGGTGCTCGCCGCGGCGACCAGCGTGCCGGCGATCGGCCCGTCGCACGGGACCTCCATTCCGCACAATCCGACCACCTGTCCTGCCTGCATTGCGCAGTCGCTTCATGCCCAGCTCAGTGCCACGGTTCGCCTGCCGACGCTGAATGTTGCCGAGCGCGCCCCGTCTGACCAGCGTGCCAAGGTCGATGGCGGCCGTGATCCACCTGCCACCCACCAGTCCCGCGCCCCTCCTGCCGTAGCCTGACGCACCGCAGTCGCGCCATGCCCATCTCCGGGCCGGCGTGCGTCTCTTTTCATTGGAACAGCATGCGATATACGCTTTGCGCCTGCGCGCTGACGAGCTTCGTCGGCGTGGCAGCGGGGCAGCAGCCAACGCGTCCGGCGTCGACCGTGCCGCCGTCGCCGATGTTGGTGGTGATGCCGGAATGCCGCGTCACCTCTGCGCCGACAACGGCCAACCTGGCCGACACGCTCTGTGTGTCGCGTCCGGCCGCCATCGCCCGTGCCGTGAGGACCAATCCGCAACTGCAGATCGCCGGTGCGCAGGCGCAGCAAGCGCGCGCCCGGAAAGTGGAGGGCGTCGCGTTACCAGACCCGACCTTTTCCGCCGAATGGGACAACTCACCGTATCCGTTCGGCATCGGCGGGCTGGACGGCAAGATCGTCGGCGCGTCGATCACGGTGCCCTTCTTCGACAAATTCCGCTTGAATGGCCGGATCGGCGCCGCCGGCATTCACCAGAGCGAAGCCGACTCCACCGTGGTGCAGCAGACGATCGCCGCGGTGACGTCGGAGACCTATGACTCGCTCCTCGCGGCGCTTCGTCATCAGGCCAACCTGCGTGAAGCGGATTCGTTGGCGCGCGATTTTGCCGCCAAGACACGGATCCGCTTTGATGCCGGAACCGTTGCGAAGCTCGACGTCGTCAACGCCGACGTGGCGATTGGACAGGTCGGCAACGACATCATCTCCAATGAACGCGACATTGCCAATGCCCGGGCATCGCTCAATCGCCTGATGGGACGTGCGTTGGGGGCACCCGTCGCGGTGGCCGATTCCTTCGTGATTCCGGCCAACCTTCCCGACCTCACGGCGCTCGAAGCGTCCGCCCTCGCGCGTCGGCCTGAACTGGCTTCGCTGCAGCACCAGCAGGCCGGCGCCCGCGCGACGACATCACTGGCCAAGGAGTTCTGGTATCCGGACCTGTCGATCGGGATCGCCAAGGATTACCTCGCCGATCCGACGCCCGGATACCTGACGACCTCGATTTCGTTTCCGATTCCACTGCTCTACTGGAATCACAGCAAGGGCGAAATCGCCGAAGACCGCTATCGCGAGCAGGAACTCGACGCGACACTGCTTGATGCCCAGGCCGCCGTTGGCCAGGACGTTCGCTCGGCCTACGCGACCGCCTCCGCCGCGCGGCGCCAGGCGGTCTATCTCCGCGATCTCCTGCTCCCCGCCGCGCGCGAGGCCTATGCCATCGCCTCGGCGAGTTATGGCCTCGGCGGCTCGTCCGCCCTTGAGGTCAACTCGGCGCGGAGTGCCTTGCTCAATGCCGAAAGCCAATACACCGATGCCCTCGCCGCTGCCAGCAGCGCCTGGGCCGATCTCGAACGCGCGGTGGCCGCGCCGCTCACTTCGTTTGCCTCAGGAGCATCCCAATGATCCGCGTTCATCGTGTGCCGTCCAGAGTGACGGCGCTGCTCCTCGTCGGCGTGTTGTCTGCCTGTGGGTCACGCGCGCCGGCCGCCAGCGCCGATAGCACTGCCGCTGGCGACGACTCGGCGATTACCGTCACTCCCGCGCAACGCGGCCAGATCCAGACCGTCACGGTGTCGGAGCAGGCCTTCAATCCCACCATCATCACAACCGGTACGGTCAACTTCAACGGGGACAAATCGACATCGGTGATCCCGGCGATCTCCGGCCCGGTGTCGCGTATCCTGGTCGAGCCGGGTGACCAGGTGGTTCCCGGCCAGCCGCTCGCCTGGGTGGCCTCGCCTGATTTTGCGGCTGATGTCGCTGACTACCGCAAGTCGGAATCGGCGTTGCGCAACGCGCAGCGGATCGAGACGCTGGACGAGAAGCTCTTTGCCGGCGATGCGCTCGCCCGCGCCGACCTGGATCAGGCGCGCAGTGACCTCTCCGCCGCGCAAGCCGATCGTGACGCCGCGCGCACCCAGCTCCTCTCGCTCGGCATCGACTCGACGGCCGTCGCGGCCATTGAGCAGGGGAAGGAAGTTGCCGGTACCCAAGCTGCCATTCGCGCGCCGATCGCCGGGACCGTGGTTGAAAAGCTCATCACTCCCGGCCAGCTCCTCCAGGCCGGCGCCGCGCCGGCATTCACGATTGCCGATCTGTCGTCGGTCTGGGTCATGGGTAACGCGTTCGAGAGCGACATCGGATCGGTCTCGAAAGGTCAACCAGCCATCATCACGACCGACGCATCAACCGACTCCTTTCCGGGCCGGGTCGATTACGTCGGCGCCATGGTTGATCCCGACAGCAAGGCCACGCAGGTGCGGATCGTCGTGCCGAATCGTGACCAGGTGCTCAAGCAGAACATGCTGGTCTCGGTCTCATTTCGTGGGTCGAAGGCGCGCCGCGGCATGGTGATCCCGGTCTCGGCCGTGCTGCGTGACGAGGACAACCTCCCCTTCGTCTATCTCGATGCTGGCAACAATCGCTTCAACCGGCGCCGCATCACGCTTGGCGGTCGAGCGGGGAATGCGTATGAAGTGAGCGGCGGCCTGGCGGTGGGTGACAAGGTGGTGGTGCAGGGTGCCCTGTACCTGCAGGAAGCGGGCGCCCAATGAGCGAGCCGCACGACCTGGATCACGACCCAGTCGATCACGCCGCCGCACAGTCGGCGGCGACCAAGAGCTCGCTGATTCATCGATTGGTCAGTTCGGCGCTCTCCCAGCCGATTCTCGTCTGTGTTGCCGCGCTCTCGGTCGCAGCGATTGGCATCTGGTCATTCTCACGGTTGCCGGTCGACGCCTATCCCGATCTCTCGCCGCCGATGGTGAGCATCAGCAGCCAGTTCCCGGGTGAGGCGGCGGAAGAGGTCGAGCGCCTGATTACCGTGCCGCTCGAAACCGAGATGAACGGCCTGCCGGATATCGATGTCATTCGCTCACTCTCGTTCTTCGGTCTCTCGTCGGTCGACCTGGTATTCAAGGACGGCACCGACCCGTACTTCGCGCGCGAGCAGGTGTTCGAACGCCTCGGCGATGTCGACCTGCCTGACGGCGTCAGTGCTGACATGGAGCCGCTCTACTCGCCATCGGGCCTGGTCTACCGGTACGTGCTGTCGAGTCCCGACCGCACGCCGATGGAGCTCAAGACAATCAACGACTGGGTGGCTTCCAAGGCCTACAAGTCGGTGCCCGGTGTGGCCGACATGTCGGGCTTCGGCGGCCCCACCATGCAGTACCAGATCCTGATCGATCCGACCAAGCTCGCCGGCGCAGGTCTTGGGGTCTCCGATGTGGTCACCGCGCTCGGCAACAACAACAGCAATGCCGGCGGCGGCTTCTACTCCGAAGGTGGCCAGTTCTACTACGTCCGTGGCCTCGGCCGCCTCGCGACGCCGGAGGATATTGGCAACGTGGTTCTGGCCGTGCGCAACGGCGCGCCGGTGCTGGTCAAGGATGTCGGGTCGGTGGTCATCGGCAACGCGGAGCGCACCGGCATCTTCGGCTTCAACAGCCAGCCCGACGCGATCGAAGGCGTCATCCTGATGCGCACCGGCGAGCAGGCGCAGACGGTGCTCAAGGGAGTGGAGAAGAAGACCAACGAACTCAACAACGGCATCCTCCCCAAGGACGTCAAGGTCAAGCCGTTCTATGACCGCAGCGACCTGATTCACCTGACGACGCGCACGGTCGAGGATAACCTCGCCCGCGGCATCATCCTGGTCGTCGCCGTGCTGATCTTCTTCCTGTTCGATGTGCGATCAGGGCTGATCGTGGCGGTGACTATTCCGCTGGCATTGCTCTTTGCATTCATCTGTCTCGACATCAAGCACATTCCGGCCAACCTGCTCTCGATCGGCGCCATCGACTTTGGCATCCTGGTTGACGGGGCGGTCGTCATGGTCGAGAACATCCATCGAACACTTGCCAGACGACACGGGACTGTCTTCTCCGTGCGTGACGTCATCGCCGAGGCGGCGTCAGAGGTCAACCGGCCGATTGTCTACGCCGTGGCGATCATCGTGGCGGGATTCCTGCCCATCTATGTGCTCTCCGGCCCGTCCGGACGGCTGTTCCGCCCGATGGCTGACACGACGATCTTCGCGCTCGTTGGTTCGCTGGTGTTGGCGCTCACCGTGCTTCCAGTTCTCTGCATGCTCTTGTTGCGCCAGGTGCGCGAGAAGCGCAACGGCATCTTCGAGTGGATTCGTGATCGGTATGCCAGCGCCCTCGACTGGTCGCTGGCTCGGCCGCGGACGACCGTGGGCCTGTCCGTCGTGATCTTTGCGTTCGCGGTGGTGGTGGCGACGCGACTCGGCGCCGAGTTCATGCCACATCTTGACGAAGGCGCGCTCTGGGTGCGTGCCACCATGCCGGCGACGATCTCGCTCGATGAATCATCCAAGCTGGTGCCGCAGATCCGTGCGATCCTCAAGACCTTTCCCGAAGTCACCGATGTGGCGTCAGAACACGGCCGGCCGGACGATGGCAGCGACCCGACGGGCTTCTTCAATGCTGAGTTCTTTGTCGGGCTGAAGCCGTATGACGAGTGGCACGGTAAGTACCGTACCAAGCCCCAACTGATTGCAGCAATCAATGCCCAGTTGATCAAGTTCCCCGGGGTCGAGTTCAACTATACCCAGCCGGCCGAAGACGCCGTCGATGAAGCCGAGACCGGGCTCAAGAGTTCGCTCGCGGTCAAGCTGTTCGGCACGGACCTCCGGGTGCTCGAAGACAAGGCCACCCAGATCCAGGCGGTGCTGAATCATGTGCGCGGCATCACCAACGTCACCCTGGTGCACGAGCTGGGTCAGCCCAGCCTGACGGTGACGATCGATCGCGCCAAGATTGCCCGGTACGGCATCAACGCTGGTGACGTCAACGCACTGATCAGTGCCGCCGTGGGCGGGACGCCTGCCACCCAGATCGTGCAGGGCGAGCGGCTCTTTGACCTGGTGATCCGGCTGCAACCGCAGTTCCGGCAGACACCGGAACAGATCGGCGCGATCCTGATGGCGGCGCCGGATGGTGAACAGGTGCCATTGCGCGAGCTGGCCGATATCCAGGTGTCCAATGGTGCGTCGTACATCTACCGCGAGGACAACTCCCGGTACATCGGCGTGCAATATTCGGTGGTGGGTCGCGACCTCGCGGGGGCGGTACAGGAAGCCCAGAAAAAAGTCGACGCCCAGATCAAGTTGCCGGCGGGATACCGGGCGGCGTGGGGCGGTGAGTATGAGGAATACACCGCCTCGCGGAGCCAGTTGATCGTCGTGCTTCCGCTGACGATCGTGCTGATCTTTGTGCTGCTCTTTGCGCTCTACCGCAATGTTACCTTCCCGATGATCACGGTGGTTGGTGTCGTACTATCGGCGCCGGTCGGTGGCCTGCTGGCGCTCGCGCTGACGGGGACCGCGTTGTCGGTATCGTCCGGGATCGGATTCCTGGCACTCTTTGGTGTCTCGGTGCAGACAGCAGTCGTGTACATCTCCTATGTCAATGAGTTGCGCCTGCAGGGTCTCACGATCGTGGACGCTGCTCGCGAGTCAGCACTGGCTCGGCTCCGACCGATCATGATGACGGCGCTGGTGGCTGCGCTGGGCCTCTTACCCGCGGCGCTCTCGACTGGCGTCGGCTCGGATTCGCAAAAGCCATTCGCCCTGGTGATCGTTGGCGGCCTCTTCTCCCGGCTGCTGATTTCGGTCTTCCTGATGCCAGTGCTTTATGTCGGGACGGCCCGGGTTGGGGATCGCCTCGAGGTCTGAAACAACGGGCCGTGCCGGGGCCTTCCCGGCGCGGCCAGCACTCCCGCCAGATTCCGTTCCTGCGGCAGACGCGGTACCTTTATCGCTTCATCCACTACAGCCTGTCCCGCCACCTCCCTCAAGAAGATGAGATGACCAAGATTCGTGTGCTCGTGCCGACCGTCGCGGCCCTTGCCGCCATGGGTTGTCAACATGCTGCCCCGGCCCCCGCGCCGGCTCCGGCGCCGGTAGTTGCAAGCGCGGGCCGGGGCGCGCCGCCACCAACTCCGTCCACACCGGCGCCGACTGACAGCACCGGTCAGCCTGCCGGTCGCGGTGGTCGCGGCGGCGGCGCCGCCGGTGCCAACGCGGAGCCGAATCCTCGTCCGTATGGTCAGGTGATCCGCGGCGACGTCCACGTCAAGAATGGCCTCTTCAAGACCGACCGGGTCGGGGCCCAGCTCTTCTATGAGATTCCCAAGCGGGAACTCGACAAAGACATGCTCCTGGTCGTGGAAATCGAGAAGACGCCCGAGGGACTCGGCTACGGTGGCCAGGCAATCGCCGACCGCGTGGTTCGCTGGGAGCGCCGGGACAATCGGATCCTGTTGCGCGCCATGAACTACGACATCACGGCCTCCGACAGCAGCAACCCGATTTCTCGCGCGGTCCAGAACGCCAACTACGCGCCGATCCTGCGCGCCTTCAACGTCGAGTCGTGGACCGCCGATTCGGCCGCCGTGATCGATGTCACTCCGCTGTACACCACCGGGACGCCGAGCGAAATCAGCGTGACGGAGCGCTATCGCGGGCAAATCGACGCGACCCGTACCCTGCTGTCGAGTGTCGCGGCATACCCGACCAATATCGAGGTACGCTCCGACGTCACCGTCAACGCGCAACCTGCTGCCGGTGGCGCGGCTGGCGGCGGCCGAGGCAGTGCGCAGCCGCCGACCTCGACCTTCCTGATGCACTGGTCGATGGTGAAGTTGCCGGAACAGCCAATGATGCCTCGGCTCGATGATGCGCGAGTCGGGCATTTCACGGTCAGCACCGTGGACTTCTCCCGTCCGGAACAGCGGTCGGAAACGCGGACCTTCATCACCCGCTACCGGCTGGAGTGTTCTGATCAGAAGATCGACGGCCTCTGCATCCCGAAGAAGCAGATCGTCTACTACGTCGATCCGGCGACCCCGACGTGGCTCGTCCCGTGGGTGAAGAAGGCAATCACCGATTGGCAGCCCGCGTTCGAGGCGGCTGGCTTCAAGGACGCCATCATTGCCAAGGAAGCACCGACCAAGGCCGAAGATCCGGATTGGTCGCCTGAGGATGCCCGCTACTCGGTCATCGACTGGCTGCCGTCGACCACCGAAAATGCCGTCGGACCGAGCACGGCCGACCCGCGGTCGGGCGAAATCATCAACGCGCACCTGCAGATCTACCACAACGTGATGAACCTCAATCGCGACTGGTACTGGACCCAGGTGGGCGATCTCGATCCACGCGCGAAGACGCTGCCGCTCCCCGATTCGCTGCAGGGACGGATGATGGAATACGTCATCGCCCACGAAATCGGTCACTCGCTGGGGTATCCGCACAACATGAAGGCGAGCGGCATGTATCCGGCCGACTCGATTCGCAGCGCGTCGTTCGTGCACCGCATGGGGCACACGCCTTCGGTGATGGATTATTCGCGCTACAACTACGTCGCGCAGCCTGACGATCACATTGCGCTGGCGGACCTGATCCCGCGCGTCGGTCCATACGATATCTGGGCGACGCACTGGGGCTACGCGCCGATTCCGGGCGCGCGCACGCCTGACGACGAACGGGCGACGCTCGACCAGTGGGCCCGCGAGCAGGACAGCAAGCCCTGGCTTCGCTTTGCAGCGGACGGCTCGACCTCGGACCCGTATCGCAATACCGAAGCAGTGGGTGACGCGGACGCCGTCAAGTCGACCGGCTATGGGCTGATGAACATCAAGCGACTGGTGCCGATGCTCATTCCGGCCACCACCAAGCCGACCGAAGACAACAGCGACCTCGCCGAACTGTATGGCCGCCTCGTCGGCCAATGGGCAACCGAACTGGCCCACGTTGCTGTAATCCCCGGTGCGGTCGAAACGCAGGTCAAGTACGGCAGCCAGGCGGGACCGGTGTTCGTACCAGTCAGTGGCACCCGCGCTCGGGCCGCCGTCAAGTTCCTCAACAAGAATGCCTTCGAGACACCGACCTTCTTCCTCCGGCCGGAGATTCTTGGCCGGATTGAGGATGTCGGTTCGCTGGCGACGATCAACAGCGCGCAGAACCGGGTGTTGAGCCAGTTGCTCAACGAAGGGCGTATCGATCGGATGGTCGAAATCGAGGCGACCCCCGGGCATCCACCCGACATCTACCCAGCCGGGGAATACCTGGCCGATATTCGCGGTGGTATCTGGTCGGAACTCGGTGCTGGCAGCGTCCGCATTGATGCCTACCGACGCGCGCTGCAGCGGTCGTATCTCGACAACCTGCGCGCCAAGATCAATCCGCCGGCTCCGGTTGCCGCAGCAGGCGGCCGTGGCGGTGGTGGTGGCGGTGCTGCCCGGAGCCCGGCAAGCCGCGATGTCCGCGCCATGTTGCGCACCGAGTTGAAGACGCTCGATGGTCAGGTCGTCTCGGCTGAAAAGAAGGCTGGTGATGCCGAGACCCGTGCGCACCTGAACGATGTGCATCATGAAATCGGCGACATTCTGAATCCGAAGGGTGTTGCTGGCGGGGAGTGACCTGATCCGATGACTCGCCAACAAGGCCCGGCAGCAACCTGCCGGGCCTGTTGTGCTTCACGCTTCTTCGCGACGAGTTGCCATGTCTCGTGCCCTGTTGTCGCTATTCCTCGTGCTGTCAGCTGGCGCTGGGCTTCCCAGCCGCGCTCGTGCCCAGGACCTCGGCGACCACTCGCCCTTTCGCCGGCTCGACCTCCCGACGCCCAACGAGTACCGCACCGGTTCTGGACGTCCAGGCAGCCACTACTGGCAACAGCGAGTGGACTACCGCATCCGTGCGACGCTCGATCCGGCAGCGAACGAGGTGCGTGCCACCGGGACGATGCACTATGTCAATCATTCGCCCGACACTCTTCCGTATCTCTGGCTCTTCGTCGAACAGAACCTCTGCGATCCGCAGAGCATCACCAATGTGCTCAATCAGCCGCCACTGCAATTTCTCGGTAGTTCGTTCGACTTCTCGTGCCAGGGCTTTTCGGGCGGATTGACCCTTGATCGCGTGGCGCTGGGCGTGGCTGCCGGCCGAGCACCTGCGGCGCATTCGTCATTGGCGCTCCACCATATCGTGTACGGCACCACGATGCGGGTCGACCTGCCGCATCCGCTCGCGCCCGGTGCGTCAGTCGACATCGACATGGCCTGGCATTTCAAGGTGCCGCCGCAGGGTGGGGGCCGAATGGGGCACGACGGACCGCTGTATGAGATTGCGCAATGGTACCCGCGCGCCTGTGTGTACGACGATGTGCACGGCTGGAATCACGAGCCGTATATCGGGGCGGGGGAGTTCTACCTTGAGTACGGCTCGTTCGATGTTGCGCTTACGGTGCCCGCCGTCGACATCGTTGCCGCGACAGGTCAGCTCCTCAATCCCGTCGAGGTGCTCACCGCGAACGAACGTGCTCGCCTCGCAGTCGCCCGCCACTCCGATACCGCCGTGGCGGTCATCAGTGCGGGCGAGGTCTCCGATCCCGCCCGGACCCGGCCGCGCAGCAGCGGCACCCTCACCTGGCACTTCCAGGCCGACTCGGTGCGCGATGTGGCGTTCACGGCCGGCCCCGGCATGCGGTGGGACGCCAGTGGGTATCACAACATCCTGATCGAGACGCTCTATCGCGCGAGCGCTGACAAATGGCCCGAAGCCAACCGGATGGCGCGCGAGACGATCAAGTACTTCAGCGAGCAGTGGTATCCATACCCTTATTCGCACGCGACGACGGTTGAGGGTCCGATCGAGGGGATGGAGTACCCGATGCTGACCTTCGTGCCGAACTCGCCAACCCGCGAAGATCAGCAATGGGCGCTGGCGCACGAGTTCGGCCATGAGTGGTTCCCGATGATCGTCGGGTCGAACGAACGGCTCTATCCATGGATGGATGAAGGGTTCAACACCTTCATCGACCTGCACAATGCCGCCAACTACTTCAAGGGGACGCCGTACGGCGACTCGATCGAATCCCATCCGCTGCACCTCGCGGCTGACCACACCGCGCCAGCCACTGAACAGCCGCTGATCAGCAATCCGACCGAAGTGCACGATCTGTTCTGGACCGGCTACCAGAAGCCAGCGTTGATGCTCAACACGCTGCGCAACGAAGTGCTGGGCCCCGACCGGTTCGATGTCGCGTTCCGAGCGTACATCCGCGCCTGGGCGTTCAAGCATCCGACGCCCGCCGATTTCTTTCGCCTCATGCGCGACGCCTCAGGAATGGAACTCGACTGGTTCTGGCGCGGCTGGGTGATGACAACCGCCCGGCTTGATCAGTCAGTCGATTCGGTCAGCTCCGATGGCAAGAACGGTACGCTGATCTACCTCCACAATCGAGGAGCGATGGTGATGCCCACCGAACTGCGAATCGACATCCCGGGGCCGCGAGACAACACCAGCGAGGATGTGGTCGTAACGGAGCATGTCTTCGTCAAGCTGCCGGTCGAAATGTGGAACCTGGGGCCCGAGTTTGCCTATCACTTTGCCCGGAAGAACGTTGTGCGGGTTGAGGTCGATCCGCGGCACGTGCTGCCAGATCATGATCGCAGCAACGACGTCTGGAACCGGCCACCCCACTAGCGCGACGACTTGCTCCGGTTCACTTCCATACCGGCTTGGCCATCCCCGCGATTCCGGGCTGCTCTGGCATCATCAGGTCGAATACCACCACGGTGTTCGTCCCCTTGTGCAGCCAGACGGCTGGCAGGAACTCCGACAGTTGCGGCCCGATATCCCAGAATCGGCCGAGCTGGTGGCCGTTGACCCAGATCGTCCCCTTGCCCCAACCGCTCAGGTCGAGAAAGGTGTCGACGGGCTTGTCGATCGTGAACTCGCCGCGGTAGAACGCCGGCTCGGCGCCATGCACCGGCGCCCGCTTCGGGGCAGGGGTTGCCGCCATCGGTAGCGTGAAGACTTGCCAGTTGAGCAGCTCGGCCCCGCCAACGGTCACCGCTTTCGTGATCCCTTTCCGTTCGCCGCGAAGTGGCTTGGCGAAGTTCACCCGACCGCCATTCTCCACCAGGATGTCGAGCTGGGCACCGGCCTTCGCCGTTGTGATCGTGGCCGTGTCGCGATTGAGGCGGCGGTCGAGGGTCGCCTGCAGCACGCCATCGACATAGACCTGCGCGTAGTCGCGCACGTCATGGACGGCGAGCAACTGCGCGCCACTCGTGGGGAGCGTGGTCCGATAGAGGATGTAGCCATACGACTGATCGAAGGTCTCCATCGCGCGCGGATGCACTGTCCGCACCGGTTTGCCGAGGGTGCTCCAGAGCGGCGCCACCGGCGCAAGCGCGAAGGATGGGATCGCTCCGGTCGAATCGGTTGCCGGGAGTGCCGGTGGCGTCGCGTGACTGTACTTCGCGATGATGTCGCGGAAGGTGTAGAACTTCGGTGTGGGTCGCCCCGATTCGTCCAGCGGCGCGTCATAATCATAGCTGCTGGTCTGCGGGTGATACTTCCCGCCGTCGATATTCGCGCCGTTCATGAATCCCGGCGTGGTACCGCCGTGGAACATGTAGAGGTTCACCGAATAGCCGTGGGCCAGCATCCACTCCAGCTCGCGCGCTTGGCGGGCGCCGTCGGTATGCGCATGACGGCCGCCCCACTGATCGAACCAGCCGGCCCAGTATTCGCCGCTCATCAGCGCCTGGCCCGGTTCGAAGCGCGCGAGGCGCGCAAAGGCGCTATCGGCTTCGCCGGTACCGAAATTGACGACGGCGGGAATCTCGGGGAGAGTACCCGCTGCCAGCTCGGCGTCGCCGTCCGCCGTGTAGGTCCGTACGCCGGTAAACCCGGCGTGGATCAGCGCATCGCGCTGCCACGCGAGATACGCCTTGTCGCGGTCGAACGAGCCGTACTCGTTTTCCAGCTGGACCGCGATGATCGGGCCGCCATGATTCGCCAGCAGCGGCACCAGTTCCTTCCCAAGCCGATCGAGCCAGCGCGACGCGGCCGCGGTAAACGCCGGCTGGGTGCTGCGAAGCAGCATGGTGGAATCCTTCAGTAACCAGCCGGGATAGCCGCCCAGTTCCCATTCAGCACAGACATATGGCCCCGGGCGAAGGATCACGTGGAGCCCCTCCTGCTGTGCAATCCGGATGTATTCCGCGATGTCCTGCTGACCAGAAAAATCGAAGTGGCCTGGCGTCGGCTCGTGCAGGTTCCAGAACACATATGTCGAGATGGTGTTCAGCCCCATGGCTCGCGCCATCCGCATCCGTGCGCGCCAGTCTTCTCTCGGGATCCGGGCGTAGTGCATCTCGCCCGAGATGATCTGGATCGGCTTGCCGTCCAGCTGGAAGTGGCCACCCATCGACACCAGGTCTGGTTGTTGCGCAGTAGCAGATATCGGCAGCGCAGCGATCATCAGGGACCATGCAAACCAATGTTGCAATCTCATCACAATGCTCCAAGAGAATGAACCTGATGATTTCGTGTTGATATTCTGAACAGTGTGTGTGGCCGTCATGCTGATGCGTTTAACGGTGGCGCGTCATTCTTTCACCACCGAGGATTTCATATGAGACTTCCAACCATTCGTGGCGTCCATGTCGCCACGATCGCGCTCGTTGCCGCCATGGCGGCGCTACCCGGATGCAGTTCATCTGACAACAATAGTAGCGGCGGTTCAATCGCCCTCTCGCTGGTGCCAACGTCCGCTACGGTCGAGGCGGGTGGTGCGACAGTCATCACCGGTACGCTCATTCGCAACAGCTTTACCGGGGACGTCGGCGTGACGGTGGAAGGCGCCCCGACCGGCGTCACCGGGCAGTTACTCTCCGGTGGTACCAATGGTAGCTCGACCGTCACCGTATCGCTTGGTGTGGCCGCCGGGACCGATGTTGGCACCTACAACCTGACGGTACGCGCGAAGGGGAGCGGCGTCACCGATGCCACGGCACCGTTCACGCTCACGGTGGTGGCCGCCTCGACCACTGGTTACACGCTGACCCTGACGCCGGCGACACTGTCCCTCGCAGAGGGATCGGCAACGACGACGGCCATTGCGTTGGTGCGGACCAATTTTGCAGCCGGTGTGACGTTCAGCGCCGAAAACCTGCCCTCCGGCGTGACGGCGAGCTTCTCGCCAGCGACAGCGAGTGGCCTGGTGGATACCGTCACCCTCACCGCGTCGTCGACTGCAACGATCGGATCCTCGTCCGTCGTGATCCGCGGCGTGTCGCCCGGTGTCACGGACATCGTGACCCCCCTCGCGCTGACCGTCACGGCGGCGACAGCTGCCGGCTTCAGTATCGCCTCCGTGCCGGCAAACCTGGCGGTGACAATCGGCGGCGCTGATGCAACGGCTGCCGTGACGGCGACCCGCGTCGGTGGCTTTACCGGCACGATCACCTACACCGTGACCGGGCAGCCAGCCGGGCTCACGGCGGCAATCGCTGCCACGCAAGTCGCCGATGTATCGACATTGACCGTCGGCCAGGGCAGCGGTCTCGTGGCGGGCAGCTACAATCTCGTGGTGCACGCCAACGCTACCGGTCAGGTCGAACGGACAATCACGATTCCAGTCGTGGTCAGTGCGGCGTCGGGCGGCAGCGGCCTGCGACTGGATTACAGCGCATGCACGACGGCGCAGAAGCCGATCTACGTCGCCTATCAGGACGGCACCACTGGCACCTGGACGCGGGCGACCGGGTCAGCCGATGTCTACTCGTTCAACCTCGTCTCGGCCAAGGGCGCCATCGCGGTCGTCACGCCGAATAGTGGCGGTACCAATTACACCACGACGGTGACTTACCTCGCGCAAGGCGACTATCTCGGCATGGTCGGCGGCTGTGCGGCCACACCCGGAACCAAGACTTTGAGTGGTACGGTCGCTGGGCTGTCGAGCGGCGATATCGCCTTCTTCGGCCTCGACGGTGGCAGCGGAACCTTGACGGATCCGGCAACCACGCTCTCGATGAGCAATCTGTCCAGTACCGGCATCTATGACCTGGTGGGCTCCAAGCACCCGCTGACTGGCACCGGCAACGAACGTGGCTTCATCCGGCGCGACGTGGATCTGGCCACAACGACGACCCTCGGCACGCTCGACTTCAACGGGGCCGAATCGTTCGCTCCCTCGTCCGCGACGGTGACCATTTCGAATGTCCCTGGTGGCGAAACCGTGGCGCCGAGCGTGTTCTACAATACCGGCGCAACGTGTGCGGTGAATGGGTATTTCACCGGCGACATCGCCTCGGCCGGCACCAACGCATTTACGGTGTTCGGCGTACCGGCTTCAGTGCAGCGCGCCTCGGATTTTCACTTCATATCGGCGACGGCGACAAACGGATCGTCAACCGCCCTGGCCACGCAGAGCACCACGCTCGTGGCGCACAGCCTGACCAGCGAGACCATCGGGCTCCCGGCGGCCCTCCCAGCGGCATCGGTCACCGCCACCGGCAGCGGGCCCTACAAGCGCCTGCAGACGGCGATCACGCTGCCCGCCGATTTCACGTCGGGGACGCTCACCTACACCGACAACGTGACGGGCAATGTGATGGTGATTGTTGTCACGCCGGGCTACCAGGCGGGGAGTTCTGCCTTGTCGATCGTTGCCCCTGACATCTCTGCGGCCGCAGGCTTCCTCGCCACTTGGGAACCAGCGACGACGTCGACCGTTCAGTGGACGTTGACGGGCAGCGCGACGACCGTGGGCAATGCGTCATCGCTCTGTACCGAGGGCGCCACGATCAAGGCGGCATCGATCAGCGGAACGACGACCTGATTCGGTGCGTGGACCGGAAAGCCCGTGGGCCGGCATCGCTGCCGGCCCACGGTGCTTTTGGTGCCAAGCCCCAGTCGATCAACCGTGCTTGGTGCCTGACGGTGACAGCTCCGCGATGCGGCGAGCCAGAAAGCGCCGTTCGGGGCCCTCGGCGACGAGTGCCATAGCCGTCCGGTACGCAGACAGCGCTTCGGCGGTCTGGCCGAGCTGGCGGCAGAGGTCAGCGCGGGCGGCGTGGGCCAGATGGTATCCCTGCAGCTCCGCGCCTGCCAGCAGTTGGTCAATCAGGGCAAGCCCGGCCGACGGGCCAGCACACATGGCGACTGCAACCGCGCGGTTGAGGGCCACCACTGGTGTGTCATGTATCTCCAGCAACAGGTCATACAGCGCGGCGATTTCCGCCCAGTCAGTGGCGCCCGCAGTGCTCGCCGCGCAGTGCAGCGCTGCGATCGCGGCCTGGATCGTGTACGGACCTGCCGTGCCATTGCGCAGCGCCGCGTCGACCAGGGCGCTCCCCTCCGCGATGCGTTCGGCATCCCAGCGGGTCCGATCCTGATCGGCGAGCAGCACGATCTCGCCGTTGCTGTCGATGCGTGCCGCGCGCCGCGCATCGTGCAGCAACATCAGCGCAAGCAGGCCGAGGGTTTCCGCAGTGGGCAACAGGTCGACAAGCAGCCGACCGAGGCGGATCGCGTCCCCTGAAAAATCTGCGTCCCCCAGCGGCGCCGCGGCCGGAGAATAGCCGGCATTGAAGACCAGGTAGACCACATGCAGCACGCCGCCGAGCCGCTCGGTCAGTTGATGACCCGCGGGCACCTGATATGGGATCCCGGCGTCGCGAATCTTTGCCTTGGCGCGGACAATCCGCTGGGCCAGTGTGCTGGCCGGGACAAGGTATGCGTGCGCAATCGCTTCGGTCTGCAGCCCGCAGATTTCGCGCAACGTCAGCGCGACCTGCGCCTCCAGGCTGAGCGCTGGATGGCAACAGGTGAAGATCAGCCGTAACTGGTCGTCCGGAAGGTCGAGATCGTCGGGAGCAACATTGTCGCGCTGCTGACCGAGATGCTCGGCGATCAACCCTGCAGATGCATCGAACCGGGCCCGCCGCCGCAGTTGGTCAATGATCCGGAAACGCCCGGTGGAAATCAGCCATGCGCGCGGCCGCGCCGGCACGCCGTCTTGCCACGCGCGCAACGCCGCCGTGAACGCCTCCTGCATCGCCTCCTCGGCCAGGTCAAAATCACCAAGGAGGCGAATCAGGGTGGCCAGCACCTGACGAGATTCGGCGCGATAGATCGTGTCAATCGTCGCACGCAGCGCTCGGGCCGGATCCGTCAGGTGGTCAGCGTCGTCACGCGTCAGGCGGTCCCCATCGACATGATCGGTCGCACCTCGATCGATCCGCTGCGAGCGGCGGGAATTCGCGCGGCGACCTGCAAGGCATCGTTGAGATCTTTCGCTTCAATCAGGTAGTAGCCACCGAGTTGTTCCTTGGTCTCGGCAAACGGCCCGTCGGTAGTTGTGACCTTGCCGTTGCGAATGCGGACCGTCGTGGCCGTATGGGTCGGCGTGAGTGGGTTGCCACCGAGATAGTGACCGCTCGCCTTGGTGTCTTCCGTGAAGCGCGAGTACTCGCCGTACAGCGCATCATTGTCGGCCTTGGAACGTCCCTGCCACAACGTCTCGTCGTCATAGATCAGGCACAGGTAGCGCATGGTGTCCTCGCAGTGTGTGGGGAGCCGGGACCCCATAGTCGAACGGGGCAGCCGACAATCGACATCGTCGGCCGACGACTGTCCCCGAACGATACCCGGGTCCGATCAGCCGAGTTACCTTTCGGCCTTCCAGTCATTCATTCCGTCTCGAGGCGTTATGCGGCTGATTTTTCCGCCCGCAGGCCGTACTTGGCTGCTAGCGTTGCTTGCTCCTGTCTCGCTGGCTGGGCCGACGCCGGCGCCGGCGATCCGTCTGGCGGCACCACAGGCTGACTCGGTTCCCACGGACCTGCGACCATTGCTCGTCGCGCCACAGAGTGAGATCCGCCTGGTCGCCCTGCGCTACACCCAGGACCGGGCCCTGCTCGCCAGTAACTACATCGGCTACCGGCCGGGCGGGCGTGGCGGGCGGGGCGGTCCTCCGGCGCCAGATACCGGGGCGAAGCCGCTTGATGTTTCTCCCGCGCGCAACGCCCGACTGGCACGATTCGATAGCGCCTGGGCCGGGGCGCTGGCCGCTGTCGATCGCAATCACCTGAGTCCGGCGGGTCAGGCAGGCCTGGACTCCCTTCGCGTCGCCGTGACGGCCAACCGCGCCGCCGCCGATTATGCACGACAGGAGAACGGCGCGGTGGGCCGGCTGACGTTTGTGCCGCCGCTGGTCGAGATGCTGGAACGCCGGATCCATCTCGTTGATGTCAACGCCGAGGGCGCAGCCGACACGCTCAATATGTTGCTCACTGAGATTGCCGAGACCCGGCGCGCGCTCGATTCGACTGGCACTGTTGTCGTCAGCAACGGCGACGCCGAACGCATCGCCGCAACTGCCGAGATGTTGCGCGGCAACCTCGGCGAATGGTTTCGCTTCTACAACGGCTATGATCCACTGTTCACCTGGTGGATGGGCCTGCCGTACCGACACGCGGATGCAGCACTGAAGAGCTTTGTCGCCTTCGCGCGCGATACCCTGGCGCCGAAGGGCGACACGCATGTCAATGATCGGTTGGTGCTCTATCGTCCGCCGCCAGCGTCGCCGGTTCCCGGCGGCGGCAAGCTCGCCGACGTTCCTGATCTCAGCGAGATCATCACGTTGCCACAGGACGAGATGAGTGAAGTCGTTCGCCTCTACGTGCCGCGTGCAGGGGGGCGAGGCAACCCGAACACTTCGCCCGCCGCGGTTCGTGACTCGGCCTTCTACGGACATTGGCTTGCTGCGCTGCACACCCTCGATTTCGACAAGCTCTCCCGCAATGCGCAGGTCGACTATCTCTACATTCGCGCCAATGCAGAGAACGAACTGGCGCGAGTCGGTCATCCGTTGCCGGCAAATCCGCCACGGCTGGCGGACAAGTCCGGAATCCCGGGGGCGGCGCGCGGCCGCGACGGACTGATTCGTGACCTGCAGGACGAGTTCATTCCCTACACGCCGGAACAACTTGAGGTGCTCGCCGAACGCGAGTTTGCCATTACCCAGAAAGAGATGCTCAAGGCGTCGCATGAGATGGGATATGGCGACAACTGGAAGGCTGCCGTCGAGAAGGTCAAGACGGAACATGTGCCACCGGGTGGCCAGCCCGGCATGGTACGTGACTTGATCTTCCAGGCGATCGATTATGTCCGCGCCAACAACCTGGTCACCGTGCCCGAGGTGGCCTCGGAATCGATGCATATGACCATGATGAGCGCTCAGGCGCAGCTCTCGAATCCGTTCTTTCTCGGTGGGTCACAGATCCAGGTCGCATACCCGACCGACAGCATGGATTTCGAGGCCCGTGAAGAGGCGATGCGCGGCAATAACCTCGCCTTTGCACATGCCACGGCGTTTCACGAGATGATTCCCGGCCACAACCTCTCGTTCTACGTCAACGCGCGATATCGCGGCTATCGGGCCAACCTGGGACTCGACACGCCGTTCTACACCGAGGGTTGGGCGCTCTACTGGGAACTCACTCTCTACGACAAGGGGTTCGATACTACCCCCGAGCAACGAGTCGGGGCACTCTTCTGGCGGATGCACCGTTGTGCGCGGATCATCTTCTCGCTCAAGTTCCATATGGGCGAGTGGTCGCCACAGCAGGCGATCGACTTCCTGGTTGACCGGGTCGGTCACGAGAGGGATAATGCTACGGCCGAGGTCCGCCGATCCTTCCAGGGTGGCTACTCGCCACTGTACCAGGCAGGTTACCTGCTGGGCGGCCTGGAGTTGCGCAGCCTGCGTCACGAGCTGGTCGACAGCAAGCAGATGACGGAACGCGCCTTCCACGACGAGATCCTTCGTCAAGGCTCGATGCCGATCGCCCTGCTGCGCCTGGCATTGACCAGGCAGCGTCTCACCCGTGACATGCCGGTGAACTGGACCTTTTACGGCGACTTGCCCGACCATTGACCGGACGGCCCGCTTCGGGCCACAGCACCATTCTCTCGGAACCTGCACGAGGAGTACGTCATGCCAATCTGGAATGAGAAGCAGCCCGCCAAGGGCGAACCGGCCGCCGCGAATCCCGAACCGGCGCGCAGCGAACCGCCCCGCATGCCAGCTCCCAGTGTCGAGGCGCCGATGCGGCGCGGCGACGTTGCTCCGAAGGAGTCGGTGATCGCCGCGGACCTGACCGTCGAGGGCAAGATTGAAGGATCCGGACACGTCCGCCTGGCCGGCAAGTTCAAGGGCGACGTGAACGTGCAAGGGCACTTGACCATCGAGTCCGGCGCCAAGCTCACGGGTGGCGTGCGCGCGCAGACGGTGATCGTTGGTGGTGAACTCGACGGCAACATTGACGCCGCCGCGCGGGTCGAGCTCCTGGAAACCGGCGTGCTGATCGGCGACCTCAAGGCCGGCTCGTTGACCGTCGCGGCGGGCTCGCGGATGCGTGGCCAGGTCGAGTTCGGCTGGGACGAGAAGAAGGTACCCGGCGCGCTGCGCCTCGAGGGCACCAGCGGGTCATGAGCACGCAACGGACGGGCAGCAGTGCGGGCACGACCCGGACCTGCCCGCATTGCCGTGCGACGATCCTCGACAGTGCCAGCGTCTGCCCGGCGTGCCGCCACCACTTGCGGTTCGAGCCGGGCGCGGCCAAACGGCCGCCGAATACGTTCACGGCGCTCCAGGTCGATGGCACGCTGCAGCCGCCGGCATCGGGCGAGGCCTGGGAGTACACCGTGGTCATCGCCGTGCACAACGCGCGCGGCGAGGAAGTCACCCGGCAGGTCGTCGGTGTCGGTGCGCTGCAGCCGGCCGAACTACGCACGTTCACCGTCTCGGTGGACGTGATGACGCCAAAGGATGCCGCGGTCCCGGTCGGGACAGCTGCTGAACTTCGGGCGACCCCCGGGTGACCTCCGCTCGCTCGATCGACAGCGCGTTCCTGCCATCCGGGCTGCGAGCCTAACCTTTCGCCCCTCCGTCACGTCGACCCCCCACAAGGAGGTCACATGGCACCATTCATCAACCGTCTCGCAGTCGTGGTCGCCCTGGTTGCGGTCATCGCCGGGGCGTTCGCATGGCACGCGGAACGCACCGCCGTTCCCGCCCCGGCCATGCGGCCCGCCGTCGCATTGACGCAGGCCGACTCAACGGTTGCGACGCCGGCAACCCTGCCACTCTCCGCATCGCTGGTGCAGCTCCTCGGCAAGACCGTCATCACGACGGTCTTTGGCCTCGTGGCGCTCTTTATTGTGCTGTCCCGCCGTTTCGATAGCGAAACCCGCAAATGGGCCTTCAGCGTCCTGACACTGATTGCCGGGGTCTGGCTCGGCTCGGCGGCCTGAGCCAGGCGGGCTGGGGGTGGCTTCAAGGCGCTCCGCTCTTTGCCGAGCGGCCGGGAGCACCCTACCTTTCCACTGAACCACTCCGGTACAGCCTGGCCGAAATGACCCTTTTTCCCGTGGAATTGCGCCATTCTGGTAGTGGCACCTGTTGGACAGCCACCCATGCGCTCGGGATGCATCGGGCGTGTCGTTTCGAACAGCGAGCTCCGCCTGCGAGCGGCATCAGGACTGGCCATTGATAACGGTGCGGCCCATGCGGGCCACACTCGCGCGTCTCACCGGTTGAGGGAGGTCGTCATGCGGATGTACCCAGCAGTACTGTTGGCAATCGCCGTTCCGTGCGCCACGCTGTCGGCGCAGTCGAGTCATGGGGCCGATCTCTCCATTGGCGTACGCGCCGGAACGCTCGGGATCGGCGGCGAAATCAACAAGTTGATCACCAGCCATCTCGGCATTCGCGGCAGCGTCAACTATTTCAAGGCGAGCACGACACAGACCCAGAGCGACATCTCGTTCGATGCCCACCTGAAACTGCAGGCGATCACCGGCCTGATCGATCTCTATCCGTCGCATCGCGGCTCGTTCCACCTGACCGGCGGCATCATCAGCAATCCAATCACCATCGACGCAACCGGTGTCCCAAACGACGGTAGCACCTACACGATCAACGGCCATGACTACAGCGCTGCACAGGTCGGTACCCTGACTGGCTCCGCCAAGTATCCCAAGACGTCGGGCTACGCGGGCCTGGGCTGGGGCACGCCCGCCGCGCGCCACGCTGGACTCAAGCTGGTCTTCGATATTGGCGCGGCGATCGGCAAGCCGACCATCCTGCTCAGCGCCACCAACCAGGATCCAACGCTCCAGTCTGACCTGGCCGCTCAGCAAGTCAAGACCCAGACCGACGTGAACAAGTACGCCAAGGTCTACCCGGTCATTTCGTTCGGGCTGGTGGCCCGATTCTGATTGCACAGCGGAGCGCGCCGGCGACCGGACGGCGCGCTTCGCTCGTAGTACTGCACCCCACCAATCGATGATTCTCTCGCCACCGTCAGGCGAGCAGATCCTCGCGGCCCAGCAGCGGATCGCGGGCATCGCCGTGCGCACACCGCTGGTGACCGCTGGCAGTGACCGCCGCGTCCGCCTCAAACTCGAAAATCTTCAGCCGATCGGTTCATTCAAGATTCGTGGCGCGGCCAATGCCATGCGCTCGCTGCCGTCCCAGGCGCTGGCCGACGGGGTCTACACCGCGAGCGCGGGGAACATGGCCCAGGGCGTCGCGTGGTGCGCTCGTGAACTTGGCGTACCGTGTCGAGTGATCGTTCCCGACGCGGCCCCCGCCGTCAAGATCGACGCAATCGAGCGCCTGGGTGGCGAGATAATCAAGGTTCCGTTCGTCACGTGGTGGCAGGCGATGCTCGACCACGGCATGGCCGGCGTGCCCGGTCGATTCGTGCATCCATTTGCGGATCCCGACGTGATCGCCGGCAACGCGACCATCGGGCAGGAGCTGGTCGAAGATGCAGCGGACCTCCAGGCGGTGATCGTCCCTTGGGGCGGCGGTGGACTGGCATGTGGCATCGCGGCGGCGCTTCGCCTGATGGCGCCGGCCGTGCGCGTGTACGCCGTCGAGGTGATCACTGCTGCGCCGTTGCATGCCTCGTTTGCCGCGGGCCAAGCCGAGACGATCGAACCCACTCGGAGTTTTGTCGACGGGATTGGCGGACGTAGCGTGGTCAATGAGATGTGGCCGATGGCTCAGGCCCTGCTCGCTGGCACCCTGGTCGTGACTGTGGCGGAGGTGGCGCAGGCGGTGCGCGCGCTGGCCATGATGAATCGTGTCGTCGCCGAGGGCGCCGGAGCCGCCGCGCTCGCGGCGGTCCTTGCCGGCCAGCTGCCAGACCTGGACCGCATGGCGTGTATTGTGAGTGGTGGCAATATCAACACCGAGTCGCTTGCCGCAATCCTCCGCGGCGCCGACGGCTGACTTCACCGTGGAGATCGCATGAGCCGTGCGCCCGTCGAGGTCGAGTTCTTTCCGTTCCCTGCCGGTTCACGACTTCCTTTTTCAGAAGCCGTGCGTGTCGGCAACCTGCTTCACCTCTCCGGGCAGATGGGGATCGATGAGCACGCCAGGCTGGTGCCCGGGGGAATGGTGGCGGAAGCGCGCCAGATCATGCACAACATCGACGCCGTCCTTCGCCGGCACGGCCTGATCTCGGCCGACGTGGTGAAGTGCACGGTGATGCTTGCCGACATGTCGGAATGGTCCGCCTTCAACCAGGTCTACCTCGAGTATTTCGCCGCCCCGCTGCCAGCCCGGAGCGCCTTCGGCGCCAACGGACTGGCGCTGGGCGGGCGCGTGGAAGTTGAATGCGTGGCCGTGTTCCGCTGACCGGGGCGGCTATCTTTTGGCAGGGCAGGCCACTGGTCCACGTCACGCAATGGAACTCTCGTGAGTGCATTTACGAAATACCGCTGGGACGATGTCGAACTCGAAGAGATGTCGCCGCTGATTTCACGCAAGATGGTCTGGCAGGATGGCCTGATGGTCGCGCAGGTCTTCCTCAAGCAGGGTGCCATTGTTCCAGCCCACGAGCATCTCAATGAGCAAGGCACCTACATCCTCGAAGGATGCCTCCGCTTCTGGCTCGGCGAGCATGCCGATGCGCCGGGAGAGGAGTTCATCGACATTCATGCCGGCGAGGTGCTGATGATTCCGGCCCACCTTCGTCATCGCGCCGAAGCGCTCTCCGACACGCTTGACCTCGACGTGTTCACGCCGCCTCGCGCCGACTGGATTGCCAGGAGCGACGGCTACCTGCGGGGGACGCGGTAGCGTGGATCTCGGTCTGCACGGGCGGACGGCACTGGTCTGTGGTGGTAGCAAGGGAATCGGCCTTGCGACCGCCGAAACGCTGGTCGCCGAAGGTGTTGCCGTCGCGATCTGTGGTCGAGATCGCCAAGCGGTGGACGAAGCCGTTGCACGACTCACGCCGTCCGGCGCGCGGGTGCTCGGCGTCGCGGCAGATCTGGCAACCGCGGAGGGAATCGCCGCCTGCGTCGCGTCGGTGCGCTCCTGGTCCGACACGATCGATCTGCTGGTGACCAACACCGGCGGCCCGCCGACGATGCCAGCACTGGCGGCCGACTGGGCCGCCTGGACTCGCGCGTCGGAGCTTCTCCTGCGCAGTGCGACCGAGATGTGCCGTGCCTATGTGCCGGCGATGCGCGAGCGTCGCTGGGGTCGCGTTGTGGGGATCACGTCATTCGCGGTCAAGCAGCCGGTCCCCTCGCTGGTGCTGTCGAACGCGATGCGCGCCGCGGTCACTGGCTACTTCCGCACACTGGCTGATGAGGTGGCTGCCGATGGCGTCACGGTCAACACGGTATTGCCGGGCTACACCGAGACCGCACGCCTGCAGGCATTGGCGGCGGCGGTGACCGCGCGGACCGGTTCGACCCGCGACGACGTCTATGCCGGCTGGCGCGCGCAGACACCGGCCGGGCGCCTCGGCCGCGCCGATGAGCTGGCGGCGGTGATCGCGTTCCTGCTCTCGGATCGCGCGGGCTTTGTGACCGGACAGGCGATCTGTGTGGACGGTGGCGCGGCACGCGGCTTGTTGTAACCCCTGACTGATTTTACCATCGACCGAAGGATTCCACGTGGCTCGGTTCACTGAAACAGGCTGGATCTGGCGCGACGGCACATTCATTCCCTGGGCCGACGCGCACGTGCATGTGCTCAGTCATTCGATGCAGTTCGGCTCGGCGGTGTTCGAGGGGATTCGCTGCTACAATACGCCAGACGGTCCGGCCATTTTCCGGTTGCGTGACCATCTCACGCGAATGATGGGGTCGTGTCGCATCTACCGGATTGATGTCAAGTACACGCTGGAAGAGATGGTGGCAGCCGCGTGCGCCGTTGTCACGCGGAACAAGGTCGAGAGCTGCTACATCCGTCCGATGGTGGTGCGCGGTTACGGTGCGGCGGGGATGGTGCCGTACGATTCGCCGATCGAGGTGTACATCCCGTGCTGGCCATGGGGCGCCTATCTGGGCGACGAAGCACTGGAGCACGGCGTCGATGCATGCGTGTCAAGCTGGCACCGGGTAGCCCCCAACACGTTGCCCGCAGCCGCCAAGATTGCTGGCAACTACCTGGGTGGCCAGCTGATCAAGATGGAGGCGCTCACCAACGGCTTTCAGGAAGGGATTGCGCTCAGCCCCGGTGGCACCGTGAGTGAAGGGTCAGGGCAGAATGTTTTCCTGGTGCATCAGGGTGTCCTGCACACGCCCCCGGTCGATGGCACGCTATTGACCGGGATCACCCGCGCGACGATCCTGACGCTGGCTCGCGATCACGGCATTGCGGTTTCGGAGCTGCCGGTCGCACGCGACATGCTTTACCTCGCCGACGAGGTCTTTCTCTCGGGCACCGCGTCAGAAGTGACGCCGGTCCGCAGTATCGATCGTATCACGGTGGGTAACGGCAAGCGCGGGCCAGTCACCACGTTGCTCCAGAAGGCATATCTCGACGTGGCAACCGGGAAAGCCGCCGACACGCATGGCTGGCTCACCAAGGTGTCGGCAGCGGCGGCGGGGAAGTAACCCCGCCGCTACAGGCGATCAGTTCTTGACCAGCTCGACCCGCCGGTTGGTCTGGCGTCCCTCGGGGGTGTCGTTGGAAGCCGCCGGCTTGCTGGCGCCGAATCCTGCGGACTTGAGTCGAGCGGCGTCAATCTTGTAGGTGTCGATCAGGAACTGGCGGACGCTCGCGGCACGCTGCTCCGACAACGTCTGGTTACCGGTGGCAGAGCCGGTGTTGTCAGTGTGTCCCTCGATGGTCAGGTGCAACTCTGGGTGGGCGGTGAGCATGTCACCGATCTCCTTGAGTGTTGGCGTCGACTCGCCGCGAATCCGGGCCGACGACACGTCGAAATAGATCCCCTGCGTCGCTACCCGCCCCGTCGCCGCCAGCCCGTCATACAGCTTCTTGCCACCCGCGGCGATGCGGATCCCCGTCATCAATGATCCGTTTTCATCGCCGTTGGCGACATCCACGTGGATCGTGTTGGTATGGTCGAAGACCAGGCCATTGAGTTGCCCCACGCGCACGGCGTTGACATACGCCTTGGCATACCCACCATCAACCATCAGGCGGCACGTCTCGAAGTCTCCCTCGCCAATACCAGCCACGTCCTGGCCGGATTCCTTCGGGCCATTGACGCCGACGCCGTCGATCTTGCCATCGCCCTGATCGCAGCGGAAGTTGAGTTGCTTGTCGTCGCCCAAGTGGAAATAGGTGCCGCTTCCGTTGCCGCCCTTCCGATGAAAGATGAACTCGATCGTGAAGCGCTGCGGCAGCACTTCGGGGAGCGTGATCGTCATTGCGCCGCCGGTCTCGGTGCGCAGGTACTTGGTCCCCTTGACGTCGACGATGGTCACATTGCCGTTGGTCACGTCTTCATGAGTCGGCAGGTCGCCCACATTGTCGTTGGCAAAGTCATCGGAGAAGAGAATCCGGTCGCCCGGAATGAAATCGTAGTTGAGCCACGCGCCCTTGCCCGGCGGATCACCGTCGGCGACGGCGTCGCCAGTTGCGGCGGCGGTCTTCTCTGAGGTGCTCTGCGCCGAGGACTGGTCCTTCAGCGGCTTGCCATTCTTGTCGGTGACTACGACTGGCTTGCCATCAGCCTTGGCCTTGTCGATGCACGTCTGGTCGCCAAAGGCACAGTCGACCGCCTTGTCGACCTGCTGCTGGACCTTGCTATTGACCTTGTTGCTGACGGCGCCGCGAATCATCCCGCCAATCTGAGCCGTGACGGGAGCGGGCGTGGCGATCGCAGCAACGGCCACGACCGCCAGGAGCGAAACGAGGGACTTCATATGGGCTCCGGAAAGTTGATTCCGGAAAATAACGCCGCGTCCAGCTTACGGCTTGTGGGGCATCGCTTTCTCGAAGAGGGAGGCGTACTGGCCGTACCCCTGGCTGGCCAGCTGGGCCGCCGGAATGAATCGCATCGCTGCCGAGTTCATGCAGTAGCGCAGGCCCGTCGGCTTGGGGCCATCGTCGAAGACGTGCCCAAGATGGGAGTTGGCGTGGGCCGACCGGACCTCGGTGCGGTCCATTCCCAGTGATCGGTCGTTGTCGACCTTGATGTTCTGCGGTGCCAGTGGCTTGGTAAAGGACGGCCAGCCAGTCCCCGACTCGAACTTGTCAGTCGACGAGAAGAGCGGCTCGCCCGATACGACGTCCACATAGATCCCGGCGGCATGGTTATCCCAATAGGCGTTGTGGAATGGGGTCTCGGTGCCGTCCTGTTGGGTGATCGCGAACTGTTCGGCGGTAAGCTTCTTGTGCAGCTCGGCGGCACTCGGCTTGACGAATGTCTGCCACGCGGCAGTCGGTGCCTGCGCTGCCAGCGGCGACGTGGCAAACAGGGCGGCGGCCAGCGAAGTGAACGCCAGGGCGGAAATCGACTTCGACATGCGGTATCCTGCAGTGAGAGTTGACAACAGAACGCCACTCCGGCCCAATCGGTTTCGTGCAGCCGAAGCTACGACACCAGTGCGCGAACCGGTTGCCACGCGCCAACGTCCTTCGTCGGCCACCGGCGGCGTCTCGGCTTGCAACTTCTTGTGAAGAATATCACAAAGGTCCCGGCCAGATGGTGACGGTCGTTCCGGTTTCAGGCTGGCTGGCGACGCGATAGCTGCCACCGTGGTCGTCCACGATCCGGGCGACCATCGCCAGGCCGATACCGATGCCGGGATACTCATCCGCGACGGGCATCCGCTTGAACGGGGCAAAGAGGCGCTTCGCGGTGGCGCTGCTGTCGTCGAATCCGTGGCCGTTGTCGCGCACAAAGAATGTCGCGGCGCCGTCGGGCCCGTCGGCGCTGCGACCAAGCTCGACAACTGCCGAGCTGCGCCGCTGCGAAAACTTCCACGCATTATCGAGCAACTGTTGCAGGGCGGCCCGGACCAGCAGGGGATCCATGAATACGGTCAGGGCCGGCGGAGCAATGAAGGTGACCGGTTCCGGCCAGCGAGTTCGGCAGTCATGGACCACTGCGTCGGCGATCGCCACCAGATCGACCATTTCGGGCACCGGCGGCCGGACGCTGAGCCGGGCGAGCGAAAGAATGGCGTCGGTCATGGCGGTAATCTGGGCGGCCTCGCGAGCGATGGTGTGAAGCCCATCGGCGCAGGCCGGCGGGATCGCGTCGCCGTGAATCTCTGCCAGTAGTTCGGCATAGAGCTGAATCTGGCCGACCGGGGCTCGGAGATCGTGGGAGATGGCTGATGTCAGGATGCCGAGCGCCGAGTTCCGGTCTGGCGCAGCCGCGGAAGTCGCTGAGTTGTCCGGAGGTATCGCCATCATCTTCCTTGCTGTTGGCAGGGGGAGCGGGACGCGGGACCGGGCAGCAGGTCGCCGGCCGTCAACGTGCCCGCCGGTTGTCTATCTTTGAGGCATCCACCTACCACTAGTGAGTTCCTGAATGCGTCGATGTTCTGTATGGCACGCCTCGGCACTCCTGATCGCCCTGGTGCCGGCGACGGCCCACGCCCAGAAGAAGATGCTGACTCAGGCCGATTGGGACAAATGGCAATCGATCCAGAGTCCGGCGCTCTCGCCGGATGGCAAATGGGCAGCCTACACGCTCGCACCGCAGGTCGGCGACGGCGAGTTTGTCGTGCGCTCGACCAGTTCCGCGACGGAATATCGGGTTCCGGTCGGTTACATCAGCCGTCCGAACAATACGCCCGGTGGGCTGCGGCCTGCCGCTGGTGGGGCGGGAGCGGGCGGCGGTGGTGGGCGGGGCGGATCGGGTGCAACCAACGGACCGTTCACCGCCGATTCTCGTTTCGCCATTATCACCACCCAGCCGACACGGGTAGAGGTCGAGCGGGCACAGCATGCGGCGCGTGGCGGCCGAGGTGCCGCTGCGGCGTCCGGCGACAGTGCCGGCCATACCACGATGGTGCTGCTCTCGCTCGCCGAGGGCACTCGGCAAGTCATCGAGAATGTGCAGTCGTATCGGTTGCCGCGGTACAGTGGAGCATGGCTGGTGTACACGCAGCGCGATTCAACCGCTCGCCCGGCGCCGGGTGGCGGTCGCGGTGGGCGCGGCGCCGCCGCCGCGGGACCGCGCCGGACCTATGGCACGACCATCACCTTGCGGAATCTGCAGACGGGAACTGACGAAGCGCTGCCCGATGTCCTGGCCTACGCCTTCGACGACAGCGCGAAGGTTCTTGCGTACACGGTTGCGTCGCACGATTCGACTCGTGACGGGGTGTTTATTCGCAATCTGCGCACCGGCGCTACCCAGACGGTCATGGCGGGCCGGGGAAACTACCGCGCGTTCGCGTTCGACCGGCAGCAACAGCAGTTTGTCTTCACCTCTGATCGCGACGAGTTCGGCAAGCCCGACGCCCGCTTCACGCTCTACTACGGCACCGTCCGACAGGGTACCGCGCAAGCCATCATCGGCCGTACGCTGCTGCCGGCGAACATGCACCTCGCTGACAACGGCGGCGTGACATTCACGCGGAGCGGAAACGCGATCGTGGTCAATCTTGCGCCGCCTGCGCCCGACTCGATTCCAGCGGACTCGCTGGTCGGCAAGGCGCGGTATGACTTGTGGAACTGGCGCGACCCGCAGCTCCAGCCGGCCCAGAAGCTCTCGGTCGGCCGTGATCGTAACCGGAGCTACCAGGCGGTGTATTCACTGGCCAGTCACAAGCTCGTGCAGCTGGCGACCGATTCGATGCCGAGCGTCCAGCTTTCCGATGATACCAAGGTCGGCCTTGCCTCCACGTCAGTCGCCTACGATATCGAAAAGATGTGGGGCGATGACGGCAACGATGTCTACCTGGTCGACCCCGCAACTGGCGCGCGCAAGCTGATTCACCAGAAGATTTCCGGGCAGGCACAGCTGTCGCCCGACGGCAAGTATGTTGCCTATTTCGATGACGGCCATTGGTACAGCTACGCCGTGGCGACGGGGAAGACCGTGGACCTTACGGCGCCGCTACCCAGCGTGCATTTCGATCAGGAGACCTGGAGTACGCCGTCAACGCCCGCTGCCTGGGGAAGCGGCGGGTGGACACGCAATGATCGTTCGCTGCTGCTGTACGACCGGTGGGATGTCTGGGAGGTTGATCCGGCCGGTGGGCGGCCCGCCGTGATGGTGACCGATTCCGTCGGCCGTCGCGATCATGTCGTGCTGCGCATCGTGAACCTCGATCGCGATCCGGACGAGCGGTCGCTTGATCCGAGCCGTCCGCTGATGCTCCATGCGTTCAACGAAGACACCAAGGCCAGCGGCTTCTATCGTGATCGACTCGATCGCCCCGGTCCGCCGGAGCGGATCGTCATGGCCGACCTCGCCTTTGGCACACCGATCAAGGCGCGCAACGCCGATGAGTACCTGGTGACCAAGGGCACTTTTGTCGACTTTCCGAATCTCTGGGTCGGGTCGTCGTTGACATCGTTGGCGCGGATCACGGATGCCAATCCGTGGCAGAAGGACTACAACTGGGGAACCGCGGAACTGGTACACTGGCTGAGCGAGGACGGTGTACCGTTGCAGGGGATCCTCTACAAGCCCGAGAACTTCGACTCGACCAGGAAGTACCCGATGATCTCGTACTTCTACGAAGATCTCTCTGACGGGCTGTACAACTACATCGCGCCGAATGGGCGCAACACGATCAACCCGACGCACTATGTCTCGAACGGATATCTCGTGTTCGAGCCAGATATTCATTACGAGATGGGCTATCCGGGGCCCAGCGCGGTCAAGTCGATCGTGCCGGGCGTCCAGGCGTTGCTGGCTCGCGGCTTTGTTGATCCCAAGGGTCTGGGAATCCAGGGGCAATCCTGGGGCGGCTACGAAACGGCGTTCATGGTGACCCAGACCTCGCTCTTCAGCGCCGCGATGGCGGGCGCGCCGGTGGCCAACATGACCAGCGCGTACGGCGGGATTCGCTGGGGAAGCGGCCTGGCGCGCGCCTTCCAGTACGAGAAGACGCAGAGCCGGATCGGCAAGTCGATCTGGGAGGCGCCGAACCTGTATATCGAGAACTCGCCGCTCTTCTCGTTGCCTCGCGTAACGACGCCGCTGTTCATCATGAGCAACGACGCTGATGAGGATGTGCCATGGTATCAGGGGATCGAACTCTTTGTCGGCATGCGGCGGCTGGGCAAGGAGGTCTACCTGATCGAATACAACGACGAGACCCACAACCCATCGGGTCGAGCGAATCAGAAAGACATTGCGATGAAGATGCAGCAGTTTTTTGACAACAAGCTGAAAGGCGCGCCGGCACCGGACTGGATGACCAAGGGGATTCCCTACCGCGACAAGGGCCGCGACCAGGTTGTGATGGCCCCGCCGGTGGTCGCACCAGCGGCCAGCCCGGGCGGCGCGCCGTGAGCGCTCGCGAGTTGACAACTGCAGCAGTGGTGCGCCCGTGACGGATATCGCCGTGCCGACTGATGAGGTCGGGCTGGAAGAGCTGCTGTCGGAGCCCACGCCCGCACTGATCGACGCGATGGGGCGGCTCGTCGGCGACATCATGGTGCTTGGCGCAGCTGGCAAGATGGGGCCATCGCTCTGCCGGATGGCACTGCGGGCTTCGCGGCTGGCCGGCAGCGCGCGGCGAGTGATCGCCGTGGCCCGGTTTGCCGATCCGGCCACCCGGCAGGTGCTGGAAGATGTCGGCGTGCGGACCGTCGTTGCCGACCTGGTCGATCCGGCTGCGCTGGCAACGCTGCCGGATGCACCGAATGTCGTCTTCATGGCGGGGCGCAAGTTCGGGACCGACGATGACATCGCCGCCACCTGGGCGACCAATGCCTATCTGCCGGGATTGGTTGCTGAGCGATTCGCCAAGGCGCGGATCGTGGCATTCTCGACCGGTAACGTCTATCCGCTGACTCCCTTGCGCGATGGCGGTTCGCGGGAAACCGATGCGGCTGGGCCGATTGGTACCTACGCACAATCTGCACTGGCGCGCGAAGGGGTCCTGGAGTTCCAGTCGCGCCGCCTCGGCACGCCGATGACGATCCTCCGGCTGAACTACGCCATCGAGCCGCGCTACGGCGTCCTGCGTGACATTGCCGACAAGGTGTGGCGCGGCGAGCGGGTCGACCTTGGCATGGGGTACGTCAACGTGATCTGGCAACGTGATGCCAACGCGGTGGCATTGCGGGCGTTTGATCGCTGCACATCGCCACCGGCAGTCCTCAACGTGACCGGTCGGCCCGCGATTGCCGTGCGCGAACTGGCGCGGCGGTTCGGGGTGCGCTTCAAGCGTGACGTTCATCTTCACGGCCTCGAAGCGCCAACGGCATTGCTGAGCGACTCGGCCCGTTGCGAACTGCTCTTCGGGCCGCCGCCAGTCGCTGTCGACGAGATGATCGAGCTCGTCGCCGGTTGGGTGGAACAGGGGGGCCGTTCGCTCGATCGGCCGACCCATTTCCAGCAGCGGGACGGCCACTTCTGATGCAGCTGCGCCGCGCCTTGCTGGGCGGCCTGGTCATTCCGGCCCATCCGCTGGCGCTCACCCGGGGTCGCCGGCTCGACGAGCGGCACCAGCGCGCGTTGACCCGATACTACTGCGCCGCGGGTGCCGGCGGAGTTGCCGTCGGCGTCCACACCACGCAGTTCGCGATTCATCGCGCCTCGACGGGTTTGCTGGCCCCGGTGCTGCAACTCGCGAGCGAGACGGCCCGCGAACGGGGCGGCAAGCGGCCGGTATTGATCGCGGGCGTCATCGGCTCGACCCGCCAGGCCGTGCGCGAGGCCATGCTGGCGCGCCAGCTGGGCTATGACGCGGTATTGCTCTCGCTCGGCGCACTTCGCCGGCATGCTGACCGCGAGCTGCTTGCGCACGCCCGCGCCGTTGCCGAGGTCCTGCCATTGATCGGCTTCTACCTGCAGCCAGCGGTTGGCGGGCGGCCGTTATCGTACCGGTTCTGGCGGATGTTTGCAGAGATTGACGCGGTGGTCGCCATCAAGGTCGCGCCATTCGATCGCTACGCGACCGGTGATGTCGTGCGCGCAGTCGCTGATGCAGGGCGTGCCTCTGAGATTGCACTTTACACCGGCAACGATGATCAGATCGTGGTCGACCTCGTTACGCGCTTCACGCTGGACGGTGGCACATCGGTACGCATGCGCGGCGGATTGCTGGGTCAATGGGCCGTCTGGACCAGGGCGGCAGTCGCCCTGCATCGGCGCTGCCAGCGAGCACAAGCCGCCGGCTGTGTCGCATCGTCGTTGCTGACCATCGGCGCGCAGTTGACTGACGCAAACGGCGCCCTCTTTGACGTCGCCCACAACTTTCGCGGATCGATTGCTGGCATCCACGAAGTGCTACGCCGGCAGGGGCTGCTGGCTGGACGCTGGTGTCTCGACCGCGCCGAGGATCTGTCCCCGGGGCAAGCCGCAGAGATCGACCGGGTCCTGGCCGCCTACCCGCATCTCACGGACGACACCTTTGTCGCCAGTCACCGCGACGCCTGGCTGCGCTAGGCGGAGCGTTGTGCCAGGAAGGCACTCAGGTTGCCGCCGGTCAACGCATGACGGAGTTCCGTTGTCGGATTGAGGAGGTCGAGGCGCGCGAACGCCCCTTCGGCCAGCCGCAGTGGCGTGCCAGTTCCCAGCGTGAAGCGCTCAGCCCCCACGGTCGTCAACAGCAGCGCAAGATGGTCTTCTGGTGGCCCCCAGATGTTGCAGAAATCCCAGAGAATCCGCTCTGCTTCGCCCGGCGTCGAGCCGAAATGGACTTGCTCGACGAACTCGCGGTCGGCGTGCGTGATCAGCAGGCGCGCGTCCGGCGTGCTGCGAATCAGCGAGCGCACTGCGGCCGGCGTCAGATCCACGCTGCCGTCATGCGGGTGCCGCTGGCGAATGTCCTCGAACCGGACGGCGCAGATGACCACGAGCGCGTGGGCGGCGGCGCAGGCGAGAAGCGAGCGCATTTCCGGCCCATCGGCGGCCAGGCCGTAGCTGCCCGGATCACAGCGAACCGCCGGCAGTCCGCGTGCCACTGTCTGACGCACCACCTCGTGCCACTGTGGAATGCCGGGATGCACCGCCGGGACGGCGACCAGTTGGGGATAGCGATCATGCGCGGCAAAGAGTGTCCGGTTGCCAGCCGACGGGTCCTGCCAGAACACGGCCGGCAGGTGCGAAATCCAGGCGCGATCAACGCCAACCCGCGCCATGGCGCGGAGCAGGTCGACCGGTTCGTTTTCGCCGATGTCACGAAAGGGATAGGCGCCGAGCCAGGCGTTGATGTCGATACACGTCATGCGGCAAACCGAGCGGCAGGGAAGATGTCGGCCGCATTGCGCCACCGTACCCGTTCGATGTCGTCGAGCGACAGCAACCGTTCGAGATAGCGGAGCTTGGCCCAGCCGGTACCGATCGTCAAATCACACCCCCAGAGTAACCGTGAAGTGCCCACGGCCTGGATACACTGCTCCAGCATGCCGCCATCCATGCCGCTGCCGGAGAGATCGAGATAGATGTTGGCCCTGGCCCGCACGGCGTGCAGTGTGTGCTGCCAATCGCCACCGCCGCCAACATGCGCCAGAATGAACGGGACATCCGGGTGCCGATCGGCGAGCGTTGCGAGTTCTGCGCCGTCCGACGCCTCCTGCCCCGGCCAGTCGTGGCGGCGGTGCTGCCAGATATGATGCAGCACCGGGACGTGATGGCGCCGGGCGGTATCGCCGATCGGGTCGAGCAGCGGATCGTCGGCGCGTCGGCTGGCCGCGAGCTTGATGCCGATCATGCCGGCGGCCACACAACGATCGATCTCGGCGACCGCATGGGCGGTGTAGTTCGGGTTGACGCAGGCGTACCCGGCAATGCGACCGGTGTGCTGCGCAATGAGCTCGAGCAGCGCGTTGTTGCCGGCGACCACGTCGTCCGGCGACGGGAAATACGTCGGTGAGCGACGGCCCCATCGGCCGAGGATCGACGCGATATGCCAGGTGATGCCGACCTGGTCGCCGGCGCGGAGGCGCGACGCGTTACGCTCGGCCCAGTCGGCACGGGCCGAGTCTGCCTGATAGAAATGCGCGTGGACGTCGATCAGCATTTGCGCAGCACCTCGGCAAGGGTGGTGAGGGCATGATCGACGGCGTCGGCGTCGTGCGCCAGCGACACGAAATTGTACGCTGACCGCTTGAACAGCAGGCCGCGCTGGGCAGATGCCGTCGCAATTGCGGCGCCACGGGACTCATTGTCGCATGCCAGGTAACACATCTCCGGAATGCCGCGGACCGCCAGCCGATGATCGTGTGCCAGGCGCTCAAGTCCTGCGTACAGTTGCTGGCCGACTCTGGCGAGATGCTCGGCAACGGCGCTGCGGACCATGACTCGAATGGTCGCCCGGGCGGCGGCGAGTGCGACGAACTCCGTCGCGGCGGTCGACGAAATCCAGGTGTGGTCGACCGCGGCCATGATCTCGGGCGAGCCTCCCACAGCGGCCAGCGGAAAACCATTGGCGAGGGCCTTGCCGATGACGGTCAGGTCCGGAGTCACTCCCCATCGCGCGACCGCGCCTCCCAATGCGATGCGAAAGCCGGTCTTGACTTCATCGAAGATCAGTAACGCACCGGCGGCGTGCGTCGCCTCGCGCACAGCGTTCAGCCATTCGACCGACGGCGCCGCTTCGATCACCGGTTCGATCACGACGCACGCGAGTTGTGTCCCGTGCCGGTGAATCTGGTCGACCGCGGTGGCCAGGTCATTGAATGGGATCGTGCCATACTGCGCACGAGTATTGACTGGAACGCCGCTGGCATCGCTGCACCAGTCGAGCCAGCCATGGTATCCGCAGCCGAGCACCTGGTCGCGGCCGGTATGCACCCGGGCCAGCCGCACGGCTGCTGCCATTGCTTCGGCGCCGGTCTTCAGGAACCGGACGCTGCTCATCTGCGGCATCACAGCCGCAATCTCCTGCGCGAGCGCCGCTTCATCTGCGGGGGGCAGCGGCCCAACCACTCCGCGAGCTGCCGCGTCATGGACGGCGGCCGTCACGTCGGGGTCGCCGTAGCCGAGCGCGACTGCACCGAGCCCCATGATGAAATCGAGGTAAGGACGACCGCCGGCGATCACCGTTGCCCCGTGAGCTGATTCCATCGTGAGTGGCACGCCATCCGCGTTCGAGCCAAAGAGCGACGCCGGGCGCTTGCTGCCAGTCGATGTGACACCGGCGACGGTCATGGCACAACCGCCAGCTCGCCATATGCGGCGAGCGCGTGGCGGTCGCCCCGGAGGTAGACCCATCCCGGCCCATGGCTCCAGATCAGTTGCCCGGCGCGACGCTGCCGGTCCGGGTACATCTCGTTGACAAAGAGATCAAAGGCAATGCCCTGATTTTCGTGAACTGCCCGGATGCCGGCAGCCGGCAACGCCACGGTGATGCGGTAGCCGTGACTGGTTGCTTGCCATGCCCCGCGTGGTGGCGCGGCCGAGGGACCGGTAATCGCGCGCATGGCGAGGGTGCCGTCGGGTAGCGGCCTGATCAACCAGCCGAAGCGGGGGTGGCCCGGGACGCCGCTGTAAATCTGTACACCGTCGGCATTGATATCCTCGGGCTCGTTGTCGAGGAGGAGTGGTGGCGCGTCGACTGGTGGCATCACGAGATCGTGCTTGCGAACGTCGACGGCGACCAGCAGCTCGTCTTCACACCAGTTGACCCAGGCGGTGGCCGCAAAGCGATCTGTGCCCGGGTAGGGGAGTTCGCTGCGGTGATAGTGGTGTTCGTCGTTCAACCGGAGTGGCGCCTGGCAGTCGAAGCCGTGCAGCGAGCCATCGAGCGGCGGCAGCGTCTCGATCGATAGCGCCTGTCCGCGGGTGACCGGCGGTCGTTCGCGCAGCGACGCCAGCGCGAGCGGTGGTGCGATCGCCCCGCGCAGGATTGTGCGGGTGTTGCCGCTACTGATGATGCAATCGTGATCAGTGGTCGCGACCATCGTTGCTGTGTCGCCGCTCAGGATTGTTGCGCCGTTGGGGCCGATCGAAAAGCCGGTCACCGTGCTGCTTCGGTCGAAGAGTGTCGCGAAGGTGACCTGGCTGCCAGTGACGCGGCGCACCAGAAATGGACGACGCTCGGTCTCATCGGGCCGACCGGGACCCTCCGCGCGGAGCAGGATGCCGTCACCGGCGAACCATGCCGTCAGCGTCCGCTCGCCGCACGTTGCGTCGACGGCGACCGGTGCGGCGGTGTCGAGCGGCGTCGAGACGACATCGGTGACGAACTCGCTCGCAAGCGCGTCGCCGCTCCATGCGGGCTCACCACGAATCGCAAGGGACCCTGCGAGGTGGACCGGCAGTTCGAGTTCATGAGTCCCCGCAGATGCCATTGTCACCAGGTCGAGCGTCCACGCCGGCCCGTGCACCACGCGGCGCTGGACATCGCCCCACACGGCGCACACCCACGACCATTCCGGTCCCGCTTCGAAGGCGAGTGGGCGACAGTCCGTCCCGGCAGATTGATCCTGCCCGTTGAGGCGTGGCGCGTTATGGGCCAGCGTGGAGCGATACCAGAAGAGATCGTGAGTCACGTAGGAACCAGTGCCCGGATCGACCAACCAGCGCACACCGTCAGCGATCAGCGTCAGGTGCAGGCGATCCGGATGGCCGTGGCCGCCGCTCTCGTCGTTGCCGCATTCAAGGGAGAGATAACTCGATGGCGAATGGATGATCGCCAGCTCCTGTTCCGCCATCAGCGTGCTGGTCGGCTGCCAGGCCGCGTCATCGTCCGGCAACGCTGGTGTCATTGTCAGCAGGGCCCACCACGAAAGCTCGGCCCGGCTCCGTGGCGGTAACGGCAAGCCGGCGTCGTGGAGATAGCAGTCGTAGGTCTGTTCCTCTACCGGTGGGACATCGTAGAGTGCGTGGAGCCAGCGACTGAGCCGTGGTGAATGTTCGGTGCCGAGCATCGCGAGCCCTGCTTCCCAGCTCTCTATATACGCCGGATGCGCCAAGGAAACCCCGAACCGTGCATCCTTGCGGGCGGGGAAGGTGCGGTCGGGGAGCGCGGTTTCGGCGGGTGCCATCAGGGCGATGCCGAGATGCTGTCGGACGGCCTTGTCTGCGATCGATTCCGCGCCGGCGGTTTGCGCCCAGGTCAGGCCAATCAACAGGCCGCGCATCGCGAAGAGGTGGTAGTTCTCGCCTTCGTACCAGAGGCCGTCGTCGCCGAACCCGGCGCCAAGGTGTCCCATGAGCCCAGTTCGCCCTTCAATGGCATGGACCGCGAGCTCTTCGTCGCCAAACCAGGTGGCGATGGCGGTGAGGGCGGCGCTGTTCCAGGTCTGCCGATTCGATAGCCCCTCGTTGAATTCCGAAATGATCGTGGCCGCTTCGTCAGCGATGGCATCAATCCGGGCGAGATCGTTGTCATCGAGCTGCCCGGTTTCTCGGAGCAGATAGGCGGCGGCCAGGTAATCAAGGATCCATATCGATTCGAGATAGGTCGAGAAGAAGAGGTGCGTCGGCCCGAGGACATTGTCGCGATTGGGCAACGCGAAATAGAGGTCGTAGTAGGCGGCAAGCAGCTGTCGCGCCCGGGTCGCGAGGGCGGCCTCTCCAGTGATTGCGTGGAGTGCAGCCAGATGTGCCGCGCGCTCGGCGAGCCAGAGATGTTGCGCGTGCGCCCAGTGTGCGTGATGCCGCTCGCCGGTGAACTGCTGCCCGCAGTTCGGACAGCGGTGCTCATCCGGGCTCCACGGGTCGAAGGCGAGCGCCGTTCCATCGACTGGGCAGACGCCGCCATCCCGGGAAAGGAGCGCCTTCACCGCGGGGACGGGGGGCATGCGGTCGAGTACTGGTTGGGCGCGTTGCCGCAGTCGATCGCGCAGGGCACCCAGGTCGGCCGAGGCGCCGATGACGGCGCGGCGGAGTTCAAGATCGTCGAAAGTCAGCATGGGAGAATGTTACGCAAGGTGGGGTGCCGGCACAGGCGGGCCCGGTTCGGAGCGGACGCCGCCTGCCGCCCAACGGAGCGGCAAGACCGTGGCGCCGCAGGCGCGGGCGGCATCCTGTGCATCTTTGGTGCTCCCCGGGATGGCGAAGAACATCACGCCGCCAGCGCCGGAACCGGCCGCCTTGCCACCGGTGGCTCCAGCCATTCGCATTGCCACCTCCAGCGCCGCCATGGCTGGAGTGACCATCGCCCGGTCGAGCGCTTGCTGGTGTTGCCAGTTTGCCTGGAGTAACTCGCCGAGTCGGACGACGTCGCCCTGCTGCAGGATGGGAGCGACACTCTGGGCAAGTGCTCGCATCCCCAGCAGCGCGGCGTGTACCTGCTGATCGCCAGTTTGCCAGGCCGCCACGACGCGGCTGATGGTCGATCCCGAAAATCGGGAACGGCCGGTGTGACAGACGACAATGTGCTGCGCGAGATGATCGAGCACCTCAGCCGCAATCGCGATTGACGACACGTGGAACTTGCCGTCGCGCATTTCAAGGTGTTGCACGCCTCCAAGCGCCGCCGCATACTGGTCCTGACGCCCCCCGGCAACCGTCGCGTCGACCGTTTCGATTGTCCAGGCGCGCTCGGCAATTTCGATGGGATGCAGCGGTTCATCGCGGGCGGTCGACAGTGCGTGGACCAACGCGACGCCGAGGGCACCCGACGTGCCGAGACCCGATCCGGCCGGGGCCGCAGCCGCCGTCGAGACGGCGCACGGCGCCAATGCCGCCCAGCGCAATGCGGCGGCGTGGAGGGCCAGTGGACCGGTTGACGCGAAGTCGGCTGAACTGTCGGCACTGGCCGCCAGCGCGAGATCTGCAGCGCGCAGCGAGTACCGCTCGGCTGACCGGACTGTGACCGTCGTTCGCAGGTCAATGGCGGCGTTTACCACCGCACCGCCGATCGCTGAAGCGATCGGCTCGACGTCGGTCCATCCGCCAGCAAAATCGAGACGGACCGGTGCTGACGAGGTGGCCGCGAGTGGCCGTGTCACCGGTTCAGGGTCCATGAGTGCAGCGACGCCAGTTCGCCGCGCAAGTCCATATGGACGCCGTGGACTCGTCGGTTCATCCCTTGCACGCCTCGCGCGTGATACACAAACGCTGCGGCGACGGAATCGATGGCTACGATCCGGGCCGCCGCTGGGCTGGCGGGTGCCGGGATACCGGCATCGGCCAGCATCGGCGCAACCTGGCCCAGGCCAATGTCGCCGGAAATGCCCATCATCGCGACATCGAAATCATGCTGACCGCCATGCACGCGATCGAGAAACGCCGTGTTTTCGAGCTGACGAATGGTCACCTGGATGCCGACCGCCGCCAGCTGGCCCTGGATCATCTGCTCGAGGGCCGCTTCGCCGCTCCCGACCGTCAACAATTCAAAATGAAGGTGGCGGCCGGCGAGGAGGCGACGGGCTGCAGCAACATCGGCGCGCGACGATCCGGAGCTTGCTGTGTCCTGCGCGGCGGGCCCGGCCGCAGGCGTACCGAAGCCGAAGAGGTCGCCGTCAACGATGGCCCGGCGGTCAAGCGCCAGCGAGATCGCACGGCGGACCGTGAGATCGTTGAACGGCGGCCGCCGGGTGTTGAACAGCATCACATACGTGAGTAGCAGTGGATAGTCGAGCACCGTCAGCCGCCGGTCGCTTCGCACAAAGCTGGCGTGTGCCGGCTGGATTCCGGCAAAGTCAAGTTCGCCCGATGTGAGCGCGGCAAGCTTGGTCGTTGGTTCGTCGACAACGGCGACGACGAAGCGGGCGATATGCGGCGGACCACCCAGCACGATCGGAAACTGTGAATCGGCGGCAAACACCCAGCGGCGGTTGGCGGTATGCGAGACAAACCGGAACGGACCGTTCCCAACCGGCGCGTCATTCCAGGCCGCCTGCCGCAACGCGGCGTGCGGAAGCTGGCCGAGCAGGTGGACTGGCAGGATCGCCAGGTCCGTGAACAGATCCGGGATGACCGACTGCGCCGCGGCGAAGGTGAAGCGGACTGCGGTATCGCCGATGGCGACCACGTTCGTCAGCGACGCCAACTCCGAGATGCGCGGATAGCCGGTCGCGGGATCACGGGCGGCATTGAAAGTCCAGGCCACATCGGCAGCGGTCGTTGGCGCGCCATCGTGCCAGCGGATGCCGTCGGCCAGGACCATTGTCAGCGTGGTGCGGTCGGGCGACCAGCTCCAGCGCCGGGCCAGGTACGGGACAATCTGCAAGGTGCTGTCGCGCTGCACGAGGGTGGTGAAGAGGACGTATCGCTGCACCTGACGCGCAAGCGGGTGCACGGTGACGAGCGAATTGATGCTTTGCAGGTCGGCGCCGGACGCGAAGATGATGGTGCCCTGACGGCTTGTCGCGTGCGCTGCGCACCCGGCGAGGGTCAGCGAGAGGATCACCGCAAGGCAGCGAGGCATCCTCAAGTCTACATTCGTTGCATGGCCAAGGGACTGCTGCTGGCGCTGGTGCGCGGCGTGACGGTCGTTGCCGGCGTCGTCATCCTCACATTTGTACTGCTCCATCTCGCTCCAGGGGACCCAGCGACCCGGCTGCTCGGGCCCGCGGCAACCGACGCGCAGCGGGCGGCGCTCCGCCAAACGCTTGGTCTGGATCGCTCGCTCGTCGTGCAGTTGGTGAGCTGGGCCGGGCGCGCTGTCCGGGGGGATTTTGGCCAGAGCATTGCGACTGGGCAGCCGGTACGCGCGATGGTGGCCGCGGCGTGGCCCGCCACCGCGGCACTGGTGATCGTCTCGCTTGTCCTGACCTACCTCTTTGGCGTCGCGATTGGCGTCTGGCAAGCGACGATGCAAAGTCGCGCGGCTGACGGCGTCACCACGCTCGTTACGGTCGCATTGAATGCCCTGCCAGGCTATTGGCTGGCGCTGGTCCTCGTGATGGTGTTCACCTACCGATTGCGCTGGCTGCCGGCGTTCGGTGCAGCGGGACTCGACGCGGAGTTCCTGACGCCGTGGGCTCAGGTCATTGATCGGCTGCGTCACGCGACGCTACCACTCCTGACGCTGACGTTGATCGGGATCGGCGGCATCGCCCGCTTCGTGCGCGCATCGATGCGCCAGGTGGCCGCGTCACCGTTCCTGACCGTGGCATGCGCCAAGGGCCTCAGTCCACGACGCGTGACCTGGCGGCACCAGTTCCGCAACGCCGCCGTGCCGGTGGTAACGCTGCTCGGTCTGTCGTTGCCAGCGCTCTTTTCCGGTACGGTCTTCGTTGAAGCGGTGTTTGCCTGGCCGGGCGTGGGGCAGTTGATGGTGCTCGGCGTGCAGGCGCGCGATTATCCGGTTGTCATGGCAGCTGCAACGATCAGCGCGGTACTGGTCGTTGTCGGCAATCTCGCTGCCGATCTCATCCTGCCGTTCGTGGACCCTCGCACGCGCCAGAGTGCGGCCGGCCATGACTGAGCGTGCACCATGGTGGGGCGACCGCTGGGGCGCGGCTGGCCTGATAGTCCTGGGCGCGTTCGTCGTTCTTGCGACGCTCGCTCCCTGGGTCGGTCCAGCGCATCTGGTCAGCGATGTCGTCTCGATGCGGTTTCTCCCGCCAATCTCCCGCGATGCCCAAGGTGTCTTTCACGCATTAGGTACTGACCGACTCGGCCGCGACGTCTGGTCGCGCCTGCTCTATGGCGCTCGCGTATCACTGGCAGTTGGCGGCCTGACCATGGCGCTCTCGCTGGTGATTGGCGTGCTGGTGGGCGCGACAGCCGCGTTCGCATCGCACACCGTCAGCACGATGTTGCTGGGCTTCACCGACTTCGCCCTTGGCCTCCCACGCGTGATCCTGCTCCTCCTGCTTGCCACCTTGTGGCCGCCGAGCGCCGTGCAGGTCGTCCTGGTCCTGGGCGTGACGGGCTGGATGTCGATCGCGCGCCTGGTCCATGGCGAAGTGCGCAGCCAGCTCGGACGGCCGTATGTCGCGGGCGCGGCAGCGCTTGGGGTGGGGAGAGCGCGACTGCTGCTACGCCACATCGTGCCACACGCATCGCCACCGATTCTCGCGGCCGTGGCTCTCGGGGTTGGCAATGCGATCACGCTGGAAGCGGGTCTCTCCTTTCTCGGGCTCGGCGTGCAGCCACCAACGGCCTCCTGGGGAAGCCTGATCGCCTCGGGGCGTGATACGGTCGTCAATGCCCCGTGGGTGGGGCTCGCACCCGGCGTTGCACTTGTTCTGGTGGTGGTAGCCTGTGCGCTGGTCGCCGATGGACTGCAGGAGCGGACCGCTCAGGAGTCGTGACTGAGCCGGCTCTCGACGCCGATCGTGATCAGCGCACCGGGCGCAGCAGTGAAGTGGATCATGGTTTCGTCGACTACCGGCAGCGGGCGGATTGTCGTCTCGTCCGCGCGCAGCAGTAACGCCCGCCGCAGTGGTGTGCGTGAACGCCAGCGTGCCGCTACGGTTGCTCCCGACAAGTTGACGCACCGGAGCACGACACCACCGGACGCAATCGCTGGTTTGCAGGCCGTGAATACCAGTCCATCGCCATCGAGTTCAAAGCCTGCATCGGCCAGCTGCGCGGCGTTGCCGACAAATGAGCGGTTCCAACTGCCCCAGAGTGGCAGGAATGCTTCTTCCCAGCTGGCATCGAGCATGCCCGGGCGCTCGATGTCGCCTGCAGTGACCGGCAGCACCGCCAGTTCGATGCGATGCGGACCGAGTTCCTGTGCGTCGGGAATTGCGGTTGGCCAGCCCGCGTGTCCGGGGCGCGTTGGCAAGCTGTTGCGCGACAACTGCGCGACGCCGCGCAGCGCCGTGATCCGGATGACGCGCTCCCCGGTCCATTCGTATTCCACGAACCCTGCCGAAAGGATTGCCAACCCGCGTCCCGTATCGCCGGCCGCGACATAACGCTGCGCCGGGGCGGTGGCGAGCGGCGCCTCGGCACGCCATGAACCAGGATCGCGCTCGATCGCCGCCCGTCGCACCACGCCAAATGACGAACCGGCCGTGACACTGTCGCCAGCGCCAACCGGAAAGCCGAGCTGCATCCGATGGTCGCGCCAACTGTTGTCCATGTCGATCCGCAGCCGCACCAGCGGTGAGCCCTCGTGCAGGAAGATCGAGATGCAGGCGTCCAGCGGCGCGCTGGCAGCGCGTGAAAGGCGCAGATGCACTGCGAGTACCGCGACCAATGGCCCGGACGCCATGACTGTGCGCGCCATCAACGTCACTGTGTCATCCGGCGATGGATCGCCCGGCCAAGGCGTGTAGCTGTCGCCATGGTCGGGCCGAGTGAGCAGGCGACAGATGTCGCGGTATCGCTCGCCGCTGCGTCGATCCAGCAGGTCGATACGGCCATCGCCTCCGACATGCACTTCGACATGCTCATTGGCGAGCCGCGCAGCTGTCGCAACGAGCGCGCTCGGATCCGGCACGACGTCGGCCAGATCGGGAACGAACGTGCTGAAGCCGAGGCCCGGGACGTCGGTGCCACGGAAGGCGAGGTCTACGGACTCGACGTCGTCCTGGTCGGGGTAGTGTCGTGGTGCATCGCTGCGTTCGAGGGCATTGCGACGCGCAAGGATCTGCACCGGTACCAGCGCGCCATCTCCGCTGCGGAGCGACAGGGCCCGGTAGCCTGCTCCTGATTCCGGTTGCCGCGCACCGGGCGGTCCAACCAGCACGTCGCCAAGAAAGCCGGTGACGGTCGCGACGACCACGCCTGTGCGCCGTCGGGCCGCCGGATTCCAGACCGTGAGCGTCGGCCGAGCCGTCCGGGGATGCTCGCGAGACCGATCGGCGTCGTGGCCGGTAAGCTGGTGTATCGCGGTCGTGCTCAATTCCGACGAGAGCGCGCCCACCGCTGCAAGCCTGACGCGCTGTTCCCGAGCCACGTCGTCGTGACAGCAGCCGGCGAGTGTGTCGTGAAACTGGCAGGCCAGCAGTGTTCGCGTGGCATGGCGGAGCAGCGGGCTGTGATCCGCACCGCAACGCAGGCGGGCAATCGCCAACAGCGGTTCGACATGCCGTTGCAAGCGCAGCTCCGCCGATGCGTGCAGCCGCTTGAGGCGCGCGCGCGTGCTGTGCACTCCCTGCAGCACCCAGGTGTGGCCAGGTGTGCGGAGTTCGCCCTGGCGAATCGGAGCGACGCCGGCCTCCGGCGCGGCGGCTGCCATATACTCGCCGAGCGAGCTCAGGCGCACGATCGCCCCAGGTTCGAGATGCTGCAGTGCATCGCGCAGCACGGCCGGGCGGTCGAGTGGGCCATGGTGGTCGGCGCCGACAAATATCGCGATCTGGGTGGTGACCGCGCGGTCGACTGCGCGACGCCGGAGAGCGCTCCAGCGGTCCCTCAGGTCCGGCGCATCTGGCGACAGGCCAACGCCGAACTCGTATCCATCACGCGGGAAGTGATAGACGAGCAGGGACTGTCCGTCGGGCGCGATCCAGCGATAGAGATCTTGATCCTCGGCCGTCGGGTTGAGGCCGCGCCAGAGCGCGCCCCATGCCAACCCGAATTCCGCCGCGATCGACGGGAGCGAGGCCGGGTGGCCGAACGCATCGGGGCTATAGAGAACCGGCATCCGGCGCCCAAGCGCCGCGGCGTCGGCACTGCCCTCAAGTAGATTCCGCACCAGCGATTCGCCACTTGGAATCAGCTCGTCGGCCAGGACATACCAGGGCCCGGTCTCCAGCTGCCCGTTCCGGACGGCGTGGCGGAGGCGCGTGCGCAGGCGCTCGTCAATGGCGAGGACATCTTCGATCAGGATGGTCTGGCCATCGAGCAGGAAACGGGCATCCGGCTCGGCCGAGAGGCCATCGAGGGTTGCGGTCAGCGCCGGCAGCAATCGGGCGGTGAAGGCCGATTGCGGCAAGTACCACTCGCGGTCCCAGTGGGTGTGGCAGATCAGGTGGAAGGTCAGCGGCGTCGGCACCGCCGAAACGTAACGTGCAACGAAGGTGTAGACAGAAATGATCGAAACAGGGTGCTGCATCGTGGGCGGCGGACCGGCCGGGATCATGCTCGGCTTGCTGCTCGCGCGTGCCGGCGTGGATGTCGTAGTCCTCGAGAAACATCCGGATTTCTTTCGCGACTTCCGCGGCGATACGATTCATCCATCCACGCTCGACGTGATGGGGCAGCTCGACCTGCTCGAACCGCTGCTGCGACTGCCACACCAGGAAATGACGACGGTATCGGCGACCTTTCACGGGAAGCAGTACCGGATCAGCGATTTCAGTCACCTGCCGACGGAGTCGAAGTTCATCGCCTTCATGCCGCAGTGGGATTTTCTGAACTTCCTGGTGCGCCATGCCAATCAGTATCCGACCTTTCATTTGCGAATGAACACTGAGTTTACCGACCTGATCGAGGAGGGCGGTCGGGTCACTGGTGTGCGAGCGCGGTCGCCGCAGGGGCCGATCGAGATCCGGAGCGTCCTGGTGGTGGGCGCCGACGGCCGGCATTCACGCGTCCGGGATCGCACCGGCCTCACGGTGCATCAATCCGGCGTACCGATCGACGTGCTCTGGCTCCGCATCCCAAAAAACCCGTCGCTACCGCCACAATCGCTAGGGTATCTCGATCGCGACAAGTTCATGGTGCTGATCGATCGGGGCGACTACTTCCAGTGTGGCTACCTGATTCCGAAGGGCAGTTTCGCCGAGCTTCAGGAGCGCGGGCTCGCGGCCTTCCGCGCCTCGATCGCTGCGCTGGCGCCGGCCACCGCGCAAGGGGTGGAGCAACTGCGGAGCTGGGATGACGTCTCGCTGCTCACGGTGCTGATCGACCGACTCGATCGCTGGTCGCGCCCCGGGGTACTCTGTATTGGTGACGCGGCCCACGCGATGTCGCCGGTCGGCGGGGTCGGCATCAACCTGGCAATTCAGGACGCGGTGGCGACCGCCAACCTGCTGGCGGAAAAACTACGGACCGGGAGGGTTACGGCAGCGGACCTCGACCTGGTGCAGGAGCGTCGTGAATACCCGGCTCGCGCCATCCAGCGAATGCAGGCGTTTGTGCATCGACACTTGCTCAACGCCGAAGTGACCGCGGGGCGGAGCGTGCTGGTGCGATGTGTGCTCGTCCTGGTGCATTGGATCCCGGCGCTGGGGCGAATTCCGGCGCGGTTTATCGGGGTCGGGCCGCGACCCGAGCGCGTGGAAATTGCGGAATGGCCGCCGCAGTGACCATTCCTTGAGGGGTGATCAGGTTGATTCGCTTGCGTGGAGCCGTACCGCAATTGGCCGCGGTGTGCTGAGGGCCTCATCAATCGTGACCCGGACCTTCTGGACCGGCGCGCCGTCGACGTGGGTCAATCGCCGGTAGCCGATCGTGGTGCCGGAATAGAGTGTCCGCCATCCGGTGCCATCGTCACCTTCAACGTGATACCGGCTGACCTGTTGCCCATCGGCGATTGCCTCGCTCAGGTCGACAACGCCGACGGCAATCGGCGATCCGAGGTCGAGCTCTGCCGTCGCCGTGGTCCCTGAGACATGCCACTGCTGGCGCACACCCGACGCCAGGTCCTGTGACAATCCGTGGTCCAGCGAGTTGTGCATTGCCTGCAGCGCATGCACATCAGCGCCGTGCAGCTGGCCGTCCGGGCCGGGAGGCACATTCAACAACAGCTTGGAGTTGCGCCCGACAGAAGAGAAGTAGAGCGAGACCAGGTCGCTGCCCGAACGCACCTTGGCATCCTCAGCCTCGTGGTAAAACCACCCGGGTCGGATAGAGACATCCGTTTCACCCGGGCGCCAGACGCTGCCGCGCGGGTCGCCGCGTTGCAGCATCTGGATCACGGCATCGCCGCTCGCGCCCGGAAACGGAACCACGGCGGGATCGACCATCGACCAATTGGTTTCGCCGGCCGACCCCGATTCGTTGCCGATCCAGCGAACATCCGGTCCGGCGTCCGAGAAAATTACGGCCCCGGGCTGATGCTGCCGCACCAGCGCCCAGGTGCGCGGCCAATCGTAGACCTGTTTCCGCCCAGTCGGGCCTTCGCCGTTGGCGCCGTCGAACCAGACTTCGCTCAACGGACCGTAGTGCGTCAGCAGTTCGGTCAACTGCGCTGCATAGAAATCGTTGTAGCGCGGCGAATCGCCGTACACCGATGCGTTGCGGTCCCACGGTGACAGATAGAGCCCCGCTCGAAGTCCCTCGGCCCGGCAGGCGTCGACGAACTCCCGCACCACATCGCCGTTGCCGTCGCGCCAGCCGCTGGATGCCACGGAGTGACGGGTTGTTGCCGTAGGCCAGAGGCAAAAGCCGTCGTGATGCTTGGCGGTAAGGATCATCGACTTGAACCCGGCCGCGCGGGCAGTGCGGGCCCATTGGCGGGTGTCCAGGGATGTGGGCGCGAATAGCGTTGGTGATTCGGTGCCGTCACCCCATTCACGATTGGTGAAGGTGTTCATCCCGAAATGCACGAACATGGCGAGTTCGTCACGCTGCCACTGCACCTGCGCCGCTGTCGGGACCGGCAGCGCCGATCGGCGGGGCGTCCAGATGCCCCGGCTGAGCGCGTGGGTGCCCAGGCAGGCCAGCGCGGTGCCGTGGACGAACTCTCTGCGACTCGTCATGATCAGGGCTCCCGCGTCACGTGGGTGGAGGAGCTGCATGATACCGGCGCGGTCGCCCGATGGCCAAGCCTTGATTGCGAGGCCCTCCGGGGCCAAGTTTGCCCCCGCAAGTGCAGCAGCTGGACAGGTGTCCGAGTGGTTGAAGGAACCGGTCTCGAAAACCGGCATACCGGCAACGGTATCGAGGGTTCGAATCCCTCCCTGTCCGTCCATTATTCCAGCCAATGTCCCGCCTCACCTTGCCGCTCATCGGGGATGCGATCGCGTTCCGGCGCGATGCGACCCAATTCCTTTGCCAGATCGCCGCGGAGCAGGGCGATGTCGCCCGCTTCCGTATCGGGCGCCGGCCAGCGTTCCTCCTCAATCATCCCGACCTGACTCGTGCGGTGCTGGTTGATCAGGCGGCGTCCTTTCACAAGGGCCGGCTGATGCAGCGGGCGCGGCGACTGCTGGGCGCCGGCCTCCTCACCAGTGAAGGGGAGTTCCATCGCCTTGAGCGGCGACGCATCCAGCCGGCCTTCAATCGCGACCAGATACGGAGTGCCGTCGCACCGACCGCCGGCATCGTGCGTGCGCTGCTGCCACGCTGGCCAACGGAGACAGTGGATCTCGCCGCGATGGCCGACACGCTGGCGATGCACCTTGTCACCCACGCATTGCTCGGCACCTCCGCGACCGCCGAACTCGGCCAGGTGCACGGGGCACTCCGCACACTGGCCCGCGCCGCGCCACTGCTTCTCCTTCCGGGCGGAGCGTGGATCGAGCGTGTCCCGCTCCCCGGGATTGGCCGGCTGAGCGATGCGTTCGGTGTCGTCGAATCGGCGATCGCACGGGTGACGGAACATCAAGAGATTGACGCGCCACTGTTGCGGGCCATGCAGGGCGGCGATTCGCCATTGCCGCCGAAACAGCTGCGCGACGAGGTGATGACGCTCTTTCTCGCGGGACATGATACCACTGCGGCGACGCTGATCTGGGCGCTATTGCTGTTGCGCGGCCACCGGTCCTGGGCAGCCGAGTTGCAGGCGGAAGTTGATTCGGTTCTGGCTGGACGGGATGTCAGCAGCGACGATCTTGGTCGCCTTCCGATCGCGGCCGCCGTGATCGACGAGACGCTGCGGCTCTATCCGCCAGTCGGTCGGATCGGGCGCCGCCCGCTGGTCGACGTTGACCTCGGCGTCGTCACGCTGCCGCGCGACGCGTCCGTGTTTGTGTCGCCATTCGTTGCGCACCGTGATCCGCGCTGGTTTCCGGAACCCGACCGCTTCGATCCCTCACGGTGGCGTACGCCCGACCCCTCGCGACCACGCTTTGCGTCAATTCCATTCGGCGCAGGCCCTCGATCGTGTATCGGCGAGCATTTCGCACGAGCGATGCTCGTCATGGTGCTTGCCACGCTATGCCAGCAATGGGAGTTCGCGCCGTCACGCGATCCGCTGCCGCCGCCGCGTTCGCTGCTGACGGTCAAGCCGCGCGGTCGGGTCTTGGCGCGGAAGCGGGGCCGGGAGTATGCTCCGGGGTCGCGTTCCCTCTCGCAAAGGAGTGTGCCATGAGTGTCCCCGCCATGCTGCCGCACGAACGAGAGTACCAACCATTTCCGGATGTTCCGCGTCGCAACTTCATGCAGGAGTCGCTCGAGGTGCCGGCCCTTACCCGGTTGCTGGAGGTCCCGCCGGGTGGCGATGTGCTCGAAATCGGCTGCGGGCGCGGTGTCGCGTTGCCGCCGCTGCATACGCTCTTGCAGCCACAGTCACTGGTCGGCCTCGATATCGATGCAGAACTCGTCGCGATTGCCCGGGAACGGGTCCGGGCGCGCCATATTCCGGCGATTGTCCATGAGGGCGACGTGCGCGCCATGCCGTTCGCGGATCAGTCGTTCGACCTGGTCATCGATTTCGGGACCTGTCATCATATCGCCCAGCCTGACCTGGCGCTCCGCGAGATCGTCCGGGTCCTGCGACCAGGCGGCATTTTCATTTCCGAGACAGTGACCAGCCAACTACTGTCGCATCCGATGCGCACACGCGGTCGACGCCTGCCGTGGGACACCGCGCCTGAACTGGTGACCATTCGAGATCGGGTTCTCTGGAAGGCACGGGTCCGGTTGGCATTGCATCGCTGACCCTCCGGTTTGCATGGGGTGACGGCGATACTGTTCGCATCCCGGAGCCGTCGATGCGAATCATTCCAGCCGTTGTTGTCGTGGCGATTGCTGCCGCGTGCGCCCAACCCGACGCCGTGAGTTCCGCACCTCCGCCGCCGCCCGGGTCGCCCGCCACTGTGCTCTGGTCCGACTCTGCGACCTGGGGCGAGACGGGTGTTCCGGTGGCGGGTGCGAATGTGACGATCCCGACCGGCACGACAGTCATCCTCGACGTCGCCACTCCGCCGCTCAACCGCATTACCATCATGGGGACGCTCCAGGTCGCGACGGATAAGGATGTCGCGATCACGGCCCGCGATATCTGGGATGAAGGGATCCTGCGTGCGGGGAGCGAATCGGCGCACGACCTGCACAACTTCACGGTCACGCTGACCGGGGCCGATTCCGGCGTCGGCGATCCGACCATTGGCGCCAAGGTACTTGCGGTGTTTCCCGGCGCGGCGCTGGAACTGCACGGCGATACGCGACTCGGGTGGACGCGGCTGAGTGCGACCGCGTCGGCGGGTTCGACCATATTGTCACTCGCTGAACCGACGGCATGGCGTACGGGCGATCGTCTGGTGCTGGCGTCGACCGACTACGACCCCGGGCAGGCCGAAGAAGTCGTCGTTGCCAGTGCGACCGCGACGACGATCACCCTGCAGACTCCGCTGCACCACAGTCATTTCGGATTGCTGCAGACGATCGCTGGCCGCACGGTCGACGAACGCGGTGAGGTGGGCTTGCTGACGCGCAACGTCACCGTCCAGGGTGATTCGCAATCGAGCAGCAGCTTTGGCGGCCACATCATCGTGCTCCAGGGCGGCCAGGCGCACGTTGAGGGGGTGACGTTGTTGCGCATGGGCCAAGCGGGTCATGTCGCACGCTATCCGATGCATTGGCACATGGCCGGCGACGTCACCGGCCAGTACATTCGCGATGCGTCCATCTGGAAGACCAACAACCGTTGTATCACCATTCACGGGAGCGATAACGCGACGGCTGAACGCAATGTCTGTTACGACCACCTCGGCCACGGCTATTTCCTGGAAGACGGCTCCGAAACCGGCAACCTCATCGAACACAACCTCGGCCTGTCGTCGCGGGCGCCAGCCGCCAGCCTGCGGATCTTGCCGTCCGATGCGACGCCCGCAACCTTCTGGATTACCAATCCCGACAACACGGTGCGCGACAACGACGCGGCGGGGTCAGTGGCGTTCGGATTCTGGTATGCGTTGCCCGCTGCGCCGACCGGACTCTCGACGGGCCAGCCGGATGCGCCACGACTGACCCCGCTGCGCCAGTTCCTCGGCAACGAAGCGCACTCGAATCGCCAGCCCGGGCTCAACGTCGACAACGGTCCCACCGCGGCACTGACAACCGAAACCACCAGTTATACGCCGCGGCTTGGCGCCGTGGCCGCCGGTACACCAGTCATCGCCACCTTCCAGAACTTCACCGGGTGGAAGAACTCGCAGCGGGCCGTCTGGATTCGTGGCAGTGGACTGCGACTCGATGGCGCCGTGCTGGCCGACAACATGCAAGGTGCCACCTTTGCCAACAGCGATGTGATCCTGCAGAACTCGCTGGTGGTTGGCGAGAGTGCCAATCTCACGACTGCCCCCAACCCGAGTTATCCGATCCGTGGCTTCGAGTTCTACGACGGCACCAACGCCGTCAGTAACGTCACCTTTGCAAACTTCGTCTCGCGGGCCGGGAGGCCGGCCAGCGCGATCGGTTATAATCGCGCCGACGGCTTTCCGATTTCGCCGCAGAACAACGCCGCTTCGGTGCAGCTGGTCAATGCGAACGCCGTCTATCTCGACACGCCGAACAGCGGCAAGGACGGCGACATGGCATCACTCTTCGTGGACGCGGACGGCGGCATCACCGGGACGCCGGGCAACAGCATAGTGGCCAACACGCCGTTCCTGTTGACCCCTGCCTGTACGCTGCACGCTGAATGGAACAGCTATGTCTGTCCTGCTCGTTATGACGGACTCGCGCTGCAGACCGATAACGGAGTGGCGGTCGCACCACTCTCGCTGCGGCGCGATGACGGCGTGACGGTGGCGCTCGCCGGGGTGCCCAACAACCCGGTGTCGGCGCAGATGTCGATCTTGCCGAGCCGGACTTACGAGGTGGTCTGGGGCACCTTTCCCCCAGCCCGACCGCGGATCACGCTGCAGCGTGCGTCGGTGGGGGATTGGCTTCGAGTGGCGATTCCCTATCCCGGCAACGAGTTCACCGTGCTGCGGGACTACTCCTCGACGGGTCTGTCGGCCATCGGTTCGATTGCGGCAGTCGATGCGAGCGCTGGCGACAGCTACTACTACGACCCGGTAACGTCGGTCGTATACGTCAAGCTCGTCGTGCGGACCGGCAGGACGTCGACGACCATCCAGGTCGTGCCGAAGTAGGGCGCGTCCTACCGACGTCGGGGCACTGGGGCAGCATCAAAGCGTTGCACCAGGTCGCCGGCGGCGCGCACCGCGGCCGCAAAGAATCCCGGCATCAATCGCTCGACCTGGTCGCCCGGCCGATGGTAATCGGGATGATCTTCCTCGCCGAAGTAGACGAACGGAATGCCGCGCTTGAAGAAGGCATCCTGATCGGACTGCTCGGTCCAGTCGTCGCCGCCCGCTCCGTCGTGGCCGATCAACAGGTGAATCGGCGTACATGCCGCCGTGGCGACCACCAGCGGCCGGAACGCCGGAAAGCGATCGGGACCAGCCGCATACAATTCGTTCTTCGCGTTGCGGCCAACCATGTCGAGGTTCACGTCGACCAGGACGCTGTCGAGCGCCACGGGAGGATTCGCAACAAACGCCTGACTGCCGACATCGTCCTCCTCCTCGGCGTCAAAGGCCACGAACAACAGTGAATGCGCCGGCGGATGGCGCATGAACCACGCAGCGAGGGCCAGTATTCCCGCGGTCCCCGAGGCATTGTCATCGGCACCATTGCAGATCGAGTCACCGCCTTGGGCTCGGCATTGGCCATGACCCGCGGTGCCGATGTGGTCGAAGTGCGCCGTGACGGCAATGTATTGATCCGGATGGGACGTGCCGCGAATGATCCCGGCGACATTGGCGCCACGCAACGGTTCACCGAAGGCGCGCGCCGCAAATGGCAGGATGCGCCCCGCCGACGTCAACGTCAGGCCGAGTGCGTCGAAGCGTGCCGCAATGAAATCGCGCGCCCGGGCATTGCCTGGCGTGCCCACGTATCGCCCGCGCATCGAGTCGTCGCTGAGGCGACCGTCGTCGTGGAGCAGCAGCGCTGAGTCGATCGCCGGCGCGGCGCATCGTGGCGCCTGAGCCGGAAGCGGCGATCCATTGGCGGCGATCGTCGCACTGGCAAGAATCCCAAGAATGAGCCGCATCGGCACTCCGGTGGAACGAGTTACAGGTATCGGGACAGTACGTAGATCACCAGCCCGGCGATGCCACCGACCAAGGTGCCATTCAAGCGGACGAACTGCAGGTCACGCCCCACTGCGAGCTCGATCCGGCTGGCCGCGACATCCGGATCCCAGTCGCGCACCGTCGCGGCAATCAGCTCGGCAACTTCACCCCGGTGTTGCTCAAGCAGCGAGGCAATCAGGTCGGTGAGGAAATGATCCACTTCGCCGCGAAGCTCGGAGTTGCTTGCCAGCGATTCCGACAACGCTGCAAGGACGTCGGCGAGTGGTGCGACGGAGGCATGCTCGGGGTCGGCGCGGAATCGCGCGGCCGCCTCCCGCGCTTCGTCCCACACCGACGTGACCAATCCCTCGACCACCGGGTGCCCGAGAAGTTCGTGCTTGAGGCGTTCGGCACGCACTGCGAGTTCGGGCGACGACTTCAGTCGCTGGATGAACTCCTGGACCGCGGTGTCGAACTTGTGGCGCAGCGGATGATCGGGATCCGCCGCGACCTCGGCGAGGAGCCGTTCGACGCCGCGGATGATCCGGTCCGCGATTGCATCGCGCACGCCCACCGGCAGCCACCGAGGGCTATCCTGGCGCACCTTGGCCTGAATCTGTTCGCGACCATCCGCCACGGCAGTGCCGATCAGCCGAGTCGCCTCGTTGAGTAGCTCCTGTGGCCGGCCGTCCGCCGTGGCAATGGTGAGCACATCGCCGACCAGCGGGGCGAGCTGGACGGATTCGAGCTGGGAGACTGCGTTGCGCTGGACGAAGTCGCGGACGTCCGCTTCGGGCAGCGCCTCCACTGCGCGCGCCAAGCCGCCCGCCAGGCTCCGCGCCAACTGCTGGCGGTGTTCCGGATCGGCAAGCCATTCGGCCGCCCGGCTTGCAGGCCGCACGCCCGCGAGCCGGGTGTCGAGCACCGCGCGCGAGAGAAAATGATTCTGCACGAAGTTGCCGAGGATGCGGCCGACGCGATCCTTCTGCGTTTGCATGATGGCGGTGTGCGGAATGGGCAGGCCGAGTGGCCGGCGGAAAAGGGCAGTGACGGCGAACCAGTCTGCCAAGCCGCCCACCAGCGACGCCTCGGCGGTGGCGCGGACATACGCCAGCCACGGGTGGCTTCCCTCCAACAGGCGGGCGACGACGAATACGATCAGCGCGACGATCAGGAGCCCGGAGGCAACCAGTTTCATTCGTCGTAGTGCGGCCCGCCGGGTCGCTTCGTCCAAGGGTGCAACGGCAGCGGTCATTGCCGGCACCGATAGACCTCGAAATCTGCGCTGCAGGATCGGTTCGCCATGGTACACCTCGACGCCGGAGACGGACTGCCTGGCCACCGCAAGTTGGGCCGCCGCAGGCAGCTACGGCAAGCGTGGCGCGGCGGTCAGTCGCCAACCCGGCCGGGCGTGGCTAAGTTGTCCCGGACTGGACAGGTGCTCGAGTGGTTGAAGAGGAACGCCTGGAACGCGTTTAGGCGGTTCACGCCGTCTCGAGGGTTCGAATCCCTCCCTGTCCGTTGCAGTATTGCACAACCGTGCCGATCGCGGCAACTGTCGGCCGCGCCGCTCCGCACATTCCCCAGGTCGCTGCGACCGCTGATCCAGCGGCACCACTTCCGCTGCCGTGTGCAAGTCGGCATGTTACCGCCGCACCCCGAACTCCATCCAAGAGACGCCCATGTTCCGCCCGGTTACTCGTGCGCTCACGCCGCTGCTGATGCTCGCCGCGGTCTCAACGCTATCCGCCCAGCTGCAAACGCCGATTGACTCGGCGACGCTCTCGGCCTTCAAGTGGCGCAACATCGGTCCAGCCAACACGATGGGGCGGGTGAGCGATATCGTCGGTATTCCTTCACCCTCGCGGACCTTTTTTGTGGCGGCCGCTGGCGGTGGAATCTGGAAGACCACCAATGGCGGCGTGACCTTCCGTCCGGTGTTCGACAACCAGCGGGTGGTCGCGATGGGGATGCTCGCCATTGCACCGAGCGACACGATGCAGGTCTGGGCTGGCACGGGTGAGCCGAATGTTCGCAACTCGGTATCGCCGGGGGGGGGCATCTACAAGTCGGTCGACGGTGGCATCACCTGGAACCTCATGGGGTTGGAGAAGACCCAGACCATCGGTCGCATCGTGGTGCATCCGACCAATCCGAACATCGTCTGGGTGGCGGCATCGGGTGCCGCCTGGAATGACAACCCGGAACGCGGCATCTACAAGACAATCGATGGCGGCAAGAGCTGGCGGCTCGTGAAGTACATCTCGCCCAGGACGGGTTTCGTCGATATTGCGATTGATCCGGCGAATCCCGACATCCTCTTCGCGTCGAGCTGGCAGCGGATCCGGAGTCCATACTCGCTCGTCAGCGGCGGTCCCGAGAGCGGACTCTGGAAGAGCACTGACGGCGGCGAGCATTGGACCGAGGTGAAGGGCGGCGGCTTTCCCGCCACCACAAAGGGCCGCATCGGCCTGGCGATTGCCCCGAGCAACGGGCAGGTCGTCTATGCCCTGGTGGAAGCGGACTCCAATCCCAATCCGAAGGGCAAGCCGGGAGTCGGCCGGCCACAACAACTGTTGAGCGGCCTCTATCGGTCCGCTGATGGCGGCGCAACCTGGGTCCGGACGTCGACCAACGACGTACGTCCGTTCTACTACTCGCAGGTGCGGGTCGACCCGAAGAATCCTGAGCGAGTGTACTGGTCGTCGACGCCGATCAACGTATCCAACGATGGTGGCAAGACCGCTGGCCAGACCACGGTGGGAGTCCATGTCGACCACCACGCCATGTGGATCGACCCGAACGATGCCAACCGGATCATCGTCGGCGACGACGGCGGCGTCAGCGAGTCATTCGACAAGGGCGGTAACTGGCTGGTGCTCAACTCGATCGCGATCAGCCAGCTCTATGATGTGTCGTACGATTTCGACGTGCCGTACAACGTCTGCGGCGGCTTGCAGGACAACGGGGCATGGTGCGGCCCCAGCCGGCGCAAGTCCGGCGCCATCACCAACTCGATGTGGTACACGATCACCGGCGGCGACGGGTTCTACACGGCGCAAGATCCGACGAATCCGCATCTCGTGTACGGCGAGTCGCAGGGCGGCGGCATCGCACGCGTCAACACCGCCACCGGCGAAAGTGAAGATCTCGCCAAGCCCAACGCCCGGGCCAGGATCGCCGCCTGGGACGACACGCTGGCGGTGCTCGAAGACGATTCGGCGAGGGCTGTCACCCCGGCCGGGAAGAAGCGCCTCGCCGAGGTCCATGCGACCATCGCGGCTGACTCGGCGGCGTTCGCGCTGCGCTGGAACTGGGAAACCCCGTATTTCATCTCGCCGCACAACCCGGCGACGCTGTACTTCGGCAGCAACCGGGTGATGAAGTCGGTCGATCATGGCGACGACATGTTCCCGATTTCGCCAGACCTGTCATACAACGACACGATGAAGGTGCGGGTCAGCACGCGCACCACAGGCGGCATCACGACCGACGCAACCGGCGCCGAGACGTTTGCCACGATCGTATCGTTGGCGGAGTCGTATCTGAAGCCCGGGCTGCTCTATGCGGGCACGGATGATGGCCGGGTCTGGATGACGTCAAACGACGGTGGCAACTGGGAAGAACTCACCAGTCGCTTCACCGGGGTGCCGCACGGCACCTACGTCTCGCGGATCGAGCCGTCGCACGCCGACACCAGCACCTTCTATGTGACGTTCGACGGCCATCGCGGCGGCGACTACACACCGTACGTCTATGTCACCCGCGACATGGGCAAGACGTTCCAGCCGATTGCGCACAACTTGCCGCGGGGCGGCCCGGATTACGTACATGTGGTGCGCGAGGACCCGGCCAACGCCAACGTCCTCTTTGTCGGCACCGACGTCGCCTGTTATGTGTCGCTTGATCGTGGCGCGACCTGGCAGCGGTTCATGAACGGACTGCCGACGGTGCCGGTCTATGACCTGAAGATCCAGCCGCGTGACCACGAGTTGATCACGGCAACGCATGGACGCGGTATCTGGATCGCCGACATCAATGCGCTGTCGCAGATCAACACGGCCAACGTCTCGAGTCCGCTCACGGTCTTCACGCCGGCGACGGCGTACGAGTACGGCCAACAGCTCTTCGACGGGCAGTCGACGGGTCAGGCCGAGTTTCGCGGCACCTCGCCAGCATACGGTGTGGACATCGAATACCGGGTCACTGGGTCCACTGCCCGGACCGCGACGATCGTGATCCAGGACGCGGCGGGTGACACGGTCCGCACGCTCACCGGCCCGGCCACCAACGGGCTGCAGCGGGTGTCGTGGAACTTCACCCGTACCCCGCCGACAGTAGCGCGGGTCCAGACGCCCTCCGAGCGGCGCGACAGTATCCTCGCGATGCAGCGCCGGAACTTTGTCTTCGACTCGCTGCGCAAGGCCGGCGCCGACACTGCAGCGCTCGGCCGCGTACGGCGGTTGTTGGAAGCCCCGGCGGCCAATGCGGGCGGCCGTGGCGGCTTTGGCGGTGGTGGCGGTGGGGGGCGCGGCCGCGGCAACGCCGATGTGTGGAACGAGCGCCCCGGCGAGTCGTTTGCCGCAGGTCGCGGTGGGCGTGGCGGTGGACGCGGTGGCGCTGTGCTCAATGCCGGTGCGGATTCTGTGCTGGCCAATGCCGTGACGGCGCTGGTCACCAGTCGTGCCGGTCGTGGCGGCCGCGGTGGCGGCGGCGGTGGCGGCCGTGGCAATCAGGCGGTCGAGACCGGCGACTACCTGGTCACCGTGCACGTAGGCGATCATGTCGAAAAGACCGTCGTCCATGTGCAGCGAATCAGCGGGGAAGGGAACGACGACGGACTGCAGGACAACGACGACGATGACAAGCCCGATGTCGGCGGCGAGCCGTCCGGCGGCCTGCTCAGCATGATCCAGTCGATCAGTGCGCCAACCGTCATGCCGCCGATGGCATCCACGCTCGCCGTTCAATACCGGAGTGGATATGCCACGCGGCAAGCGCTACGACCGCGCCTATTTTGACCATTGGTACCGGACGCGGCGCATCGGGCGCCCCAGTGATCTTGCCCGAAGCGTCGCGTTCGCTGTAGCGATCACGGAACAGCTGCTCGGTCGCCCACTCCGTTCCGTGCTAGATGTGGGGGCGGGTGAGGGGCGTTGGCAACCGGTGTTGCACCGCCTGCGTCCCGACGCGCGATACGCCGGCGTCGACGCCAGTCGGTGGGCGGTTGAACGCTGGGGCAGGCGTCGTAACCTCCGCTTGGGCTCGATCGACGCGCTCGACGAGCTCGGCCTTGATCCGCCGTTCGACCTCGTGGTTGCGGCCGATATGCTCCATTACTTGCCTCGTCAGACCCTCCGTGCCGGCCTGGCGCAACTGGCGCCCCTGGTTGGCGGCGTGGCGTTCCTGCCGACCTTTACGTCGCAGGATGAGATCGAGGGTGATCGCGCCGAGTTCCAGCGACGATCGGCGGCGACCTACCGGGCACTCTTCCAGGAGGCCGGGCTCGTGCCGCTCGGAATGCACGCCTGGACGATCGCCGCAGGCCGCTCCGGATTGGCGCAGCTGGAGCGCCCGTAATACCTTCACCCTCCGATGACATCCTCTACTCGCCTTCTTGACGCCCCGGCCATGGGGCGCGTCCTCGTGCGCATGGCGTCCGAAGTCATCGAGCATGCGGCGGGTGGACCACCGGTGGTGCTGGTCGGCATCCAGCGCCGCGGCGTGCAACTCGCCGATCGGCTCGCGCCGCTGATCGAGCCCCACCTCGATGTGCCGCTTCGACGCGGCACCCTTGATATCACCCTCTATCGCGATGACCTGCAGGCGATCGGCCCCCGGCCGGTGGTGCGCGAGACGCGCCTGCCGCCCGACATTCAAGGCACCACCGTCGTGATCGTCGACGACGTGCTCTTCACCGGCCGTACCGTGCGCGCCGCGCTCGACGAGATTGCCGACTTCGGTCGCCCGCGCCGCGTGCTCCTGGCCGTGCTGGTCGATCGCGGCGGACGCGAGCTGCCGATCGCCGCTGACATCGCCGGGCAGGTGATCACGACGACCGCCGGAGACCGGGTCGCTGTGATGGTTCAGGAGCTCGACGGCGAGGACGCCGTCGACCTCGTGCGCGGCGGCGTGTCGTGAGCGAGATCGTCATCGGCAAGGACCTGGTCGGCCTCGAGCATCTCTCGGCGGCACAGATCACTGCCATCCTGGATACCGCCGAACCGTTCAAGGAAGTGTCGGAGCGCCCGATCAAGAAGGTGCCGGCACTTCGCGGCAAGACGATCGTCAATCTCTTCTTCGAGGCGTCGACGCGGACCCGCATCTCGTTCGAGTTCGCCGAGAAGCGACTGTCGGCCGACACGGTGAACGTGCAGGCCGCGGGCTCGTCGGTATCCAAGGGCGAGACACTGGTCGATACTGCCCGGAACCTTGAAGCGATGCGAATCGACATGGTGGTAATCCGGCACGGCGCGTCAGGGGCCGCCCAGTTCCTCGGCGATCGGATCCGGTCGAATGTCATCAATGCCGGCGACGGGAAGCATGAGCATCCAACCCAGGCCTTGCTGGACATGCTCACCCTGCGCGACAAGTTCGGACGGATCGCGGGCCTCAAGGTCTGCATTGTCGGCGACGTACTCCATTCGCGGGTCGCGCGCAGCAATATCTGGGGCCTCACGCGGCTCGGTGCCGAGGTCGCGGTGTGCGGTCCGCAAACACTGCTGCCGAGTCATGTGGCCGATCTTGGAGTGACCGTGTTTGGTCGGATCGAGGAAGCGATCGAGTGGGCCGACGCGCTCAACGTGCTACGTCTGCAACTCGAACGGATGAACTCGGGATTCATCCCGTCGCTGCGCGAATACAATCGCGTCTTCGGCCTCACCAACGAGCGGCTGGCTCGCGCCCCGGCCGATCGGGTCATCCTGCATCCCGGTCCGATGAACCGCGGTGTGGAAATCGATTCGGACGTGGCTGATGGTCCACATTCGGTGATCCTGCCGCAAGTCACCAACGGCGTGGCCATACGCATGGCCGTGCTCTATCTGCTGGCAGGTGGATCGCCCGACTGGGCGCAGGGAGGAGAAGGATGAGGCCGGTGCTCTTTCGCCATGCGCGGGTCATCGACCCGAGTCAGCGGCTCGACGCAGTGACCACGTTGCTGACCCATGACGGCATGGTCGCTGCCATTGGCGACGACATTGGCACGCCGGATGACGCCGAAATCGTCGATGCGACCGGCCTGGTGCTCGCCCCGGGTTTTGTCGACGTGCATGTCCACCTGCGTGAGCCGGGGCAGGAAGAACGCGAGACGATCGCCACCGGCGCGATGTCAGCGGTGGCCGGCGGGTTCACCGGTATCTGCGCCATGCCGAACACTGATCCGGTGATCGACAACCAGGGCGCCGTGGGTTTCGTCAAGGCGAAGGGCGAGGCTGCACGGCTGGCGCGAGTCTATCCGATCGGTTGCGTTTCGCTCGGACAGAAGGGCGAACGCCTGGCGGAGTTCGGCGAAATGGTCGCGGCCGGAGCTGTTGCCGTGAGCGACGATGGCCATCCGATCATGTCGAGCCACCTGATGCGCACCGCGCTCGAATATGCCCGCACCTTCGACATTCCGGTGGCGGACCATTGCGAGGATAGTGCGCTGGCCGCCGGCGGCGCGATGCATGAGGGGATCGTCTCCACCCGACTCGGCCTCAAGGGTATTCCGGCCGCGGCGGAGGAGATTCATGTCGCCCGTGATATCATCCTGGCGGAGTTGACGGGCGGACATGTCCATCTCTGTCATATGAGTACCCGCGGATCGGTGGCACTCATTCGCCGCGCCCGCGACATGGGGCTGCGAATCAGTGCCGAGGCCGCGCCGCATCACTTCGCACTGACCCACGACCGCTGCGAGGGATACGATACCAACGCCAAGATGAACCCGCCGCTGCGCGAGGCGGCCGATCGCGATGCGATCCGCGGTGCACTCGCCGACGGCACGCTCGATTGCATTGCCACCGATCACGCGCCGCACCATTACGATGCCAAGGAGCGCGAGTTTGATGATGCCCCGAATGGCATCATCGGCCTGGAGACGGCGTTCTCGGTCGCCTTTGGCGAACTGGTGCTCAGCGGACTGATGGACCTCTCGACGCTGGTCGAACGGATGAGCTGCTCCCCGGCCCGGCTCTGGCGGTTGCCCGGCGGAACGCTGCGGCGGGGCAGTGAAGCCGACCTCGTGCTGATCGACCCGGAGGCCCACTGGACCGTCGATATCCAGCGCCTGCGGTCCCGGTCGCGCAACACACCATGGGGCGGGGTCACCCTGCCCGGCGTGATTCATTCCACCTACGTGGGCGGGCACCGGGTATTCGCGGCCGGCTGACGGTCGGGGGTAGTTTTCGCGGTCCGGGCGGCCGTCGCTGCTCCGGTCAACCTGGGGGGTGCTGATGAACGAATCGCCCGAAGATCTGGCCGCCGTTGAACAGCTGCTTGCCGAAAGCGAATCCCTTCGCAGTTGGCTGGCGCGACTGGAGCTTGCCTCGGCCTCGGCGCCGTCGGCGGTACGTGATCGGGTCCGCGCCGATTACCAGCGGCGTCTCGATGATCTCACTGCCGGCCTGCGGGCACACGGCGACGTCATTGCGGCCAAGCTCTCTGATGATCGCGCGGAGCACGATGCACTTGCTGCCCGCGCCCAGGCGGCGCATGACGCCCTGTCGGAAGCGGAACTGCGCCACATGGTTGGCGAATACGACGATGAGCGCTTCGGCCAGGAACGCCACCAGCATTCCGGCGACATCGAAACATTTGAACTCTCGCTGCATGCGGTCGCTGAGCGGATCGACCGTCTCGCCCAGATCCATGGCATGGTGACCGACGGCGGCCGTCCGTTGGCGACGATGCAGGAGCTGATGACGGAGACGACGCCCGCGGGCACGGCCGAAGCCGTCGTGGACGACCAGCCAGTCACCGTGACCGCCGCGCCGCTCTTTGACGCGCAGGAGCAGTTGCCGATTGCCGATGAGCCGGTCGGTATCGCTGACCTGGCCCCCGATGGTGAGGAGCACGACGACCTGTTGTCGGTCTTCGACGAACAGGTGATTGCGGTGGAAATCGAGGAAGAGCCCGCGTCACCGCCGATGCCGGTGGCCACACCGGAGATCGGTCCGCTCTCGTTCCGTCCCACCGGCGTTGGTGGCGGTGCCGCGCCGCCAGCGCGGCCTCGGTCGTTCGATTCCGCGCCACCGCTCGGCATGCCGGCCGACCAGCCGCCCCGGTTTGTTCGCCCTGGCGAACGGATGACGGCCCCCGCGGCGGCCACACCGCCAGTCGCTGACAACGCCTCGCGTGACGCGATCGCCCCGCCGGCGCGTCCGTCAGCGGCACCAGCAGATGCGCCGATGCCGACGGCCACCCAGGTGCACGAAGCCGCCGCCGCGATGCAGGTCGGCCGCACGCTGCGCTGCGCCGAGTGTGGTGCCATGAATCGCCCGCTGGAATGGTATTGCGAGAAGTGTGGCGCCGAACTCATGGCCATGTAACTCGTGAGGCCTGCATGCTGGATTCTGCTTGCCGGCGCGCTGGCGATCGGGAGCGGGTACGGGACAGCGTTGCAAGCCCAGAGCGTGTCCGGTCACGTCTTCGGGCCAGGGCGGCGCCCGCTCAGTAGTGCGTTGGTCGAACTGCAACGCGTCGACGGAGTCGCGGTCCAGCGGGTGCTCAGCAGTGCAACCGGTGGCTTTCTCCTCACAGCGCCAGGACCAGGAACGTATCGGTATCGAGTCGTCGCCATCGGCTACCGGCCGTTGCCGTTGACGTCTCTGACCGTGCCGGCTGTCGGCGTCGTCGTGCCGGACGTCATCCTCCAGGCCGTCAGCGTACGGTTACCTGACCTGGTGGCGGTGGCCGGCAACCGGTTCTGCGGGCGCCAACGCGCCAACTCTGACATCTTCGACGGGTTCCTGCAGGCGGCGCACACCGCCCTGGACGTCATGGAAACGAGCGTCACCAGCCACGCCATTGCATTCACCGTGGCGCGGATTGACAGTCGGTCGGTGTATGGCGCCTATACCAACTTCGAAACCGCCGATACCACGATCCAGCCGCTGGCGCGCTGGCCAATCCAGAGCATCGATCTGGATACCTTGCGAATCCATGGCTTCGGGCGGCTGCTGCAACCAGGGAACGAAAACAGTCGCGAATATTACGGGCCGGATGCCCGTGTCCTTTTCTCTTCATGGTTTCTGGATAGCCATTGCTTCACGATCGACAAGCCGAATCGCAAGCATCCCAGCGACTCGCTGCACCTGCGTTTCGCGCCGGCCCGGAAGTCCAGGTTGATTGACATCTCTGGCGAACTGGTGCTCGACGCCCATACGCTCGCACTGCTGCAGATGTCATTCGAGCACCAGAACCTTCCCAAATGGATGTCGGTCGGTCAGGCCGGCGGCAACATGGAGTTCTCGCCAATGCCCTCAGGTCTCTGGGTAACCCGCACCTGGCAACTGTGGGCGCCGCTCGGCGGTCAGGGACCTGATGGCCACATGGAAGTTCGCGGCGAAGTCGAGCGCTACGGCTGGGTGATCCAGACGTTCGAGGGGGATTCGGCGGCCCGAACCACACCGAAGGACAGCGGCCCTTGACCCCTGTGCGTGATGATGACGAGACGCCCGGGCAATTCCGGTTGATCGGCATACAGGCACGCATTGTTGTGGACCAAAGTCTCTGATCTGCGTAAACAGGATGGGTAAAGAGTTCGATTGACCATTTGTTTGCCTTGTGCCGGGATAGCGGCATGGCAACTATGCGTCAATCCTACCCTTGAGCGGCCATCGTGTTCTTGCTGCGCACATTCGGAGCGCTGGAATTGACGACCGAGGATGACCGCCCAGTGGCGGGCGCGGCGGCGCAGCGCAAGCCGTTGCTCATTCTGGCACTGGCGGCGCTCGTGCCGGAGGGAATTCCCCGCGAGCGTCTGCTCCGCGCGCTGTGGCCAGGGGTCGACCGCAGCCGCGCACGGGCCACACTCAAACAGCACCTCTATGCGCTACGGCGTGCGACCGGTGATCCGAACGTGGTGTCCGGCACGCCGCGGCTGCGCGTACGCACCGGTGCCGTCCAGGTTGACGCGCTCATCTTCAGCGAGCATGTCACGCATGGTCGATTGCATGACGCGGCGGCCTTGATGACTGGCGGGTTGCTGGACGATGTGTCGGAACCCGCTGGCGAGTTGCGGCGCCTGATCGAGGAAGTTCGGAGCGCGTACGCGTCACAGATGGCGTTGGTACGCCAGTCCATCGCCGCCCGGTCAGCAACGACAGCACTGGTGCCCGAGGTTGTGCCGCTGGTCGCGGCCGCCGAACGGGAACTGGTCGCGGCCGTACGCCGCTTTGTCCGCGCCATGATCACCATCCCACCCGACGAAATCGCCGCGTACCACCGGGTCGCGGCAGCCAGTCACGACTTGTTGGAAGCACTGGGCGATGGCGAACGCGTAGGGCTTCCCGATCGCCGGGTCAGGGAGTTGCTCGCAGACGTCGAGCCATTCTGGCAACGCTCCATGCTGGTGCATCGGATGATTGCGGGGCCGCCGGGACAGCCTGGCGCCCGTGAGACCGTTGAATGGCTGCTGACCGGCGGAGCCAGAACGACCGAACCAATCGGCCGCATGCTGGAGCGCTTTGTGCTTGAGGCGGGTGTCGCCGACCGGCTGCGGCAGCGTGCCCATTGGGAAATGCAGCAGGTCACACGTCAGGTCGGAAGCGGTCAGGCCGATCCGTTCCGCATTCTCTTGCTGGCCGCATCAAGCTCAGTCGAGTTCGCCACGCTTGGACCACTGCTGCGGCGCGCCGGCGCAGAAGTTGTCATCAGCGGCAATGACGACGAAACAATCGGACTGCTCCGTCACCGGCTTGTCGACCTCGGCAAACAGCTGGTCACCGGCCCGGGCGATCCCTTTCTGCACTTTGATATGCTCCGCGAATGCGGGCCATTTGACCTCATTCTCACGGGCACGCTGCTCGACCAGCTCGCCGCTCGTCCTGGCGCATGGTTGGTCGAGCGATTGATCGATCTGCTGACGCCCGCCGGTCTCCTCTGTCTTTCTTCGTTGTCGAACGACGACCCGCTCGGTCCCTGGTTCCGTCATATCGCTCGGTGGTCCCTCATCGAACGCGACCACCAGGACATCGTGCTCCTGCTCGGCGCTGCTGCCGGTCGAGTTACTCTCACCTGGGACCACGATCCGACCGGCCGCAGTTGGCTGGTTGCGGTACGGCGCATGTCGGATCCGGGCCGGTCCGGGAGCCGGGTCGCATGACACTGTAGTCGCCACACGGCGATGCAGGCAGCACCTCACCACCCCACCCACGGAGGTTGTTGTGAAGCTCGCAATGCGTACGGCTGCTGTCCTTGTCATGCTCACGCCGCTGGCCGGATGCGGGGCCATCTTCAATGGCACCCGCCAGACAATCAGTACCACCACGTCGCCTGATCAGGTTCAGGTCACGGTTGACAAGAGCCAGGAGAAGTACACGACTCCGACGATGATTTCTCTCGAGCGAAAGAATGACTATACCCTGACTTTCACGAAGGCGGGCTATACCCCGGGGACATTTCATATCTCCCATTCAATAAAAGGGGGTATTCTGGTTCTTGATATTCTCACGGGCCTGGTCGGCGTGGTGGTCGACGCGGCCACCGGCGCCTGGTATTCTCTCCAGCCGTCAAACGTTCAGGTGACCCTCACCAAGACGGATGTTGGCGTTGTGGGTCCCGATTCGATCCGGGTTGGCATTACCACCCGGCGTAGTACAGTCCAGCTGCAATCGACGACCCCGGGGGTAACGGTGCGAGTCGAAAAGCACTGACCTCCAGCTGGCCGGAATTGGACGTCGGGTCACGGGCAGAGTTACCTTCCGGAACACTCACTGCCAATCAAGGAGATCCCGTGACCTGCATCTCCATTCCACAGGTCCGCGGCATGGCGGCAGCGCTTGCAGCCGCCATGCTCGCGTCCTCCTGCGGCCCGACCGCCGGTGCTGGCTGCTCGGTGACCGACGTCCACATTTCTGGAACACCGGCGACGTTCGCGGTGGCCCAGACCGCGGTGCTCACCGCGACGCTCAATCCCGCCTGCTCCTCGGCGGTCGTCACCTGGACCAGTTCCAACCCTGCCGTCGCGACCGTGTCTTCGTCCGGTTTGCTGACGGCGGTGGCGCCGGGAGGCCCCGTCAACATTGCTGCGTCGTCGGGCACCGGCCACGACACCGTCGCCGTCACGGTGACGGCCTCAACCACCATCGTCGAAGTCGACGTCACTCCATCGCCCGTCACGCTGGCGCCGTCAGAAGTCTCGGCGTTCACGGCAGTGGCCAAGACGCAATCTGGCGCAACGTCGCCGGCCAGCTTTACCTGGACGAACAGCGAAGAGTTGCCGGAATCCGGCCCCTATTTCATCATGGTCGTTGGGCCGTCGGCGGTCGGGCTCCGCGCGACGTTGCCAGGACAGCCGGCGGCGATCGTTGCTTCGGTGCTGGTTCCGAACGCGGCGCGGGGAAACGCGCTGATCACCGTGTCGACGCCTACGCTGTATACCGGCCATCTCTTCGCGACGTCGATTGCGGCGACCAGCGGATTTTCCTCGATGCAAGCCAACGGAACCGGTCTCGCCGCGGTAAACAGTGGCGATCCGGGGACTCCCGCGCTGCTTGACGTGACTGCGGATGGCCAAACGGCAGTGTATACCACGCAGCTGGCCGCGCCAACTGCCTCCAAGAACCTCAAGCTCTGGACGTCGTCGGTCACGGGCCAATCACGGGTGATGCTGGCGATCGACTCCCTCAAGGGACCGCACCATATCGGCGGCGTCGCGCTCTCGAATGTCGCACCGTATCGCGTCGCGTACCTCCAGGGGACGGTGGGCAGCGCCGACACGCTCTACTCCGTCAAGCTCGATGGCACTGACCTGCGCATACTGGCGGTGGTCGGTACTGTGGCGGGGAATCCGGTCTGGGACCAGACCGCCACACACGTTCTCTTCATCGGCACGGTTGGCGGCGGACCGCTGCTGGCGTATTCCGCCAATGCGGATGCCAGCGGTTTTGCGTCGATTGCCGCAGGTGCAGCACCGGGCGCCTCGTACTGGTCGCCCGATCGATCCCAATACGTGTATGCTGTGGCGGGGGCCCTCTTCAAGGCGCAGGCGCTGGTCGGCGTGGGCATTCCGATCGCGTTGCCCACCTATCTGGTCCCCACGGGGACGTCGATGAGCTGGTCCCCTGACGGGAGCACGCTCGCGTTCCTGGCAGACTCTGCCACGCGACGCAGCGCCTACCTGATCAACGCCGACGGCAGCGGCCTGCGCTTGATCAACGACGAGTCCGCCCTCGGCGGGAAGTACCAGCAGCAGGCGACGTCGGTCGGCTGGTCGCCTGACGGGCAATCCATCATTTTCGGCGGTTGCATGAAGGTCGTTCCGACGCCGTGTGACACCGTATTCGGTGCGTCGATCGGCGTGGTCCGCGCCGACGGCTCCCATCTCACCCTTATCTCGCCACTCAGCAATACTGTGTATTTGGCGCCAATCTGGCGTCCCTGACCGAAACGGGCCGCCCCTGAATACAAAAGCGCCCGCCGAGGAATCGGCGGGCGCTGCTGCAGGCGGACCAGCGAGCTTACTTCGCTGCGGCGTTCGCCAGTTTCGCCAGCCGGCTCTTGGTCCGGGCGGCCGTATTGCGGTGAAGGATGTTCTTCCGGCCGGCGCGGTCGATGACCGACTCCGCGGCTCGCACGGCCTCGGCCGTGGCCTGCGGTGACCCCGCGGTACGCGCCTTCTTGATCGCCGTCCGGAGCTCGCTCCGGGTCGCCTTGTTCAAGGCGGTACGGGTCTTCGTCTGGCGCATGCGCTTCTTGGCGGACTTGATACGGGGCACGGTCGAACCTCAGTCGAAAGTCAACAAACAGCATTCACAGCCCTCAACAATAGGCGAAAGACCTCATCGGATCAAGGCCGGCGCGGAGAGCGGCTTTGCCCTGACCCTTGCTCCCGGGCTAGTTTAGCCGGTTACCCTGTCGCCGTGCCTCAGGCGGCGTCGCCCCGGCCGGAGTGCCCGTGCTCAGCAATTTCCTCCTCGCCCTGCCCATGTTGCTCTTCGCGCTGATCGCGCATGAGTATGCCCACGGGTGGGCGGCGTATCAGCAGGGGGATGATACCGCCTACAAGCTGGGCCGGCTGACCTTCAACCCGCTGCCGCACATCGACCCGATCTACACCATCCTGATGCCGATCCTGCTCTGGGTGCTGAGCTCCGGACAGTTCACCTTCGGTGGGGCCAAGCCGGTACCGGTAATCACCCGGAATTTCCGGAATTTCCGGCGGGGCGACCTGATCGTCTCCAGCGCCGGCGTGGCGACCAATTTTGTGCTCTCGTTCGCCTGTGCCGCGGTCTTTCTGCTGGCCGGACTGGTGGCTCGACTGGTGGGCGACAGCGGCACCGAGACCATTGCCCTGATCCAGCGGATGATGTTCTGGGGGATTCACCTCAACCTCATCCTGGCGGTGTTCAACCTGATACCGATTCCGCCGCTCGACGGCTCCCGGATCCTGTATCACTTCCTGCCGACGGCGGTGGCCGTGCGGTATCGGTCGCTGGACCGCTACGGCTTTATCCCACTCGTGATCCTGCTCTACTTTGTCAAGCCGGTCCTCGGCGTCCTGCTCAGCCCGGCTTTTTTTGTCGAAGGCGGGCTGCTTCACGTGGTGGGCCCCTACGCTGTAGGCGATGCCCTGAACATCTTTCCCACATGACCTTGCCCGACGACACTGCCGCGATCGACCTGCTCGCCCCCACTGGCGGATTCGTCGTGGCGCTCGACGGTTTTACCGGTCCGCTCGACCTGCTGCTCCATCTGGTCCGGGAAGAGCAGATCGATATCGCCGACATTCCGGTGGCTCGCATCGCCGAGCAGTTCGTGGCGGCGATTCACCAGCTGGGGCTCAATCAGGCGGCGGATTACCTCGAGATGGCCGGCCGGCTGATTCGCCTCAAGGTGCAGCTGCTCCTGCCGCGGCATGGCGACGATCCGGACTGGGTCGATCCGCGCGCCGAGCTGGTGCGACGGCTGCTGGAGTACCAGCAGATCAAGGAGATCGCGCGCGAGATGGCGCGACTGGTCGAGCGGCGCAGCCAGCGCCTGGCGCGCGGATACTTGCCACCGCCGCCCGAACTGCCGCCGCTGCCGATCACTATCGACCTGATGGAGATGCTGATCGCCGTCGAGCGGGTGATCACCGGCATTCCGTCACCGGTGCTGCATCGGGTGATCACGCGCCCGCTCAACGTCGAGGGCGCCGTGCGACGGATTGAAGCGTTGCTCGCCGAGCACGCTGAATTCGATTGGAAAATGCTCTTTGGAAACCAGGCGACGATTGTCGACGTCCTGTCGGCATTGCTCGCCCTGCTTGAGCTCGCGCGCCGCGGCATCTGCCGTGTGCGCCAGGATTCTCCCTTTGCTTCGTTGGTGGTAGCCCGTGAGCTCGCTGAACCCGCTCTCGCAACTGTTTGAGGCCGCGCTGTTCGCAGCGAACCGGCCGCTCACTCTCGACGAACTCGAGAGTCTCGAGCCTGATGCCGGCGCGGCGGAGGTGCGTACCGCGCTCGACCAGCTTCGCGAACATTATGACTTCGACGGGCACTCGGTCGAGATTGTCGAGCTCGCTGGGGGCTACCAGATCCTGACGCGGCCGAGCTTTGCGGCGGCCGTCGAACGGGCCCAGGCAATGCAGCGTCAGCCAAAGCTCTCGGCCGCGACGCTCGAGACGCTGGCCACGATTGCCTACCGGCAACCAGTGGGGCGCGCCGAGATCGAAGAAATCCGCGGCGTCAACTCGGGCGGCGTGTTGCGTACGCTTCAGGAGCGTGGCTTGATCGAAGTCGTTGGCCGCAGTGAAAGCCTCGGGCGTCCGTTGCTCTACGGCACCACGGCGCTCTTTCTCGAAACGCTTGGCCTCAACGATCTTGACGACCTGCCGCGCTCCGAGGAGCTCACGATCGCGTTGCAGCCTCATCGGGTCGAAGCCGATGCCGGTGACGACACGGCTCTCGCGTCCGTGGAAGAAGCCTGATGGCATTGATGCGGTTGCAGCGGTTTCTGGCGCGCGCCGGCGTCGCCTCGCGCCGGCAGGCGGAAGAGCTGATCACGTCAGGCAAGGTCAAGGTCGACGGCAAGCCGGCCGAGCTTGGCATGTCGGTTGACCCGGCGAAGTCGCGTGTCACCATGGGACGCAAGGTCATCAAGCTCGCTGAGCGTCGCTGGCTCGCGTTTCACAAACCGCTCGGCGTGGTAACGACGGCGGATGATGAGCAGGGGCGACGCACGGTGTTCGACATGATTCCCGAAACCAGTGGTCTCACCTATGTCGGCCGCCTGGACGTCGCGACCACTGGCCTGTTGCTGCTGACCACCGATGGCGAAGCCGTTCATCGACTCACCCACCCCAAGTACCACGTGCCGCGCCGATACATCGCGCTGGTGCACGGCGCGCCGACCGAGGCGCTGGCGGTACGCGTCAAGGAACACGTGAAGGTCGATGAACGTCCGGTCGTTCCCAGCCGGGTGCATGTCAAGCCCGGTCGCGATGGGCGCAGCATCATCGAAGTGACCCTCGAAGAGGGACGCAACCGGATCGTGCGCCGCTGGGTCGAGGCCATCGGAGCCAAAGTCGAACGCCTGGCGCGCGTATCATATGGGCCAGTCAGGCTGGATGACCTTGGCGTTGGTGAGTGGCGGCCGCTGACACCCGCCGAGGAACGCGCGATTTACAAGGCGATCGACATGGACCAGGAGAATCAGGCGTGACATTTCCCGTGCAGGATGTTGTCACCGAGATCCGCAAGCGGGTGGTCGGCCAGGACCTGATGGTCGAGCGACTGTTGATCGGCCTGCTCACCGGCGGGCATGTGTTGCTGGAAGGTGTGCCTGGCCTGGCAAAGACGCTCACGGTCCGCACGTTGGCCGACGTGCTGCACGCGTCGTTCTCGCGAATCCAGTTCACGCCAGACCTGCTGCCGGCTGACGTCGTCGGTACGATGATCTTCGATGCGCAGAACCAGAAGTTTGCGGTCAGGCAAGGTCCGGTCTTCGCGCAGATTGTTCTTGCCGATGAAGTGAATCGTGCTCCGGCCAAGGTGCAATCGGCGCTGCTGGAAGCGATGCAGGAACGCCAGGTGACGATCGGCGGTACCACGTTCCGGCTGCCGGAGCCGTTCCTGGTGCTGGCCACCCAGAATCCGATCGAGAGCGAAGGGACCTACCCGTTGCCCGAAGCGCAACTCGATCGGTTTCTGCTCAAGGTCAAGGTCGATTATCCGGTTCGCGCCGAAGAACGTGAAGTACTGCTGCGCATGAGCGGCTCACTTGAAACGATTCCGGTACGGCGGCTGGCCGAACCGGCCCAGGTGCTCGCCGCTCGCGAGCAGATCGCGGGCATTCATCTCGATCCTCGCCTGGCGGATTACATCGTCGACCTCGTGCGGGCGACCCGCGACCCGGCCAGCGTCGGGCTCGGCGCGCTGACTCCGATGATCGCCTACGGTGCGTCGCCGCGCGCGTCGATTGCGCTCGCGCAGACGTCACGCGCGCGCGCCTATCTCGGTGGTCGCGACTTCGTGACGCCCGAAGATGTGCAGGACCTCGCGCCGGATGTCATGCGCCATCGCGTCGTCCTGACCTTCGATGCCGAGGCGGAAGGCCTCGACTCCGATGGCGTCGTTCGGCAAGTCCTCGGCGCGGTTCCGGTGCCGTGACGTGCCAGTCCGTCTGCCACCCTCGCTGCTGAGGCAGGTCCGCACGCTCGCCTTGCGCGGGCGGCGAGTGACCGACACGCTCCTCGGTGGGGAAGTGCGCTCAGTCTTCCGGGGAACGGGCATGGAGTTCACCGACGTGCGCCCGTACACCGAGGGCGATGACCTCCGCCATCTCGACTGGAACCTGCTGGCGCGCACCGGTCATCCGTACGTCAAGCTCTACACCGAGTCCCGCGAACTCACCCTGTTGCTGGTGGTCGACCGATCACGGTCGACTGCGGTGGGCGACCCCGAGCCCAAAGCGGCCCGGGGTGTCGAGGTGGCCGCATTGCTGGCATTGGTTGCCGCGCAGCAGCAGGATCGCGTCGGGCTGCTCGCCTTTGCCGATCAACCTGGACCAATCATTCCCCCGGGCCGCGGGCAGCGGCATGCGTTCACCGTCGTGCAAGCGCTTCTCTCGCTGCAACCGGGTGGAGCGGGGACCGACCTCGCCGGCGCGTTGCGCACGGCTGGGCGGCTGCTGCGGCGTCGGGCGATGGTGGTCATCGTGTCCGATTTTCTGGCCACTGGATGGGAGGCGCCGCTGCGGGGATTGTCGGCGCGTCATGAAGTCACGGCGATCGCGCTCGACGACCGCCGCGATACTGAGCTACCGGATGGCGGCTGGGTGACGCTGGCCGGTGCGGAAGGTGGCGCGCCGGTGCTCTTCGACAGCGGTGACGTGCTCGCCCGCCGCCGCGCCGAAAGTGCCGGCAAGCGCGCCCGCGCTCGGCGCGCTGCCGGGCTCGCGGCAGCGGGCGTGCGCGAAGTGATCGTCCGGACCGATGGCGACTACTTGCCGGCATTGCGCGCCGCCTTTGGCCGGAAACGGGCGCAGCGTTGATGGGCCAGCAGCCGGTCCCCACGGTGGGCGACACGATTACCGTGGTGCATCGGGTCGCGGTTCCGCAGGGGGCCGTTGTCGAAGTGCGCGCCCTCACCGATACGTCGATCGCCACCCTGGTCGGCCAGCCCGTCATGACGCGAGAGGCCGATTCGGTGAGCATCACGTACACCCTTGCGGTCTGGGCACCGGGAGAGGGCACGCTGGTGCTGCCCGGGCCAGTGGTCGTTGACATGCGCGGCACGGTGGATACGCTTGCCGATGCCCGGATGCCCATCACGGTGGCGTCGCTCCTGCCAACCGGCAAGCCGGCGGCGACGATCGCCCCCAAGACCGCAGTCCTCTGGCTGCCGCACCTCGATCGCTCGATGTTGCCATTCGCGACCCTGGTGCCATTGGCGCTGCTGGTCGTTGGACTGGTGCAATGGGGATGGCGCCGCCGCGGCGCGCCGTTCGTGCAGACGATTTCGCCAGTGGTAGCCATGCCGCTCACGGAGGCGCGGGTTGCCGCCTGGCTTGCCGCGGGCGAGTCGCGGTTGCTGCTCGATCATCTCGAAGCGCAGGTGCGGGGACGCCCGGAATTTGATGACTGGCGCGGGCGCGCGGAACTGTTGCGCTTCGCGGCTGTTCCCGATGCGGCAGTTGAAGCGCTGGTCCATGAGGGGCTCGCGATGGTCCGCGCGCGCGAGCCGGCGTCGTGATCGTGGGCCTGGCGCGTCCGTGGCTGCTGCTGCCGGTGCTGGCGCTGCCGTGGTGGTGGTGGCGGCGCCGTCGCGTGCAGCCGGTCGCGGCACTGGTGAGCGACACCCATCCCTTTGCCGAAGCCACCCACGGGCGGTGGCACCTGGTGTTGCCGCCGGTGCTGCGTACCATCACCGTGACCGCGCTGCTCCTCGCTGCGGCAGGGCCCTATCGGCCGGGCGACAAGGTGATCGTCAGCGCCGACGGCATTGCCATCGTGATCGCAATCGATGTGTCGAGTTCGATGCTGTCGGAGGATTTCGCGCCCTCCAACCGGATCGAGGTGGCCAAGCAGCAGGCGATCGATTTCGTCAAGGGACGGTCGGTCGACCGGATCGGGCTGGTGACCTTTGCTGGCGAAGCGCTGACGCAGGTGCCGGTGACGCTCGACTACGCGGCGCTGACCGACGCGATTCAGGCCGTCGAGATCGGCCAGCTCGAGGATGGCACCGCGATTGGTTCGGGACTGGCGATCGCGGTCGCCCGGTTGCGACACATCCCGGGTGCCAGCAAGGTCGTGCTACTGCTCACTGACGGCGTCAACAATCGCGGCATCATTGATCCGCGCACGGCGGCTGAGACCGCTGCAGCATACAACATCAAGGTCTATACCGTCGGGATCGGCAGCGAGGGGAGTGCACGCGTGCCCACCGGACAGGATGCCAGCGGCCGGTACCACTATGAAAACATGCCGGTGCAGATCGACGAGGCTTTGCTCCGCGATATCGCCACTCGCACCGGTGGCGCGTATTTTCGCGCTCGCGATTCGGACGCACTCGCTCGAATCTTCCAGCAGATCAACGGGCTCGCGCGCGCGCCGGTGGATGTCGTGCGGTACGAGCGTCGGCGGGAACGCACCTTGCCGTTGCTGGCGATCGCGCTGGCCGCGCTGTTCGCCGAGCTGCTGATCAGCTGGCGCGTGGTGGTGCGCGTTCCATGATCTTTGAACGACCCTTCCTGCTCTTCGCGCTGCTGCTGGTGCCGCTGGCCTATGCGCTGGCGTGGCTGGCGCGACGGCAACGGCTGGCCGCGGCCTTTGCCTGGTCACGCGACCTGGGTGCGCGCGCCAGTGCGCTCGGCCGTCGCTCGGTCTGGCTATTCGCCAGTGTCACAGCGCTGGCGGTCATCGGCCTGGCCGGGCCACGTTGGGGAACGGCGGGTGCCAACGCCGAATCCCGCGCCCTCAATCTTGTCGTCGTCATGGACGTGTCGAAATCGATGCTGGCCCAGGATGTCGCGCCCAATCGTCTGGGCCATGCGGTGTCCCTGGCGCGTCGCCTGGTGCAGGACCTCGATGGTGATCGTTTTGCCCTTGTTGCCTTTGCCGGCCATCCGTATCTGCTGTCGCCGCTGACGCTCGACCAGAGTTCAATCAGCCTGCAACTCGATGCGCTTGATCCCGACATGGCAAGCGTGGGCGGCTCCGGACTCGCGGCGGCGCTGGAGCTGGCGCGCCACGTATTGACGTCCGCGCCACAGGGCGGTGATCGGGCGATCGTGGTCCTGAGCGACGGTGAGACATTTGAGGGTACCAGTGCGATGGCATCGGCCGGCGCTGCGCTGCGCCGCAGCGGTGTTACCCTGGTCGCCATTCCCGTCGGCGATATGCGCGGGGCCCGCATTCCTGATCCGGACGGCGGCTGGCACCACGACATCGATGGCAAGGTGGTGATAACTGTCCGCCATGACGAGCTGCTCCGCGCCGCGACCGACGCGGCCCACGGCGTCTTCATTCCCGCAGGCGCCACCGACCCGGTCGGCGACACCCGTCGCGCCCTGGCGCACCTGAATCGCAGCGTGGCGCACGATCACGTCGCCGCCGACCTGGTGCCACGGGCCTGGATCTTCGCGCTCGTCGCCGCGTTGCTGCTGCTGCTGCAGGCACTGACTCGGCGCAGTGCAGCGCTGATCGCGGTGGCGCTGATGGTGGGTGGTGTGAGGACCGCGCGTGCACAGCGGCCGTCAGCCGGCACACGATTGCTGCGGCGCGGCGACACTGTTGATGCGCGTGCGGCATTTGCTGCCGCGGCGCACAAGGAGTCGAGCGACACGGCATGGTTCAACGCCGGCACGTCGGCGCTGGTCGGTGGCGACCTGCCGACTGCCATTTCGTCGCTTGAACGCGCCACGCTCAGCCTGGATCCGGCCTTGCGCCAGCGCGCGCTCTATAATCTCGGCACGGCGTACCTGATGCAGGCACGGCACGACACGGCGCAACGTGACACGCTGCTGGCGAGTGCCGCGGCCAAGTTGCGGGAATCATTGCTGCTCTCGCCGAGCGACCGCAACGCCAAGTACAACTATGAACTCGCCCGGCGGCTGCGACCGCCACCGCCGCCGACGTCGAGCAAGAGCAAGCCGGGGCAGGGGAACAGCAAGTCGCCACCGCCCAGGCCGCAACCAGGTCGCCAGCCGAGCGGCATGACCCCCGCGCAGGCCGACCAGGTGCTCAGCGCGATGGAGCGCGCGGAACAGCAGACGCGCCAGGGACTGAACCAGCGCGCGCGTCGCGGCGAGTTGCCACCGGGACCGGATTGGTGATCGCCCTGCTGCTGGCCCTCGCCCGGGCCCCACAGGACACCAACCTGGTGATCCTGCCGCGGGTGCGCGCGATGCTCGAATCGTTTCCGCCGCCGCGCCCGGGTGACGTGTCGATTGCGACGCGTTTTTCCCGCGACACCGTGTGGGTCGGTGAGCAAGTGGAGTTCGTGACCGTGGCGTGGTTTCCGCGGCCGCTGCGCGACCGCCTGCGGCATCAGCCTGTCCTGACATCGCCCTCGCTCAATGGCCTCTGGAGCGCCCGCGCACAGTTGACTCCGGTGCAGCTGCCGCCGCGCATGGTGGGTCATGTGATGTATGACCTCTGGGTCACCTACCAGACGATCTTCCCGCTCGCGGCCGGGCGTGTCGAAGCGCCGCCCGCGGTGCTCACCTACGGCGTGCCGACGTCGACGTCGTACTTCGCACCGGAGGATCGCCGCACGGTCGCTGCCGCGCCGGCCGTGCTCGTGGCCCGGGCGATTCCGGCGTCACTTGCCGCGTCGCTGGGGTCAGGTCCGACGGCCCGGAACCTGAGTATTGGTTGGCGCGCCACGGCAGGTGGCTTGCAGGCCGGCTCGCCGGCGATTGTGGAACTCGACGTCACCGGCGAAGGGAACCTGACGCTCTGGCCCGCACCGGATGTGCACTGGCCCGACGGCCTCCATGTGTATCCCGAACCGACCGACGAACGCGCCGCCCCCGTCCTTGGCGTGATCGGTGGCCAGAAACATTTCCGCTACACGGTGGTGGCTGACAGTGCGGGGGTGTTGGCGTTTCCGGCCGTGAGTTATCCGTATTTCGATCCCCGCACCGGCACGGTGCAGACCGCGGTGACGGCGCCGCTCTCGTTGGCCATTCGCCCGCGGTTGGTCACCGAAGGCAATCACTCGCCGCTGCCGGTCACCGCCGACCGCAGTACGCCGCTGGTGACGTCACTGGTTCGGCAATGGGGTTGGTTGCTGCTGATCGTTGCGCTGGCGCTGCCGATCGCCACGCGCGCGCGACGCCCGGCGCGGCGACCGCGATTCGCCCAGCCCAACGCCGACGCCGAGGCCGCACTGCGCGCCGCACTGGGCACACCGGTTGATGCCGGCCCCGATCATGTGGTGGCGGCGCTCCGCGCTCGCGGCGTCCCTCGCGACGATGCCGAACTTGTCCGGCGCTGGCTGACCGCGTTGACGCGGGTGCGGTACGGGCCCGACGGTGGCGCGTCGCCTGATGCACCCGCCGCGCTCACCCGGGTCCTCGATCGGTTGCGCGGTGTGACCACCGCGCTGGTCCTGCTGCTCTGCCTGGCGGGCTCGCTGGCGGCCCGTCAGGACGACGGCATCGCGCGCTACAACGCCGGGGACTACGCCGGTGCAGCTCGTCGCTTTGCAGGGGTGGTTGCCGCGCATCCCACTGCCGCCGGAACCTGGCGCAACCTCGGCGCGGCTCGGTGGATGAACGGGGACGAAGTCGGCGCGACTGCCGCGTGGCTGCACGCCGCGACGCTGGCGCCGCGTGATCCGCTGCTCGATGTGATGTGGGCGCGGGCCGTCTCGGTGCCTCCCGACATCAGGTCGTTGGCACCCACCGTGCCACTGACCCGTGACGAAGAGCTGTTGCTGGCATGGGCCCTTTGGCTGGTAGCATGGACACTCGCGTTGAAGGGCAAGCGGTCATGGGCGCTCGGGGTCGGCGCCTGCTGTCTGGTCTTTGCCATCCTGGGAGTGTCCCGGTGGCTCGGTGATACCCGCGAAATTGCGTTGATCACGGCGGCGACACCGGTGCGCATCTCTCCCAATCCGGCCACGATGGCCGAGGCCGAGTTTCCGGCGTGGACAATGATCCATGTGCGCCGTCGCGTTGCCGGCTGGGACCTGATCGAGGGCTCTGTCGCCGGGCAGGGTGGCCTTGGCAGCACAGTCGCGGGCTGGGTCCCGGCTGCGGCGGTGGCCGCCGTCGCGGCGGTAGATTGAGGACATGCCCGCTGGGACTGCTCGACGCATCGCGATTCTTCCGGACGCCGTCGCGAATCAGATCGCGGCCGGTGAGGTCGTCGAGCGCCCGGCATCGGTGGTCAAGGAGCTGATCGAGAACGCGCTCGATGCGGACGCACAGCATATTCGCGTCATGGTGGAGAATGGTGGACGCACCGTGGTCGAGGTGGCTGACGACGGCGGCGGCATGACTCGTGACGAAGCGATCCTCGCGCTGGACCGCCATGCGACCAGCAAGATCCACGCAATCCATGACCTGGTTGGCATTGCGACCTTCGGCTTTCGCGGCGAAGCGTTGCCAGCCATCGCATCGGTGTCGCGCTTCACGATCTGCACCGCCACAGCGGATGGCGGCGGGACGGAGGTCGGGGTCACCGGCGGCCGCGTTGACCAGGTGCGCGACGCTGCCCGCCAGCGCGGGACGACCGTCACCGCGCGCGCCCTCTTTTTCAACACGCCGGCTCGTCGCAAGTTCCTGCGATCGGCGTCGAGCGAAGCCCGGGCCATCTGGGATACCACTGCGACCTTGGCGCTTGCGCATCCAGGCATCGGCTTCGAACTCACGCTCGATGGCCGCACTCGGCTGACGGTGCCCGCCAACCAATCGCCCACCGAACGTCTCAGCGCGGTGTGGGGCGCCGACATTGCCCGGACGCTCGTGCCCGTCGATCACGCCGTCGGTTCGGTGCATGTGACGGGGTTCACCCAGCGCCCGGCTGACGCGCGGCCAACTGGGCGGCGCACGCAACTCTTCGTCAACGGCCGTCCATTTCGCGACTCCTTTCTGGTGCGAGCGGCGGAGGCCGGCTATCGCTCGGCGATCCACCCGGGCGATCGGCCGTCGCTCTTCTTGAATGTCGAAGTACCGCCCGGCGACGTGGACGTGAACGTCCACCCGGCCAAGCTGGAAGTACGATTTCGTGAACGGATGGCCGTTGAACGTGCCATCGAGGAAGCGACCCGGCATGCCTTGAGCCGGCTTGATGCCGCGGCGGTGCTGGGCGATGCGGCGGTCATGCCGCCGGCGACCTGGCGGGCGCCGAGCCCTTCGGTGGTCGCGCCACCCGACCTCTTCGCGCCGCTCGACAATGGCGATGGTCCGGCCGCGCCGGACGCGCCGCTGTCGCGGGCGCGTGACATCCCGATTTTTCAGCTCGCCGCCACCTATCTCTGCTACGAGGCGCCCGACGGTCTGGTGATTGTCGACCAGCATTCAGCCCACGAACGCATCCTCTACGAAGACGTGCTGGCGGAGCTGCAGGGGGATGGCATGCCGGCCCAGCGGTTGTTGCTGCCAATCACCATCGAGTTGACGGACGAAGAACTCGACGTCGTCGCGACGCACGCCGATGGGTTGCGACGGATCGGCTACGAAGTGGAACCCTTTGGGGGTCGCGCGGTGGCGATCCATGCGGTGCCAAATCCGCATCCGCGTTTTGACGCCGCGGCCTGCTTTCGCGAGACCGTGGCCGATCTTGCGCGTGGTCGCTTCGGCGGCTGGGCCAACCGGCTCGAACGCTTCGCCGCGACGTATGCCTGCCGCGCGGCGGTCAAGGCTGGCCAGGTCCTCGACGACCGCGCGATGCGCGAGCTGCTTGCCCGCCTCTTCGCCTGTGCATTGCCGCCGCATGACGTCCATGGACGGTCGACCATCGTGCAGTTACCGATCGATGAACTGGAGCGACGCTTTGGTCGACGGTAGGACGCCGATTCTTGTCGGTCCGACCGCCATCGGGAAGACCGCCGTGGCGCTGGCGCTGGCAGCGCACTGGCCGTTGGAAGTGATCTCCGCCGATTCCCGCCAGATCTATCGCGGGCTCGACATCGCAACGGCCAAGGCGACGCCCCGCGAGCGCCAGCGGGTGCGCCATCATCTTGTTGACATTGTTCGCCCTGGGCAGCGATTTAGCGCCGGCGCGTTTGCGCAGCAGGCGGCGGCGGCCGCGACGGAGATTCGTAGCCGCAACCACCTTCCGGTAGTCGTCGGCGGGACCGGACTGTACGTCAAGGCGCTGACGCACGGACTCTTTGCCGAACCGCCGTTCGACAAGCCCCAACGCGAACGACTCGCGGCGGTGACCGGACAGATGGATCATCCGGCCCTGGTGCGGTGGGCGGCGCGCCTCGATGGCCGATTCGCGGGCGATGGCGGCCGCCACCGCGCCGCGCGGGCGATTGAAGTTGCCTTGCTGACCGGCTATCCGTTGTCGTGGTGGCACGAGGCGGCAGCGGTTGGGGCGGCGATCACACCCTGGTTTGTCCGGCTCACGGCACCGCGGGCGATCTTGCACCAGCGGATTCAGCAGCGGACCGACGAAATGCTGCGACGCGGCCTGGTCGAAGAGGTGGCGCTCGCGCTGGCCGAAGGTGCGGCCGCGGGCGACGCCGGAATGGATGGCGTTGGGGTGCGCGAAGCGGTCGCGGTGCTGCACGGCACTCTCCCGCGCGAGGCACTGGCAGAGCGGATCACCATTGCGACCCGGCAATACGCCAAGCGGCAGGACACCTGGTTTCGACATCAACTCGGCAGCGACGTGCTCACGCTCGATGCCACTCGACCTCCCGAACAGCTCGCCGAACAGATTGCGGCGGCGTGGAAGCGGACATCGGCATGAAAATCGGCATCACCTGTTACCCGACCTACGGCGGGTCCGGCGCCGTCGCGACCGAACTGGGGCTCGACCTTGCCCGGCGCGGACATGAGGTGCACTTCATCACCTATCAGTCGCCGTTCCGGCTGCGTGGCTACGCCAAGCGAGTCTTCTTCCACGAAGTCGACACCACGATGAGCCGCTACCCGCTCTTCGAACACTACCCTTACGAACTGGCGCTCGCGTCGCGGCAATACGAAATCGCCGTGCAGGAAAAGCTTGACCTGCTGCATGTGCATTACGCCATTCCGCATGCGACCACCGCATTCCTCGCGCGTGAAATGCTGCGCGACACCCAGCCGATCAAGGTGATCACCACGTTGCACGGCACCGACATCACGCTGGTCGGCCAGGAAGCGTCGTTCTACGCGATCTCGCGCTTTTCGATCGAGCGCTCTGACGGCGTGACTGCCGTGTCGCAATTCCTTCGCGACGAGACCTATCGTGCTTTCGGGTGCGTCCAATGCGCGTTGCAGGTCATCCCCAACTTCGTCAACATCGAGGAATATCGCCCCGAAGCTGCCACGCCACGCGACACCCTTGTTCCGTCCGATCACAAGCTGCTGGTCCACGTGTCAAACTTCCGTGAGGTCAAGCGGGTCAAGGACGTCGTGCGGATCTTCGCCCGGTTGCGCCGGGCGATGCCCGCCACCTTGATGCTGGTGGGCGACGGACCGGATCGCAACGAAGCCGAGCAGGAAGCGCGCGATCTCGGTGTCGACGATGATGTGCACTTTCTCGGTCGGCTGGACACGGTGGCGCCGCTGCTCGCGGCGGCCGACCTGTTCGTGTTGCCGTCGCAAACGGAGTCCTTCGGGTTGGCCGCGCTCGAAGCGATGGCCTGTGGTACACCGGTGCTGGCGTCGCGCGTGGGCGGCATTCCCGAAGTGATCACCGATGGCGTCGAGGGGATCCTTGAGCCGGTCGGTTCGGTTGAAGCGATGGCGCGACGGGCGATCGAGTTGCTGCGCGATCCCGAACGTCATGCCACGATGCGCGCTGCGGCGCTGGACCGAGCCCGGGGCTTTTCCACTGACATCGTGGTGCCACAGTACGAGGCCTATTACCGTACCGTCCTGGAGTCGTGATGCTGATGTCACCGTTGCTGATCGCGCTGATTCTGGGTGTTGTCGAGGGAATCACCGAGTTCCTGCCAGTCTCGTCGACCGGGCACCTGATTGTCGCGGGCTCGCTCCTCGGCTTTATCGGCGAGCGCGCCGCCACCTTCGAGATTGTCATCCAGGTCGGTGCGATCCTCGCCGTGGTGTGGCACTATCGCACCGTGCTGATCGACCTCGTCGCGCGGTTCTTTACCGCCGACACTGAGCGTCGCCTGGGCCTCAACCTGGTCTACGCGTTTGTGCCGGCGGCCCTGGTCGGCCTCGGATTGCATCACTGGATCAAGGCCCACCTCTTCACGCCGGTCGTGGTCGCGTGCGCCTTCATCATCGGCGGCGCGGTGATCTTGCTGCTCGAATGGCGGCGCCCCAAGGTCACCACCGAGACGATCAACACCATCGCACCGCAGCAGGCGTGGCTGGTCGGCTGCGCGCAGGTGCTGGCGCTGATTCCCGGAACGTCGCGTTCGGCGGCTACCATCCTGGGCGGCTACGCGTTCGGCCTGTCGCGTCCTGCAGCCACGGAGTTTTCCTTTCTGCTGGCGATCCCCACGCTCTTCGCGGCCGCGCTCTTTGACGGCTACAAGAGCCGCGCGCTCTTCAGTGCAGCAGACCTGCCAATGTTCGCCGTCGGCATCGCGGTGTCGTTCGTGGCGGCGCTCCTGGTGATCCGTGGCTTTCTCCGGTATGTGCAGCGCCATACCTTCGTGGTGTTTGCGTGGTATCGCATCCTCTTCGGCTTGCTGCTCCTGGCCCTCGCGGCCAGCGGAGTGCTGCACCTCGATGCCGGCTGACCTGACCTGGTTCGATGCGCTGCCGAGCACGATGGAAGCGGCGCACGCGCGCGCCGTTGACGGGGCCGTGCACGGGACGACGATTGTCGCGCGCCAGCAGATTGCGGGGCGGGGCACTCGCGGCCGCGCCTGGTCGTCGCCGCGCGGCGGGCTCTGGATGTCGGTCGTTGCACGACCGAGCCGTACCGATGCGCTCGAAGCGTTGTCGTTACGCGTGGGTCTCGCCGTGGCCGCCGCACTCGAACTCGCCGCCCCGGCATTGCCCCGTCTGGCCATCAAGTGGCCCAACGACGTGGTCATCGATGGTCGCAAGCTCGCCGGGATCCTGTGCGAGGCGCGGTGGGGTGGCAGTCGCTGCCAATGGGTCGTCATCGGGCTGGGGCTCAACGTGCGCAACGAGATACCAGCAGAGTTGGCCAGGGTCGCGGTTGCGTTGCAGACGTGGGACCCTTCGGCCGAACCGGAGCTGCTCGCTGCGCCGGTGGCCGCGGCTGTCGCCCTGGCCTCCCGCGAAGCCGGTCCCCTGACCGACGCAGAGCTGCGGGCCTTCACCCTGCGCGATGCGCTCTCGGGTGCCCAGGTGCTGGAACCATTTCCTGGCACTGCCGAGGGGATCACTCCGGGTGGCGCGCTCCGGATCCGCACCGAAGCCGGTGTCGTGCGCGATGTCCTCGCTGGGGTGGTGGCTGGGCCATCGTGACGCGAGATTTCACCTGATGCTTCTTACCGTCGACGTGGGCAACACCGAAGTGACGACCGGGCTCTTCCAGGGGACCGAACTCCTGGGGCGTTGGCGGTTGACGACCCAGGTCGACCGGACGCCGGATGAATGGGCGCTGGTGCTCGAATCATTCGTGATCCGGGACGGTCACGCTCCGGCCGAGGTGGCCGCTTGTTGTGTGGCGTCGGTGGTGCCTGGCGTGACACAGTCGTTGCTGCCGGCGTTGCACCTCTCTTTTGGCGAGCGCATCGGCCTGGTCGAGGCGCGGGCGCCGCTCGGTCTCACGCTTGCGGTCGACGAACCGCTGGCAATGGGCGCTGACCGGATCGCGAATGCGCTGGGCGCGCTCGATCGCTTTCCCGGTGACAGTGTCGTGATTGGCTTCGGCACCGCCACCACTTTCAACTGCATCACCGCCAATCGTGCCTTTATCGGCGGTTCGATCATGCCCGGCCTGCGGACCTCCGCCGACCAGTTGATCCGCCGCGCCGCCAAGTTGGCGGCCACCGATCTCGTTGCACCAACGCACGCCATCGGCCGCACGACTGATGATAACATTCGCGGCGGCGTGCTCTTTGGTGCCGCTGACGCGGCCGATGGCATGGTCCGGCGGATCCTCGCCGAGTGGCCCACATCGGCGCGTGTGCAGGTGATTGCAACCGGTGGTCTGGCCGGGCTCGTCGCGCCGCTGATGACTTCTGTCCATGCAGTTGATCCCGATCTCACGCTGCACGGCGTGCGGGTGGCTGCGCATGCGCTGGGTCTAGTTCCGTGAACAGCGCATCACTGCCAGCCCGTCGGACTGGCGGCGTGGTGCCGTACCTGCTCCACCTGCGCCCGGCCGAGTGGCCAATCATCACCGTGCACCTGCTGGTCGGCTGGTGGCTGGCAGCTGGTCCGCACTGGCCAGTCGGCCGCGGCTGGCTCGGGGTGGCGGCCTGGGTTGTCTGCCTCAACGGCGGGACGCTGGCGATCAACTCAGCTTTTGATCGTGACGAGGGCGACATCGCCTTCCTGGCCAACCCTCCCGTGGCACCTCGCTACCTGGCGCAGTTCGCCTTCACGTTGATGGTCCTGGGCCTGCTGATCACGATGACGCTGCCGGTCACCTACCGCCTGCTCTACGCCATCTGCGTGCTGATGTCGCTGCTCTATTCCGTGCCGCCGGTGCGCCTCAAATCGGTGCCGGGGATGGATTGGCTGATCAACATGATCGGTTTCGGCACCTTGACGGCGTGGGCGGGGTGGGCGCTGACCGGCCGACCGTTGCACGGCGCCGGCGCGGCGGTGCTGTGGGGCTTCACGCCGCTCTTTGCCGCCCTGTACCCGCTGACGCAGCTGTACCAGATGGATGAGGACCGGGCCCGCGGCGATCGCACCCTTGCCCTCCGATTGGGCGTGCGCCGTTCGCTGGCCATCGCCGTGTTCTGCGCTGGGCTCGCCTTTGGCATGTTCACCATGGCGGCGTGGCAGGCCGGCTGGACCTGGCATGATGTAACGCGTTGGGGGGCGCTCCTGATCGCTGCGCTCGCCTGGACCGTCGTCCTGGTTCCCTGGTATGGCCAAGGGCGGAACTGGTCCTCCCACCAACACCAGCGCGCGATGTATCACGCCCTGATCGCCTGGGCGCTGACAGATGTCGCCGTGCTGCTGGGCTGGGGCTGGTGAATCGTCGCATGGCTTGGCGGAATCCCGCGCCCGGTCTAGTTTTGGCAACTGCCTGACCACCTCACGGAGAGCTGCATGGCCACCGCAATTCCACTTGAAGGCGACGTCGACAACACGGGCGTCCTGCGCATCGTCAAGGCAGGGTTCCTCCTCGCCGTGATCCAGGCGGTCACGGTGGTGCTGGTCTCAATCGTCAACAAGTCGCTCGATAACCCGGCCAACCGCACGCTGACGGCAATCCTGGTCTTCATCGGCGCGATGATCACCGCGTTCTACCCGGGTACCCGGACGAATCCGCGCACCATCGAGGGGATCGCCGGGGCCGCCGGCATCGGTTGCCTGGCGACCTGGGTCTACGTGCCGATCGACGCCTTCATCCTGCAGCCTTTTGGCGTCTATACCAATCGCTGGCACGAAATCGGTGGCTTCTCGATCTGGTGGTATCTCCCGGTCTGGTGGATGGTGGGCACCTTCATCTCCTGGCAGGGTGGTTGGATCCTGGCCAACCTGAACAATCGCGAGGGGCGGATCTCCGTTCCCAAGGCGATCGTCCTGACGACCATCTGCACCCTGGTCATTGGCGCCATTGCGGCGGCGGTCCATTTCCCGCGCGCCGGTTGGTACGTGCCGACCTTCGCCGTTGCCATGCTGCCGGGCCTGGTGCTCGCCAACGTGATCAGTGCGATGGGTCGCCGGCGCGCCTGAGTCGCTGATGCTCGCCCGCGTCGCAAGGGTGCTGCTGCGCGTGGCGGGGTGGGTGCTGACCCCGCTGGTTCTCGTTTGTGCCGCAGCCATCGGGGCAACCATCGGACTGGTGGTTGCCCCGCGCTTTTCTCCGATGGCCGGACTGATTGTTACGGCCGTGCTGGCGCTGGCCGCCGCGATCGCCGGCTTGTTGCTCTGGCTGGAACTCCTCCGCGAACACCCCGAGCTCCGTGAATCACTCGCGATCACTGCGGCCGGCATCCCCGATGCCGACGCGGTCCAGCGGCTGGTCCACCCGGAAGGCGAATGACTCGACCGGCCTGGTGGCTCGTGCTCGGCGCGTCATTGGCGACGCCACTGGCCCTGGCGGCGCAGGATGGTGTCTTCCTCACCGCGGGCCGGGTATTGGGCGGCACCCCGCCCGAGGCGAGCTGGCACCTGACCCTGCAGCGCGACCTCGTTGGCCCGCTCGGCGTCGACATGTCGTTGAGCGAACTCCCGGGCAATCGGCCCGCCACGGGCGACCTGTATGGCGCGGGCGCCGACCTCACCCTGTTCAGTGGGGCGCACAACGTTCCCACGGTGTTCGTTGGCGTGAATGGTGGTATTGGCGTGGGTGGCCAGGAGCACCTCTGGGCCGGGACGTCGTTTGGTGTGCGGATGCCGATTCTGATTGTCGGGCCAGTACGTCTGATGGCGGAGGGACGCTGGCGCAGCCTGACCATCGCGGGGCGCAACGGCGTGGAGCTCGGACTGGCGGTCGGCTACCGTCGTCCGCGTCGGGATGCTGAGCTCGCACGCCCCGAGAGCGCCGGGCTCTGGGTGCCGCCACCCACCGCCGACATTCTCCGCGAACGAGGCATTCCTGAAGGCAAGGCAAAGCTCCTCGGCAACGTGGTCAATACGGCGATCGACGAGATGGGTCAGCCTTATGTCTGGGGTGGTACTGGCAACGGCAGCGGCGGGTTCGATTGCTCGGGGTTGATCCAGTACGCCTATGCGCGCTACAACATTGCGTTGCCGCGGACCTCGCAGGGTCAGGCCCAGGCCGGGGTCGCCATTCGCAAGAGCATCGAAACGCTGCTCCCGGGCGATATTCTCGTCTTCTCAGACCACGGCGACATCCCGACGCACGTCGCGCTCTACGTCGGCGACGGCAAGTTCATTCACAGCGCATCGCACGGCGTGCGCCTGAGTCGTCTTTCAGATGATGACACCGAAGGACGACTCTGGCTCCGGAAATGGATCGGGGTGCGCCGGATCGTTGACTAGCCCAGCTACTTCTTCTCCTGCGGAACCTCTCCCATGTCGTGCAGGCGGGCGACATCCTTGATCCAGTCGGCGTCGTGGACATCCAGCTTTGGCCACTGGTCCGGGTGATCGGGCACATAGAGCAGCGCCATGTGCAGCATGGCACCCTTCTCGATCATCGCACCGGTCGGATTGTTGTAGGTGCCGACCAGGCGATAGAGATGGCTATTCAGCAGCTTGATGCCGTCGCCCGTGATCCCCGGAAGCTGGCGGTCCACCGACTGAATTTCACCCTTCGACGAAAGCTTGATCTTCAGGCTGACCACCGTCCTGGGATGGGCGACATCAGTGACATCCTTGAGCATCAGCCCAGTCGCGAAATCGTGGGCGTGGCCACCGACCCCGACGATCCGGCCGGTCAGCGGCAACTTGAAATCTTTCTGCCAGCTGGTGGGTCCCGCCGGGAGGTCGAAGTCGACGTCCTTGCCGACCGGATTCATCACGTCGAGGTACACCGGGAGCAGTGAGGTTGGCCGCGGCACGAGGTTGGTCGGGGAATATTCGACCGTCATCTCAAACGACACGCCCTTCACCTCGGCGCCGCCCGGGTTGTGCCACATCACCAGGGCTGCCATGGGCCAGTCGGCAGTAACCGGAATGCCGACAGTGGCCGGAATCCGGATGTCCTCAGTCTCCTCTCCCATCGCAATCATTCGCTCGGGAATCGCATAGAAGAGCTGCCGGCGGCCGAAGTTCACCACATTGATATGATGCACGAGCTTGCGCGACACCGGCTTGCCAGCTGCGTCGTAGAGCCGCAGCCGCACGCCGCGAATCCAGCCGGTCACCGGCCAGGTGAATCGCAGCAGCGAGGAGGTCTGCATCTTCATCATCCCCATCGGCATTCCGGGCATCTCCTCCGCTCCCGCCGCGATGTCGTAGCGGCCGCCGGTCAGGGTCACCGTATGCGCCGCCGAATCGACCTTCACGATCAGGCCATGTTCGGCTGCTGCGATGGGGCGAACCGGTCCGGACAGCGCAAGGAGGAGGGGCAACAGCATGCAGGCCTCAGATGTGACGGGTAGGATCGGCGCGGTACTGAATCAGCGGTCCGGAATATAACGGCGGCGATTTGACCCCTGCCAGAGTGGCGTAGCACTCAGGCATGCCGATTGCCAAACCGGGAAGTGCATTGCTTGACACCGGCGGGCGAGCGGCTAGCTTTGCCTCGGTGGCACTGTGAAGTGCAGACTGCCAAATCATTGCAGGACAGTAACTTACCGAATCCCGTTCACGCAGGAGTTTTACCCATGGCTGGCGCGAGCAAGAGCAAGAAGATCACCCCGTTGGAAGACCGCGTCGTCATCATGCCGACCGACGAAGCCGAGTCGATGCGTGGTGGCCTCTACATCCCGGACACGGCCAAGGAAAAGCCGACCAGCGGCGAAGTGATCGCCGTCGGGCCGGGCCGCTACGAGAAGGGCAACCGGGTCCCGATGGACGTCAAGGTCGGCGACAAGGTGATTTACGGGAAGTACAGCGGCACGCCCTACACGGTCGATGGCGACGAAGTCATGATCATCAAGGCGTCCGACATTCTCGCCAAGCTGGGTTGATCCACACTTACTGATCTGGAGATAGAGGACATGGCTGCAAAGGAACTGATGTTCAATGTGGATGCCCGCGCCAAGCTGAAGAAGGGCGTCGACGCCCTGGCCGAGGCCGTGAAGGTCACCCTGGGCCCCAAGGGCCGCAATGTCGTGATCGACAAGAAGTTCGGCTCGCCGACAGTGACCAAGGATGGCGTCACGGTTGCCAAGGAGATCGAGCTCGCGGATTCGATCGAGAACATGGGCGCGCAGATGGTCAAGGAAGTCGCGACCAAGACCTCCGATCTTGCTGGCGACGGCACCACGACGGCGACCGTGCTGGCCCAGGCGATCTTCCGCGAAGGCCTCAAGAATGTCACGGCTGGTTCCAATCCGATGGAGCTGAAGCGCGGCATCGACAAGGCTGTCGAGGCCCTCGTGGTGGCGCTCAAGGAGCTGTCGGTTCCGACCAGCGGCAAGAAGGACATTGCCCAGGTCGGCACCATCTCGGCCAACAACGACCGTGAAATCGGTCAGTTGATTGCCGAAGCGATGGAAAAGGTCGGCAAGGAAGGCGTCATCACCGTCGAAGAGGCCAAGGGTCTCGCCACTGAACTCGACACCGTCGAGGGGATGCAGTTCGATCGTGGCTACCTGTCGCCGTACTTCGTGTCCGATCCGGAGGCGATGGAAGCGGTGCTCGAGTCGCCGTACATCCTGATCCACGACAAGAAGATCTCGGCGATGAAGGAGCTGCTGCCGGTGCTGGAGAAGGTGGCGCAGTCGGGCAAGCCGTTGCTGATCATCGCAGAGGACATCGAGGGCGAAGCGCTGGCGACCCTGGTCGTCAACAAGCTCCGCGGTACCCTCAAGGTCGCCGCTGTCAAGGCGCCGGGCTTCGGTGATCGCCGCAAGGAAATGCTGCGCGACATCGCGATCCTGACCGAAGGCCAGCTGATCTCGGAAGAAGTCGGCTTCAAGCTTGAGAACGCGACGTTGAACGACCTCGGTCAGGCCAAGCGCGTCGTGATCGACAAGGACAACACCACCATCGTCGATGGCAAGGGAAAGAAGGACGCGATCAACGGCCGCATCGCCGAGATCCGTTCGGCGATCGACAAGAGCACGTCGGATTACGACAAGGAGAAGCTCCAGGAGCGTCTGGCGAAGCTGGCCGGCGGCGTGGCAGTGATCCATGTCGGTGCCGCCACCGAGACCGAGATGAAGGAGAAGAAGGCTCGCGTCGAGGATGCGTTGCATGCGACCCGTGCTGCGGTGGAGGAAGGGATCGTCCCGGGCGGCGGTGTCGCTCTGATCCGTTGCCAGCACGTGCTCGACAAGGTCAAGGCCGACGGCGACGAGAAGATCGGCGTCGACATCATCCGTCGTGCCATCGAAGAGCCGATCCGCGCCATCGCGATCAATGCCGGTGTGGAAGGCTCGATCGTCCTGGCCAAGGTCAAGGAGAACAAGGACAAGGGCTTCGGCTACAACGCGTCGACCGATGTCTACGAAGACATGATGAAGGCTGGCGTGATCGATCCGACCAAGGTGACGCGGACGGCGCTGCAGAATGCGGCCTCGATCGCGTCGCTGCTCCTGACGACCGAGTGCGTGATTGTCGAGCGGAAGGAAGAGAAGGGCGCGGCGCCGATGGGTGGCGGCGGCGGTGGCGGCATGGGCGGGATGTACTAAACGCCGCTGTGCGAACGAACAGGAAGGCCCCGGTCGAATGATCGGGGCCTTGTTGTTTCCCGGCCCGTTTCCCCCTGCCACGATCTCGCCGGGCCACCGCAGAACAGCTAGCTTCACGGACAACTCCCACAGCAGGCGTCCCGTGTCCTTCTTGCGCCAGCATCGTCCACTCGCCCTTGCGGCTGCTCTGCTGCTGGCATCGCTGCACACCAGCGCCGCCGCCCAGAATCTGGCTTCCGCAGGAACCATCGCCTCGGTGGTCGACGCGCTCGCTCGCGATACATCGATTGCGATGCTCCCGGACCCCGCGTCGTGCGGGGCAACGGATGCGACGCTTTGCGACGCGGCAATCGCGCTTCGCCGTAGCGACTTCAGCCAGAAATCGTCGGATATCGCCAAGGCGCGCACGCTGGTCGATGGCGCAGCAACGAAGTGGCAGGCCTCGCCGTTCACCTGGTACCTGCTCGCTGCCACGGAGCTTGCGGCTAACAATGTCGGGCTCCCAGCGCGCGACGGCCCGTTGCAGATTGCCGCGAATGGCAACGCGGCGTCAGCAGAGCGAGCGCTGCTGCACGCCCTGCGGCTGGACTCGACGTTTGTATTGGCCGTCGAAGCTCTCGCCATCATGCCGATCTCGCGTAACGGCACCGGGTATCTCTCGGCCCGTGTCACCGCGCTTCGCAGGGCGCGTGGCCTCCTCCCGGCCCCCTATGGTCTTGCTGCGGCCAACGTTGAACGAGCAGCCGGCCATGCCGACTCGGCATTCGCGATCGAGCTCCGCTTGCTCAAGAATCACGCAGCGCCTCGTGGGCTGGTCGACCTGACGATCGCCAGCGACCTGGTTTAACTTGGCCACTCAGCCGAAGCGTCGTCGGTGTACTACGATGGCGCCAACGACACCGCGGCGGTGAGCCGGGCCGCCTATCGCGATCAACTGGCGTGGATCGCCTCCGCAGGCGAACTCAAGGACTGGGATGCGACGAGTGCAATGCTGCGCGCGGAGTGGTTGCGCCAGTTCTGGGCAATGCGCGATCTCCGCGACGGTCGGTCCAGTGGCTCACGGCTGACCGAGCAGTTCCGGCGACTGGCGGAAGCGGAGTCGATGTACCGGTTTTCGTACCCGGCTCGGGCGAAGGGCGATACGCTCCGACTCCTGGCAATGCCGGATTACAGCGCGGCGATCTCCGGCGTAGCACTTCCGTTTCACTCGTTTGCCGTCCGCAATGAGGTGCTCGACGATCGGGGCGCGATCTATTTGCGCCAGGGGATACCATACCTCTCGATGCGTAGTACAGGACACGGTGGCGTGGAGCTCTGGGAATACCTCCGCGCTGGGCAGCCGCTCTACCTCTCCTTTGGCGCCTCGCTGCAGATCGGCCCGCCGATTGTGGTGAGTCCGTGGACGGTCACCCTTCTCAAGCAACTTGACGATACCGCACTGTTCAACGCACCGGTCGCGCTGATCGCCACTGTTGCAGCTGACACCGCGACGACCTATGGGTATCGGCAGACCGGTTTCTGCCCGTTGAAAACCTCGCTCTGCAAGGCATTTCCAGATTCCAGCGATTATTCCTTCCCGCAAATCAATTGTCATGCTGGCGCGGTGTACGCCAATCTTTCGTGGCGTCTGGGTGATCCACGGGTCGTAAACCTCGACGAATCGCACGATCCCGCAGCGATCGCCGCGCTGGATTCGTTTCGTACCAAGCTGCCACCCCAGGACTCGCCCTACATCTACGAACGCGAACGGGAAGAAGGGCTCTGGTCGATCGACCACGCCCTCCACTCCGATGTCTTCGCCATTCCGTTCAGCCGCTCGATATCACCGGCGATTGCCGCGCATGTCCTGGCCGACACTCTTGGCACGTACCAGCTGCTGATCGCGGTTGAACTGCTGGGAAAGGACCTGCCTCATTGGGAGCTGGACCTCGGCCGAGCCGAGCTCCAGTACCCTGAGCGCTTTCACGTCGCCGCCTTGCGCGAAGGCGACCTGCAGCGATTCGATTTCGACACCACGGTGTTTTTTCACACCAGCAAGCTGATCCCCGGCGATGGACACCTGTCCACGCTGTTCGCGCTGCCGTTGGGCGCCGGGCGCTATGACGTCAGCATCTGGGTACAGCAGACGTCGGATAGCAGCGGCGTACTGGTGCAACTCGACACCATATCGGTCGGCGCCACCTCAAATCAGCTGCAGCTGAGCGACCTGGTCCTGGGGGACGTCGCCGGCAGCGCGCTGCACTGGAGCTTCGGCACCGACTCAATTCCAGTGGCGCCGTCGAATCGTTTCACTCCGGGTGCTTCGGTGAATCTCTACTATCAGGCCAACGGCCTGCATGTCGGGACGACTTATCAGACTCGCTTCGAGTTCTTCCGAGCGGGGAACAAGCAGCCGAGCCTCGCGGTCGCCACGTCCTCAGTCGCATCGGCCGCAGCGATGAACGTCACCCGCACGCTGGACCTTACCGGACTGGGTACTGGGCAATATCAGCGCGCGGTGATTCGCAAATAGGGTGACCGATCAGCCTTCAGCCATCGGCAGGCCCCGGGACGCCAGAACGATTGCCAACGATCATCGGACGACGTTACTTTCTGCAAACACCCTCACCAGAGAGTTTCCCGATGAACCGAATGACCGTCGTCCGACCACTCGCCTTGGCGGCCCTCATCCTGCCGCTCTTTTCCGCCTGCTCGTCCAGCGGCTCAACCGACAACACCGGCGGCGGCGCCACGCTCAGCGCCACCGAGGCGCCAGTCGTTGCGTCCGCGATCTTCAGCAGCGCCTTCTCGGCCCTCAGCAGTGCCACATTCTCGTCCCTGAAGGATGGCCGGGCCATGCTGGTGCAGCCCACGGCAACTTTCAATGCGCCCTGCACGGGCGGTGGCTCGATCAGCGGTTCGCTGAACCTGACCAACTCACTGAATGGCCAGGGCACCGGGTCGGAAGCGTACGCGATGTCGATCAACGAGAACTCCTGTGCGGTTTCGACCGGGACGCGGACGATCACGGTCGGCGGCACGCTGACGTTCAACTTCAACATGTCGCTCGTGGCCTATGCACTGACGGCCTACACGGCCACCGCGACCGGCAACTTTACCTGGTCAGGCGGCAGCTGCGCGATCAACTACACGGTCACCATGAATGGCGCCGGACATTACGGCATCTCGGGTTCACTCTGTGGTGTCAGTATCAGCGCCTCTTACTGATCGCCTGAATGGCGGGACTGGCAAGCCACACGCCAGTTGAGTCCGGGGAAGGGCCTCGATCGTTGATCGGGGCTCTTCTCTTTTCCCGCCTCGCAGCCTTCATTTCGTCGCGTTTCCCATCCACTGGAGTCCCAGATGCCTTCGCTACGCTTCCCGGCGCTGCTTGCAGCGGCGCTCGTGCTCGCCTCATGCAATGGTTCGACCACCGGCCCGAACGCAGCGCAGGTGGCCGCGGCCGCCGATACGATCAGCGCGCCAGCCATTCTGGCATCGATCAAGGCGCTCTCCGACGATTCGATGCTCGGCCGCGCGCCAGGTGGTCCCGCCGAGCCCAAGGTGATCGACTATATCACGAAACAGTATCAGGCCCTCGGCCTGGCGCCCGGTAACCCTGACGGAAGCTGGACCCAGAACGTCGAGTTGCTGGGATTTACCGCAGCGCCGCAAGCTGAGTTCACCGTGGGGAAGACCACCATCCCGTTGGTCAACCACAAGGATTACGTCGCGTACTCCTATCGTCCCGATGATTCGATCAACGTCGTCAACTCCGACCTGGTATTCGTCGGATACGGAGTGGTCGCGCCCGAGTATGGCTGGGACGATTACAAGGGTGTCGACGTCAAGGGAAAGACGATCGTCATGCTGATCAACGACCCACCGGTCCGCGACCCGAAGGACACCACCCAGCTTGACAGCACAATGTTCCGCGGCAAGGCGATGACCTACTACGGCCGTTGGACATACAAGTACGAAATCGCCACCGCGAAGGGCGCCGCGGCCGCGATCATCGTGCACCAGACCGAGCCAGCTGCGTATGGCTGGGATGTGGTCGATCACAGCAACTCGCACGAGAACATGGATGTCAAGCACGCCGACAACAACAAGAATCGCGTCCAGGTGCAGGCGTGGATGACCTATGACAAGGCAAAGCAGCTCTTCAAGGCGTCCGGCAAGGATTTCGACGCGCTGGAGCGGAGCGCGCGCAGCAAGGATTTCCACCCGGTCGACCTCGGTGGCACGGCAACCTTTCACATCAAGAACACGGTGCGCGAAGTCCACTCGCACAATGTGATCGCCAAGCTCGAGGGGGCCGATCCCAAGCTCAAGAGCGAGTATGTGATCTACACGGCACATTGGGATCACCTCGGCATCGTTGATCCGATCAAGGGCGACTCGATCGCCAATGGTGCGATCGACAATGCATCCGGCGTCGCCGGCATGCTGCAGATCGCCAAGGCATATACCAGCCTCGCGGTCAAGCCGCGACGCACAATCCTCTTCATCGCCGTGACTGCCGAAGAAAAAGGCCTGCTCGGCTCGAAATACTACGCCGAGAATCCATTGTATCCGCTCAACAAGACGGTCGCCGACTTCAACATCGACGGCGTCAACCAGTGGGGGAAGACGACCGACGTCACGGTGATCGGCATGGGTGCCTCCACGCTTGAGGATGTGCTCGACAGCGTGGCGAAAGCGGAGAACCGGACGCTGTCGCCGGATCCCGAAATGGAGAAGGGGTTCTACTATCGCGCGGATCATTTCGAGTTCGCCAAGAAGGGCGTTCCGGCGATGTTCCTCGACAACGGGATTCACTATATCGGCAAGCCCGACAGCTATTCCAAGATGAAGCGGGATGAATACACCAATAGCGACTATCACAACGTGACGGATGAAGTGAAGCCGGACTGGGATTTCAGCGGCGCCGTGGCAGATCTCTCGCTGCTCTTCAAGACCGGCGTGACCGTGGCTGACGCCGTGACCTGGCCGGCGTGGAAGACCGGCAACGAGTTCAAGGCGACCCGCGACAAGATGCTCGCCGCGCCTTGAGCGAACCGACCGACGCCGTTGCGCCGGTAGCGCCGCCGCACACCATCTGGTCGACGATCCGGGAAGCGATTCGCGGGTCGTCGCAGGACTTCACCACCGGCAGCATCGGTCGAGCAGTGATCCTGCTCGCCATCCCGATGGTGGTTGAAATGCTCATGGAGAGCGTGTTCGCCGTGGTGGACATGTTCTTCGTGTCGCGCCTGGGTCCCGATTCCGTTGCCGCGGTCGGACTGACCGAATCGTTCCTGGCGCTGGTCTACGCCATTGCCATGGGGCTGGCCGTGGCGGTCACCGCGCTGGTGTCACGCCGGATCGGCGAGGAACGGCCCGACGACGCAGCCCACGCCGCGGGGCAGGCCTTGCTGCTCGGTATGGTCATTGCCGCGGTACTGGGGACAACCGGCGTGCTCTTGGCGCCGCGACTTCTTGCCACCATGGGAGCCACGCCCGCGGTGATCGCGACTGGCAGCGGTTACACGCGCGTCCTGCTCGGCGGGGAAGTGACGGTGATTCTGCTCTTCCTGCTGAATGCGGCCTTTCGCGGCGCAGGCGACGCTGCCATTGCGATGCGCGTGCTGCTGGTCGCCAACACGATCAACATCGTTCTCAATCCCTGTTTCATCTTCGGGCTCGGACCGTTTCCTGCGCTCGGCGTGACTGGTGCGGCGGTGGCCACGACCATCGGTCGCGGCATCGGCGCGCTGGTCGCATTCCGGGCACTGATTGCGCCTGGTCACCGGCTCCGGATGGTACCACGCCATTTTCACCTTGACCTGACCGTGATGCGTCAGCTCGTCAAGCTGGCGGGTTCGGCGATCGGCCAGTTCCTCATCAGCACCACCAGCTGGATTGGCCTGGCCCGGTTGATGGCGGTCTTCGGCAGCGTCGCGCTGGCAGGGTACACCATCGGATTGCGGGTGGTGATCTTCGCGATCATGCCGGCATGGGGATTGTCGAACGCGGCCGCAACCATGGTTGGCCAGAACCTCGGCGCCGGCAAACCAGAACGGGCTGAGGCCGCCGTCTGGAAGGCGTGCCTCTACAACTTCGTCCTCCTTACCATTCTGGGGGTCATTTTCGTTGTCGCGGCGCCCACCATCGCCGGCGTCTTTGGTCACGATGCGGCGATGCAGGTGGTGGCCGTGCGCTGCCTGCGGTACATCGCCGCGGGCTTTCCGCTCTATGCCCTCGGCATGGTGGTCGCCCAGGCCTTCAATGGCGCCGGGGACACCTGGACTCCTACCTGGCTCAACTTCGTGGTCTTCTGGTGCTGGGAAGTGCCATTGGCCTGGCTGCTCGCCGTGCCCCTTGGCATGGGACCCAATGGCGTATTTTTGGCGATCGCCATCGGATTCTCGACGATGGCGGTTGCGGCGGGCCTCCTGTTTCGTCGCGGCAAGTGGAAGCTCAGAACTGTCTGATCACCGGCGTTGTTTGGTGCGGTGATTTCTCATACCCGGAGTATGCATGTTGCAGTTTCGCTGGATCCTGGCTGCGGGGCTGGTAGCGAGTACGGCGGCGCCGCTCGCCGCGCAGAAGCATGCTGATGTCACCGGCACCTGGCGAGTCGACGCCGGGGCCGACACCAAGAACGGCCCCCGCGAAGTGATCATCCGGGCGGACTCCTCGGCATCATGGGGCAAGGAGACGGTGCGCTGGCGCCTCAAGGGCGACCGGATCTCGATCGTGCTTGGTGGCGAGTGGGATACCTACAAGATCAAGGTCACCGCATCGGCGTTGACGCTTTCCGGTGGCGATCTCAAGCAGGCCGTGACACTCAAGAAGGTCGGGCCGCCGACCCCCCGGGCAGCCAACGCCAAGATTCCACCGGATCCTGATGGCGGTGGGGAGTAGCGCTGGTCAGACGAAGAGCGATCGCTGCATCGGGCCGCGCAGGGTGATGGTTGCCATCGGCCCGTCCTGATCAGCCAGGAACAGTTCACCCACGAAGCCCTTGTCGCGAAGCGCGTTCGACACGGTCTCATGGGCGACGTCGCGACGGTTGCAACGCTGGCTGAGGTGCGCCAGCACCACCGTTGCCAGCGCGTCGTGATAGAGCTCCTCGAGCAACCGTGCCGCGTCGTGGTTGGAGAGATGCCCACCGGGACCGGCGATTCGTTGCTGCACCGAGATCGGGTAGCCGCTGGTGCGCAGCAAAGTCTCATCGTGATTCGATTCGAGGATCAGGCAGTGCCGCTCGCGCAGGAACCAGCGCACCGCCTGCGTCGGACGCCCCAGATCATACGCGGCACCAATCGAAAAGCCGGTATCGGTGGTGACACCAATGGCGATCGGCTCGGCGGCGTCGTGTGACGTGGGGCAGGCCGACACGGTGAATGGTCCCACGGTTTCGCGGCGGCCGGTACCGATCGGCAGGAAGTCGCAGCTTTCACCGGTCGCCATGATCGCCTGCCAGGTGCCAAGCGAACTCAACAACGGCACATCATAGCGAGCACAGAGCAGCACGGCGCCGGCGGCGTGATCGCCATGTTCATGGGTCAACGCGATGGCAACGATGCGCGCCGGATCAATCCCTGCGAGTCCGAGCCGTCGCTCGATCTCGCGCGCCGAAAAGCCGGCGTCGATGAGCAGCACTGCGTCGCCCGATACCAACGCGAAGCTGTTCCCCTTGGACCCCGACCCGAGCACAACGAGTTGCATGCGACCTCAGCGGCTTGTGAGGCGGCCGTGCAAGGCGCGCAACGACGCGAGCACGCCATCATCCACCGTGACATCGCGACGCGGCAGCACGCGGCCGGCCGTGAGCAGGAATGGGTCAACGGCGATCTGTTCGTCGGTGTCACCACCCCACGCAAAGGGCGGCACGTATTTCGGTGCGCGCGGAGCACCAAAGAGGTTGGCGCCAGCGCCGATCACTGCGCCGGTCGGCAGCAAGGTGCCGATGGCAGTCTTGACATGATCGCCGAAGAGCGTGCCGAGGTTGGCGCGACGGGTTTCGATCCGCTGCTCGGCAATATCCAGGCGAATCGACCCATAGGTGTTCTTGAGATTGGACGTAATGGTGCCGGCCCCAAGATTGACCCACTCGCCAACAACCGAGTGGCCGATAAAACCGTCATGACTCTTGTTGGCATAGCCCATGAACACCGACGTGCTGATCTCACCATGGAGCCGGCACTGTGGTCCGGCGCTCACCGCGCGCATCTGCCCGCCGAGGAGGAGCGTCTTCTCACCGGCCCAGAACGGACCCTCAAGGCGAGTGCCACTGCGCACCTCGACGCCGCGTTCCAGGACGATGGCGCCTTTGCGTACGTCGAGCACGACGCCCGGTTCTAGCAGTGCACCACGCAATGCGACGGCGTCAGCGTTGCCGAGGATGATTGTTCCGGCGGGTATGTCATCGCGCGGACCATCCAGCGCCACGACGGTATCCGCGAAGAGCTGCTGTTCGAGCGCGGTGATCAAGTCAAAGGCGCCGGTCAGTGCGCGGCCTTCGACGACGACGCCGTCGCCCTGTTCGAAAGGGCCTTCCCACTTCTGGCCCGCGTCCAATCGCCATGCAATCGTCCGGCCGCCATGCAACAGGCGCCGCGCACTGCCAACCGCCCGCATCGGCAGGCGCGGACAGAACAGTGCGTCGACGACCCATCCTGGCCCGACCATCGCCGCCGGACTGATCACCGGAATTGCGCCCGGCATCCGATGCCCGGCCGCGTGAGCCGCGACCGCCCCCGTGCTGCGGATTCCGACTGCCCGTTCCCAACGTTCCCGAAGCCGCCACATGCCGGCGCGCAGTTCGGAAAGCGGTGCGGCACCCGCAAACGGCGCCCAGGCGGCTCCGGGTGCGTCGGGTTCGAGCAGGTACAGTGTTGCCATCCTAATCCAGTTCTCGTACGCTCGGCGGCAAGGCGTCGAGGGTACGCTTCAGGTCGGGAGCCCGGCTTCGATCGAGCACGAGCGTGCGTTGGTTGGCATGGACGACCACGAGGTCGCGCACGCCGCTGAGGACCATCGGGGGTCCGTCGTTCCAGACGATGCAATCAGTACAGTCAACCAGGGTCACCGCCCCATGCGTGACGTTGCCGCGCCGATCGCGAGGACGCACCCGGGCAAGCGCCTCCCACGTGCCGATATCGTCCCACGCGAAGTCGCCGGCGACAACGGCCACTGCGGCGCTCCGCTCGAAGACACCGACATCGATCGACACGTCGCGGACGTCGTGGAAGAAACCGACGTGATCGCCGCGATCGAGCTGCCCAAGATAGGGCCCGATCTCGGCAGTATGATGCTCGACTTCGCGCCGGAGGTCAGCTGCACGCCACGCAAAGAGGCCGCTGTTCCACAACGCGCCCTCCGCCATCAAGTCGAGCGCCCTGGCGGCGTCAGGCTTCTCCACAAAACGCCCCACCGCTCGCGCGGCCGAGTCGAGGCGGGCGCCCGGCACAATGTATCCGAAGCCGGTCTCCGGTCGGGAAGGGACAATACCGACCGTCACCAGGCGCTGGTGCCGCTCCGCCGTCTCCAGCGCAATTGCTGCAGTCACGACGAAGGCACCGGGGTCGCTGACGATCCAGTCGGCATGCATCGAGATCACCGTTGCGTCCGGATCGCGGCGCTGGGCCTCGATCGTGGCCCACACCAGGGCTGGACCCGTCGATGCCGCCCGCGGTTCCACCAGGAAGTTGGCGGCCGGCAATGCCAGACGCTCGGCGAGGCGGGCGGCCAGTTCCGCGCCGGACACCACCAGGATCCGATCGGGCGGGATGAATCCCGCGAGCCGGTCAACGGCCTCTTCAACGCTCGATCGTGGGCCGGCCAGTGGCAACAGCTGTTTCGGTCGGGTCGGCGACGAAAGTGGCCAGAACCGTGTTCCAGAGCCGCCCGCGAGCAGGATCGCCCATTGCATCAGAGCGGTTGGGTCACAGGTACGACAGCAGCGCGGGGGTGTGCCGCCGCAAATCGTAGAGCAATCGGCCCAGATCGCCATCGGCGGCCGCAAGTACCACCAGAACGCCGGCGGGCAGGCGCTGGAGAATGACGGTGCCACGATCGCCGTCCAGCACGACCTGGGCGACGGGGCCTCGCTGCGACGCCTCGGCGAGGGCGCTCAGGCTGCGCACCGCGCTGGCAGCGAGCGCTGCCAGCTCTTCCGGGTCGAGATCGGCGCCGAGCGCCGTTTCGACCACCAGGCCATCGTCGCTGACGACCACCGCACCGGCCACGTCGGGTCGGTCGGCGAACGCCATCAGCACGGATCGGAGGGGTTGCATCGGATCAGCTCCCGGGGTGGGGCAAGGGACGCGCGAAGGTAGGGCGCGGATGGCGGCGAAGTCAAGCAATGATCGTGGGTTGCCGCACTCTCCGCAGCGGTCTAACCTTCTCCCCTATGCTTCGTCGAACCGTCTGCCTGATCGCCCTGGTCGCTACTGCGGCTTGTGATGCCAACCAGCTCTCCCCGGCCACCGTCCCGAACGTGGTCGACACGGTCGTCCTCGGATCGCTGTCGAACGCAGCGCTGGAGTACCCGGCTGGCTTCGACGTGACGATCGGGGCGGTGGTCCGCACCGACCAGAGCCCTGACTTCGACTTCATCTACAATGTGGATTCGCTCGGTCGCCATGTCTTTCTGCCGCTGCACGCGATTGCCGGGCTGGGCAATACGGTGGGCAGTAATCCCGGGTTCATCAAGGAACCGTTGCTGTTCCAGCAGATCATCGCCGCACCGACGGACACCTACCTGACGACTGACACGATCGCGGTGGCCGCCGGGGACGTCTACATTGCCCGGTCGCGCGTCTCCTGCTATCTCGGTGTGCCGCAGTACGGCAAGATTCACGTGCTCAGCTTCGACGAAGTGTTGCACACCGTCTCGCTCGAAGTGCTCGTCGATGCCAACTGTGGCTACAAGAACCTGCAGGTCGGCCTTCCCGAAAACTAGGACATCATGATCGACGTGCGCCGTGTACGCCTCGACCCCGACGCCGCGCGGGCCGCGCTGGCGCGCCGGCTCGACGCGGGCGCGCTCGACCAGCTCGACAAGGTGATCGCCCTCGACCGACGCCGTCGGGACGTTGTGGTCGAAGTCGAACAGCTCCAGGCGTTGCGCAATAGTCAGTCCGACGAAGTCGCTCGCCGCAAGAAGGCGCGCGAGTCGGCCGATGCGCTGCTGGTCGAGCTCAAGCAATCCGGCGAACGGGTCCGTGCCCTCGAAGCCGACTTGAAGGACGTCGAGGCCCTGCTGGAGCAGCATCTCCTGCTGGTGCCGAATTTTCTCAACGACGACGTGCCCGACGGCGATGCCAGCGCCAATCGGGTGCTCCACACCTGGGGCACGCCGCGCGCGCTGGATTTTGCGCCACGTCCGCACTGGGAAATCGGCCAGCAGCTCGGCCTCTTTGACCTGCCGCGTGGCGCCAAGATCGCGGGATCGGGCTTTCCGCTCTTCACCGGAATGGGCGCCCGGCTGGTGCGTGCGCTTGCCAACTTCCTGCTCGACCTGCACACGACCCAGCATGGCTACACCGAGGTGCAGCCGCCGTACGTCGTGAATCGCGCGTCGCTCACTGGCACCGGTCAGTTGCCCAAGTTCGAGGACGACCTCTACCAGATGGCCGCCGATGATCTCTTCCTGATCCCGACGGCCGAGGTACCGGTCACCAACATGCACCGCGACGAGCTGCTCGACGCGGGCGCATTACCGACCAGGCTGGCTGCGTACACGCCCTGTTTCCGGCGCGAGGCCGGCGCGCACGGCAAGGATACCCGCGGGCTGATTCGCGTGCACCAGTTCGACAAGGTGGAGTTGGTCTGCCTGGTCCGACCTGACGAAAGCAACGCCGAACATGCCCGTATCACCGGCCATGCTGAACGGGTGCTGCAATTGCTGGAGCTTCCGTATCGTGCCGTTGCACTCGCGGCTGGCGACACCGGCTTTTCGAGCGCGTATACGATTGACCTCGAAGTCTGGGCACCGGGGGTCGGCAACTGGCTGGAGGTGTCGAGCGCGAGCACCTTCGGCGATTTCCAGGCCCGCCGCGCTGCGATCCGCTTTCGCCCCGCCCCCAATGCCAAGCCGGAGTTCGTGCACACCCTCAATGCCTCGGGCGTGGCGTTTCCGCGGACCATCATCGCGTTGCTTGAGAACGGCCAGCAGGCGGACGGCTCGGTGCGGCTGCCCGATGCGCTGGTCCCCTATGTCGGGACCGATCGCCTCGTCGCGCGTCCGTAGCGAGCAGCTGCGGCGGCTGGCCCCCGCCGCCGCCTTGCTGCTCGTGGCGCTGGTCGCCGGGCTCAGCGTGGGATCGAGCCTGCTGGTGGCGCGACACCTGCGCGCCGAGTCCCTCGCGGCGTCGCGGATCTATTCCGAAGCGGTCCATGGTCAGACCAATCCCGCACCCGACGCGGCGACGACCGCGCTCTTCACGGTCGTGCAGCGGATTGTCTCGCTCGGCTTTCCGCTGGTACTCACCGATACGAGTGGCCACATCGAGGAGCTGGTGAACGTGCCATTCACGCGCGACGTGAATGACCCACGGCTCGCCGCGTATGTGCGCCAGCTCGATCGCGTCAATCCGCCGATCGTGGATTCCGGGCGCACCATCCTGCATTATGGCCCCGCGCCGCAGACGCGCGTCCTCACCATGCTCGCGGTGCTTGAGGGCCTGACTATCCTGATCATGGTGACCGTGGCGATTCTCGCGTATCGGAGTGGCACCCGTGCGCAGCGGGACCGGATGTGGGTGGCCATGGCACGAGAGGCCGCGCACCAGATGGGGACGCCGCTCACCTCGCTGCAGGGATGGATCGAGCAGGTGCGCAACGCCGGCGTGCCGCCGGCGCGGCTCGCCGACTATCTCGATGGCGACGCGGAACGCCTGCAGCGCGTGGCCCAGCGCTTCGAGCGGATCGGCAATCCTGCCCGGCGCGATCCGGTCGGGCTGGGCGCGCTCGCCGAACGGGTGGCCGGCTATTATCGGCCCCGGTTGCCGCACCATGCCAATTCGATTCAGTTGCTGGTGCGGGCGCCGAGCGCGGGACCTGTTATCATGGGCGACCCGGTGCTGCTTGAATGGGCGCTGGAAGTGATGGTCAAGAATGCCATCGACGCGCTGCAGGGGCGCGGCGGCATCATCACGCTCGCCACCGAGGCCACCGCCGACGCGGCCTACCTGCGGGTGAGCGACGACGGGCCGGGCGTGCCGCGCGAGATCCGCCGTACCCTCTTTCAGCCCGGCGTCACGACCAAGCGCGGCGGGTGGGGCATTGGTCTCGCGTTGGCTCGGCGTGTCGTCGTGGATGGACATCAGGGCACCATCGCCCTCGAACCTACTACCAAGGGCACCACCTTCCTGATGCGATTTCCCGTTCCAGCGACCCAGGCGTGACCGGCAACCCCGACCTGCTGCACGGGCTCAACCCGGCGCAGCGTGAAGCGGCGGACCACCTGCACGGCCCGATCCTGGTGATCGCAGGGGCGGGTTCCGGAAAGACGCGCGTGCTCACCGCCCGGATCGCGCACCTGATCGACACGCACGGTGTGCCGCCGGAACGGATCTTTGCCGTCACGTTCACCAACAAGGCCGCGGCCGAGATGAAGCACCGCATCGGCGCGCTGCTCTCGCGCGACGCCGGTGGTCTCTGGATCGGCACCTTCCACTCGCTGTCGGCGCGGTTGCTGCGGCGCGAGGCGGAGCGGATCGGCTTTACCCGCGCGTTCACCATCTACGATCAGGACGACCGGCTCGCGCTGATCCGTCGCGTAATGGAAGAGCGCGATCACTCGGTCAAGCTCTTTCCACCGAAACTGGTGCAGAACATCGTCTCGACCGCCAAGAACCGGATGCAGTCGCCCGGCGAACTCGAGGCGACCGCACCCTACGACCAGCTGACCCGCGTCTCGGCCGATGTGTATGCCGCCATGCAGCGCGCGTTGCTGGCGGCCAACGCGATGGACTTTGACGACCTGATGCTCCATCCGCTGGCGCTCTTCCGGCAGCATCCGGATGTGCTCGATCGCTGGCGCCGCCGCTTTGATTTTCTCCTGGTCGACGAGTTCCAGGATACCAATCGCGCGCAGTATGAGCTGATCAAGCTGCTGGGAACCGGCCACAACAACGTCTTCGGCGTGGGCGACGAGGACCAGAGCATTTATGGCTGGCGCGGCGCGGACCTGCGCAACCTGCGCGACCTGCAGCGCGATTTCGGTGAGGCACGCGTCGTCAAGCTGGAAGAGAACTACCGGTCGAGTCGGCCAATTCTCGACGCGGCCAACGCGGTGATCACCAACAACCCGGGGCGGATCGCGAAGACGTTGCGCACGCGCCGGCCCGGGGGCGACTCGATCGTCGTGGTGGCCGCCGCCGATGAACGCGATGAAGCAGAATGGGTAGCGCGTGATCTCGCCCGCCGTGTCGCGGATGGCGTCGCCCACGCCGAATGCGCGATCCTCTATCGGACCAATGCGCAGTCACGGGCGCTCGAAGAAGCGCTCCGCCGCGCCGGCGTGCCGTATCAGATCATCGGGGCGATCTCCTTCTACGACCGTCGCGAGGTGCGCGACCTGCTCGCCTACCTGCGGCTGATCGCCAATCCCAGTGATGACGAAGCCTTCCTGCGCGCCATCGGGGTGCCACGTCGTGGCATCGGCGATGTTGCCTTGGCGCATCTCGCCGAGCAGGCGCGCACCTGGAACGTGCCGATGCTGACCGCCGCTCGGCGCGCGGATGGGATCACCACGCTGCGTCCCAATCTCAAGACCGCGTTCCGGGAGTTTGCCGAAATGGTTGAGCGACTGGGCAACCGTGTCGGCGAAGCGGCGCCGGTGACTGTGATGGAAGAGGTGGTCCAGACCATTCAATACGAGACCGTGCTCGCCGCCGAAGGAGCCGAGGGGATCGAACGCTGGGACAATGTGCGCGAGCTGATTGCCGCGGCGGCGGAGTGGTCGGAGGTTATCGCCGATGACGAAGATCCGGCCACACCGTTGCAACGCTTCCTCACCGAAGCTGCGCTCTTGTCAGCCGTTGACACGCGCGCAGGACGACCTGACGGCGTCACGTTGATGACGCTGCATACGGCCAAGGGACTGGAATGGCCGGTTGTCGTGATCACCGGGATGGAAGAGGGACTCTTTCCATCGGCCCGCGCGCTGGAGTCGCCGAACGGACTCGAAGAGGAACGTCGTCTCTGTTACGTTGGCATCACCCGCGCCAAGGACACGCTGACCCTGACGTGGGCTCGAGCGCGTCGGCGCGGCGGCCAGTTGATGCCGGGGCTGCCATCGCGTTTTCTCGCCGAGCTGCCGGCCGAACTGCTGGACGAGCGGCGGACGTCCTTTGCCGTCAGCAACGCCGGCTCATGGAGCGGCCAGCGCAGCTGGGGGAGCCGGGACGGGTCGTCGTACGGCGGCGGGCGCGCACGAACGATCCCGGCACCATCGCGCGCCGGGTCGACCGCGCCGCCTCGCGATCGCGAAGGGGTGTTCAACGCGACCGGCGATAGCTCGCACGAAAGCCAGGATGCGCCGCGCTACGTGAAGGGGGAGCGGGTGCGCCACCGGCGCTTCGGCTCCGGTTCGATCCTCGGCCTGAGCGGGCTGGGCAAGGAACTCAAGGTCTCGGTCGCTTTTGATGACGCCGAGATCGGAACCAAGCAACTGCTCGTGGTCGCGGCTGGCCTCGAGCGAGACTGGGAGGGCGCATGAGTATTGATGAAGCGACCGTTCGACATATCGCCGCGCTGGCAGAACTTGCGATTGCTGACGACGACGTTGCGTTGCTTGCAACTCAGCTCGCCGGGATCGTGACGTTTGTCGAGCAACTCGATGCAGTTCCACTCGACGCGACCGAACCGGTTGTCGTTGGTCCGGCGGCGACGCCGTTGCGCGAGGACGTCGTCAATCCGATTCCACTCGCCAGGGGGCCGGCAGCATTCGCGCCGGCGTTCGATCATGGCTTCTTCGTGGTGCCGCGTCTCGGCGGATTGGTCCAGGAATGACGCCACACGAATTGGCGCGTGAAACCGGGCGCCGGCTGGAAGCTGCCTCGTCGCTCAACGCAGCCCTGCATTGGACCCAGGACGCGCTCGACGCCGAAGCGACCCGTCTCGACACCGCGCTCGCCGGCCCGCTCTCCGGGAGTGCGGTCGCGGTCAAGGACAACCTGGTTACTCTGGATCACCCGACTACCTGCGCCTCACGCTTGCTCGAAGGGTACTGGTCGCCGTACGAGGCGACCGTCGTCCAGCGCGTGCGTGCGGCGGGGGGAATGGTCGCGGCCAAGGCGAACCTCGATGAGTTCGCGATGGGATCATCCACCGAACACTCAGCATACGGTCGCGTGCTCCATCCGCTCGATCCTGAACGTGTACCTGGTGGCTCAAGCGGTGGGTCGGCGGCCCTGGTGGCGGCCGGAGTGACGGCGTCGTCGCTCGGGTCGGAAACGGGTGGGTCGGTGCGCCAGCCGGCCTCTTTCTGTGGCATCGTCGGCCTCAAGCCAAGTTATGGACGAGTGTCGCGCTCGGGGCTGGTGGCATTCGGTTCGTCACTCGACTGTGTGTCCACTTTTGGCCAACGTGTCGGTGATGCCGCTCAGCTCCTCTGCGCGATTTCCGGTCACGATCCGCTCGATGCTACGACCCTGGCGGAGCCGCCCCTCACGATGCCTGCATCGCGCACCGATCTGCGCGGCCTCGTGATCGGCCTGCCGAGCGAATACTTCCCGGCCGACCTGCATGGCGGTGTTCGCGCGGCGTGCGATCGTACCATCGCGACGTTGCGCGCGCTCGGCGCCGAGATTCGCGACGTCTCGCTACCACACACCCGGTTCGCCGTACCGACATACTATATCGTCAACCCGGCGGAAGCAGCGTCCAACCTTGCGCGCTTCGATGGCGTCCGCTTTGGCCAGCGCCGCATCGGCCCGGCGGGCGATGTGCGCGCGCTCTACCAGGCGACCCGCGGCGAAGGGTTCGGCGCCGAAGTGCGTCGCCGGATCATGGTCGGTACCTTCGTGCTCAGCTCGGGATACACCGGACAGTACTATCGCCGTGCACAGGTGGCCCGTCGCCTGATTCAACAGGATTTCGACACGACATTTGCATCGGGCGTCGACCTGATCTTCACGCCAACGACACCGACGCCGGCCTTTCGTGCCGGGGAAAAGACCGCCGATCCGGTGGCGATGTATCTCGCCGACATCTTCGTCTGCCCTGCATCACTGGCCGGACTGCCGGCGATCTCCATTCCTGTCGGTCGCGACAGCGGATTGCCGATTGGTGGCCAGCTGATGGCGCCGATGTTCGCCGAGGCGTCAATGATCAGCGCGGCAAGCGCCATCGAAGCGGCCACCGACGCGTTACAGGAGGTGCGCTGATGACATGGGAGACCGTGATCGGCCTCGAGGTTCACGTGCAGCTTGCCACGCGCAGCAAGATGTTCTGCGGCTGCGCGACTGGTTACGGCGAAGCACCGAATACCGTGGTCTGCCCCGTCTGTCTTGGCCTGCCAGGTGCCTTGCCGACCGTCAACGCCGAAGCGATTCGACTTGGCGCGCTCGGCGCGCTGGCACTTGGATGCGAGGTGCACCCGGTCAGCGTGTTTGCGCGCAAGAGCTATTTCTATCCCGATTTGCCCAAGGGCTATCAGATCTCGCAGTTCGACCGGCCGCTGGCGACGGCCGGCATGGTCGCGATTGACTCGCCGGATCGTGGTGTCGTTCCGATCAGCATCACCCGCCTTCACCTGGAAGAAGACGCCGGCAAGTCGATGCACGATCGCATCCCGGGCTTTACGGCGATCGACCTGAACCGTGCCGGCACCCCGCTCGCCGAGATCGTCAGCGGGCCGGATATGCGGTCGCCGGCAGAGGCACGCGCGTACCTGGTCATGCTGCGGCAGTTGCTGATCTACGCCGGTGTCAGCGAATGCTCGATGGAGAAGGGGTCGCTCCGCGTCGACGCGAATCTTTCGGTTCGCCAACCGGGTGACCCGCTCGGAACCAAGACCGAGGTGAAGAACATGAACTCGTTCGCGAATGTCGAGCGAGCCCTGTCAGCGGAGCGCGAGCGCCAGATCGCCCTGATCGAATCGGGCGGCCGGGTGACCCAGGTGACGCTCACCTTCAATGCAGCGACTGGTGCCGTCAAGCCGCTCCGGTCAAAGGAAGACGCGCACGACTATCGCTACTTCCCGGATCCTGACCTGTCGCCACTGGTCGTTTCCGAGTCATGGATCGCGAGCCAGCGCGCGGCGCTGCCGGAACTCCCGGCCGCGCGCCACCACCGATACGAAACAGCGTACGCGCTCTCGGCCTACGATGCCCGGGTGCTGATTCAGGAACCTGTCATTGCCGGCTATTTCGAGGATGTGGTCGCGGCTGGCGTCGAGCCGAAAGTGGCTGCCAATTGGGTTCTCGGCGAAGTCATGGCTGCGTGGAACGAGAGCGAAGTCTTCGCGGTGGAACCGCAGCGTCTTGCGGCGCTGGTGTCATTGGTGACCGACGGCACGGTGTCGTTGCAGGCCGCCAAGCGGGTGTACGCCGAGCTGGCGCGCAGCGGTGACGCGCCGCGCGCCGTCGCGGAGCGACTGGGGCTCGTTCAGGTGCGCGACAGCGACGCCCTGACCGGATGGGTGGACGAAGTTATTGCGGCGCACTCAGCCGAGGTCGCGCGTTTTCGTGGCGGCGAAGCCAAGCTGGTCGGGTTTTTTGTCGGGCAGGTGATGAAGCGGAGTGGCGGCAAGGCGGATCCCAAGGGGATCCAACCGATCCTGCTCGCGCGGCTCGCCTCATGAGCCGGGTCGCAAGCACGGCCGCGATCCGGGAGATGTTCCCGGCGCTGGACCGGCAGCAGGGCGGATTGCCAGTGGCGTTTTTCGACGGCCCTGGCGGCACCCAGGTGCCTCGCGCCGTGGCTGATGCCGTGGCCGATTACCTGTTGCACCACAACGCCAACACTCATTGGCACTACCCGACAAGCGCCGAGAGCGACGCCATGCTCTGGCGCGCACGGCAGCTCTTCGCCGACTTCATGAACGGCGCTCCCGAGGAGATCGTCTTCGGGAACAACATGACGACGATCACGTTCCATGTGGCCCGTGCCCTGGCTCGCGAGTGGCAGGCGGGGGATGAAGTCATCGTCACTGAAATCGATCATCACGGCAACGTCGCGCCATGGCAGGCGATCGCGCAGGAGCGGGGCGTCGTGCTTCGCTGGTTGCCGCTCGACGATGCCCGCCGCGAGCTGCGTCTCGACCTCCTGCCCGGGCTGATCAGTCCCCGTACGCGGCTGCTCGCGATCAATGCCGCATCGAACTTTCTCGGCACCATCACCGACATCCCGCGCGCCACGGCGGTGGCCCGCAGTCACGCCGTGTTGTCGTATGTGGACGGGGTGCACTATGCGCCGCATCAGTTGCCGGATGTCGTCGCGTTGGGGTGCGATTTCTTCGCCTGCTCGGCCTACAAATTCCACGGGCCGCATGTCGGCGTACTCTGGGGCCGTCGTGAACTGCTCGATGCGATTGATGCACCTCGCCTGCTGCCCGCGCCGCAGGAAGCGCCCGAACGTTTCGAGACGGGTACCCAGAACCATGAGGGCATTGTCGGGGCAGGGGCCGCGGTCGAGTGGCTCGCTTCGCTGGCGGGCAGCGACGCGCCAACTCGCGCGGCGCTGGTGGAGACATATCGGGTACTGCATGACCGCGAAATGACGTTGTTCGACCAACTCTGGCGCGGGCTGGCTGGATTGCCCGGTGTGACCTGCTTTGGCCTGGCACCCGAGGGACACCGTACCGCGACGATTGCTTTTGCCGTTGACGGGATTGGTGCCGATGTGGCCGCAATCCAGCTCGCGACGGCCGGATGCTTTGTCTCGCACGGTGACTTCTACGCCACCACGATTGCTGAGCGGCTTGGGATTGATGCCGAAGGGGTCCTGCGTATCGGTCTGGCCTGCTACTCCACTGCCGATGAAGTTGATCGGGTTGTTGCTGGCGTCGCGGCACTGGCCCGCTAGCGCTCAGTGCATCGCCGGGTCGCGATCGGCCGGTGGAAGGCCGAAATGGGCATCCGCCACCGACTCAATCCAGTCCCGTTCACCGTGATCGTGGCCGCGGAGCGCCTCGCGGCGTACCGTCTTGCTATGCTCGATCGCCTGCTCGCCATTGGGATCTGACAATAGCAGCGGTGATGCATCGTTGGAGAGCGCCGAACGGATGTAGTGCGTCGCGCGGTCGAGATGCGTCTCAATCAACTCTTCCGGCAACTCCCAGCGACTCTGATCCTGGGCGAGTTGCAAGCCGACCTTCCAGGGTCCCGAGTCGGTCAGCCGGACCATGCCTCGAAAGAGCCGCCGATTCGTGCGCACGGAAAAGATTGTCGGCGACAGGACGCGCTCGAGATGCGCGTCTGCTGGCCGGTGATCCATCCGGATCAGGTCTCGCGCCGCGCGGGGCACGGCCTCGCCCAGCAGCACCTCGACGCGCGCTTCCCACCACGTATGGCCGACCGACTTGGTGCTGCTGCTGATGACCAGCTGGCGGGGGACGTAATGATTATGTGCGACGGTATCGGCGGCCAGGTGGGCCAGGTAACCCATCCCGAAGGCGCGCAGCGCATCGGATGGCGCCAGCTCGTAGACCTCGCGCCCCACATGCCAGGCGTGGCAATGACGGTCCGCCGGCGCAAACTTCTTGGCCATGGTGGTGTCGGCCGCGATGCTGCCATAGAGAAAGTCATACGGGAACGCTCGCAACAGGTCGCCGACGACCTGCGGGAGCAGCTCCAGCGAACTGAGGATCCGCTCGCCCAGGACCACATGGGTTCCCGGAGTCCAGGCGTGCAGTTGATGCGGGAAGCAGACCATCATCAGCGCCAGAGCGCCGAGTGCGCCCAGCCATTTCACGCGGCGCCTCGCCTCCGTGGACGGATCATCTTGCGGAGTTGCCCGATCATGCCCGCGCCGGTGCGCAGCGAATGCATCGTACTGGTCACGTCAATTGCCGTTGCCTCGACTTCCTCCTGGACTACCTCGACGACCGCTTCGAAGTCCGCCAGGCGGCGCCGTGCGCGCTTGACGCCGCGCTCGACGTCATAGCGCACGCGCCGGGTCGTCTCAATGATCTGCCGAGCTTCCTGCTGCGCCATGTCGGCGACTTCGATCCCCTTGTCGCCCAGGGCGCGCAGCGCATTCAATGTGGGGGCAAGGTCTTCGCGCAGCTTGGCCACCTCGCCCGCGAGCGACTGCGCGCGATCCACGGACTGCTTGATCGTCATCAGGATGATCGCGGTCGCCACCGATACCGAGATTGCGATCACCAGGAGTGACAGTGCGACCGTCGGTGCGATCCATCCAGGCATGGGTCCCCGCTTCGTTGTTCGAGATGACGCCGAAAGCTAATGTCCCACCCGCGCCCCGCTTGCGGTCACCGGCCATCGCGACGACCTTTGCCCGATGCCTCCACGCTTCGTGGTCACCGGTGGCCAGCAACTGCATGGGACGATTCGTCCTGCTGGCAACAAGAACGCCGCCCTGCCGGTCATCGCGGCGACGCTGCTCGCCGATGGGCCCGTCGCCCTCAGCAATATCCCGCGCATCCGTGACGTCGAGACGCTGCTTGACCTGCTCCTCGATCTCGGAGCCTCGGTGGAATGGACCGGGCTCAATCAGGTCACCATCGACACCCGGCCTGTGCGGCCCAAGCCGCTCGATCCGACCCTCTGCACCCGGATTCGCGCCTCGATCCTGCTGGCGGGCCCGCTCCTCGCCCGGTTCGGCAAGGTCGTGCTGCCGCCACCCGGGGGAGACGTTATTGGTCGTCGCCGTGTGGACACGCATTTCCTGGCCCTTGAACGGCTCGGGGCCTCGGTTCAGGTCGGCGACGCGTTCACCATTGAAGCGCGCAAGCTCAAGGGCGCCGACATCTTTCTTGATGAACCGAGTGTCACCGGCACGGAAAACGCCCTGATGGCGGCAGTCGCTGCCAGTGGACGCACCATCCTTCGCAACGCGGCGTCCGAACCTCACGTGCAGGACACCGCGCGCTTGCTGGTCGAGATGGGGGCCAGGATCGAGGGAATCGGCAGCAATACCTACGTGATCGAGGGCGGCCAACCGCTGCACGGCGCCAGTTACACGATCGGTCCGGACCACATCGAGATCGGCTCGTTCATCGGCCTCGCTGCCGTCACCAACGGCCAGATTACCATCAGTGATGTGCGGCCCGATGACGTCCGCAGCATGCTCCTCGGCTTTGACCGGTTGGGGATCCGGGGGCGATTTGACGGCAACAATCTGGTCATTGACTCGGGACAGGAACGGCGGGTGCGGCCCGACCTGGGTGGCCACGTGCCGAAGCTGGAAGACGGCCCTTGGCCGGCCTTTCCCGCCGACGTGATGTCGATTGCCGTGGTGGCCGCGACGCAATGCGAGGGGATGGTGCTGGTCCACGAGAAGATGTTCGAATCGCGGCTCTTCTTTGTCGACAAGCTGATTGGCATGGGCGCCCGCATTGTCCTCTGCGATCCGCACCGGGCGGTCATCAGCGGTGCGTCGCCGCTGCACGGCGGGCGGGTTGAATCGCCGGATATCCGCGCCGGCATGGCAATGGTGATCGCCGCACTCGCGGCCGAAGGGCAGAGCGAGATCAACAACATTGGCCAGATCGAACGTGGTTACGAGCTGGTCGACACCCGCCTTCGCGCGCTTGGCGCCCTGATCGAGCGTGTCGACGGCTGACGAAGTCAGGCTCCCCGGACCGGTCCCGCGCTGGGAGGTCCCTGAGTGGCGGAGCCGGTTCGGTCTGGTTGCCGGCGTGACCGGGCGGGGGAATCCGGCCGAGCCGTTCGACCTTGGCCTCTGGGGCAGCCAGCCGTCCGGCAAAATCATGACCCACTGGCGTGCCTTTCTCGCGGACCTCCCGGGTTACCGCTCGGCGATCCTGGCCCACCAGGTCCATGGAACCAATGTTCTCTGGCACGAGGCCCGGGGCAGTGGGTGGACGCTGCTTGAAGGGGCCGACGGCCACCTCACCGCAGACGCCGGCCAATACCTGCTGGTCACCGTTGCCGACTGCGTACCGGTCTATCTGGCCGCGCCAAAGCACGGGGTGGTCGGCCTGCTGCACGCCGGATGGCGAGGGACGGTCTCCGGGATTCTGCCGGCTGCGCTCGCGCTCCTCCGGTCAGTTGGCAACATCGTTCCGGCAGACGTCGTAATGCATTGCGGTGTCGCGATTTCTGGTAACAGATATCAAGTCGGAGATGAGGTCCTTCGGGCCGCCGGACAGGCTCGGCCTGACGGCGGTCCCGGGCCACTGGACCTCCGGCAACTGCTCCAGCAGCAGGCGCAGAAGGCCGGTGTGGCCGAAGTGTCCGTCAGCGGACACTGCTCGGCAGATCCGGCCGGCGCCTTCTTTTCGCACCGGGGGTCCGGCGGGCAGGATGGTCGGATGGTCGCCTATCTTGGACGGCCACTGGCAAGTTGACCGCCACCCCCTGAAACGGCTATCTTCTGGTGTTGGGGCAACTTGCGCAGGTCCGCGAGGTGTCGGGTTTCCCCCGGCATTTTTTGTTTCTCCCCCACAGGCCGTGCCCGCCTCATGTGTCAGCTGACTCACGGGTCAGGTTCCAGAAACTGGGAAGCAGGAGAAGTCTGATGGCGTCATCCGCCGACTTGGTTTCAGCGTTTCGCGAGCTGTCGAACGCCAAGCAACTCGATCGTTCCGAGCTGCTCGATTTGCTGCGCGATGGCATTCATGCCGCGCTGATGAAAAAATACGGTCCCAACGTGCGCTTCGAGCTCGATGTGGACGAGTTGCAGGGCACCATTACGGTCACCCGGCTGCGTCAGGTCGTCGAAGTCGTTGAGGATCCGAGTTCGGAGATTTCCACCGAAGAGGCCCAGTTCGAGGATCCCGACTTCCAGGTCGGGGACATGCTCGAGGAAGAGGTCCCCTTCGAGGCGCTCGGTCGCCTGGCGGCGCAGGCCGCCAAGCAGCGGATCATCCAGCGGGTGCGCGAAGGCGAACGCAACCGGATTCGCGACGAGTTCACCAGCAAGGTCGGCGAACTGCTCTCCGGCGAGATCCAGCAGGTCGAGCGCGGCAAGTTTGTCATCATGCTGAACAAGTTCCGCGAAGCCGAAGCGATCGTGCCATATCGTGAGCAGAATCATCGCGAGCATTTCCATCAGGGCGACACGATTCGCGCCGTGCTCAAGCGGATCGAAGAGACGCCCAAGGGACCGCGCCTGATCCTGTCGCGCGGCGATCCGCTCTTCGTGATTGCGCTGTTCAAGCTCGAGGTCCCCGAAATCCAGCAGGGGATCGTCGAAGTGCGGGGCATTGCGCGCGAAGTGGGCAGCCGCACCAAGGTGGCCGTGATCTCGCGTGATGACGCGATCGATCCGGTCGGTGCCTGTGTCGGTCTCAAGGGCTCCCGGGTGCAGTTTGTCGTCAACGAACTCGGCGGCGAGCGAATCGACATCGTGCCCTGGTCGCCGGATCCGGAGCGCTTTGCGCGCCTCGCGCTCGCGCCGGCCCGTGTCGCCAAGGTGTTCTCCGACCCAGCCAGCAAGACGATCCAGGCTGTCGTCGACGAAGACCAGCTCTCGCTGGCGATTGGCCGGAACGGCCAGAATGTGCGTCTCGCCTCCGAGTTGACCGGCTGGAAGATCGATCTGTACTCGAGCCGCGAATGGCTGGAGCGCGGTGGCGAAGGGCCGCTCTTTGCGCTCCCCGCGACCGAGGAGGAATCGGAGACACGGGTGCCCCTCGCCCAGCTGGAAGGCTTGTCGCCAGAGTTGGTCGCCGTGCTCGATCAGGCGCGCTACACCACGCTCACTGATGTCATCGACCTCGAGCTGGAAGAGATTGCCCGGATTCCCGGGATGACCCCGTCGACCACCGAGGAACTGGTCAAGTTTCTCAGTGAGCTGACGGAGGAAGAGCCCGATGGGGGCGAAGCGGCCGTCACCACCTGACGCGCTGCTCGGCTTGATCGGTCTCGGCCTGCGGGGCGGGATGGCATTGCCGGGCGTTGATACCGCGCGGTCTTGGTTGCAGAGCGGGGAGTGCTGCCTGGTGGTGGTCGCGAGTGATGCGACGGCCAGGGCACAGGAAAAGGTGGTGCGGTTGGCCCAGGGCGCCGGAGTGCCGGTGATCACGGGGCCGACGGCGGACGAGCTGGGGGCGCGGTTGGGTCGCCCGCCAGTCATGGTGGTTGGAGTGCGGGACCGGGCGCTGGCGAAGGGAATGCTCGCAGCAGTTGCCCGGCAGACGGAGTGACGGAGGAGTGAGTGGTCAAGAGTAGAGTGCATGACCTCGCGGCAGAATTCGGTGTTCCCGTCGAACAGCTGATGGGTACGCTGCGAGAAATGAATATTTTCGTTCGCAGCCACATGTCGGCGCTCGAGCCCGATCAGGTCTCGGCCGTTCGTGTCCGCTGGGAGCGCGAAAAGCGCAAGGCCGCCGAGGCGCCCGCCCCCAAGAAGGGGCGTCGCAAGGTCGCTGAACCAGCGCCCGTGCCGGTCACGTCCGACGCCAAGCCGGTGCGCCGTCGCCGGACTGCCGCCGAAGTTGCTGAGCATGACGCCAAGGCTGCCGCCGAAGCCGAGGAACAGGCTGCCAAGGGTGGCTTCGACGTCGAGCCGCTGGCCCTGGAAGCGCCGCCAGTCGAGGCCGTCAAGCCCGGCCTGTCGATTGAAGAGCGCGCCCGGATGCTCTTCAAGGATTTGCCACCGCAGCCGGCCGAAGACGTCCCTGAATCGCCGGTCGAGGGCGCCCCGGATGTTGCGGTCGAAGCCGCGCCGATTGCACCGGTCGCCGATCGTCCACCGGTGCCAGTGCCGAGCCGCCCCACCGTGCAGCCGGCCACGCCGCGCATGACGCCGCCGCCGGTGCAGTCACGCCCGTCCGTGGCGCCGCCGGCGGGTGGTCCACCGCGCCCGTTCATTCCCCCCCGTGTACAGCGGCCCGCGCCATCAAGCGGTCCGTCGCGGGGACCCGGTGGTCCGCCGAACCGCGGTGGCCAGAGTGGACCCGGCGGTCGCCCGCGTCCCGTCTTTTCGTCGAGTTCGCCGGCACCGCAGCGCGGGCCTGGTGGCGCGCCGAACAACGCCGGCGCCCCGGTGCCGCGGACCTTTGGTCCCGATGCGCAGCCGGGTGGTGGCCGCAAGAAGGGCAAGAAGGGGAAGAAGAGCTTCGTCGATCAGGATCAAGTGCAAGCCAACATCCTCAAGACGCTGCAGGGGATGAAGGGCAGCCCGACCGGGCGCAAGAAGACCCGTTCCGACGAGCCGAGCTATCGCGACATCATCGCGTCGCGCGTGGCCGAGGAAAAGGAACGCGAGAAGACCCTCATCCGTGTCAATGAGTTCATTTCGGTGAGCGAACTGGCCAACGCGATGAAGATTCCCGCCAACCAGATCGTCGCGTTCGCCTTCAAGGAACTCGGCCTGATGGTCACGGTGAACCAGCGCCTCGATTTCGACCAGATCGAACTGATCGCGTCGGAGTTCGGCTTCCAGGCGGTCAAGGAGCAGGAATACCACGCCGAAGTCGAGCCCCAGACCGAAGCCGACCAGGGCGAGCTGGTGCTGCGTCCGCCCGTGGTCACGATCATGGGGCACGTCGATCACGGCAAGACGTCGCTGCTCGATTACATCCGCAAGGCCAACGTCGTCGCAGGTGAGGCGGGTGGCATCACCCAGCACATCGGCGCGTACCATATCGAATTGCCGAAAGGCAAGTCGATCACCTTTCTCGATACGCCGGGCCACCAGGCCTTCACCGCGATGCGCGCCCGTGGCGCACAGGTGACGGACATCGTCGTGCTGGTGATTGCCGCCGACGATCAGGTGATGCCGCAGACGATCGAGGCGATTTCGCACGCGCGCAACGCGGGTGTGCCGTTGATCGTCGCGATCAACAAGGTCGACCTGCCGTCCGCCAACGTGAACAAGGTGCGGCAGGATCTGTTGCAACACAGCGTGGTGCTCGAAGAGTTCGGCGGCAATGTGCTCAGCGCCGAAATCTCGGCCAAGACGGGGCAGGGCGTTCCCGAACTGCTCGAGCAGATCTTGCTGCAGGCCGAAATCCTCGAGCTCAAGGCGAGCCCGGATGCCAACCCGCAAGGGTCGGTGATTGAAGCCACGCTCGATGCCGGCAAGGGTCCACTGGCGACCATCCTGGTCCAGAAGGGCACCCTGCGGGTCGGCGATTCGTTCATCTGCGGCAAGTACTCGGGTCGCGTCCGCGCACTCTTTGACGAACGTGGCAAGCAGGTCAAATCGGTCGGCCCGTCGATGCCGATTCAGGTGCTCGGCTTTGACGGCGTGCCGTCAGCGGGCGACACCTTCCTGGTCGTCTCCGATGCCAACGAGGCTCGCGAGATCGCCCAGAAGCGCCAGCGCCTCGAGCGCGAGGCGCAGAACCGGCGCTCGGCGCGCGGTGGCACGCTTGAGGATATCTCGCGCGCGCTGAAGGAAGGCGCCGTCACCCAGCTGCGGATCATCATCAAGGCCGATCAAGGTGGTCCGGCCGAAGCGCTGGCCGACGCGCTTGCGCAACTCGGCACCAGCGAAGTGCGCGTCGACATCGTGCTGCGCGCCGTTGGTCAGATCAGCGAGAGTGATGTCCTGCTCGCCAAGGCGTCAGGCGCCATCATTCTCGGATTCCACGTGCGGCCCGACGCCAATGCCCGTGCCGCCGCCGAGCGTGAGGGCGTCGACATCCGTACCTATCGCATCATCTATGAAGCAGTGGAAGATGTGAAGGCTGCGCTCGAAGGCCTGCTCAAGCCCGAGGAAAAGGAAACGATCCTCGGCGAGGCCGAGGTGCTCGAGCTGTTCAAGGTCAGCCGCGTCGGCACCATCGCCGGCTCGATCGTGCGTCAGGGAACGATCACCAAGACGTCACGGGTGCGAGTCATTCGCGATGGCACGGTGGCGTATACCGGCAACCTCTCGTCGCTCAAGCGCTTCAAGGACGACGTCAAGGAAGTCCGTGAAGGGCTCGAATGCGGCATCGGTGTCGAGAACTACAACGACCTCAAGGTGGGCGACCGCATCGAGGCGTTCCAGATGGAAGAGATCAAGCGCACGCTGGCGTCGTCCGCGGCGCAGGGGTGAGGCCGGATGGCGGGCAAGGGAGCATCGTCCCGGCGGCCTGAACAGGTCGCCGAAAGTATCCGCGCCACGGTTGGCGAAGCGCTGGTGCGCGGTGAAGTGCGAGATCCGCGGGTTGGACTGGTGACGGTGAGTGCCGTTGAAGTGACGCGCGACCTGAGTCACGCGACGATTCGCGTGGTGCCGCATGGCACGCCCGAAGAGAAGGCCGCAGCGGTCGAAGGACTGCAGAGTGCGGCCGGGTATCTGCGCCGGATGGTCGCGCAGTCGCTCAGCACCCGGATCGTGCCGGAGCTGCATTTCGTGCTCGACCGTGGGCTGGAGTACGCCCAGCGGATCAACGACCTGCTCGCCGGCTTGAAGCGGGAAGAGGACGGCCCCTCCTGAACGGAGGATTGCTCATTGACAAGCCTGCGGGCTGGACGTCGCACGATGTGGTTGCGGTGGTGCGTCGACAGCTGGGAACCCGCGCCGTTGGCCACGCCGGCACCCTCGATCCCTTTGCAACCGGGCTCCTGGTCGTGCTCGTCGGCAAGGCGACGCGCTTGGCGCGCTTTGCCGAGGGGATGCGGAAGACGTACGACGCGGTGGTCCAGTTTGGTCGCGCGACCAACACCGACGACGCCGATGGCATCGTGGTGCGGGAGCAAACGCCGGCGGTGTGGCCGGATGACGCCGCGATCGACGCGGCGCTGGCAACGTTGACTGGTACGCAAGAACAGCGGCCGCCGGCATTTTCTGCCAAGCATGTCGACGGCGTGCGCAGCTACGCGCTCGCGCGCCGCGGGGAGGCCGTCGACCTGCCGCCGGTCACCGTGCAGGTGCATGAGTTGCAGCGCACCGCGTGGTCGCCGCCGCTGCTCTCGTTGCACGCCGAAGTCGGTCGCGGGACGTACGTGCGAGCGCTGGCTCGCGACCTGGGGGAACGGATTGGCACACCCGCGCACTGTGCCACCTTGCGGCGAACGGCGATCGGGCCGTTTCTGGTGGGCGATGCCTGTGCGCCGGAACATGCGGCTGCAGATCGGCTGATCGCCCCGGCCGCGCTGGTGCCGGCGCTGCCGCGCGAAGTGCTCGACGCCGCCGCCGTGCGCGAAGTCGTCCATGGTCGCCGTGTGGCGCAGCAGCAGCTGACCGCTGGCGTGGGTGCGTTGCTGGGCGACGACGGACGTCTCGTCGCGGCGGCCGAAGGGCGCGACGGCTGGTGGCATCCGACGGTCGTGCTCGAGCCGGTGCCGTGACCGGGACCGTGGTGACCGTCGGGACGTTTGACGGTGTGCATCTCGGGCATCGCGCGGTGCTGGAAGAAATCGTGAACCGCGCCCGCCATTCCGGACGCTCCAGCATGCTCGTTACTTTCGAGCCGCATCCGCTCGAAGTGGTCAGGCCCGCGGCCGCGCCGTTGCGGTTGACGACTGCGGTCGAGCGTCGCGACGCGGTGGCGCCGAGCGGGATCGACCGGATGACGGTGCTGCACTTTGACGGGCAGATGGCGACGATGGCGCCGGCCGCCTTTGTCGACGACGTCCTGCGCCGGCAGTGCGACATGCAGGAACTGGTGATTGGTCACGATCACGGCTTTGGTCGCGGTCGCAGCGGTGATGTCGAGACACTGCGCGAACTGGGTGCAACGCGCGGCTTTCCGGTGGATGTGATCGCGCCGGTCGAGGTGAAGGGCGTGCCGGTGTCGAGCACGCTGATCCGCGCTGCGGTTGCGGCCGGTGATTTCGTCACCGCAGCCGAGCAGTTGGGGCGTCGCTACAGCATGATGGGGCCGGTGGTTCGCGGCGAGGCACGGGGCCGCACGCTCGGCTTTCCGACGCTCAACCTGGATGTGGCGGCTCGCAAGCAAGTGCCGCCGGATGGCGTCTATGCCGTCACGGTCGACACGCCGCTCGGACGCTTTGGCGGGATGATGAATCAGGGACACCGGCCCACGTTCGATGACGGACGACGCCTGGTGGAAGTACACCTGTTCGGCTTTGCAGGTGACCTGTACGACGCCTGGGTCCGGGTCGAGTGGGTGACCTTTGTGCGGGACATTCGCCGCTTCGATGGCGTGGCGGCGCTCCAGCAGCAGTTGGAGAACGATCGCCTGCGTGCCATGGCCATCCTGGCCGATGCACGCGTTGACCTTGACGCGCCGCTTGTGGCGCCTGAGTGACGATGCTTTCTACGATTCGCAACCGCATGATCCTGATCGGGCTGATGATCCTTGCGTCGATCATCTACCTCTTTCCGCGTTCGGAGTCGACCCGCCAGGAAGACGCCAAGGGCGTCATGCACGACGTCGTCGTGAAGCGGATCCCGATCAAGCTCGGACTCGATCTCCAGGGCGGCATGCACCTCGCCCTCGGCCTCGACACCTCGGCGGCGCATGTCTCGGATCCCGACCTCGCGATCGAACTGGCGCTGCAGGTGCTCCGCAAGCGCGTCGACGAGTTCGGCGTCAGTGAACCGCTGATCCAGAAGGTCGGCAAGGACCAGATTGTGGTCGAACTCGCCGGCCTGACCGATGCCGAACACGCTCGCAGCATCGTCGAGAGCAACGCCTTCCTCGAGTTCCGCCTCACCGACAAGAGCGGCGGCCTCGATGCCGCTTTGCCGGCGATGGACCGCGAGCTCGCTCGTGAGGGCGTCAAGGGAACCACTGCGGTCCCGGATGCGGCCAAGGGCGTCAGCGCGCTGCTCGGCGCCGACACCGGCAAGAAAGGCGCGGCGGCGGACTCCGCCCGTAAGGACACCTCTGTCGTGATCCTTTCGGCGTTGATCCAGCCAGGCTCCGCCGTCGGCATGTCGCCGATGCCAGGCGAGTATGCGGTGCCGGAAGTCGCGTTTCCTCGCGTCGATTCGCTGCTCAATCGTCCCGAAATCCGGCGACTCTGGCCTCGCGGCGTTGACCTCAAGTGGGCTGGCACCAAGACGTCGGTCGGGACCCAGTCCTACCGCTTCCTCTATGCGCTGGCCGATAAGCCGATCGTCACCGGAACGGACCTGATTGACGCCACGGCGCAGATCGATCCGATGAGCCAGCGGCGCATCGTGTCGTTCACGCTGAACCGCGCTGGTGGCCGCACCTTTGGCCAGCAGACCGGGAGTCACATCGGCGACTACATGGCGATCCTGCTGAGCGGTCGCGTGGAAGGCCAGCCGCCGGTCATCCAGAGCCGGATCGATCAGCACGGCCAGATCGAACTGGGCAACCGCTCCCTGGCGGAGGCGCAGGATCTCGCGCTGACCCTCAAGGCTGGCGCCCTGCCGGTGCCGCTCAAGATCCTCGAAGAGCGTCAGGTGCTCGCCTCGCTCGGCGCCGACTCGATTCGTGACGGCATTACGGCCGGTATTGTCGGCACGATCCTCGTCATCATCATCATGGTCGGCTACTACCGAATGGCCGGTGTGCTGGCCGTCGTAGCGCTGGGGCTCTACATCCTCTTCACGCTGGCCGGGCTGGCGGCGGTGGGGGCGACGCTGACGCTGCCCGGCATGGCCGGCCTGGTCCTCTCCGTCGCGATTGCGGTCGACGCCAACGTGCTGATCTTCGAGCGGATCCGCGAAGAACTCGTGGCAGGTCGCTCAGTGCGATTGGCGGTTGAAGAGGGCTTCAAGCACGCCATGAATGCTGTCGTCGACTCCAACGTCACCACGGTGCTGACGGCACTCTTTCTCTTCCAGTTCGGCACCGGCCCGGTCAAGGGCTTTGCCGTTACACTGATTCTCGGTATCGCGGCGTCGATGATCACGGCGATCTTCGTCACCAAGACTTTCTTCCTGCTGTGGCTCGATCGCCGGCCCACCGCAACAACGCTGAGCATCTGACCATGGTCCGTATCTTTGCCAACGCGAATTACGATTTCATCGGCTTTCGCCGCAAGGCGATCTTCGCCACGATTGCGCTCTTCGTCGTCGGCATGATCGCGCTGATCGGCTGGAAGCTGAACTACTCCGTCGAGTTCACCGGCGGCACGCTGATGGACGTCAACACCCACAGCCACGTCGACGTGCAGCAGTTGCGGACGGCGCTGGCCACGGTCGGGCTCCCGGACGCCGAGATCACGCCGTCGGCCAACAATCAGTACCTGATCCGGGCCCGGAAGGCTGCGGCCAACGGCGACCCCAACAATGTCAGCATTACCGGCGCCGCGATTGGCAAGGCGCTCGACCAGGCGACTGGTGGTCATTCCAACTGGCAGCAGAACCACCTCGACGCCGTTGGCCCGAAGGTCGGTGGCGAACTCCGTGGCAAGGCGTTCCTGGCCATCTTCCTGTCATTCTTCGCGGTGCTCGCGTACCTGGCGGTTCGCTTCGAATGGCGCTTCGGCCTCGCAGCCGTCGTGGCGACTTTCCATGATATCGTGCTGACGATCTGCTTCATCGCGGTCATCCGGCTCGAAGTGTCGCTGGTGGTCGTCGCCGCGGTGCTGTCCATGGTCGGCTACTCGCTGAACGACACGATCGTCATCTTCGACCGCGTGCGCGAGAACATGCGCAAGAGCCGACGTGACAATCTCGTGGCTGTCCTGAACGAGTCGATCAACGAGACGCTGCCGCGCTCGGTGCTGACCCACACGACTGCACTGGCGTCACTCGCAGCGCTGGCGATTTTCGGTGGCCCGGTCATCCGGCCGTTCGCGGTGGTCATGTTCTTCGGCGTCTTCACCGGCACCTTCTCGTCGATTTTCATCGCTGCGCCGGTGCTGCTGATCATCGAGACCAAGTGGCCGGGCATCGACGGGCGCAAGCCGCGGGTCAGCGCCCGGGTCTCGCCCGCAGCGCGCAGGCCGAGCACGGTCTGACTGGGTGCTGGTTGACACGCACTGTCACCTGACCGATCCGGCGTTCGCGCCGGATCGTGACGCGGTGATTGAGCGCATGCGCGCGGCCGGAGTCGGCCGCGCGCTTGTCATTGAAAGCCGGACCGACCTGCTGCCGGTCACGTTGCCGTGGGCGGCGGCCGATCCGACGCTCGCTGTCGTGACCGGCTGTCACCCGCACGATGCCGGGCGGTGGACCGACGACATCTCGGCGATCCTGGAAGCGGCCTGGCGCGACCCGATCGTGCGCGCCGTCGGCGAGATCGGTCTGGACTACCACTACGATCATGCGCCACGCGATGCCCAGCGCCGGATTTTTGCTCATCAGCTGGCGCGAGCCGTGGCGCTCGACCGGCCAGTCGTGATCCACGCTCGCGAGGCCGATGCCGATGTGGTTGCGGTTCTTCGCGAGCAACCTGCCGCACGCGTGGTGCTGCACTCGTTTTCAAGTGGACCGGTCCTGCGGCAGGCCGGACTCGAGGACGGCTGGTTCTTTTCGTTCAGCGGCATGGTCACCTTCAAGTCGTGGAACGATGACGAGACCGTCCGGGCCGTCCCCACTGACCGCCTGCTGCTCGAGACCGATGCCCCGTATCTTGCGCCGGTTCCGCGCCGTGGCCAACGCAACGAGCCGGCGTTCGTTACCCACACGGCCGCTCGGGTCGCCGAACTTCGCGGCGTCAGCGTCGAGGCGATCAGCGCCTCGTCCACCGCCAACGCCGCCGCGCTCTTCTGGCCTGGCACAGCCTGAGGCCGCTCCACTCCTTTCATTTGTCGAGGTGTCACATGCAGACTATTGCCACTGACGCAGCACCGAAGGCGATCGGTCCGTACGCGCAGGGCGTTCTGGTCAACGGATTGCTCTATACGGCGGGCCAGATTGCGCTGGACCCGGCCACAATGGAGATCGTCGCGGGGGGAATCGCGGAACAGACGGAGCGGGTCATGCAGAACCTGCAGGCAGTGCTGGCAGCGGCCGACATGAGTTTCACCAACGTCGTCAAGACCACCGTCTTCCTGCAGGACATGGCCGAGTTCGCCGCAATGAACGAGGTATACGCCCGGCACTTCGGCAGCCATCGGCCGGCGCGGTCGACCGTAGCGGTGGCCGGCCTGCCGCGCAACGTCCGGGTCGAGATCGAGCTCGTCGCCGCGCGCTGATTGCGGGCGCCGGCCTATCTTTCGTGATGCGCACCCTGGTCCTCGCCCTGCTACTCGCCGGCACTGCACGCCACGTTGTGGCGCAGGGCCTCGCTGACTCCACAGTCGAACGTGGTATCACGCCGGCAGATGTGGGCTTGCGCCATGCGCCGCTGCATTACTTCCTGCTCTCCGGCCTGGTGCCGGGCTGGGGCCAGGCCGAGCTCGACCGGAAACTCACCGGTGCTCTCTTCATCGGCTTTGAGGGCCTGGCGATCAGCATGGCGCTGAAGACTGGTTCGGAGCTCCAGTTTCTCGACCGGGCGGACACTGTCACCGCGCGCCACCGTCATGCCGAGAAGCAGGATTGGCTCGTCCTGATCGGATTCAACCATCTCTTTTCCGCGCTCGAGGCGTACGTCTCCGCCCATCTGATCGATTTCCCGCCCGACCTCAAGTTGCAGTTCCTGCCGGGTGGTCGCACCGGTATCGGCTTCTCCATTGGTGGGCACCGCTGATGTCGACGGCACCAGTCGGGATTTTCGATTCCGGTATCGGCGGCTTGACCGTCGCACGAGCGGTGCAGAAGCTGTTGCCGCATGAGTCGACCATCTATCTCGGCGACACCGCTCGCGTGCCCTACGGTCCCAAGTCGCCGGAAACGGTGCGTCGCTACGCGCGCGAAATCGCCGAATGGCTGCTGAGCCAGCACGTCAAGGCGATCGTGATCGCGTGCAATACTGCGACTGCGCACGCGCTGGACGACCTTCGACGCTTCTCACCGGTGCCGGTGATTGGCGTGATCGAGCCCGGCGCTCGCGCGGCTGTCGCCGCAACCCGTTCGGGACGGATTGGCGTCATCGGTACCCAGGGCACCATTCGGTCAGCGGCGTATCGGCGTGCGCTCGTGGCAGCTCGGCCGGCACTGGAGCTCGTCGAAACCGCCTGCCCGCTCTTTGTGCCGCTGGTGGAAGAAGGCTGGTTCGCGCACCCCGCCACCCGATTGATTGCGGAGGACTATCTCGGCGCGGCGCGGCAGCAAAACGTCGACACCCTGGTCCTCGGCTGCACCCACTATCCGATGTTGAAGCCGCTGATCGCCCAGGTGATGGGTCGCGATGTGGTGTTGATCGACAGCGGCGAGCAAACGGCCGAAGAGTTGGCCACCGTGCTGCGCAGCGCCGGCCTGGCCGCTCCGGTCAGTTCGGTCGCGACGCACCGCTGGGCTGCCACGGACGACGTGGCGCGATTTGCCCAGGTCGGTGCGGTGTTCATGGGGATGGTGCCGGCACCGGTCGAGATGATCGACCTTGCCGATGGGTCCGCGTCACGCGAAGCTGGCGAGATTCAGCGCTGAGCCGGTGAGCGTCGCATAGCGCTGTTCGCCGAGCCACGCGCCGGGGTTGAGGTACCATTGACCCGGCAAGCATTCCTGGAGCGCCGTGCGGTGGGTGTGTCCCATGACGAGCGCGCCAACGTCGGGATGCGCGGTGAGCGTCCGCGCGGCCCACGCCGCCTGACGGGCAACGGCCTGCGCGATGATTTCGGGATGGGCGGCAGCAAACGCGGGATCGTGGCCGAGGTGCCCGGCGATCCGGAACCCCGCCGCAGCCGGCAGCAAGTCGAACGCGGCGATGACGGCGCGGTGGTCGAGCAAGCGGTTGAGTACCGAAGCGGACGCGTGTTCCTCGTGCAGTCCATCACCATGGACGGCGAGCACCTGCCGGCCATCGATTTCGAACTGCAGCTGTCGCCGATCAAACCAGATGCCCGTTTCGGCATCCCAGAACGAATCGCCCCAGCGGTCATGGTTGCCGCCGATCATCAGTACCGGCATCCGGCGCGCCAACTCGATCAGTCGCGCGGTGACCCGGATGCAATGCCGCGGAATCAGGCGTTTGTAGGTGAACCAGAAGTCGTAGATGTCACCAGCGAGCAGTAGCGTATCGCCCAGCGACGGCACGGCGTCAAGGAAGGCGAGGAACGGCTCCTCGCTTCCGGCACTGGGGGCGCCGAGGTGGGCATCGGCGACAACGACAAGCTGGTGGCCAATCACGGCGCGAAAGGTGGTGGCAGGTGGAGGTACAGGCAACCGAGTCCGGGCCCATTACCATCATCCGGCACCGAGTCGACTATTCAGAAACCGACCAGCAGGGGGTAGTCTATCACGCCCGCTACCTGGTCTGGCTCGACATTGGCCGCACCGACCACCTGCGGCAGACAGGAATGTCCTACCGCGAGATGGAGGCGTCGGGCTTTCGTCTGGTCGTCTCCGACCTGGCGATTCGCTATCGGCAGCCAGCGCGGTATGATGACCCGATCCGGGTGCGTACCTGGGTGCGTCGGGTCGATTCGCGGCGGGTCATCTTCGGCTACGCCGTCGAGCACGACGACTCCAGCGTCCTGCTCGCGACGGCCACCACCGATTTGCTGGTCCTGAAGCACGATTTGCAGCTGGCGCGCTTTCCCGCCGATGTGGCGGCTCGCCTGCGGCCCACCCCAGATCCGGTCAGGCTCTGATGCGCATCCTCCATTTTCTCGCCGGCCTCAGCGTGCTGCCGCTCGTCACACCGCTGGTGGCGCAGGCGCCGACGCAGGTCGAGGGGCTGGCACCGCTGCTCATGTCCGAAGATCAGCGGGTATTCGACCCAACCCTCTTCGCCCGCGCCTTTACCGATCCCGATTCTGTCGTGCGCCGCTATGCCGCGCTCAGTGCCGGACGGATCGGCGACCATCGCGCCGTGGCGCCGCTGCTGACACTCCTCGTTGACCGCGATAGCATCGTCGTCGCCAACGCGTTCTTTGCGCTCGGCCTGCTGCACGACTCGACCGCCGTTCAGCCGATGATCACCCGCATTCGCTCGACCGACACGCTTGGCGGCGCCGCACTCAACGAAGCGGCCACTGCACTCACTCGTATTGGCGGCGGCGACGCGGCGGCCTTTCTCGCGGCCGTGCTCAACGGCACCAGTGGGCTCCCCGCCGACCGGCAGGCATTCCTCACCCCTGGTGCCCTCCTCGACGGCTGGCACCTCGGCCCGCTGGCGCCAACCCAGGCCATGCTCCATTTCGCCAATGACACGTCGACCGATCTGCGCTGGCGATCGTTGTATTCGCTTGGGCGGCTTCGCGCACCTGGCGCGAGCCAGTTTCTGCTCAATGCGCTGCGCGATCCCGCTCCGCTGCTGCGCGAAGTGGCAGCCAAGGCTCTCACCCGCCGCTATACCGATACCGCAGCACTCGCCACCAGCCCCGTCAAGCAGCAACTCATTCGGGCCCTCGACGATCAGCAACCCGGCGTGCGGGTCACCGCTGTCGGTTCATTGGCGACCTTCGACGATTCGTTGACCGCCTCTCGGATGGTGCCGTTGCTCACGGATGTTGACGGCAACGTGCGCGTCGCTGCGGCGGCGGCATTGGGCGAGGTGAAAGGTGCCACGGCGGTGCGCGCGCTCGACGCCGCGATGGATCGCAAGGACGCGACCTGGGCGCTTCGCCGCGCCATTCTGCTGGCGCTGGCGCGCGCCGATAGCACCGTGTTCAATCGCCGCGTGGCACCTTGGCTCGCTGCATCAGACTTCCGCGATCGGATCGCGGCGATCGATGCGATTGCCAGCCGGCGGCCCACTGACCCGGTTCGCTTTCGGTCCGCGATGAACGATCCGGACGCGCGCGTCCAGGCCGCAGCACTCGACGCCTGGCGTGGCGTGCGCAACGACACCACCGTGCGGGCGGTGGCGCGGGCTCACCTGCAATCCCCCGACGGCGGCGTCCGTGCCGCCGCGGCCAGTGCGCTGCGCAGCTCCGCCGAGCCGAAGGACGTCGACGCGCTGGTGCTCTCATGGCATCTCGCGCTGCGTGATCCGATCTCGGATGCGCGTTTGGCGGTGTTCAGCACGTTGCACGCCCTGGTCGGCCGGCATCCGGAGGTCCTCGGCCAGCTCGGCGATCCATCCCATCGTGAGTTCCTGCAACGCCCGGACGATCCGATTCTGCGCGCTGAGGCGGCCAAGTCATGGCCGGAACTTTCACAGCGGTGGGGCGATCGTGCTCCGATTTCGACTGGCAAGACGCTTGACGACTATCGCAACATCGTCCGGACGCTCGTCCTTGCCGATAGCGATCCGCACGTCCGGGTCGATGTTGATGGGCGCGGGACGATCGACATCCAGCTCCTCGGCCATGAAGCACCGCTCACGGTCGCCAACTTCCTGCGGCTGGTGGACCGTCATTACTTCGATGGCGACCGCTGGCACCGGGTCGTTCCCGACTTTGTCGTGCAGGACGGCGACCCGACCGGCACCGGATCGGGCGGCCCGGGGTGGTCCATCCGTGACGAAATCAACCGCGAGCGATACGACATTCCCATGGTCGGAATGGCGCTGTCTGGCCCGGATACTGGTGGCAGCCAGTGGTTCATCAATCTCAGCCCGCAGCCGCACCTCGATGGCCAATACACGATTTTCGGCAAGGTCTCCGGCAACTACGGGCCCCTCATGCGCGTGGTCCAGGGTGACCTGATCCGGTCGATTCATCGCTAACGGGGTTGAGCGGCGAGCGCGATCTGGCGACCTTGTAGCGATGCGACGCCTCAGCTGCCTGGCCGTGGCACTGGCCATGTCGGCCTGTACCGCGCCGTTCCAGACCCCGCCGATCCCCACGACCATGGGGACGATTTCGCCAGCCATCATCACGGCCTGGGTTGCCTCGACCCGGCCGGCCGGGCACCGGCTGCTCCGCTTTCGCTGGGCCTACAATACCGATGATGTGCAAGGCCGCGGCAGCGTCAACTACGCCGCGCCGGACTCGATTCATCTCCGGTTTGCCGGCCCGCTGGGCGCCTCGCCCGGTGAGGCCTCGATTGTCGGTGATTCGGCAGTCTGGGCCGAGCCGGCGGACAAGGTCAATGACTTCGTGCCGGCCTACCCGCTCCTCTGGGCGATGATCGGCATCGCGCGGCCCGCTGGGCCCGGCTGGCGCGTCGAGGGCCGCGACGACCCCGGCACGGCCTCCTGGCGCTACATCCGCGGCACCGACACGATCGCCTACGCCTGGGTCCGCAAGACTCCAGCAATCTTGGTGGCCTATGTCCGGCTTGACGATCGCCCGGTCGGGCGGGTGACGACCCTTTTCGGCGCCGATGGGCGTCCGGCCAAGGCTCGCCTCGAAGTACTGAGCAACCCGGCCCGGGTCGACATCATCTTTGACAAGAATGTCAAGCAGATTCCCTTTGACCGGAGCCTCTGGCTTGCGCCGCACGATCCGTAGCGCGATCCTGCTGCTGCTTGGCGGCTGCGCATTCGGGTTTGCCGGTGGTGGACTGCCGCCGAATATCCGCACGGTTGCCGTGAATCCCTTTGACAACACGACCTCCTATCCGACACTTGGACAGGATGTCAGTCTCGCGGTGAAGCAGGCGGTCGAGTCCCGTCTCGGCCTGCGGTCGGTCCCGGAACAATCGGCCGACGCCATCGTCACCGGCAAGGTGACGCGCTATGACGCCGACCAGCCGCTGGCGTACGTCGGCACACCGACCGCCGCGGGCCAGCCCAACCAGGTCAATGTCACCCGGCGGCAGGTCGAACTGGCGGTCGACATCACCATCGTCGACCAGCGTTCCGGCAAGATTCTCTGGGATGGGCGCGGCCAGGTCGTCCAGGGGCAATATGATCCGGGCCGCGAAGCGGATGGCCGCAAGCTCGCGCTGCAGAATCTCGTGAACAAGGTCATCGACGGCGTGCACTCCAACTGGTAACTCCAATGAGCGACCGTGCGGGACGTGGTGGACCGGGATGTGTAGGCACCTTGGCGATCATCGCCATCATCATCTTCCTCGTGGCCGGATTCTTTCCGCCCTGGCTGCATTACGCGCAGTTCCGCGACCAGATGCGATCCGAAGCGCGCTACGGCGTTACCCTCGCGGACTCGGTGATCAGCCAACGTCTGATGACGCTCGCCGATACCCTCGGCCTGCCGCCCGAAGCCAAGAAGCTCACCATTCGGCGCCACGGTGGCCGGCCGCCCACGATCACCATCAGCAGCGAATACACCGAACGCGTCAACGTGCCGTTCTTCGGCGTCAAGCTGCTGCACTTCAAGCCCACGGCCGAAGAGTCGATGTAACGGTGCAGGGAACCACCGCCGACAAGATCCGCGGGTTTGCGGCAGCGGTGGCGTGGCGTCAGTCGATCGCTGGCCGCGTCGTCTTTACCAACGGTGTCTTTGACCTGCTGCACGTGGGGCACGTCGCATTGCTCGAGGAGTCACGGCGGCGCGGCGATGCGCTGATCGTTGGCGTCAACAGCGACGTATCCGTCCGCAGCCTCGGTAAGGGAACCGATCGGCCGCTGGTGCCGGGGACTGACCGCGCTCGATTGCTTGCCGCGCTGCAGTGCGTCGACGCCGTCGTCCTCTTCGACGAACAGACGCCACTTGAACTCATCATGGCCATTCGCCCTGACCTGCTGGTCAAGGGCGCTGACTATCAGCTTGACCAGGTCGTGGGCGCCGCAGAAGTCCGCGCCCGTGGCGGTGAAGTCGCCCTGGTGCCGCTGGTCCCCGATCGATCCACCACTCGTCTCCTGGAGCGCCTGCGTGCCTCGTCCTGATGGTCGTGACAATACTGCCCTGCGGCCCGCCGTTCTCGAGCGCCGCGCGAATCCCTACGCGGAGGGGTCCTGCCTCGCGCGAATGGGCGGGACGCTGGTGCACTGCACGGCGAGCGTCGAAGAAGGAGTGCCGCGCTTCAAGAAAGGGAGCGGCGAGGGCTGGGTCACGGCCGAGTATGCGATGCTGCCGCGGGCAACCGGGGAACGCAATGATCGCGAGCGTCACGGGCCGGGCGGACGGACCTATGAAATCCAGCGGCTGATCGGACGGTCGCTCCGCGCCGCGATGCGCGACTTTGCCTTTGGCGAATACACCATCAAGGTCGACTGCGACGTACTGGTGGCGGATGGTGGCACGCGGTGCGCCAGTATCACCGGCGCGTGTGTCGCGCTGTATGACGCCTGCGCGTGGCTGGCGGAGCGCACGGGCCAGCCGTCGGCGTTCGGTCGCATGGTGGCGGCGGTATCGGTGGGAAAGGTCGCCGGCGAACATCGTCTCGATCTCGCGTACCTCGAGGATCGCGACGCAGAAGTGGATGCCAACATCGTAATGCTTGAGCCCAACGCATTTGTCGAGGTGCAGGGAACTGGTGAACATGGCACCTTCGACCGCGCCGAGCTGAATCAGTTGGTCGACCTTGCGCAGCACGGCCTGCAGCAACTCTTCGCCCTGCAGCATGCGGCGGTTACCTCCTGACGCCGCTGCTGGTGGCCACGCGCAATCGTGGCAAGCAGGCCGAGTTTCGCGTGCTGCTGGCGGGCCTCGGCCGCGAGCTTCTCTTTCCAGATGATCTCGGACTCACCGAAGACCCGGCCGAAGATGGTCTCGAGGAGTTTGATACGTTCGCAGCGAACGCGACGGCCAAGGCACACTGGTTTGCGCGGCGCTCAGGCCTGACCACGCTCGCAGATGATTCGGGTGTGGTCGTCGACGCGTTGCATGGCGCGCCCGGCGTACACTCGCGGCGATTTGCCGGGCAGGTCGGACCCGATCACGTTGTGGCCGCTGCCAACAACGCGGAGCTTCTCCGTCGTCTTGAAAGCGTGGCCGAAGCGGATCGGTCCGCGCGCTATTACGGCGTGCTGGTGCTGAGCGAATGGGATGTGAACAGCGGCGAGTTCCGCGATCTTGTAGCGGAAGGGGTTACGGAAGGGCGCATCCTGACGGCGTCTCGCGGAACTGGTGGTTTCGGATACGATCCGCTGTTCTGGAGCAGTGAGCTCCATGCGTCGTTCGGTGAGGTCTCGGCGGCGGTGAAGGATACGGTATCGCATCGGGCCCGGGCGGCGGCGGTGTTGGTGGACATCATCCGGCGGGGTGAGAGGCTTCTCGACGGGATTGCTTGCCATCATTCTGGGGGACCATGACGGTTCCACGCCTATCTACTGCGACGGCGTCGCGTCGCGTGGCATTGTTCTGGCTTGCCTACCTGTTGATTCTCTTCGCTGCGTCAATTCCCAAAGGAATGGCGCCACCTGGATGGGGACAACTGGTGTGGGGTGCTGTCTCGTCGCTGGCGCTCGTTGGGCTCACGCTCGTCCTGATCCGACGCGAGGGTCGCTCTGCGGCGGACGTCGGGCTCGGCAGAGCCGCAGTCCGAGCGTTGCTGTTCGCAGTCGGGCTACTGATTGGTTGCGCATTGATGGCCGTGCTCTTCGGAATTGCTGCTCTGCTCTCCGGACCGATGCATGTCACTGCCGCGCCCATCGGGTTGGGCGCAGTCGTTCTCAACATTGCCACATTCGTCGCGTTGGCTGTGATGGAGGAGGTTGGCTTTCGCGGCTATCCGTTGCGTACGCTCGCGCCGGCCTTTGGTGTGTGGCCTGCGCAAGCCGTCGTCGCCATCGCATTCGCAGCGACGCATCTGCTCTACGGGTGGGCATTGTCCACTGTGCTCCTCGGCGTATTGCCGAGTGCGCTGCTCTTTGGCGTGGCAGCGATCGTGTCGCGCGGTCTGGCGCTGCCGATCGGCCTGCATTTGTCGCTCAACCTGGCCCAATGGGCAACCGGCGCGAAGGGTGGCGGCCTCTGCACGGTCACGTTCGCAGGCAACACGAGCGGCTGGCGCGGCGCAGCCGAGCCGTGGGTCGGCTGCCTTGTGACACTGACAGTCGCGGCAGCGCTGTGGGTCTATTATCCGACCGGAGCGGTCGACCGCCGCCTTGATTGGCAAGGGCGCAAAGCATAGCCGGTGACCTCGTTGCGGCGCATGCGACCGGGTTTCAGGGCGAAAACACCGTGCCACAGGGCGATACTGCGCAGCAGTTCGCACAAGTACGGTTTTTGAATCAAAGCCGAGCAGAGTAGTTTCAGCCGCCATCAAATCAACGGGGCGTGGCGCAGTCCGGTAGCGCGTCCGCTTTGGGAGCGGAAGGCCCCGGGTTCGAATCCCGGCGCCCCGATGGTGGAAGGGAAAGCCCCGCCGCGTCGAGCACGACGTGGCGGGGCTTTCGTTGCCCGTCTTGCCTTTACGCTCTTGACGTACATACGTCACTGACGTAAATACCGTCTGTGACCCTCCCCCAGATCATTGAGACGACCTTCTTCGCCAAGCAGGCCGATGCGCTGCTGACAGCAGATGAGCAGTTCGACCTATCGACCAGATTGATGGCCAACCCAATGGCAGGTGTCGTTGAACCAGGCACTGGCGGCTTGCGGAAGCTGCGGCTCGGTTTCGGCGGGCGCGGGAAACGGGGCGGCGCGCGGGTGGTCTACTTCCACGCGTCCCGGGCAGGCGAAGTATTACTGCTGGCGCTCTTCGCAAAGAATGAGCAATCGATGCTCACGGTCGACCAGAAGCACGCCCTCCGCCAGATCGTCGAAGCGGAATACGGAAAACATCGGTAACACCGGAGAGGATACGAACGATGCGCGACGACGATTTCAAGAACCTGGTGTCCAGCATCCGCGAAGGCGGCCGCATTCTGCGCGGCGAGGTGAAGGCCGCGCGTCGCCGGACGGCCAGCGACCTGCCACCTGAATCTCAGGCGGTGCTCGAAGCGCGAGTCCGGGCGCAGCTCTCGCAAGTCGATTTCGCCACCAGACTCGGCGTGAGTGTCGGAACCTATCGCGGCTGGGAGCAAGGGCGACGCAAGCCGACCGGCCCGGCTCGTGTGCTGATTGAGGTGAGCCGCCAGTACCCTGACGCGGTACGCGCGGCCGCGATGACGTTGCGCAAGTCAGCCTCCACGCTGCATGAACGGGGAACCACCCGCTATACAGTGGAGCGGTCCGTGCACACGGCCGACAGTCGAACGCTGGGCGGGAAGATCAGAAAGAAGGCCGCCAAGCGTGCCAGGTCAAAGGAATAGCGGTAGGTCACATTTCGCCTAGTGGTGCGCACCCTGCGGAATCGACTCTGGCACGCCGCCAAAGATGTCCTTCTCGTCACGGACCCAGATCGGCCGGCGAAACGGGGTCGGCTGAAAGAGCCCCGGCTCGACGACGGTATTGACCCGGACAATGGTGTACTCCGCGGCAGTCGACAACACGCCGCCCAGGAACATCCGCACATTCGTCTCCAGCCAGCCATTGCCGGCCTTCTTGTAGCCAGTGATCCGCGCGTCCAGCGGTTTGCGCACGTCGGCACCGTTCTGCTCGATCATCCGGACCAGGACCATCCGCTTCTTTTCGAGCCAGAACTGGTTGGACGTCGTGTCGCCGGCCAGCGCACCGACGACGATGACGGGCTCGCCATCCCAGACCCGGGTGTGGGTGCGGGTCAGGTCAAAGCGGTACCGGTTCAGCAGCGCGATCGTGTGGGCTGGCGGTGCCGAGTGGAGGTCGTGCAGCAGGACAAACAATGGCTGCACGCCCGCGGCGGCCGTTTGTACCCGCCCCTTGCCGAGCTCGTAGGTCGAGTCGTTCCGGAAGAAGATCGCCCGACCGGTCATCGCCGGGGCCACGTCGATGCGCATCAGCCCCGGCGAGACCACCGATTCGTACCAGGTCTCGACGCGCTGCGGCTCGTCGCTGATCTCCATCCGGGCGATATAGAACGCGTTGACGAACCACCGCCCGTGGTACATGTCGTACGCGGCGCGGACGACCGCTTCGCCCGGCGGAATGGCAGCCGGCCGACCCGCGAGCGCGGCCAGGACCAGAACAGCAGGTACCATCGAACCTCCAGCATGGGACATTTGGTTACCACGACTCCGGGGCCCTAGATTACCCGAAGCACGTCCACGTTCAATCCTGAACCCAAATCCGGAGCCGCACGCGATGTCAATGCTGCAGGAATTCAAGGAGTTCGCGGTCAAGGGGAACGTAATGGACCTTGCCGTCGGCGTCATTATCGGCGCGGCATTCGGCAAGATCGTCGATTCCGTCGTCAACGACCTGATCATGCCAGTGGTGGGCAAGGTCCTGGGCGGACTCGACTTCTCGAACTACTTCATCCCGCTGAGCACCGTCCCGGACGGCACAGCGCACACGCTCGCGGGGATGAAGGCGGCTGGGGTACCAGCATTCGCATACGGCAACTTCCTGACGGTCTCGTTCAACTTCCTGATCCTGGCCTTTATCATCTTCCAGATGGTCAAGATGATGAACCGGTTGCGCAACCAGCAGCCAGCAGCGCCGGCCGTGCCCGCGCCGCCGAGCGAAGACGTCGTGCTGCTGCGCGAAATCCGGGACTCCTTGCGCCGCTGACGTTCCAGCGCCCGTAGCTCAGCTGGATAGAGCGGCAGCCTTCTAAGCTGTTGGTCGCAGGTTCGACTCCTGCCGGGCGCGCTATCACGCACTCCGAGGACGGATTCGCATGTCGGATGAAGATGAAATATTTGCGTCACCCAGATCGCGGACGGTGACGCTGCTCCTGGCGCTGGTCGTTGGCGTCTTTGGCGGCCATCGCTTTTATGTTGGCCGCACCCAGTCAGCCATACTCCAGGTTGTCACCGTGGGTGGTCTCGGCATCTGGTGGCTGTATGACGTCATCGTCGTAGCCAGTGGCTCGTTCCGCGACGCCGAGGGGCGGCTGGTCGCCAATTGGGAACCGGAGGCTGATCATCTCGTCACGTCCGGCACGGCCGCTGCAATCCTCGACGATGTCGATGCGCTCCGTGCCGAAGTGGCCGACTTGCACGAGCGCCTCGATTTTGCCGAGCGAATGCTGGCGGCGCCGGAGCGCCGCGACCCACCGCCGGCGTGACTATTCGCCGACCGGACGTGGCGACTCGGCATAACGCCGGGCCGCCAGCGCTCGGCCAGCCGCATCGCCGAAAATCTTCTCGCCGTCAAATCGCCCGTTCTCGATGAACACATCACCGGTCTTGCGGCCGGCCGCCACACTCCCGGCGAGGTAGATCCCGGGCACGTTGGTCTCCATCGTGTCGGGGTCGAGTGTCGCCCGTCCAGTCACGGCGTCGCATGCCACACCGAGTGTCGCCAGCAGCGCAAAGTCGGGGAGATATCCGGTCAATGCGTAGACGCGATCCGCGGGCAAGTGCGCGGTCGCTCCATCGGCGCCGCGCACGGTGACATGGCTTGCGTCGATGGCAATGACGTCCGTGCCAAGCCGCAGGGCAATCTCACCCGCAGCGACGCGGTTCTCGATGTCAGGCCGAAGCCAGAACTTCACGCTCGGTCGCAATACCTCACCGCGGTACACCAGCGTGACACGCGCGCCGGCCCGGTAACACTCCAGCGCGCTCTCAACCGCGGAGTTCTTGCCACCCACGATCACGACATTGAGCCCGGCCGTCAGGTGGGCTTCGTCGAACCAGTGGCGGACGTGCGGCAATCCTTCACCCGGTACGTCGAGTGCATTGGCGTTGCCGAAATATCCGGTGGCCACGACCAGCCGATCGCAGTCGATCATTCGCGTGCTGCCCTGGTGTTCCACGGTGGCTCGTAGCCCGTGCGCGGTCCGCGCAGCGCCAATCAAACGGGTGAACGTCCGGACCGGCAGCGCGTTGGCGCGCACGACGCCGCGGTAGTACATCATCGCTTCTTCCCGCGTCGGCTTGGCGCCCGAGCAGGTGATCGGGTGGCCGCCGATCTCGAGGCGCTCAGGGGTGGTGAAGAAGGTCATCCCGATCGGATACCGGGTGATCGAGTCCACAATCGCGCCCTGGTCGATCACCAGGTGGTCGATGCCGCGTCGCTGGGCCGAGATGGCGCAGGCCAGACCGATCGGTCCGGCGCCGACAATCAGGGCAGGTACTTGGCTGGGAAGGGTCATCCTGCGAAATATGGCGGCTTGGTGGGCCAACGCCGTTAACTTCCCGAACGTATGGACAGGGTGCATCTGATTCCGGGCGGATTCCGCCGAGACGTGACCCGCGCCAAGGCGGCGGCGTGAGCACACCCGCCCGCTCGCCATGGTTTGGCATGCGCCCGGCTCGGCGCGACAGCCGCCTCTCGATCGCCCTGCTGACCAGCGCGGCGGTGCACTTGGCTGTCGTGCTTCTCCTGATATTCGGCTTGCCGCATGGCACGCAGACCCAGCCAGCGCATGCGACTGCCGTGGCCACACCGATCAGCTTTGAACATCCGCTGCCCAAGATCTCGAAAAAGCAGCAGGCGAAGCCGCGTGAGCAGCCAAAGGCGCAACCGCAACCGCCGCCACCACCGCCGCCCCCGCCCATGAAGGAGGTCGAGCTCGGGCCGAAGTCGACCAAGCCCGACGCACCGGCCAAGGAGGCGGCCGCCAAGAAGAGCGACCCGGAAAAGTCGACCCCCGTCGCTGCCAATACGCCGGCACCGGTGCCTGCCGAGACGCCGCCACCACCGGCGCCACCACCGCCCGCCCCCCAGCCGCCGGCACCGCAACGGATCCAGCTGCCGCGAGCCGGCGACTACACGGCGCTGGGAGCCATTCCGCGCCCGACGACGTCACCCTGGGGTCCGCCCAAGCTCGACTCGGCGAGCGGGGCGCCGCCGCCGTCCACCATCCGGGCAACCACCGGCTCGATGGGGCGAAGTGGCATCACGTCGCCCGATCCCCAGAAATGGGAAAACTCGTTTGACGAGGAGACCTCCGGCCAATGCCCGGAGATTCCTGACAACGGCCGAAATCCGGATGGCACCCCGGTCCTCTCGTCGGTCTTGGGACGGGTGCTCGACACCGACGGTCGCACCCCGATGGCAGGCGCGCACCTGCAGATTGTCGGGACGCCGTTCAGCACCTTCAGTGATGAGCAGGGGGAGTATCGCCTGAGCTTCGATCCTCACCTGCTGCAGAAGTGCCGCAAGCAGTATGTCGAGGTGGTCGCGCCAGGATACCGGAACCAGTTGCTCACCTTGATGATCGGCCCACGCGTCCGCAGCGACGACGTCGTGCTGCACCACCACTGACCGCCATGCCGGACGCCCCGATCTGGACCCCGGATCCTGCGCGGGCGCGCCGTTCGCAACTCGCGCGTTTCATCACTCGGCTTCGCGCCGCCGGACATGACCTCCCTGACAGCGCCGATCACGCGGCATTCGACGCACTCCATCACTGGTCGGTGGCACACCCCGATCTCTTCTGGGGCGAGTTCTGGCGCGATAGTGCGGTGATCGCCGACGAGCTCGCCAACGGCGAGCCGTGGTCGAGTGTCCTGATTGGCGGCGACCGCATGGCGCCGCCTGATCCGGTGCTCGGACCCCGATGGTTTGATGGCGCCCGGCTCAATGTCGCCGAGAATCTCTTGCGTCGCGACGACAACGGCGACGCGCTCGTCACCTGGGATGAACGGGGGCGTGGGCCGCAATGGAGCTGGGCAACGCTGCGCCGCGATGTTGCCCGCGTCACGGCCGGGCTCGCCGCACTCGGCGTGCAACCTGGCGATCGCGTTGCGGGGTGGTTGCCAAACATCGGCGAGACCGTCATCGCGATGCTGGCCACTGCGGCACTTGGCGCGGTATGGACCTCGTGCTCGCCCGATTTCGGCAACGACGGTATCGTCGATCGCTTTGGTCAGACCGAACCCGTCGTGCTCTTTTTCTGTGACGGCTATGGGTACGGCGGTCGCGCGCATCCGTGCAATGACCGCGCCGACGCACTGTTGGCGCGATTGCCGACCGTGCAGCATGCGGTGATGATTCACTGTCGCGGCGACGATCAGCTGCCGGGTGATCCGCGCGCCCAGCGCTGGCGCGACCTGCTCGCGGCATATCCCGACACGCCGCTCTCGTTCTGCCGGCTGCCGTTTGATCATCCCCTGTACGTGCTCTATTCCTCGGGCACCACCGGCTTGCCCAAGGCGATCGTTCACTCGGCTGGCGGCGCTTTCCTGCAGTTGCTCAAGGAACACCGCTTGCACGTCGACCTGCATCTCGGGGAGCGCCTCTTCTACTTCACCACCTGCGGCTGGATGATGTGGAACTGGCAGGTCAACGCGCTGGCTGCCGGGGCGACCCTGGTGCTCTACGACGGCGCGCCCCTGCCGGCCCCCGACCCCGGGATACTCTGGCGACTGGCCGCCGAAGAGCGGGTGACGGTATTCGGCACCAGTGCGAAGTATCTCGCGCTCGCCGAAAAGGAAGGCCTTCGGCCGCACCGCGATTACGACCTGCGCGCGCTGCGTTGCGTGCTCTCCACCGGCTCACCGCTGGCGGCTGAAAGCTTCGACTGGGTCCAGCGCAATGTTGGCGCGCAAGTGCAAACGGCCAGCATCTCCGGGGGAACGGATATCATCTCGTGCTTCATGCTCGGCAACCCGCTGTCGCCGGTGTATCGCGGAGAACTCCAGGGTCCTGGTCTGGGGCTCGCCGTCGATGTCTTTGCGGAGGACGGCACCGCCGCACCCGTTGGCGTGCCCGGTGAACTTGTCTGTACCAGGCCATTTCCCTCAATGCCGATCGCCTTCTGGAATGACGTCGACGGCGCCCGCTACCAGGCCGCCTATTTCGACGAGTATCCCGGCGTCTGGCGTCATGGTGATTGGGTTTCCCGTACCGAGGCCGGCGGCTTTGTCGTTTCGGGACGCAGCGATGCAACCCTCAACCCTGGCGGCGTTCGCATCGGCACCGCCGAGGTCTACCGGCAAGTTGAAGCGCTCGATGAAGTGGTGGAGAGCCTGGTGATCGGTCAGCGGCGCGCGATCGCCGGGGTGCGCGATGAGCGGATTGTGCTCTTCGTACGCTTGCAGGACGACTGCACCCTCGATGCGGCACTCGAGCTGGCGATCCGCCGGCGAATCCGGACCGGGACCTCCCCGCACCACGTTCCCAAGGTCATCCTGCAGGTGGCTGATATTCCTCGCACGCGCAGTGGCAAGCTGAGTGAGCTGGCGGTCCGCGACGTGATCGAGGGACGGGAGGTCAAGAACATCGGTGCGCTCGCCAACCCCGAGGCGCTTGACGAGTTCCGGGCGCTGGCCGAGCGGATGCAATAGCGGGCAGGACGGGAACCGGCGGCCCGGCGCCCCGGTTAGCTTTCGGATCAGGGAGGTTGTCATGGCGACCGCATCGACGATTGACGGAATGGCGGGGTTGACGACCACCCGTGCGCCGTTCATCGAGCAGGCCATAGCTGAAGGGCGCCTCTACATCGAGCAGCCCTACGAGCTGTATTCAGATGCCAATCACGACGCCTGGCGCCAGCTCTACGCCCGCATGGCCGATCGCTGGCAACAATACGCCAACCATCGCTTCCTGCAGGGGATCGATAATCTTTGCCTCGACCCCGCGCGGGTACCGCGGCTGGAAGATGTCAACAAGTTCATGGCTCCGCTGACCGGTTTCCGTGCCAAGGCGGTGAGCGGGTATGTCCCGGCCTACATGTTTTTCGATTGCCTGCGCCAGCGCGAGTTCCCGACGACCGTGACCATCCGCGATGGCCAGGTGCTGGACTACCTCCCTGAGCCAGACATCTTCCATGACATCGCCGGTCATGTGCCGATGCATACCGACAAGGCCTTTGCCGACACGCTGGTGCTCTTCGGCGAGTGCGCCCGGGCCGCAGCGCTGCGGGCCGCCGACGTGCGCGACCCGGCAGAGCGCGTGGCGCGAGTGACCAGCGTCATCAAGGCGATGGCGCGCTTTTTCTGGTTCACGATCGAGTTCGGTCTCATGAAGGGAACCCGGCCAGGGGAAATCAAGGCGTACGGCAGCGGGCTTCTTTCATCGTATGGCGAGCTCGCGCATGCGATCGATTCGCCGGACGTCCAGCGCTATCCATTCCAGCTCGAATGGGTCGTCAATCAATATTTTGAAATCGACCACTACCAGCCGTTGCTCTTCGTGGTCGATTCGTTCGATCATCTCTTCGACGAAGTGAGTCGGCTGGCCGAGTGGGTCAAGGCCGGCAAGCTTGATCATGTCAGTCCCGGCGAGCCGGCGATCAGCGCCGCTGATCTCGCGTCGTTCCTGGATGCCGCCGTATGAACGGCCGCGAAGAGCGCCCCGAACATCGACGCACCGATCCGGGCTGGGCCGCGTGAGAGTTCGCCCACGCTGATTCCTTGCCCCGCTTACTGGAGAAAAACATCATGACGTCGACAATGACCGCACCGGCCAAGGCCGCCCCGCACGACACCTTTCCCATCAATGGCACCGACTACATCGAGTTCTACGTCGGTAACGCCAAGCAGTCGGCCCAGTACTATCAGTCTGCCTGGGGTCACAAGCTGATCGGCTATTGCGGCCCCGAGACCGGCGTGCGGGATCGTGCTTCGTACCTGCTGGAGCAGGACAAGCTTCGCTTTGTCCTGACCAGTGCGCTGGGCCCCGATGGCCCGATCGCCAGTCATGTCCATCTGCACGGCGATGGCGTGCGCGACATGGCGTTCTGGGTCGACGACGCCCGCGCGGCCTACGATGCCGCAATCGCCCGCGGCGCCACCAGTGCGCGTGAACCGACGGTACTCTCCGACGCGCACGGTGACGTCGTCATCGCCGCGATCAAGATTTACGGCGACACCATTCATTCGATTGTCGAGCGCAAGAACTACACGGGACTCTTCCTGCCCGGGTTTGTGCCCGCCACGTCACAGTTCCAGGCGGTTTCGACCGGGCTCAAGTATGTCGACCATTGCGTCGGCAATGTCGAGCTCGGCCGGATGAATGAGTGGGTCAAGTTCTACGAGGACGTCCTCGGCTTCGCCAACATCCTCTCGTTCGATGACAAGACGATCTCCACCGAATACTCGGCCCTGATGTCGAAAGTCATGTCGAACGGCAACGGCCGGATCAAGTTCCCGATCAACGAACCGGCTGCGGGCAAGAAGAAGTCGCAGATTGATGAATATCTCGAGTTCTATCGTGGACCCGGCGTGCAGCACATTGCCATCGCCACGGACGACATCGTCAAGACCGTGCGCGATCTCAAGAGCCGCGGCGTCGAGTTTCTGCGAGTGCCGAGCACGTATTATGACAGTGTCACGGAGCGGGTCGGCAAGATCGATGAAGATCTGGCACCGCTGGCCGAGCTTGGCGTACTGGTCGATCGCGACGATGAAGGGTACCTGCTGCAGATCTTCACCAAGCCGGTGCAGGATCGGCCGACCGTGTTCTACGAAATCATCCAGCGCAAGGGTGCCAAGAGCTTCGGCGCCGGCAATTTCAAGGCCTTGTTCGAAGCGATCGAGCGCGAGCAGGCGCTGCGCGGGAATCTCTAACAGGAGAAGCGCTCATGGCTGATGGCTGATGGCTGTTCCGCGCGATGCGTTGGGACCAGCCATCAGCCATCAGCTATCAGCCATCAACACGATGCCCATCTACCACACCCTCGGCACTGTTCCCAAGAAGCGCCACACCGTGTTTCGCCGTCCCGATGGCGGCCTGTACGCCGAAGAGCTGATGGGGCACGAGGGATTTACCGGGACGTCGTCGCTGCTCTACCACCATTCGCCGCCGACGACCGTCAAGTCGGCGCGGCGGATCAAGCCGGTGGTCTGGGAAGCCGACACGGACACCTCGCTTCGCCATCGGCATTTTCGGACGGCAACACTGGCGGGGGGCAGTCCGACGCTCGACCGCACTCCGCTGCTCTTCAACAGCGATGTCGCGATGTTGTACGTGGCGCCGGACCGCCAGGACACGCACGCGTATCGCAACTCGCAGGCCGACGAAGTGATCTATGTCGTGGAAGGTCAGGGGGTGCTCGAGTCGGTCTTTGGCGCACTGCCGTTCAAGAGCGGCGACTATGTCGTGATCCATCGCAACATCACTCACCGCTGGGTGCTCGATCAGGCGGCCGGACCGGTCAAGTTTGTGGTCTTCGAGAGCCGCGGCCATGTGCGCTGGCCGAAGCGTTACCGCAACGAGTTTGGCCAGCTGCTCGAGGGCGCGCCCTATTCCGAGCGCGATATCCGGCGGCCAACGGAGCTGATCACGCGCGTCACCACTGGGGACTTCCCGGTCCTGGTCAAGCAATACGACGCCATCAATGAGCTGATCCTCGATCACGATCCGTTTGATGTCGTGGGGTGGGACGGCTACTTCTACCCGTGGGCGTTCAGCATCCACGATTTCGAGCCAATCGTCGGGCGCATTCATCAGCCACCGCCGGTGCACCAGACTTTCCAGGGCGACGGCTTCGTCATCTGCTCGTTCTGTCCGCGGCCGTACGACTTCGATCCGAACGCGATCCCGGCGCCGTACAATCACAGCAATGTCGACTCGGACGAGGTGCTGTTCTACGCGTCGAGCGAGTTCATGAGCCGCAAGGGGATCGAGTACGGCAGCATCACGCACCATCCCGACGGATTGCCCCACGGGCCGCATCCGGGGCGCACCGAGGCGAGCATTGGCGCCAAGTTCACCAATGAACTGGCGGTGATGATGGACTCCTTCCGGCCGCTCCAGGTGGCGAAGGTGGCCGAAGCGATCGAGGATCCAGGGTATCACCAGAGCTGGCTCGACGCGCAGCACGCGGCGTTCAGTCCGCCGACGAGCTAGCTGATGGTCACGGGCTGATGGCTGATGGCTGATCACAATGAGAGCCGGCTTCCCAAAATGAGGCCGGCTCCCCAAAATGAGGCCGGCTCCCCAAAATGAGGCCGGCTCCCCAAAATGAGGCCGGCTCCCTGATTTAACGCAGCCATCAGCCATCAGCCATCAGCCATCAGCCATCAGCCATCAGCCATCAGCCATCAGCCATCAGCCATCAGCCATCAGCCATCAGCGGCTTGCCTTTCCCGGGTCTCACCCCTAAGATTGCCGTCCCCGGAAAACCGGGGAACGCAGGCAGCAGGGGCCGGAAGTCCAGTCGTACCATGCCCTTGACCCTGCGGAAGCCCATGGTTATGATTGTGGGCTGGCGACGAAACGCTGTCGCCGACAAGATCTGGCTCTTTGACAAGCGAAGGATTGGGAGAAGTCGGACGCAGTGCGGACCCTTCGAAGCGTGCCTGATTCAGCGGGCGCGTGGAGGGTACAAACTTCTGAAGATTGATCCGGACAACTGAGTAGTACCAGTTGTTCGCTCGAGCTTTATCGAACTACTCATTGGAGAGTTTGATCCTGGCTCAGGACGAACGCTGGCGGCGTGCCTAACACATGCAAGTCGAACGGGGCCCGCAAGGGTTCAGTGGCGAACGGGTGCGTAACACGTGAAGAACTTGTCCATCGGCGGGGGATAGCC
>DASYEH010000015.1:0-2182 GCA_036499125.1 Gemmatimonadales bacterium
CGCGGGTCTCGTCGGCGACGGTGCTGGCGAAGAGGGCCGAGCCGGCGACGTTGGTGAACGACCAGCCGATGCCGAGCAGCAGAAGCGCGGCGATCATCCCTCCCGTGGTGCCCGAGCCGATGGCGGCGGTGACGAGGGCGATGGCCAGGATGCAGATGCCGAGAATGATCGCGACGCGGTGACCGGCGCGATCCACCAGGATGCCGACCACGGGAGCCAGCCCATACATGCCGGCCACGTGCAGGCTGATCGTGATGCCGATGATCGTGATCGTGCCGCCGTCGTCGGCGATGTGGACAGGCGACATGGTCATGATCGAGACCATCACGATCTGGGCGGTCACGATGGCGAGCACGGCGAGCCGCACGCGCGGGTTGGTGCGCAGTTCGAGACCGAGCAGACGGACGCCGCCGCGGCGTCGGCCGGTCGGTTGCGTCCAGCCCTGGCCGCGGGCGACCAGCAGCGGATCGGGTCGCAGCGCGAGCAAGACGACGATCCCGCCGAGGAGCAGGAAGGTGCCCGCGATCAGGAAGCCGCTGGCGAATACCGTCAGGCCGGTGGCGTGACTGATCCAGGTTCCGGGGACGCCGAGGTTGGGGCCGAGCACCGAGCCGACGGTTCCGACCCAGACCACGAGGGCAAGCGCCCGCGCGCGGTGGTGCGGCGCCGCGAGGTCGGTCGCGGCGAACCGGGATTGCAGACTGACGGCGGAGCCGGCTCCGACGAGGAGAAGGCCGGGGAAGAGCGCGACTACCGACAGGTTCTGCGCCGCGTACACGACGATGAAGGCCCCAATCGAGGCGGTCAGCCATCCCAGTGTCAGTGCGCGGCGGCGACCCCATCGTGCCGCGATGGCTCCGAGAGGCAGCCCGAGCACGGCGGCGCCGAGGGTGCTCGCGACACGGGCGAGTCCCGACCAGGCCGGACTGGACGTGACCTCCTCGGCGAGCAGCACGCCTATGGTCGGCGCGACGCCGATTCCGACCGTGCCGACGATCTGCGAGATGACGAGAACGACGAGCGTGCGCCGCTGGAGCCGAGGGGTTTCGGTCGTGGGGACTGCCGTCATCCGACGAGGCTACAAGCGCGCCGCGATCCCGGCTGGGCCGCCTACTTCCGACGCAGAATGAAGAACCCGGCGATTACGAGGCTCGCGCCGAACAACAGCACCAGCAAGGTGGCGATGACGCCGGCCGCGAACGGCAGCAGCTGGTTGAGCAGGAAGACGGCGGCGACGATCATCGCGATCAGGAACCACAGGTTGGTGCTGCGGGTGAAGGTGCTGTGGGTCCACACGAGGATGCCGGCGGCGAGGCTTCCCACCAGGGCGAGAATCAGGGCCACGGTGACGAGGGCGCCGAGGCCGCCCACTAGGCCATTGATCCCGAGCAGGAGCCATCCGACAGCACCCACGATGAAGGCGACTCGCTCGAGCAGGTTCATCGACCTGGACAGGCCCATGAGCAGAAGGCCGACGCCGAGCGCCAGGGAGGTGAACGGCGGGAGCCAACTGGGCAGTGAACCCGGGGCGACATACGCGAACAGGAGCGTCAGCAGCGCCAGCGCTCCGGCGATGATGAACAGGACTCCGACGGCGGGGCGGCTGGACGTACTCGTAGTGGCCATTCCCGAACGTTAGCGGTATGAGCGCTGTGAGCGATACGTCGCGACGCTGTCACGGGCAAGGAGCATGCTGGAGACCGTGGCCGTGATCGACGACGTCCTGACGCTCGGCACCGAGCTGGAGCGCTCATACCCGGTGTACGTGCATGGGCGGCTGAAGTTCCGCGTCGGCTCCATGGTCTACGCGTCGTTCTCCCACGACCAGCTGGTGATGGGATTCGGGTTTCCGAAAGACGAACGGGCCGCCCTGGTCGGCGGGGATCCGGTCAAGTTCCAGCTGCCGTCGGATTCCGACATGCGCTACCACTGGGTCCACACCACGCTCGCAGCACTCGAGCCGGGTGAGGCGCGCGAGCTCGTGGTCGACGCGTGGCGCATGGTCGTTCCCCAGAAGGTGTCTCGGGTGTACGACGCGACCCACCCGTACGGCCCCGCGTGAGATTCAGGGCTGGCGCCATCAGCCGTTACGCCGGCATTACGCCGCATCCCTAGCGTTCACGATGTGATCTCTCGTCCCCTTCTCGCCACCTTCGTCTCGCTCATCGCGCTGAGTGCGCTG